>NZ_JBGUHR010000001.1:0-8021 GCF_045112255.1 Fibrobacter sp.
CTCCCTCAGCGAGAGCCTGAACGCGACCGTGATAGATGTAACCGCCGCGGTCGAAGACCACGGATTCAATGCCCTTGGACTTGGCGAGTTCAGCAATCTGGAGACCGAGCTGCTTAGCCTGTTCGGTCTTCGTCATTTCACCAAACTTACCCTGGAATTCCTTGGAAGCTGTGGTGACCTGAGCGACAGACTTGTTGTTTTCGTCATCAAAGATCTGGGCAATCATGTGAGACAAGGAACGGCGAACAGCCAAACGAGGGCATTCTGCAGTTCCGACAACAGACTTGCGTACGCGTTCGTGGCGTGCGATTCTGGACTGGATTCTTTTTTTAGCAATTGCAGTCATAGTTTACCCTTATTTACCTGTCTTCTTACCTTGCTTGCGACGCACAATTTCGCCAGCGTACTTGATGCCCTTGCCCTTATACGGTTCAGGCTTTCTGTACTTGCGAATTTCTGCTGCAGCTTGGCCAACCTTCTGCTTGTCGATGCCGGAGATCGTGATCTTCAGCGGATCAACAGCCTTCAGTTCAACGCCTTCCGGAGCCTTGAAGATCACCGGATGAGAGAAGCCGAGAACCAAGTTGAGGTCCTTGCCCTTCTGTTCGACGCGGTAGCCAACGCCAACGATTTCGAGAGTCTTCTGGAAACCCTTGGTCACGCCTTCGACCATGTTGTTGACGAGAGCGCGAGTGGTGCCGTGCATAGCGCGGGTGAACTTTTCATCATTCGGGCGGGTGAAGGAGAGCTTGTCGCCATCGAGGTTGATGGAGATGAGTTCGTGAACTGTCGTTTCGAGCTTGCCCTTCGGGCCTTCGACCTTGATGTTCTGACCGTTGACGTTAACCTTAACGCCAGCCGGGATAGTGATAATAGCTTTACCGATACGGGACATCTTTACCATACCTTTGCGATGACTTCGCCACCCACCTTGAGTTCGCGGGCTTCGTGGTCAGTCATGACACCTTTAGATGTGGAGATGATAGCATAGCCGAGGCCGTTGCGAACGCGCGGAAGCTTGGCCACGTCAACGTAGTGACGGAGACCCGGCGTAGAAACGCGCTGGAGGCCCTGGATAGCGGATTCGCCCTTCGTGTAACGGAGGAGGACCTTGAGGATGCCCTGCTTACCGTCATCAACGACGACGAACTTCTTAATGAAACCTTTTTCCTGCAACACACGTGCAATATCACGCTTCAGATTGCTGGCAGGAATGTCCACCACGGGGAGCTTTGCCGTAGAGGCATTGCGGATACGGGTGAGCATATCGGCGATAGTATCTGTCATTGCCATTTTATACTCTCCTTACCAAGACGACTTTGTGATACCGGGGATTTCGCCGGCGAGTGCCATTTCGCGGAAGCAAATACGGCAAAGGCCAAAGCGGCGCATAAAGGCGTGCGGCCTACCGCAACGCTTGCAACGGTTGTACCCACGAACGGTATACTTCGGAGTACGCTTGCATTTTTCAATCATTCTTCTGCTTGCCATGGTATTACCTTACTTCCTGAAGGGGAGTCCAAGTTCTTCGAGGAGGGCACGGCCTTCGTCGTCCGTCTTAGCGGAGGTGACGAAAGAGATGTCCATACCGAAGGTACGGGAAATCTTGTCAATGTCGATTTCAACAAAGATCGTCTGTTCCTTGATGCCGAGGGTGAAGTTACCCATGCCATCAAAGCCACGGCGTGCGAGACCACGGAAGTCGCGGACACGCGGAAGGTCGATGTTGATGAAACGATAGAGGAAGTCCCACATGTTGTCGCCATGAAGTGTGACCTTAGCACCGATGCCGATACCTTCACGGAGGTGGAAGTTAGCGACAGCCTTCTTAGCGTTAGTGACAATAGCCTTCTGACCGGTGATAGCAGTGAGAGTGTCAGCAGCTTCGTCGAGAATCTTGCGGTTCTGGGAAGCGGCGCCCACGCCCATGTTGAGCACGATCTTTTCGAGACGCGGAATCTGCATCACGTTCTTGTAGGCAAACTTTTGCTGCAAGGCCGGAACGACCTTTTCGAGATAGAATTGCTTCATCTGGTTCATTGCGTTACCTTACACAGCCTTTCCAGTTTTGACACTGGTACGAACGCCCTTCTTACCCTTTTCGCGAACGATGCGGGTACGAACGGGAGTGTTGCCTTCGAGAAGCATCACGTTGGAAATGTCGATCGGCAATTCCTTTTCAACGATGCCACCAGTCTGATTGGTCTGAGACGGCTTTTCGTGACGCTTGCAGACGTTGACGCCAGAAACGGTCACCTTGCCATCCTTGACACTGATCACGGTGCCGGTCTTGCCCTTATTGGCACCGGAAATCACCTTGACGTTATCATTCTTCTTGATGTTAGCCATTACAGAACCTCAGGTGCGAGGGAGATGATCTTCATGTATTTCTTGTCGCGGAGTTCACGAGCCACCGGTCCAAAAATACGGGTTCCACGCGGTTCGCCATCCTTGTTGATGAGAACCACTGCGTTGTCGGAGAAACGAATGAACGTTCCGTCCGGACGTGCGATTTCTTTAGCTGTGCGGACGACGACGGCGTCGGCCACGGAACCCTTCTTCACCTTGCTCTGGGGGATAGCGTCCTTAACGGCTACCTTGATGACATCACCGATGCTAGCATAGCGACGGTTTGTGCCACCCAAAACACGGATGCAGGCGACTTCCTTGGCACCACTGTTATCGGCCACGACGAGTCTGGTTTCTTCTTGAATCATATTCGCCTTACTCCAGGAGTTTACTTCTTCTTTTCCACAATGCGGACGAGGCGCCAGCGCTTCGTTGCAGAGAGGGGACGAGTTTCCATGATTTCGACCAAGTCGCCTTCTTCGGCTTCATTCTTTTCATCGTGAGCCTTGAGCTTGCTGGTCGTAGTCATGATCTTGTTGTACATCGGGTGACGCTTGCGGTTTTCGACCACAACCGTAATCGTCTTGTCCATCTTGTCGGAGGAGACGATACCCTGCTTGACTTTACGAAGGTTTCTTTCCATTTCCTGCTCCTGCCGGCTTATGCCTTGGCCTTTTCGCTGAGGATGGTCTTGATTCTGGCGATGTCCTTGCGGGCAGCTTGAATCACAGAGGGTTTTTCCAAATTACCGAGCTTCGCAGTCATGCGGTAATTGAACAAATCGAGATTCAACTGAGCCAGTTTTTCCTTGAGCTGGTCAACGCCCAGTTCTTTCAATTCACGTGCTTTCATTAGATCTCCGATTCTTCGATGATTTTGCACTTAAGGGGGAGCTTCTGAATTGCGACATGGAGAGCTTCCATGGCAAGTTCGCGTTCAACACCACCCATTTCAAAAAGGATGCGACCCGGGAGGATTACGGCTGCCCAGAATTCGACTGCGCCCTTACCCTTACCCATACGGGCTTCTGCAGGGTGACGGGTAATCGGCTTATCGGGGAAGACGCGAATCCACACGCGACCACCACGCTTGATCTTACGAGTCATGGCGATACGAGCAGCTTCGATCTGGCGAGCGGTGAGCCAGCACTTTTCAAGAGCCTGGATACCGAATTCGCCAAAGGCGATATAGTTGCCACGAGAGGCGACGCCCTTCATGCGCCCTTTCATTTGCTTACGATGCAATGTTCTTTTCGGACTCAGCATAATTACTTCTCTCTCTTGTTGTCGTTCATGACGTCCTTACCGATCTTTTCACCGTGCATGATCCACACCTTGATACCGATGGCACCATAAACGGTCTTAGCGATGGCAGTTGCGTAGTCGATGTCAGCACGAAGAGTGTGCAGAGGCACGCGGCCTTCAGCATACTTTTCAACGCGGGCAATTTCGGCACCACCGAGGCGGCCACCGCACTGCACCTTGATACCTTCCACACCCATGCGCATAGCGGACTGGATAGCACGCTTCATGGCACGGCGGAAAGAAATACGCTTTTCGAGCTGGCGAGCAATGTTTTCAGCCACGAGCTTGGCATCAGTTTCCGGACGCTTGATTTCGTGGACTGCAATATAGATTTCTTTACCGGTGAGGAACTGGAGTTCGCCCTTCAAACGTTCCAATTCTTCGCCCTTTTTACCGATAACGATACCCGGGCGAGCGGTATAGAGGTTAACGTTCACCTTCTTGACGGTACGTTCGATGCCGACCTTGGAGAGGGAGGCATGTTCGAAACGCTTCATCAAGTAGCGACGGAGCACGATATCTTCATAGAGAAGATCGGCAAACTTGTCTTCGGCATACCACTTGGATTCCCAACCGCGGATAACGCCAAGACGAAGACCATTAGGATGAGTTTTGTGACCCATTGTTAATTCTCCTTGTCTGCGACAACGACGGTGATGTGGGAGAGCGGCTTTTCGATACGGAAAGCACGGCCCTGGGAACGCGGGTGAATGCGCTTCATGATCGTACCACCATCAGCAGTGATGGTCTTGATCACGATTTCTTCGGCGGAAACCGGAGCGGCGGACTTCTGCTTCAAGTTAGCGACAGCGGACTTGAGAGCATTTTCAACCAGCGGAGCACCCTTGGTCTGCGTACGGAGGATGGAGAGCATCGCGAAGGCTTCGCTGACGGACTTGCCACGAACGAGGTCGACTACGCGACGGAGCTTGCGAACGCCGTAACGGACGTTTTTAACTTTAGCAACAGCTTGCATTATTTCTTGCCTCCAGCAGTTTCAGTCTTGCGGTGACCGCGGAAAGTACGGGTCATGGAGAATTCGCCGAGCTTATGGCCAACCATGTTTTCGGTGACATAAACCGGAAGGAACTGCTTGCCGTTATAGACGGAGAACGTGAGTCCGACCATATCCGGGACGATTGTGGAACGACGGGACCAGGTCTTGATAGCCTGTTTCTTGTCGGAACCGGCCATCGCCTGGGCCTTGCTGAGAACGTGGGAATCCACGAACGCACCTTTCTTAAGGGATCTAGACATGAATTAGGCCCTCTTCTGACGATGACGTACGATGAACTTATCAGTACGCTTGTTGTTACGAGTTTTTGCACCCTTAGAGTTCTTACCCCAAGGAGAGCACGGATGACGACCACCAGAGGTACGACCTTCACCACCACCAAGGGGGTGATCGACCGGGTTCATAACGACACCACGGACGGCCGGGCGCTTGCCGAGCCAGCGAGAGCGGCCTGCAGAACCCGAGGATTCATTCATGTGATCGATATTGGAAACCTGGCCAACGGTAGCGAGGCAGTCTTCCGGGATGTAGCGGACTTCGCCACTCGGAAGCTTGACCTGGCAGAGCTTGCCGTCCTTGGCAACCAGTTCTGCACCGGCACCAGCGGAACGAGCAATCTGGGCACCCTTGCCCGGCTTCATTTCGATGTTGTGGATAATGGTGTTGAGCGGAATGTCGCGGAGAGGAATTGCGTTACCTACGCGGAATTCTGCACCTTCACCAGCGTTCAGCACATCGCCAACCTTGATTTCGGCCGGAGCGATGATGTATGCGCGCTTGCCGTTTTCGTACTTGACGAGAGCGATGCGAGCGGTACGGTTCGGATCGTATTCAATCGTTTCGACAGTGCAGGAGAGACCGGCAAACTGACGCTTGAAGTCAATGATACGATACAGTTTCTTGTGACCACCACCACGACGACGGGAGGTAATTTCACCAGCATTGTTACGGCCGGAGCTACGCTTGATACCTTCGGTAAGCGGCTTGTACGGCTTTACAGCAGAGAGTTCCTTGCGGTCACCAATCTGCTTGTAACGCAGTGTCGGGGTAATCGGGCGATAAGATTTCAGACCCATGGTTATACTCCTTCAAACTCGGCAATCTTTTGCCCGGCCTTCAATGTGATGTAGGCCTTCTTCCAGTTCGGTTTCTTGCCAGCGACCATGCGGACGCGCTTGATCTTGCCGCGGTTGATCAAAGTATTGACCTTAGCGACCTTGACTTCAAAGCGCTTTTCGATAGCGGCCTTGATGTCTTCCTTAGAAGCGTCCATGGCGACCTTGAACACGTACTTGTGCACGTCGTTACGCGGGTTGACCATGTTCTTCATGGTTTCTTCGGTAACGTGCGGAGCAACGAGGATTTCGCGAATTTCTTTCATTAGCGGCCTCCTTCAAGTTCTGCGAGAGCAGCCTGAGAGATGACAACGTTATTTGCACGAACAACATCGTAAGTGTTGACGTCAGCTACGCGAGCGCAGCGGCACCAAGGAATGTTGTTAGAGGAAAGATAGAGGTTCTGATCCTTTTCGCTAACGATGAAGAGAACGTTGCGCTGTTCGATGCCAGACTTGGAAAGAACAGAGAGGAGATCCTTAGTCTTCGGAGCGCTGAAGCTGAGAGCTTCGAACACGGAGACCTTACCTTCGCTAGCCTTGTTGGCGAGAGCGGAGTAGAAAGCGATCTTCTTGACCTTCTTGTTCACCTTTTCGAAGTAGTCATGAGACTTCGGACCGTGTGCCTTAGCACCACGAACCCAAACTGCAGAGGTGTTCTGACCAGCGCGAGCGCGGCCGGTACCCTTCTGCTTCCACGGCTTCTGGCCACCGCCACTGACTTCGCCCTTGGACTTAGTCTGAGCAGTACCCTGACGGTTGTTGTTCAGGATAGCCTTGATGTGGAGGTACATGCAGACCTTGTTGACTTCCTGGTCGAAGAGAGCCGGGAGCTGGATATCATTCTTAAAATCGCCAGTAGCGGCGAAAAGCTTTGCACTAGCCATTAGTCTTTCCTCACCACGATGATGCTGTTCTTCGGGCCCGGGACAGCGCCACGGACGAAGATCAGGTTGCGGTCGCCATCAACTTTGACGACCTGGAGGTGCTTCACGGTCACTTTCTTGTTGCCGTATTGACCAGCCATACGCTTACCCGGGAAAACACGGCCCGGATAGGAGTGAGCGGACGTACCACCCGGTTCGCGCATATTGTGCGTACCATGGGAACGAGGACCGCTATGGAAACCGTGGCGCTTGATAGTGCCAGAGAAACCATGACCCTTGGAGATGCCAGAGACGTTCACAGTCTTTGCATCAGCGAAGTCGGCAGCGCCGAATTCCTTGCCAACCGGCCAGGATTCGAGATCAGCGACATCAAATTCAGCGAGGTGTTCACGAACAGCCACGTCAGCCTTCTTGAAATGGCCGACTTCTGCCTTATTGGCGCGCTGTTCCTTCTTGAGACCAAAGCCGATCTGGACAGCAGTGTAGCCGTCCTTCTCTTCTGTCTTATGGCAAACGACCACGCACGGACCGGCTTCGAGAACCGTGACAGGGACGCATTCGCCCTGTTCCGTGAACACTTGGGTCATTCCCAATTTCTTTGCGAGAATACCGTTCATTGTTATTAGACCTTAATTTCGACTTCAACGCCTGCCGGCAAGTCAAGTTTCATGAGGGAATCTACAGTTTGCGGCGTAGCATCAAGGATGTCGATAAGACGCTTGTGCGTACGGGATTCGAACTGTTCACGAGAAGTCTTGTCAATATGCGGAGAGCGGAGCACCGTATACTTCTGGATCTTCGTCGGGAGAGGGATGGGGCCTGCAATACGAGCCCCAGTGTTCTTAGCTGTATTCACGATATCTTGAGCAGAGCGGTCGATCATACGATGATCGAAGCTCTTCAAGCGAATACGGATGCGTTCACCAGCCATGATTATTCCTTACTTGATGATTTCGGTAACAGAGCCAGCACCAACAGTACGTCCACCTTCGCGGATAGCGAAGCGGAGCTGCTTTTCCATGGCGATCGGAGCGATGAGGTTCACGTGGATCGTGACGGTATCACCCGGGGTAACCATTTCGACGCCTTCCGGGAGCTGAATCGTGCCGGTAACGTCGGTGGTGCGGAAGTAGAACTGAGGACGGTAGCCGTTCATGAACGGCGTGTGGCGGCCACCTTCGTCCTTAGTGAGAACGTAGATTTCAGCCTTGAATTCGGTGTGCGGAGTGACAGACTTCGGAGCGGCGAGAACCATGCCACGGACGATGTCCTTCTTTTCAGCGCCACGGAGGAGGAGACCAACGTTGTCACCTGCCTGAGCGTCGTCGAGAAGCTTGCGGAACATTTCAACA
>NZ_JBGUHR010000002.1:0-1607 GCF_045112255.1 Fibrobacter sp.
GTCATGCAATCATTTCTCCACTCGATAGCTCCTTTCCTTGGCGGTTTCGGCTCGTTTCTCTTTGCGATCGTCAACGTTCCTATCATCGTAAAAATTTATATGCAGAAGTCCACAGAAGGGACTTCTTTGCTGTTTGTGCTGATGTCGTTCTTTGCGAACATCTGCTGCGGCATGTTCGTGCTGGACAACAACCTCACTACGGGCGTATGGCAGATTCCGCTTTATTGCAACTACGGATTCGCGTTCTGCTGTTGCTGCTGGATTCTGTACTTGTTCCATACGTTCAAGAAATAGAATAATTTATCATGTGGAAATTCAAAACAAAAGGAACACTCCACATGTGTAATTATCCAGAAGAATCCTCTCGTCCATTGTCCACGATGGAATGCCAGAACGCCTTTGACCAGCTCGTCTCTGAGAAGGAACAGCCCAAGGCAGATGCTAACTATTCACCCGATCCTGAACGTATTACTGATATTACTAATCAGTACAAGCTGTTTGCAAAGACATTGGAACCGAAGAAGTCCGACGATATGAGCGTCGGAGAACTGATGGCCGATGAAGATGCGCAAGCCAGACGTAAAGCTCAGCTTGATGCCATTGAACAAGCTGCAGATGAAAGCGGCATCGATATGACTGACATGGTGAACGACATGAAGGAAGCAGCTGGAGTGTCCACCGAAGATGAAGAAAACATTCCTACTCTCACCAAGGAAACCATCGAAAAGGCTACTGAAGCGTTTGATGAAGTGCCGACGGACGAAGCTGTGGACGTAGATCTGGACGAAGGCGAAGTAGTAGACGTCAACGAGACTTCGAACACCGAGTTATTGGAAGAAGATGCGCCGGACGACGGCGTAGAAGAACCCAATCCAGTCAAGGAAGCTTTCGCGAAGGTCGCGGCGGAAGTCGACCAGCAGCTGAAGGACGAATGCGAAGGCAACTGCATCAAGTGCGAAAACCATTGCCACGACAAGGTTGATGTGAAGGTGCCGTCCGAAAACGACAAGTTCAGAGCATCATGCGCGATTGAGTTCTTGCACAAAAAAGAAATTGGCCAAGACAATGTAGTTGACCATTTGGACGTTATTGACGATATCTACACGACGCTTACCGAAACACAGCTCAAGCTGGTAACGGATGAAGCTCCGTGGCTTACGGCGGTGTTCCAAGACGCCGATATTCGCAAGGCGGAACGCGAGAGCGCGGCAAGAAAAGAAGCCGAACTCGAAGCTGCCGATGAAAAGTCCAAGGAGCAAGCCGAACAGCTTACTAGCAAGCTCGAAGGAAAGACTGGCAACTGGGAAGCTGACGCGCAGAAGGCCCAGTACGAGGCATGGACTGACCTCGTGAAGAAGTGGCCGACCTTGTCGAAGGATGTGCAAGACGTTCTTGAACGCATCCCTGGGTTCACCGCATTCCGCAATTACACGCAGTCCCAGATGAATTCGGAAGCATTCAAGCAGAAGATCGACTACGATCCGGAACAGACCGTGAAGGAAATGGCCAGAGCACACGAGCTTGGCAACATTTCTGCCGCAGACGCAGCGAAGTTCATGGATGAACCAGACATGATCAGCAAGTTCGCTATGGGCAACAGTCCAGAA
>NZ_JBGUHR010000003.1:0-94828 GCF_045112255.1 Fibrobacter sp.
GGGCTGCTTGCAGACCGGCATAACCGAGTGAAGCCGCTGACGCCGTAGGCGTCAACTCCGAGCTGGGGCCCCGCCCGCATGACGTACATTCATATTTTTCAAAAAGAATTTTTGGCGAAGAGCCATTATTAATTCTTTTTTGATGTCCTTTTAATCTTGCGGGGGGCTTGCAATTTTTCTAAATTGCCCCGCGGAAATTTCAAAACAGGATATTGAGAATGAACTACAATCCTCTCGCTCAAGCTTTGAATGCAGAACTCTCCGCTAACGGTTGCTGCGTTCTTGACATGCTCTCTGAACAGGGCAAGGCCATTTTCTTCCCGCGCAAGGGTATTCTTGGCCAGGGTGCCGAAGCCAAGGGCTCCGACATCAATGCGACTATCGGTACAGCTCTCGAAGACGACGGTTCTCCGCTCGTTTTGGACTGCGTTCTCAAGTCCCTCAATCTCCCGAAGCAGTCCTTCCTCTATGCTCCGAGCTTCGGTAATCCGGACCTCCGCAAGGAATGGAAGGCCCAGGTCGTGAAGAAGAACCCGACGCTTGCTTCCAAGAACTTCAGCAATCCGGTCGTGACGGCCGCTTTGACGCACGCTA
This sequence comes from Fibrobacter sp., assembly GCF_045112255.1. Taxonomy (GTDB): domain Bacteria; phylum Fibrobacterota; class Fibrobacteria; order Fibrobacterales; family Fibrobacteraceae; genus Fibrobacter. Next base: position 595 of record NZ_JBGUHR010000003.1, read on the forward strand.
TCAGCTGCGCCGGTTACATGTTCCTCGACGCTGGCGACGAAGTCATCATCCCGGACCTCTACTGGGACAACTACGAACTCGTGTTCGAAAACGCCCGTGGCGCAAAGATCAAGACTTTCAACACCTTCAAGAACGGTGGCTTTGACACGGAAGCCTTGAAGGCTGCCCTCGCTGCAAGCAAGTCCGATAAGAAGGTCGTTCTCCTCAACTTCCCGAACAACCCGACGGGTTACACTGCTACCGAAAAGGAAGCTGTCGAAATCGCAAAGATCCTCACGGAATGTGCCGCTGCCGGTAACAAGGTTGTCGCTCTCCTCGATGACGCTTACTTTGGACTCGTCTATGAAGAAGGCGTGACGAAGGAATCCCTCTTCGTGAAGCTCGTGGACGCTCACGAAAACCTCCTCGCCGTGAAGCTTGATGGCCCGACCAAGGAAGACTACGTTTGGGGCTTCCGCGTTGGCTTTATGTCCTTCGGTTTCAAGGGTGCAACTGAAGCCCAGCTCAAGGCTCTCGAAGACAAGGCTGCCGGTACGGTTCGTGGCAACATCTCTAACGCTCCGTCCATCAGCCAGAAGATTTTGCTCGCTGCTTACCAGAGCGCCGAATACGCTCAGCAGAAGGCTGAAAAGTATGCAACGCTCAAGAAGCGCTACGACATCATCAAGGAAGTTCTCGCTGCTCATCCGGAATACAAGGATGCCTTTGAACAGATGCCGTGCAACAGCGGTTACTTTATGTGCATCAAGCCGAAGGGCGTTGACGCCGAAGAACTTCGCCAGAAGCTCATCAAGGATTACAGCACGGGCACGATCATGCTTTCCGGCCTTATCCGCATTGCATTCAGCGCGGTCCCGACCGAAAAGCTCGGCAAGCTCTTCGAAAATATCTATAATTGCGTTGTAGCGATGAAAGCCTAACTGCGGCGATGCCGCGCAAAACGGAGGATTTATGTCCGATACAGCAATACTGAATTACGACGGAAAGAAGTATGAACTTCCCGTTGTAACTGGTACTGAAAACGAACATGGTCTTGATGTAAGCAAACTCCGCAAGGATACTGGATTGGTCACGCTGGACTACGGTTACCTCAATACCGGTAGTACTAAGAGTGCCATCACATACGTCAATGGCGAAAAGGGAATTTTGCGCTATCGCGGTTATTCCATCGAAGATCTCGCTGAAAAGGCGACGTTCCCGGAAACCGCATGGCTCCTGATTTACGGTGAACTCCCGAATCAGGAACAGTTGAGCCATTTCCGCACTCTCTTGACCGAAAACGCCTTATTGCACGAGAACTTGCTGCATTTCTTCCGTGAAATGCCGCCGGGAGCTCACCCGATGGGTATTCTCTCGTCCGTGGTGAATGCAGTTGGCCTTTTCACGCCTCGTTTTTACGACGACGAAAACATTGCAAGTGCATTTGAACTCACGACCGCTGGTCTTATTTCCAAGATCCGTACGATTGCCGCTTTTGCTTACAAGGCAAGCATCGGTGAACCGTTCGTGTACCCGGAAGCGGAACGCAGCTACTGCAGTAACTTCCTCAATATGATGTTCAGCAGTAAGGCTCGCCCGTACCACCCGGATCCGATCATGGAAAAGGCGCTCAACACGCTCCTCATTGTCCATGCGGACCACGAACAGAACTGCTCCACTTCGACCGTTCGAATGGTGGGTAGCTCTCAGGCTAACCTTTATGCAAGTATCTGCGCCGGCATTTGCGCCTTGTGGGGTCCGCTCCACGGTGGTGCAAACCAGGCTGTGCTCGAAACGCTTCTCCGCATCCAGCAGAGTGGCATGACGATTGAACAGGTGATGGCAAAGGCCAAGGACAAGAACGATCCGTTCCGTCTTTCTGGTTTTGGTCACCGCGTTTACAAGAGCTACGACCCGCGCGCCAAGGTGCTTAAGAAGCTCATGTACCAGGTCTTTGAACGCGAACACGTTCACGACCCGCTTTTGGATGTGGCTATCAAGCTCGAAGAAGCCGCCCTCAAGGACGATTACTTTGTCGAACGTAAGCTGTACCCGAATGTGGACTTCTACTCCGGCATTCTCTACCGCGCTATGGGCATCCCGACGAACATGCTTACGGTGATGTTCGCGATAGGCCGCTTGCCGGGCTGGATTGCACACTGGAAGGAAATGCACGACGATCCGCAGAGCAAGATTAACCGTCCGCGCCAGATTTACACCGGCAAGACGGAACGCGCTTGGATTGATCGCGACAAACGATAATGCTATTTGTCACCCCGGCCGCTGTGCCGGGGTCGCCTTTTAACTGCTCTCGGGATTAACCGAGAGCTTTTTGCTATTTAGATCACTTTGGGGCGGCCGGTACGCATGTTCATCAGTGTATCGACGATTTCGTTCCAGTGTTCGAGTGTGACCTTGCCGATGGCGGGGTCGTACATTATGCCCAGATTCTTTTCGATTTCATTGCGGCAGTAATCGAGCGACATGGCGTCACGGTAAATTCGCTTGCTCGTCATGGCATCTATCGAGTCTGCAATGGCTACTATGCGGGCACCTATCGGGATGCTTTCGCCCTTGAGACCTTCCGGGTAGCCGCGACCGTCGTAACGTTCATGGTGATGCAGCACAATCTGCACCAGTTCTTGTGTATAGTTTGATTGCATTAGAATCTTTGCGCCAATGACCGGATGTTGCTTGATGATTTCGAACTCTTCGTCGGTGAGCTTTTCAGGCTTTTCAAGGATGTAGTCGCTGATTCCCATTTTGCCAATATCGTGCAATTGCGCCGCATGCGTAATCAACGATATGGAACTTTCCGAAAGCCCTAAGGAGCGGGCAATCAGTTCCGAGAAAGCTTTCACTCGTTCGGAGTGGTTGGCTGTAAAGGGATCCTTTGCTTCCACGATTGAAATCAGGCAAGAAACTAGATCCCTGAGGCTCTGATTGTCGCTGTTTTTTACCGGCTTGTGGTAACGCACTTTGTCGCGGTACATGTTCAAGTCGGCTTCCATTTTCCAGTCACTAATGGACTTGCGCGTTCCAGAATCGTTATGCAGGCGACTTTTGCCCACCGCTATCGACAAATGGTACAGCGCCTTTTTGTTGTATTCCTTGATGTTATTCTGTAAAGCGGAATACAGGTGGAAATGCAAGTCCAGCGGAGCATGTGTGATTACTGCAAATTCATCGCCTCCGATTCTAAAACAGTTTCCGCTCGCGCCGTATGCTTTTTTGATGGCGTTGGCCGCAGCTTTGATCAGTTCGTCGCCTGCTTGGTGGCCAAAAGTGTCGTTTGCGTATTTGAGGCCGTTCACGTCCATCAAGAACATGGTCCATAAGTTCTTTTGGGAGCTTTCCTGGCTAATCGTTGATAAAAGCGAATCGAATGCGAGCCTGTTTTCAAGACCTGTCAAGCTGTCTGTCGTAGCGACATCTTGCAGGTGCTCGTTCATTATGCGTAATCTGCTGTTTATCTGTTCCAGTTCAAACGAGGTCTCGCGAATGAACGTGGCCATGCGGGCGGCAAGTGGCAAACGTGTGGTTCTTTTTGTGGGAATGATTTCGCTTTTGGCGTGTTCTCGTTTTGTGATCGGGCCTTCGCGCATCGATGCTATGACGAGCGTGATGTTATGCTGGTTCAAATGCCCTTTTTCGCGCAAAAATTCTCCATGGGAGAAAAATCCCGTGTTAGAGGCGATTCCCTTAAACGACGCAAGTTCAAAAGTTGGATCGTGTTGCGACCAGAAAGCCTTTCTTGCGGCGCAGGAAAATATGTGTAGGACTTCAGGGGCGAAATGTTCTGCGTTTTCGCTTTCTGCCTTGATTTTCTCAATGATCAACTGCGGCTCGCCATACGACAGGCGGACAATCGAGCCTTCGTCAATATCCGAAGACATGGTGAGCGACCCGTCCGGATTGCTCGCTCCTGCGGAACGCACGATGGAAATTCCGTTATGTTCGTAGAGCATCGGGAACTCAAGCGCATTGTAGAAGAAGTTCTTGTCGTTTTGGATGTTCAGGTATTTGTTGTACACTTCGTAAGCGGGGAGGCCGCTCAACTCGTAGAGGACGTTTCCTTGGGAACGGGTGACGTGGAAGTTGCGGCCGATGGGCTTCCAACCGCTGATCTTGCGTGATTCAACATGAAAATCCTTGCCGCCGTAGAACACGACTAAAAGGCCCGTCTTGCTATATCCACCTACTGAGGAAAATATACAGGAATTGGGGCTTGTGATGTCGGGGGAGCAGACGATGCCTCCAAAAATCTGGATGTCCGGAGCCAAGGCGTCAAGACCTTCGCAGAGAAGCGTCGTCGAAAACGGCGGTATGCAGTGGTAGATTTCGATGGCTTTTACCCAGGGGGTTCGCAGAGTCTCTTCTGAAATTTCCTGGGCGATGTCGCTGATAGATCTTTTGGAAAAGTCGTACTGATAAATTTGGAATTTTGTAGTCGGTCTTTCGATTATGATGGCGGATACTGAAATTTCACTGGCTTTTTCGCTGTCTGCTATGTTTCCGCTAGTGGAGCCTCCAAACCATGGCGCATTGGGGAAAACGCGTTCCAGGATACTCCAGACTGATTTTAGTTTTTTTGGATCCTGCACTTCGGAATGAATCTGGAAAAATACGGTTGGTGAACCGTTTTCCTTGCACCAGTTGCTAAACTGGGCTAGCTCCCTTTCAAAAGCGACAGCGTCGTTAAACGCGAAAATCCTATTTTTCATTTCGCTTTTCCCCTTCTTGTTACGCCTATGTGTAAACTGTCTTTAATAATATATCATTATCTAGACAAAAAGTGACTGGAAAAAATCGAAATGTGTGGATTTTGGGAGCTAGTTTTTATCAATCATTCGCTTGTACACCCACATTTGTGCTTCTAACGCTCCGATTGATTCCGCTGTTTTAGCGATAATTTCAATTATGTGAGTTGCGTTTAAGTCGATATGTGCAGAAAGAATTATATCTAGGAGGTCATCTATGGATGTAACACCAACATACATTCCTTTATTGGCGTATTTTTTACGGGCGTTGTCAAAGTATGTTGGAGGTTGTGATGCGAATGTTGATTGTCGTCCGGCAACAAACATTAAACTCTTTGCATGTGCCTTGTAAGCGGTTTCTGCGGCATGGTCAACATCGGAGGATGAAAACGGTTTGTCTTTCAATTCTGTTGCTATAAAAGGCAAATCATTTCGGAATACATCAAGATCGCTAAATTGTCTTTTGGATGATCCTGATTGGTTTACGGGATGGGCTGAAATTTTGTATTCGTCATCCGAATATTGCAAATGATAAAGAGCCGTCGTTACAATGACAAGAGCGGCTCCGCCAAATCCCTTATCCAGTAATTCGCTCATGAATTCACGAACGCGGAAAATGCTCATGTTTCTAGAATTTTCTTGAATTAAAGACTGCTGTAAATCGCGAGCTGCTTTTGCATCAAGTAACATTGAAACGATATAATCTACACATTTGCGAGCTTCAAGGCTATCTTGAACTTTGGGTAAATTGTCACATAGTCGTTCAAGAGCTCTTGTTGGATCTCCACCAGCGGCGGCGTTAGATTTATCCAAACGTAAAAAACGCCCTGGTTTATTTACCAAAGGATCACTATTGGCTCCGTCTAGTACATTTCCCAAAATGTTTTTCTGAAAAGGATAAACAACTTTTGATGCAAGTGATCTAGCGTCATATGCGCCAATCGATGTGTCGCCTGCTTGTAAAGACAAAATGTCAATTTTGGAATCAACAGCTTTAGCAAGCAAAGCGGTAAACATAATATAACGGTATGTCAAACAGTTCTTGCCGTTCATTACGAAATCAATAGTATCCTTGATGGGACAATTTACTATAGGCATGTTTGAACATGCTTTATATGATTCGTGAAGTAATTTTGTCGCTGCTGATTTGTCTATGTCAATGGCCATTAGTGTTATCCCCAATACGCATCATACACGGATTTTGCTACGGCTTCTGCAAAACGGCATGGGACCGCGTTTCCTATCTGTTTGTATTGCTTGGTCTTTCGGCCACTGAATTTATAGCCGGCAGGGAATGTTTGTATTGCAGCGCATTCTTTTACTGTTAATCTGCGGATTGTTGCAGGAATTTTGATTTTTGTGGGTTCCGCCTTTCCGTTGATTAAATCTGTATGGTATTGTTTGAACCAGTTGGGTATATTTGCGTTGTGTAATGCAATTTCATCAACAATAGGTGTCTTGTTCCCGCCCATAGATGCTGGAAGTGTTGGGGCGATGTCGTCCAAGTCAATTGGACGACCCGCACCATTGACTAACATTCCTGCGTAAGGAGAACGCCGCATAACAGGATTTTTTGCAAGGGATACATTTGCAGTACATGTTTGAGGATTATCTTTTTCTCCAAATCTCCCTGCGGATAAGATAACTTCACGAGCTGTTTGTGGTTTCGCTTTGTATGCGGTTAATTTTTTATAGAACTGATCTACGGCCCCGACATCTTTCCGGACGCCGATAAAGATGACACGATCTCGTTTTTCTGGAACACCGTATTCTGAAGTATGGTGAACTCTAAATGATACCTCGTAACCGAGATCTTCCCCTTTCTTTACAATACCTTTACGAACGTTTTCCCATTTGTCTAGCAAGCCAAGTGCGGCTACGTTTTCCATAACGAATACTTTAGGGTGCGTTTTTCCAACGGCTTCCATAAATAGCCATACCATTTGGGATCGCTCGTCGTTAGGATCCATTTTGCCTGCGACAGAAAAACCTTGACAAGGGGGGCCGCCAAAAAGAACATCAATATCGTTGAATTTGTCTAAATCAGTAATGTGGTCTTTTATATCACCTTCCACCATTATGTGAGATTTTGAAGGTCGGTTAAGTCGCCATGCTTCTGCTGCGTCATGGTCAAATTCGTTTGCAAAAACGGAGTTGAATCCGGCTAATTCAAAGCCGACATCTAAGCCTCCTGCTCCCGAAAACAAGCTGATTGCGGTCAATTCTTTGTCAATCTTTTGACTTTTTTTCATACCTTTTCAAATATAAAAAATAGAAATGTCAGTGCGTGTCACCCGCTCGAGGGGGAGGCTTCCCCCGTCTTATACCGAGACTTGACTGGATCCTTCGTCGCTAGCTCCTCAGGATGACGGGGTGCTATTGACCGATGACTAAAAACTAGCGGTCATTTTTTCACTTTTTTTTGTACAAGGGATGCCAAAAGGGCGTTTATAATTGTATTTTTCAAGCGGTACCGAATGATACCTTTAAATATGCACATTTGCAAAAAAGGTTAATACTATGCAAGTTGATTTGAAAAATGTCGATTGGAAGACTCTCCCCTTCGGTTACACTGATACCGATTACAATGTTCGCTGCTACTACCGCAATGGTGAATGGGGCAAGATTGAAGTATCTTCTTCCAAGGACATCAGCATCCACATGGCCGCTACTTGCTTGCATTACGGCCAGGAAGGTTTTGAAGGCCTCAAGGCTTACACGGGCAAGGACGGCAAGGTCCGTATTTTCCGCGTCGATGAAAACGCTAAGCGTATGCAGAATACGGCTAACCGTGTTTTGATGGCTGTTCCGCCGGTTGAACTTTTCCGCGAAATGGTCCACACTGTTGTGAAGTTGAACGCCCGCTTTGTTCCGCCGTATGGCTACGGTGCTACGCTCTATATCCGTCCGCTCCTCATTGGTATGAGCGCTGAAGTGGGTGTGAAGCCGGCTGACGAATACTTGCTTATGATGTTTGTTTGCCCGGTGGGTCCGTACTTCAAGGACGGGTTCAAGCCGGTGGACATGATGATCAGCCGCAACTACGACCGCGCTGCTCCGCAGGGTACGGGTACGGTGAAGGTCGGTGGCAACTACGCTGCTAGCCTCCAGTCTCTTGCTGAAGCCAAGAAGCTCGGTTACTCCAGCACGATTTACCTCGATGCAAAGGAAAAGAAGTATATCGACGAATGCGGTCCGGCAAACTTCTTCGGCATCAAGGGCAAGACCTACGTGACCCCGAAGTCCGAATCCATCTTGCCGTCTATTACGAATAAGAGCTTGCAGCAGTTGGCTGAATACCTCGGCTACACTGTGGAACGTCGCCAGGTTCCGTTCGAAGAACTTGCTGAATTCAGCGAAACGGCTGAATGCGGTACGGCTGCCGTGATTACCCCGATCAAGAAGATTGTGGATCCGGTCGCTGGCAAGGAATTCACTTACGGTGACGGCGTGAATCCAGGTCCGGTTTGCACTGAACTTTTCAACAAGTACACTGCAATCCAGTTCGGTGAAGCAGAAGATCCGTTCGGCTGGACTGAAGTTGTTGATCTTTAGTAGACGAGAGGCTTCGAGTCTCTTCTAGTTAAATTTCGAGAATCCCGTGGCGTGTGCTGCGGGATTTTTTTTGTTACATTATAGGTCCATTTTTAAAGGAGAAAATTATGCGTTTTTTCAAATCGACGAACGTCTTGCTTCTGTTGCTTTCGGTACTGTTGTTGGTGTCTACAGCAAATGCCGGTAAGAAAGGTCTTGGAACTCTTATCGGTGCTGGCGTTGGTGCTGTTACGGGTGCTGTTGCCGAAAAGAAAATTAAAGAAGCTATGGAAAAGGACACCTATACCGGAGATGGCTTTGTTCTTACGGAACAGGGGATACTCTTAAAGCTCGATGAAGGTGAAGTTTTCTTGAATATAAAGAAAATGACTGATTTGGAAATTCTGAAAGAAGTCATTAAAACGACAAACCGCGTTGACGTGACCAAAAAGGCGGAATGGGGCGATCTTCAAGGTCGTGTTCCTGTTTGTGCAGATGATTCGTCTTGCGCGACGATTATAGTTGATATTGCTAAGGAAAAGATTCTTTCTGTTCGCTTGGCATTTAGCGATGATCCTTCTGATACGTTTGATTTGATTGCCTATCAAGCAACAGAACCGGGAGTTGGAGCTTATGTTTGGAATTTTATCATAAACAATCCGATTCTTGTTGGTATTGTCTTATTTGGCTTGATTGGCTTTATTTGGGATCATAGACCGAGTAAAAAGAAAAAATCGGCTGAACAAAACGAAGCTGTTGCAGAAGCCTCTGCTGAGGTGGAAAATAAGGATAATAACGAACAGGTTTAAAATCGCTTTTTAGAATAGCAACAAAGCTCGAGCTTATCTCGGGCTTTTTGCTTAGATGCTTGCGGTGAATGCGCAGACTACTTGAACGTGAGGAACTTGTAGAGCATTTTCGCGGAGGAAACGGGCGTTTGCAAGAAGGCGCGCTTTTTGCAGCCGTGCTTTGCGAAGTTCTGGAGGACCTTGTAGAGTTCTGTCTGTTCTTCCTTGTTGACGTTCAGGAGGAACCTGCGGAACTTGTATTCAAAGTCGTGCATGCGACCGAAGTAATCGTAGCAGCGCCTTTCGTACGTCTTGAGGAATTGTTTGCTCAAGTTGCCGCATTCGAAGCCCTCGTGGACGGTCTGGGCACAGAACCGTCCGGCGCGCATGGCGGCCGCGATGCCGCCACCTGTAAGCGGGTTCGTGTGATGGGCGGCGTCGCCAACGAGGGCAAAGCGGTCTAGCGTGTAATCCTTGAGAACGCTCGAAACGGGGATCGCGCCTCCGACAACGTGATTGATTTTTGCACCTGGGAAGAGCTTGTACAGCCATTCCATCGTGATGTCAAGGACGTTTGATCCGTGATTGTTCGAAATCAAAAATCCGGCGCCGAAGTTCGTGACGTTGGATTTGACCTTCGGGAAACTCCAGATGTAACCGTCGTTGATAAAGTCGTGGCCTTGCCAGAACGTGAGATAGTCCGGCTTGGTGAGGATGCCTTGCACCTGGATGTCAACGCCTGTGCAGGTGAATCCGGGCTTTTGGAGGCAATCGAGTCCGACTTGGCGCCCGATGCGGCTTTCGACTCCGTCTGCGGCAATGACCATCTTGGCGCGGACTTCTTCAGTCGAATCTCCGGCGCCATCGCCGAGCTTCACGCGTACGAGGCGGGTCCCGCTTTCGACTTCTCCGACAAATTCTGCACGGGCGCGAGTGACGAGTTCAACGCCGTCGTTTGCGGCGAGGTGGGCGAGCCACGGGTCGAACTTTTCGCGGTTGAGCATGATGCCCGTGCCTTTCTGCGAAAGGTCGATATTCACACCGTTCGGGCCGTAAATATAAAGTCCGTTGATAATCGTTTCGATGCAGTCCTCGTCAATCGGGCCGTAAGTCTGCAAGTCCGCAAGCTTGGTACTTGCTTCGCCGCAACGCACGGGATAGCCGATCTTCTCGCGCTTTTCGAGAAGGAGAACCTTGTGGCCTGCACGGGAAAGATTCCTGGCGGCAACGCTTCCGCCGGGGCCTGCGCCAATGACGACGACATCATATTCGCTATTACAGAACATCGTTCAACTCCTGTATTTTGAGGGCGCCTGCGGGGCATGCTTTTGCGCAGAGACCGCACTTGATGCATTTTTCCTGATCAATTTGCAAATCTAGACCGTACATGTCTAGCGCCATCTTGGGGCAAACACCGACGCAGCCGGCGCATTCCAGGCAAACACCTCTATCGTGAACGAGAACTTTCATAAGCGAGAATATATAAAAATAGTTATTAGTTATTAGTTACTAGTTGCTAGAAAAAATCGTATTTCGTTAAATAATGAGAGCTTTAGATCCTTCGACTTCGCTCAGGATGACAATGAAAATAATGCCCGCTCGGAGGCGGGCATGACATCTTTCGTCTGTAGCCACATCGTGGCGTTCTTTCGTCTCTCGTCTGCTATTACTTCTGCATGATGTAGTAAGCGTTGAGCCAGGCATGGAGGCGTTCCCAGCCTTCGTCGTTTGCTTGCTCAATGGAGTTCGGGCCGAGCGAGAATACGGTCAGGTCTTCAAGCTTGTGGTTTCCGACGGTGAATCCCGGGAACAAGATGAAGGCGTTTTGCATTTCGCTGTCTTCAACGATCTTTCCGTCTATTGCGATCACGACGTGGTTCAATTTGAAAAACACCGCAAAATGGTGGCGCTTGCCGTCCAGAGCCTTGTGACAGAACGAATCCTTGATAACATAATAATTGGCTTTATTATTCTTGTAAGTCGTGTCAGAAGAGTATCTTTTGCAGAAGTTGACGCAGAGATCTTCGGGATTGTCTCCGGTTCTCATGCGGTAGACGACATCGTTCTCGTTGGATTTCAGGAAAATGGAATCGACGTTCTTGATGGTGCTTCCGTCTTCTTGAATCCAGAAACTAATGCCGAGGCTAGTGCTGTAACCGGCAATGTTGTCGTTGAAATCGTTCGTGGTGACGCGCAAGTTCTCTTTTGTCTCGGTGTAAGCCTTGGCGACTTGCATTGGGGGGAGGCTTGAATCGCTGGATGCGACTGTGAACTTGTATGTGCCGACATCGAAATTCGGGATGACGGTCAGGTAACCGTCATTGTTGCCTGAAACCTTGTAGAGTGCAAGCGTGTCGCCATCCTTGTTCAGGAGAATGGGATTTTTGATGTCCGTGCTGAGCGAAACAGGTACGATTACAGAATCGAGAGTTTTTTTGCCATTGAGCTTTTTGGCGGAGTTTAAGGCTTCTTCAGGTACGGTGATTGTGACCTGTGTTGAGGAAACCTCTAGCTTTTCTCCTGGTATAAAGTCCCACTTGACGTTCCGCGACACTGTGTCGTGGCTTGCACCCTTGATGAGCATGATGTTCGTGAATTCTGTAGGCGGGATTCCATAAAGCGTGATAGAACCGGCCTTGATATCCTTTTCGCTAACGGCACTCCAGTTGAGCGTACCCGTGATGCAGAGCGTGTCGCCCTTGTCAAGGTTGTACGTGCTGAGATCGAGTTCAAGGCTTGCATTCTCTTCGAGGCTCGTTTGCGGGAGATTCTTGGTGCTTGTCTTGTTGTCTTCGACAGTGAGCGTGATGTAGGCGGACTGCGTGTGTTCCGTGTTGCTGATCTGCAAGGCGTAGTCGCCAGCGGGGATGCTGTCTATTGTGTACTTGCCGTCTTCGTCTGTCGTGTCGGTCTTGATGGGGGCCATGCGGGCGGCAATGTGCGTTGCCGAAATCAGGTCCACCCTTGCGCTTGTAGCGGGTGTTCCGTTTTCGTTGATGATGATGCCTGCAATGGTCGTGCCGGATTCAGTTTCCGTGAGTACGCCGGCGTGGTTTTCGTCGGAGCAAGCCGAGAAAATCGATGCGAGGGCAAAAATCCCTGCTATATTAATAATCTTAAAGTTCATCATGCTTTAACCTCCGGATCGAGGTTAGAGAACAGGTGCAAGTTCATCTGGTAAACACCGCTTGCTTTTTCGTTATCTTCGCTGATGATGCGTCTTGCCTTGGCTTTGAAATCCTGGAGCTCGGATTCAAGCTTCTTGTAGGCGTTGTTCGAGATGCTGAACGTGAGTGTGCTCATGACGGTCGGCATCTTGGGGCGCGTGATGAGCGCCTGCTTCGAAAGTTCAAAACACTGTAGCTGGTACTGCTTGATGAGTTCTGCGTTGTTGTATGGACCACTGGAAATGGATTCCTTGGTCGGCTTCCAAAAACCAGCTTCGTTCTTGCGGGCGAGTCCTAGTTTTTCTAGAAGCGCAAGCGAGTCCTTGAGCTTCCCTAGTGGAATTTTCGGGAAGATTCTCTTTTGCACCGGTGTCAAGTCATCTGTAACGTCCATAGCATCAAGAATAGCAAACATTGCGCTATGGTACCAATGGTTATAGTATTCGTAGGTGTTCGAATCGAGGATATGTTGCGGATTGGGGTGCAGGTGCAACAGTTCTTCCATGGCGGCGCTGCGGGCGGTTTCGGTTTTTGCCTGGTCGAGCTTCACCATGGTCTCGAAGTACTTTGCTGCCTTCTTGTTGAGGCCGAGGACTTCGATAAACTTGGCTGTCATGCGGGGGCTGACCTTTTTCCCTCTGAGAACATCGGCAAAGTAGCTGCGCGTCTTGGGAAGGCCGAGCATATTACAGATTCCGGTACGGGTGAATTCCGGGTCGGACTGGACTCTGGCCGCCTGGTATTCTTCCAAGTACTTGCGGAAGTGCGTAAATTGGTAAATGTCGATATAGTTTTCCACGAGACTAATATAATATTTATGAGAACTAGGGTGAGAACATTTTTTGAGAAAATACCTGAAATGTGATATTTGGCAGAACGGCTCGATGGTTACAATTTTCTTACGTGGTTTGATTCGCTGTCACTGGATTCTTCACTCCACTTTGTTTCGTTCAGAATGACGCTTTGATAATCACATCTTTCCACCGACAAGTCTCTTTCAATCGCTTATATCTTGCTTCCCGCAGCTTACTTCCTACTATTAAATTTCTATCTTTAGGCGCGAATTTTATGAGGTAACTCCTATGGGTAATGAGGCAGAAAAGCCGAATATCATTACGTCCTCGCTTGACTTTTTGGTCAACTGGGGGCGTTCTAATTCACTGTGGCCGTTCCCTTACGGTACGGCTTGTTGTGCAATCGAATTCATGAGTACGGAAGTGGGTCGTTATGACCTTTCACGTATCGGTTCTGAATACGTGCGTTTTACGCCGCGTCAGTCCGATGTGCTGCTTGTTGCAGGTACAATCACTTATAAGCAGGCTCCGATTTTAAAGCGCATCTACGAACAGATGGCTGAACCTCGCTGGGTCATTGCCATGGGTGCATGCGCAAGCTCTGGCGGTTTCTATGACTGCTACTGCACGGTGCCCGGTATCGACCACATTATCCCGGTGGATGTGTATATCGGTGGTTGCCCTCCGCGTCCGGAAGCTTTCTTCGATGCCATGTTTGACTTGCAGAAGAAGGTCAAGGATGAATCCTTCATGAAGCAGCGCGCCGAAAGCATCAAGGACCAGCTTGAAATGATCAAGGCAAAGACTGCCGAAGCAAAGCGCGACATTGCCGCCTGTGCCCACGAAAAAATCGTGGACATCAAGGACTTCATGAAAGAAAAGCAAGAAAATCTTGTAAAGAAAGCCCAGTTCTGGAAGGAGTAGAAGAATGACTGTTGAAGAAATCTTCGCCGCCCTTGAAGGAAAGTTTGACGTCAAGCGCGAACCGCTCGACAAGTGGGGTATCACGGCAGTCGTTGCTGCTCCCTATCTGCATAACGTAGTCCAGTTCCTCAAGGAAGAAGCCGGCATCAAGTTCGATATGCTTGTGGACATTGCCGGTATCGACTACTTGACTTACCCGAATCACGAAGGCCCGCGCTTTGCGGTCTCCTATGCTTTCAAGAGCATGAAGAATCCGGGAACTCGCATCCGTCTTAAGGTGCTGGTGTCCGAAGAAAACCTCAAGGTCCCGACGATTAGCGACCTCTATGCCAATGCAAACTGGTACGAACGCGAAGTCTATGACCAGTTTGGCGTGATTTTCGAAGGTCATCCGGACCTCCGCCGCCTGTTGAACCACGTTGAATTTGTTGGCCATCCGCTCCGCAAGGATTACCCGGCCCAGAAGCGCCAGTGGCTCTCGACAAACGATTACCTGCTTCCGCAGTTGGAAATGCGCCTCGAAGAACTTGGTTACAAGGTCGTACAGCGCTCTAAGGAAGTGGAAACGAACGACAATGAATTTTTGGAAGGGAGTATCAAGGCATGATCGTACTAGATCCGAATGGCGAAAAGCTGAATTTGATGCCTCTGAACGTAGGTCCTAGCCACCCGGCGACACACGGATGCTTGCGCTTCTTGGCTGCAATGGATGGCGAAACCATCGTTGCCTCTGTCGAAGAAATCGGCTACCTGCACCGCGGGTTCGAAAAGATGGTCGAACGCGGCACTTGGCAGCAAGTTGTCCCGTACACGGACCGCTTGAACTACTGCTCTGCTATCATGAACAACATTGCGTTCTGCCGTGCAGTTGAAAACATGTTCGGTGTTGAAATCCCGGAACGTTCCAAGGTCCTTCGCGTGATCGTGAACGAACTTAGCCGTATCAACGACCACTTTGTGTGCGTCGCTGCTGCGTTCCAGGACTTGGGCGGTACGACTCCGTTCATGTACGCCTTCAACCCGCGTGAAGAAATCATGTGCATCTGGGAAAAGCTCACGGGTGCGCGCCTTACGAACAGCTTTGCCCGCATTGGCGGTCTTTACCGCGATAGTTACGTTGGCTTTGAACAGGACGTTCTCGCAGCCCTCAATTCTACCGAAAAGGCTTTGAAGGACTTGCATGCCTGCTTGGACAGAAACCGCATCTTCCTCGACCGTACGGTGGGTATCGGCAAGATTTCTGCTGAAAAGGCCATCAGCTACGGCTGGACGGGCCCCTGCCTCCGCGCTTCCGGTGTTGCCTCTGACCTCCGCAAGGACGAACCGTACTACGATTACGAAACCTACGACTGGGAAGTCGTGGTCGGCACTCAGGGCGACTGCAACGACCGTCTGCAGGTTCGTTTGGCTGAAATTGAAGAATCCGTGAAGATTGTGCGCCAGGCTTTGAAGCGCCTCGCTCCGGGTCCGGTCGATATCGTCGATCCGCGTATCCGCGTGCCGGCTCACAAGCTCGCTTACCAGGACATGGAAGGTCTTATCGGTCGCTTCAAGAGCGTTTACGAAGGCATCCGCGTTCCGGAAGGTGAATACTACTGCGGTTCCGAATGCGCTAACGGTGAACTTGGCTTCACGATTATTTCTGACGGCTCTGGCCATCCGTACCGCATCAAGGTGCGTCCGCCTTGCCTTACGCAGTTTGCTGCATTCCATGAACTCGTCGAAGGCGGTCTCTTGGCTGACTCCATGGCCGTGCTTTCGGGTCTCAACATTATTGCTGGAGAACTTGACCGATGAGAGAACATATTACTGGCGCTGTCCAATTTGCCTCGAACAATCATTTGAAGTTCGACCGTCCGGCACAGCCGATTGATGCATTGCCGGATCCGGGCCAGAAGTTTGGCTATGTGAACAAGCCCGTGCCGCAGCCGCCTACGGCTGAAGTGCTCGCCAAGCTCAACACTCCTGAAATCAAGGAACGCTGCGCTGATTTGCTCAGCCGTTATCCGGTCGGTCAGGCGGCACTTCTCGAAGTGCTTTGGCTTGTGCAGGGCGTGTTTGGCTGGGTGCCGCGCGAAGGTATCCGCTGGGCCGCTAACGTCTGCGGTTGCGCTCCGGCTCATGCTCTTGGCGTTGCTACGTTCTACACAATGTACAACCATGCTCCGAAGGGCAAGTTCCTCTTGCAGTTCTGCCGTAACATCAGCTGCACGATCAAGGGCGCTCCGAGCCTTATCGCTTATGTGGAAAAGGCTTTGAACATCAAGACCGGCGAAACGACTCCGGACGGCCTCTTCACGGTCCTCCAGGTGGAATGCCTTGGTTCTTGCGGTAACGGCCCGATGATGCTCGTGAACGACGACTTCGCAACGGATGCCGATGGCGAAGTGCTCACGATGAAGCCGGGTACAAAGCTTACGACCGACAGCATCGACCGCATTCTCAAGTGGTGCTATGCCCATGAAAACAACATCCCGAAGCACGATGTGCTCGGCGGTACGGTCAAGGGCCACTGCGGTCATCCGGGCGCTCCGGGTGCTATTGCAAAGCCGCAGGTGGCTGACTACGCTCCTCCTTCTCCGGTTTTGAATGTCAAGTCCGAAGCTGACGAAACGGGCGCTACCCTCACTTGGAAGGGCGCTCCGGAATTCACGAAGATTGTCGTTGAAAAGAAGAACGGCAACGACTGGGTCGCCGTGGGCGAGCCGGGCGTGAAGGACAAGGCTTTTGTGGACCCGAACGGAAAGGTCGGCGACGAATACCGTATGATTGCGACCTCCGGTGAACGTGTTGCTAAACCCTCGGCTGTTGCTGTGACTAAGCAGAAGCCCGCACCGGAACAAAAGGCGGTTTAATTATGGCTGAATGTGTAAAAGTTTGTACGCAGAACTTTGGCAAGGGCGCCCAGGACATCGAAGTCTATAAGAAGCTGGGTGGCTACTCCAACATTTCTGAACGCTTGTTCAACATGAGCCAGTTTGAGCTCATCGATTACGTGCAACGTTCTAACCTCCGCGGACGCGGTGGTGCTGGCTTCCCGACAGGCATGAAGTGGAGCTTTGTGCCGCGTGGTACGGGCAAGCCGGTTTACATTGTCGTAAACGCTGACGAAGGCGAAGGCGGTACCTTTAAGGACCACTTCCTCATGCTCGAAGATCCGCATCGCTTGATCGAAGGCCTTATCATCGCTGCTTGGGCACTTGGCTCTCGCGCGGCCTACATCTACTGCCGTGGCGAATTCCTCCCGTGCATCGAAGCCTTGAACAAGGCTTTGAACCAGGCTTATGCTGCAGGTTACCTCGGTGAAAACATTTGCGGCACGAAGTTCAGCTTTGATATCTTTGTGCATCGCGGTGCTGGCGCCTACATTTGCGGTGAAGAAACTGCTCTTATTAACTCTCTTGAAGGCCAGAAGGGCCAACCGCGCCTTAAGCCGCCGTTCCCGGCTGTTTGCGGTGCCTGGAAATCCCCGACCTGCGTGAACAACGTCGAAACCATCATGTCGCTTCCGTGGATTTTGAGCCACGACCCGAGCGACTACGCCAAGATGGGTACGCCGCGCGCCGGTGGTACGAAGGTGTTCTGCATTTCCGGTGACGTGAAGAATCCGGGCGTGTATGAAGCTCCTCTCGGCACTCCGATGATGACTATGATTAACGATTACGCCGGTGGCGTTGTGGGTGGCAAGCTCAAGGCTGTGCTCCCGGGCGGTTCCTCTTGCGCTCCGCTTACTGCAGAAGAAGCTGCAGTCGCCACGATGGACTACGAATGTCTCGCCTCGATGAAGACGATGTTCGGTTCTGGCGCTATGATCGTGATTAACGATACGCACAACATGGTTGACCTCCTGAATTGCCTCGGCAACTTCTACAGCCACGAATCTTGCGGTCAGTGCACTCCGTGCCGTGAAGGTACAGGCCTCTTGCACCGCATCTTGAACCAGATGGTGGCTCACAACGGTCACGATGGCGATGTGGAACTGATGCAGAGCCTTTCTAGCGGATTTGGCGGCGTGACGATTTGCCCGCTCTCCATTTCTTTGGGTGGCCCGGTCTCGAGCTACACTGCAAAGTTCCGTGCGGACTTTGACGAATATATCGCTAAGAACCCCGAACACGCAAAACCGCGTATTCAAGAAACAAGTCGTCCTGGAATTTTCTGGTAATAATATGAGTAACTACTACAATATGCCGAAACTCCCGACCGAAGCAAGCCCGAAGGTGGAAATCTTCGTGGATGACAAGGCCGTGATGGTTCCTGGCGATACCAACCTCCTCGAAGCCCTGAAGGCTGTCGGGATTGAAACTCCTCACGTATGTTATCATCCGTATTTGCCGGTGTCGGGTAACTGCCGTCAGTGCCTGGTAGAGCAGGAAGGCCCGCGTGGTCGCATGCTCGTGATTTCGTGCTATACTCCTGTGACTCCGGGTATGAAGATTTATACGCCGGCATCCAGCGCCCGCGTGAAAAACGCCCGCAAGGCCACACAGGAATTCATGCTGGTGAACCACCCGCTCGATTGCCCGATTTGCGACAAGGCCGGTGAATGCACCTTGCAGGAAAACTACATGGAAGCAGGCCAGAACGAAGGCCGCCTCCGTCCGGAATACGGCAAGAATTACCACGGCAATCCGGAACATCAGTTCATTGATGCGAAGGGTCAGCTCCGTGGCGGTAAGCATGTGGACATCGGTCCGCGCATTTTGCTTGACGAAGAACGTTGCGTGCAGTGCGACCGTTGCGTACGCTTTATGCGTAGCATCGCCAAGGACGAACAGCTCCAGCTTGCTGGCCGTGCCGACCATACTTACATTACTACCTTCCCGGGCGAAAAGCTCGACCACGAATACGACCTCTGTGTTACGGACGTATGCCCGACGGGCGCCATGACGGCAAAGTACTTCCGCTTCCAGAAGCGCGTTTGGCTCCTTGCCCATACGCCGACGATTTCGATGGACGACTCCCTCGGTGCAAACATCTGGCTTGATCATGCCGATGGCCGCATCTACCGCGTGATGCCGCGTTGCAACCCGGAAGTGAACCGCAGCTGGCTCTCCAATACGAGCCGTCTCGCTTTCCAGCAGTTCGACAAGAACCGTTTGCCGGCAATTGACGCTTCCGCTCTCCAGATTGGCGGCGGCAAGGTTGCTTTGGTGGCCGGTGGCTCCTGCACGAACGAAGACCTCGCTGCTCTCAAGATGCTCAAGGAAACGCTCGGTGACCGCGCCGAACTCTTCGGTGGTTCCCTCCTCAAGGTGGGTGCTCCGGACGGTATCGCTAAGAGCGGTGACCCGGTGGCAAACCGCGCCGGTATGCAGCTCATGGGCTTTGCCGATGTGGCAGAACTCCTCAAGCGTGCAGGCGAATTCAGCAATCTCATCACCGTGAACGCCGACCTCTACGGCGAAGACGCTGCTGCAGCCAAGGCTCTCGACAAAATTTCGAACCGCATCGCCCTTTCCGCTTTCGATGACGCTACCGCCAAGAAGGCCAAGGTCGCTTTCGGTATCCGCCACTGGAGCGAAGTCCAGGGCACGATGGTCAACAGCCTCAACATCTTGCAGAAGCTCTCTGCCGCTCCGACTTGCCCGGACGAAAAGCTTGCCCCGGCTTACGAAGTGATTTCCGCTTTGGCTGGTAACAAGTTCAATTCGGCTTGCGAAGCTTTCAAGAAGGCTCGTGAATACGTGCCGGCTTTCGCCGACATTACCTATGATGCCATCAAGAGCACAGGAAAGCTCCTGGGAGGTAACGCATAATGGATATTATTGAATCCAAAACCTGGATTGAATGGGCAATCACGATTGCGAAGTTCGCATTCTGCTTCGTGCCAGTCCTTTACATCCTTCTTTTAATCCCGATGGAACGTCGTGGCGCTGGCTTCATGCAAGACCGTCAGGGCCCGAACCGCTCCTACATCAAGATCCCGTACTTCGGCAAGATCCGCTTGCTCGGTTACGTGCAGAACATGTGCGACGGTACGAAGCTCTTCTTCAAGGAAATGTTTGCACCGGCTGGCGTGAACAAGCTCCTTTACTATGTAGCTCCGGCAATCCCGTTCGCTATCGTGTTCCTCTCCCCGTGCGTGATCCCGTGGTTTGGACCGATGATCTTTGACTGGGGTGGCGAAACGGTCCGCATTGCAGGTTCCATCATCGATTCCGATGTGGGCGTACTCTTGCTCTTCGGCTTCTCCTCCATCTCGGCTTACGGTGCCATGCTCGCTGGTTGGGCTTCCAAGTCCAAGTACAGCTTCCTGGGCGCTCTCCGTACGAGCTCTATGACCATCAGCTACGAAGTCTGCCTCGGACTTTCGCTCATGGGCATTTTGCTCCTCGCCGGTTCTTTCAACCTCACGGACATTGTGCAGTGGCAGGAAAATCACGTGTGGGGCATTGTTGCCCAGCCGGTCGCATTCTTCTGCTTCCTCATTGCTAGCATTGCTGAAACGGGCCGTGCTCCGTTCGACGTCGCTGAAGGTGAACCTGAACTCGTCGCCGGTTACCACACGGAATATGGCGCTATGCAGTTCGGTCTCTTCTACATGGGCGAATACTCGCACATCTGCATCAACAGCTTCCTCATTGCAACGCTGTTCCTCGGTGGTTATGCAGTTCCGTTCGTGACGACCGAAACGATGCAGGAACACATGGGTGGCTCCCTTGCCATTCTCTGTGGCGTGCTCGCTTTCATCGCTCTCGCTTTCCTCCACATGATTTACCGCTATTCCCGCAAGCTCAAGGCTACGAATCTTACGCACCGCTTTGAGATTCTCAAGGAATACAAGCTCTACAAGATTGTGGCTTGGGTTGCTACCGCAGCATTCATCGCTCTCGGTATCGCCGCCTGGTTCTTCTACAATCCTGAAAACTTCGTGGTGAACGGCCTCGCTGTCGGTAGCTTTGCTACTGCCGTCGGTACGGCACTCATCCACTTGCTCGTTCTTGTGGCAAAGAGCCTCATCTTCTGCTGGGTCTGGATTTGGGTCCGCTGGACGCTCCCGCGCTTCCGCTATGACCATGTGATGCACCTCGGCTGGAAGATTATCTTGAATATCGCCCTCATCAACCTCGTGGTGACTGCGGTCATTGCAAAACTTTTAGGGGGTAACTAATGCGCGTTATTAAGCAAAAACCGATGACCGTCATCGAACGCCTTTACATTTTCGAGGCTATTCGCGGTCTGTGGACAACCCTTAAGCATGCGGCTCGCGGCTTGTTCCGTTACGAAGAACTCCCGACGATTTCTTACCCGGAAGGTCAGCCCGAAGTTCGCAATACCTACCGTGCCAAGCACCGCTTGATGCTTCGCCCGGATGGTACGCCTCGCTGTGTGGCCTGCGGCATGTGCGCTGCGGCTTGCCCTGCCCACTGCATCTTCATTGAAGCAACGCAGAGCGATGACCCGCGTATCGAAAAGCGCGTGATGCGCTTTGACATCGACCACTTGACTTGCGTGTTCTGCGGCCTTTGCGCAGAAGCTTGCCCGGTCGATGCCCTCCGCATGGATACGAAGCAAATCATTTTCGAACACCGTTCCCGCGAAGACTTCGTGGCTCACCTTTACGATCTCACCAACTGGGATCCGAAGGATTACCCGAATGACGAACAGAGCCAGATGGCTCCGGGCGGTACAAAGAATGCCGAGGCCCGCAAGGTCTGGGGCATGGAGGTCAAATAATGCTTGCATTGATTTATTTCATTGTCCTCGCAGTAATCGCAGTCGGCAGCGCCGTTTGCGTACTCCTCTCTAGACACCCGCTTTATGGCGCCCTCTCGCTGGTCGCCTCGATGGTGTCTCTTGCCGGTATCTACGGCCTTCTCGGAAGCCCGTTCCTCGGCGTCGTGCAGATCATGGTCTACGCAGGTGCAATTATGATGCTCCTTACGTTCGTGATCATGGTCTTGAATGGCGCCCGTGACTCCCACACGCCGATGTTTGACAAGGTCTCGCTCTTCGTGATTCCTGCCGTCATCGTGCTTGCCGGTCTCGTAGGCTTTGCCCTTGTCCGCTCTCCGATTGCATTCGATGCAGCGACGATTCGCGGATCTGTGGCAATCACTTCCAAGACTCTCTTTGATGTAGCTCAGACAGGCCCGGGTTACTTCGTGCTTTTCGAAGTCCTCGGTGTGCTTCTGCTTTCTGCCATGGGTGCCGCAGTGCTTCTCGCCAAGAAGCGCCTTGGTTCTGTGGAATCCGAAAAAACGGAGGATAAACACTAATGGAACTCCAAGCTATATATGTTCAGATCTTGGCCCTGGTCATTTTCGCCATCGGCCTCATGGTCGCGGTCTCTCGCCGCAATGTGTTCTTTGTGCTGATGGGCGTTGAACTCGCCCTGAACGCCGTGAACCTCTCCTTCGTGGGCTTTGCAAAGACTCTGCCTGCGGATGCAAGCATTGTGGGCCAGGTGGTTCCGCTGTTCTCCATCGCAGTTGCCGCAGCTGAAGCTTGCGTCGGCCTTGCCATGGTCATCCTCATTTTCCGCAACCGTGAAAGCGTTGACGCCGACACGTATTCTAACATGAAGGGGTAATAAGCAATGATTTCTCTTGGTTTGATACCTCTCTTCCCGCTGTTGGGATGCATTATCCTCGGTGCTATCGCCGTCATTTCTTCGGGCAGCAAGAAGGGGCCTGCTGAAGGTTTCGTTGGAACTCTCGCAGTCCTCTTCCCGGCGCTCTCCTTTGCAGGTGTCGCTCTCCTTTCGCTCAACATGCCGGAAGGCGGCGTCCGTGAAACGCTCTGCAACTGGATTGACATCCCGATGTTCCGCGTGGATATCGGATTCCTGTTCGATGGTCTTTCCCGCATCATGCTCCTGTTCGTGACGGGCATCGGCTCTCTCATCGCTCTCTACTCGATTGGTTACATGCACGGCGACCGCGGTTTTGCCCGTTACTTCGCCTACATCAACCTCTTCTTGTTCAGCATGATCGTGCTCGTGCTCTCGGACAACTTGCTCCTCACGTTCCTCGGTTGGGAAGGCGTGGGCCTCTGCTCTTACCTCCTCATCGGTTTCTGGAACAAGGATATCAAGAACTGCAAGGCCGCAAATAAGGCTTTCATCGTGAACCGCGTGGGCGATATCGGCTTCTTGCTCGGTATGCTCTGCCTCGTGACGATCGGTGGCTCTGCTATCCTCAACTACGATGTGCTTACGAACTTCATCAGCATGGTCATCAGCGGTAATCACGTTGAATTGGTCATCCCTGTTCTCTCTATTGCTGGAATTCTCTTCTTCATCGGTTGCACGGGTAAGTCTGCTCAGATTCCGCTCCTCACCTGGCTCCCGGATGCTATGGCGGGTCCGACTCCGGTGTCTGCCTTGATCCATGCCGCAACGATGGTGACCTCCGGTGTCTATTTGCTCGCTCGTCTCGGCAGTATGTTTGCTCTCCTCCCGGTCGTACTCGACATTATCGTGATCGTCGGTATGCTCACTGCTTTCTGGGCTGCTGTTGCTGGTCTCTTCCAGAACGACATCAAGAAGGTTCTTGCTTACTCGACCATTAGCCAGCTCGGTTACATGTTCATGGCTTCTGGCGTTTGCGCCTTTGACGCTTCTATCTTCCATGTGTTTACGCATGCCTTCTTCAAGGCGGCTCTCTTCCTTGGCGCTGGTGCCGTGATTCACGCTCTCTCGGGCGAACAGGACATGCGCAAGATGGGTGGCCTTTTGAAGAAGACTCCGGTGACCGCCTGCGTGATGATCTTTGCGTTCCTCGCGATTGTCGGTTTCCCGGGTTTTGCCGGTTTCTGGTCCAAGGACCTGATTCTTGAACGCCTGTTCATGAACTGCTCGATGTTCATTCCGGGCTTCACCGTCTTTGGTGCCGAAGTGCCTAACATTCCGCTGAACGGTGTCGTTTACGGTGTTGGCCTTGCTACGGCTGTGATTACGGCTGTCTACATGGGTCGCCTCATTATCCTTACGTTCTTCGGTAGCTACCGCGGTTCCAAGGAAAGTGAAGAACACATCCACGAAGCTCCGGCGGTCATGCTCATCCCGATGGTGATTCTCGCTTTCGGTGCCGTGTTTGCCGGTTACCTCTGGGCCGATTCCATTGGCATCAAGTTCTTTGCCGAAACGCTTGCTCCGGTCGTTGGCGCCGCTCAGGCTTACAACACCCCGGCTGTCTTGGCTCACGTGAACCCGGTGGTCTTTGCCGCTCTCGGTACGGTGGCAGCCCTCCTCGGTATGTTCATCGCTTACAAGATTTACGCCAATGCCCGTATCCCGGCTGCCAAGGGTAGCTCCGCTCCTGAAGGTGGCAAGGCTACGTGGACATTCCTGTTCGATTCCATCCACAAGTACGTGGGCATCATCCCGGTTAACGTACTTGCATGGATTTGCGATGTCGTTGTCGACAAGATTCTCGCGGCTGCCCAGTGGACGATTGGTGCAATCGCAACGATTCTCGGTGACGGTGCCGCCTCGTTCCAGGTGCGCAAGGTTCGCGTCCAGATCGCCCTTAGCATTGTGGGCTTGGTCGCGCTTGTGGCTATTGTTCTTTTGACTGGAGGTTCTCTCTAATGCTGTTACATCTCCTTGTCCTCGCCCCGTTCGTTGCCGCCATCCTCATGGTGATGACGTCCAAGGAAGACTCCAAGTCTTCTTCCCGCCTTGCTATTCTGATGGGCATCGGCTTTACGGCCATGTCTGTCGCCTTGATTGCAGGCGGTAGCGTTTCGACGGAAGCTATTGAATGGTTCCAGATTCCTGGCTGCAAGGGACCTGTCTACTACTACCTGACGAGTCACGGACTGGCCTCTTGGATGGTGTTCCTCTCCAGCGGTCTTTCTCTCGTGTCCTTGATTTCTGCTCGTGGAATCACTTGCAGGAGCTATCGCAACTTCGCTATCGGCATCTTCTCCTTGATGGGCGCCATGAACGGCACCTTCCTTGCGGCTGATGCTGTGCTCTTCTTCTTCTTCTTCGAAGCCATGGTGATCCCGGCTGCGGTTCTCATCGCTGGTTTCGGTGGCAAGGACAGAATGAAGGCTGCGATGACGTTTGCAATCTACACGCTGGTCGGTTCTGCTCCGATGATGGTCGCTCTCTGGTACATCTTGACGGTTGCCGATAACTCGACGCTCATCTCGCTTGCTATTGCTGTCCAGGGCCTCCCGGAAGGCACCCAGAATGTGCTTCTCGTGTGCTTCCTCCTCGCATTCCTCGTGAAGACTCCGATTTTCCCGTTCCACGGCTGGCAGGCGATCACTTACGCCGAAGCTCCGGCTCCGCTCTCTGCAATCCTCACGGGTGCAATGAGTAAGGCTGGGGTGTTTGGCTTTATCGTCTGGATTCTCCCGATTTTCCCGCTCTCGATGAGCGCAGTCTCTTGCATGATGTGGCTTGGCCTCTTCACGGCTGTTTACGGTGCTCTCATGGCTCTCCGCGCAACGGACGGCAAGAAGCTCCTCGCTTTCAGCTCCATGGGCCATTTGGGCCTCGCTGTGGCTGGCGTGTTCAGCCTTTCTGAAGCTATGCTCCCGGCTGTGCTCGTGTTGCTCGTCGCTCACGGCATTTCGGCTGGTGCCCAGTTCTACCTCATGGGTATTGCAGAACGCATGGCGGGTACACGCGAACTTGACAAACTTGGCGGTCTTTCTTCCAAGAATCCGGTGTTCAGTACGCTCTTTGGCTTTGCTGGCGTGATGGCTCTTGCGGTTCCTGGTACGGCAGGCTTCGTCGGTGAATTCTCCGTGCTCCTCACTTTGTGGGACATGGGTCCGCTCCCGGCTCTCGTGGCAGGATTTACCTTGATCCTCTCCGCTGCATACATGCTCCGCTTTATCCAGAAGGTCATCTTCGGTAAGCAGGCTCGTGAATACGAAGAAGGCCGTTGCACGATGCCGCTCGAAGGCGTTAGCATCGCCGTGATGCTCTTGCTCCTCCTCGTGTTCGGTTTCCATCCGGCATACGTGACGGATTCCCTCAACGAAGCTGACGTGAACGAAGACCCGGCTGCAGCCCAGGTGCTGAACAGTGCCGCTCTCAACAACGGCGAAGCTCCGATGACGACCGAAGAAATCCACCAGCTGGATTCGACGCTTGCCGCTGCCGGCTTCAAGGATGACGAACGCGCTTCGATCATCGCTCAGATGAAGGGCGAAAACGCTTCCGGTGATGCAAAATCTGAAAAGTCTGTGAAGGAGGCTTCCGATGCTAAGTAATCTTGTCTATCTCTTGCCGGTGATCTTCGTGGTCCTGGGCGGCATGGTGGCTCTCGCTGCTGAACCGTTCTTGCGCGACGAAAACAAGCACAAGGTTCTTCCTTGGGTGGCAGCTTTCTTCATTGCTCTTGGCGTTGTTGCTTTGTACTACGCTAAGACCGAAGCTCTCTTGAACCTTTACGCGATGGACCCGGTTCGCCGTGTGCTTTGCATGGCTATCCTCCTTTGCGGTTTCCTCGGCATTTCGGGCCTCCAGTGGACTCTTGGCCGTGAACAGTTCAAGGGCGGTGAAGCTTATGGCCTCATGATGCTTGCCACTAGCGGTGCCATGCTCATGACGCAGGCTATCGACTTTGTCGCCTTGTTCATTGCGATGGAACTCACGAGCTTCCCGATTTACGCTCTCGTGGGCATCCGCCGTAAGGACGTGAACGCTAACGAAGGCGTGTTCAAGTACTTCGTCTCGGGTGCTGTTTTCAGCGCAATCTTCCTCTACGGTGTTTCGCTGATTTACGGTGCAACGGGTTCGACGCATTTCTGCGGTCACGTGCTCGAAGGCCGTATGGCCATCTACAGCGTCGGTATGCTCTTTGTGATTGCAGGTCTCCTCTTCAAGGCTGGCGCTGCTCCGCTCCACTTCTGGGTGGCTGACGTCTATACGGGCGCTTCTGTCGCTGTGACGGGCTTTATGGCCGCTGTCGTGAAGGTCGGTGCTCTTGCCGCTCTCGGTACGGTCTGGGTAAGCGTTCTCGTGACGCGCTCCGGTGCCGAAGCTGTTTGGAACCTCGCTGAAAAGGTGACGGTTGCAAATCCGTCCAAGCCGCTTTTCTACGTGATCTTGGTTGTGGCTCTCCTTTCCATGGTGATTGGTGCATTTAGCGGCCTTGCTCAGAAGTCTGTGCGTCGCATCTTGGCATTCTCTGCTGTGATGAACGCTGGCTTTATCGTGATTGGTCTCTTGGTCCCGAATTACCTCGGCAAGGGCGAAATCCAGATGGGTCCGATGTTCTACTTCCTCATCACTTATGCGATTGCCTCTGCGGGCGCCTTGACGGGCATTGCCTACATGTCGGGCAGGGAAGATTGCAAGGAAAATCTCGAAGACCTCCAGGGTGCAGGTCGCCGCCGTCCGTTCGTGGCTCTTGGCGTTGCTGTGTGCCTGGCCTCTCTTGCTGGCCTTCCGCCGGTTGCTGGTTTCCTTGCAAAGTTCACGCTGTTCACCGAAGCCTTCAATGCTGATCTCGGCTGGCTTGCCGCTATCGGCTTTGGCCTCTCCCTGGTGGCTGCGGTTTACTACCTCCGCATTGCCTACGTGCTCTTTGCCCCGGCAAAGGACGACAAGTGCTGTGGTGGCGACCATATCTGCTGCAAGGCAAACTACGTCTATGTTTACTTGCTCCGCTTTGCTGTTGCCGTGTCCGCTATCGCACTCCTCGTGATTAGCGCTCGCCCGGCACTTGCACTGATTGGCTAGTCAAACTTGTCATCCTGAGCGAAGCGCAAGGCGCGGAGTCGAATGATCTAACGATTTAAAAAACGTCCCGGCTGAA
Source organism: Fibrobacter sp. (assembly GCF_045112255.1). Classification (GTDB taxonomy): domain Bacteria; phylum Fibrobacterota; class Fibrobacteria; order Fibrobacterales; family Fibrobacteraceae; genus Fibrobacter. The sequence continues at coordinate 28,271 of NZ_JBGUHR010000003.1, forward strand.
AAAGTCGGGATGTTTTTTTGTATTTTGTTCTTGAAGAGGAACTTTTTAATATGACAACTCCGAAATGTGATGAAAAGAACAAAGAGACATTTAAAGGAACTCTGATTTTTTGGCTTTGTCAAATTATGGGGGAATTGGGAGTCCACTGTTTCATTAGCGGCAAAACTCTAAGAGGATTGCTCTATTTGTCAATGACCGTTATTTCTTGCTTTACCATCCCTGTTGCGGTTTCCTTTGTAATGTTCTTAGGGAAACGTACGTATGGCTTGGACTTGATTGCTGGAATAATGATTCTTGTTGTTGCGGTGCTTGTTTTTATAGATGCATGGACAATAGCGAACGGTCGTTATGCTAATAAAGTAAATGGCAAGAAGTATAGGGGTGGCTTATGGATGAAAATAGTAGCCATTCTAGGACTTGCTTTTAATTTGACCTACGTGTTTTTTGGGGGAGATTTTTTCAATATATCTGAAACCATAAGTAATGAATTAAAAACACGGGTCGTAACGGTTTTGAATGCTGGTGTTAGCGACTATTTGGAAAAACAAGGGTTGTTTTTTGATAAGGAACATCAAATAGGAAGTTTTGAACAGATTGGTTTTGCATCATATTTTAAATATTTTGAATTTATAGATTTGAATGCAGGATTGAAGATATCTTATAAACTCCATTTTGAATGTCCGAATCAATCTACATGGACGATAACTCCTTCTATAGTTGATGGTAAATTGAAATGGGATGTAACAGAACCGGAAGATAAAAGGTGCTCTGAAAATTTCCCATTGAATTTGAATGAAAAATGAGTTAGCTCAGATTTTTGGGAGTTGAATTGTAAAGCCGATTTTTTTTATTTTTCCAAGCGCAAAAAAGGACTATTTATGGATAAGATTTATCGTTCTGGTATTGGTTTTGACGTTCACAAGCTGGTGGAAGGCCGCAAGTGCATTATCGGTGGCGTGGACATCCCGTACGAAAAGGGTTTGCTCGGCCACAGCGATGCAGACGTGCTTTTGCATGCGATTAGCGACGCGTTGCTCGGGGCTGCTGGCCTCGGCGACATCGGCACATACTTCCCGGATACGGACCCGGCATTCAAGGGCGCTGACAGCTTGGAACTCTTGCGCAAGGTCGGCGAAGAAGTCAAGAAGGCGGGCTACGAAATCATCAATATCGATAGCATCGTGATGTGCGAACGCCCGAAGGTGAACCCGCACAAGGAGACTATGAAGGCAAATATAGCGCGTGTGCTTGGCCTTGACGTGAAGCAGATTGGCATCAAGGGCACGACGACCGAAAAGCTCGGCTTCACGGGTCGCGGCGAAGGTATTGCAAGCCAGGCCGTTGCGATGGTCCGCTCTATTTAATTGTTTCAAACGTCATTCTGAACGAACGGAGCGATGTGAAGAATCCTGTTACATTTGACAGGATACTTCCTACTGTCTACCGTCTACTAGAATGTTGTCCTCGGTTCAACGCGACCGGGGTTCTCTTGTTTTTTGCGAGCTATTTTACCTAGCTTTTTTCTATATTTTACACCGACTTTATATATTTTACATTGGTTTTACAAAAACAATTCACCGCCATGAGTCCGAACTAGCTGAAAGGCAGCGACGATGATCCGGTAGTGGCGCAACATAGGAAAACACTATATGGCCTGGATGGCTCTTAAAATGTTGGGTTGCTTGGCGCTCCTCATGTTCGGCATGAAGTCGATGAGTGAAGCCTTGCAGAAAATGGCTGGTCCGCAGCTGAGACATGTTCTCGGCACGATGACCACGAACCGTTTTACGGGTATGCTCACCGGTATGTTTGTTACTGCCTCTGTACAGAGTTCGACCGCCACCACGTTGATGACGGTCTCTTTTGTTAATGCGGGGCTTTTGACTCTCATGCAGGCGATTTCGATTATCCTCGGCGCTCACATCGGTACGACGGTTACCGCATGGATCATGAGCCTTGGGTTCTCGTTCAACATCGCAAACTTTGTGTATCCGGCGTTCTTCATCGGCATTATCCTAGTTTACATGAACAAGAAGCGCGTTGTGGGTGAATTCTTGTTCGGTGTCGGCTTCCTCTTCTTGGGCCTTACGACGCTCAAGGAAACGGGCTTTGCCGTTGTGCAGGATCCGAGCGCAAGCGCTTCTATCAGTTCGTTCTTTGCTCACTTTAGCGACCCGAACTTCTTCAATTCGCTGTTCTTCCTTGTGATGGGTACGGTGCTTACGCTCTGTGTGCAGTCTTCGGCTGCGATTATGGCTATCACGATGATCCTCTGCTCGACCGGCGTTTTGCACATTGACCAGGGCATTATGCTTGTGCTTGGCGAAAACATCGGTACGACGATTACGGCAAACATTGTGGCGCTCTCGGCCAATACGCAGGCTCGCCGCGCCGCTCTCGCTCACTTCACGATTAACGTTATCGGCGTGATTTGGGTGGTGATTGTGCTCAAGTGGTTCCTCGGCGCTGTTTGCCATGTGGTCGGTTTTGACCTTGGCGTCCGCCCGGGCGACGAAGGCTATGCCGCCAACCTCGCGAAGATTTCCGTGGTGCTTGCCACATTCCATTCTGCATTCAACGTCTCGAATACCTTCCTCCAGATTTGGTTTATCAAGTACATTGAAAAGTTCGTTTGCCGCATTATCAAGCCGAAGAATTCCGAAGAAGAAGAGGATTCCCGCTTGCACTTCATCAGCTCTGGCTTGATGGGGACGCCTGAACTTTCGCTCCTCGAAGCCCGCAAGGAAATCAGCTTGTTTGCTGTGCGTACGCAGAAGATGTTCCACTTTATTCCAGACCTTCTGGCTTTGAAGAACGAGAACGATTTTGTGAAGCTCTTTGCCCGCATTGAAAAGTACGAAGGCATCAGCGACAACATGGAAATTGAAATTGGCGATTACCTGAACAAGGTCGGCGAAGGCCGCTTGAGTCCGGAAAGTAAGACGGCTTTGCAGTGCATGCTCAAGGAAATTTCTGAAATCGAAAGTATGGGCGACGCCTGCTATAACATGGCCCGTGCTATCAATCGCAAGTTCAGGACCAAGGAAGATTTCACTCAGGAACAACTGGAACATATCAAGCATATCATGCAGCTTTGCGATAACGCTATGACGCACATGATCGGTGTCTTGAATGACATGCCGCAAGTGGATGTGAACCGCACACTGAACTTCGAAAACGAAATCAACGATTACCGCAAGCTCCTCAAGGAAAAGAACGTGGCGGATATCGAAACGCAGAAGTACAGCTACCAGATGGGCGTTCACTACATGGATGTCGTGAACGACTGCGAAAAGCTCGGCGACTACATCGTGAATGTGGTCGAAGCCCACGCCAACAGAAGACTGTCCGTTTAAGCGTCCGTGTTGGAATGCGCTGAAAATGTGTGTTGAAATGCGCATGTGACAATGAATTACAAAATGGGACTCGAAAGAGTCCCTTTTTGTATTCTAGTTGTCTTTTTTCTTCGCTGCGGTGAAATCTAAGTCTATTTTCTTTTTTGGGAAAAATTAGAATAATTTATTAAACATGCTTTTTTCGGGTTTCCAGTAAATTTTTTTATCCATTAAAAAATCTTGGCAATATGTACCATGCTTTAGTTTGGGATAATCCTGTCGTTCAGTTTCTAGTTGTGTTATTTTGTTGTATTTGAATGTTCTAACATAGGTTGGATTCATGCAGTACATTATACTGACTTTTTCCATTTTTCCTAATGCAAGTTCAAATGCTGGTACTTCGTCATTGATTCCCTGTTCTATTTTGGCAAGAAATGATGCTTGCTTGTTTTCACAATCTAATTTAATAGCGGGGGCTATATCTGAATCGATTTCAATGGAATCTACAACAGCTTTAATTGCGTTAGCAACTAAACAGAGACCTTCTATATTGAAAGATCTATAGATTTGATAGGTAGTTGCCTCGGTTTGCTCGCCTGGGACTTCGGGATAATAGGTTTTGGATTTCCATAAACTATCTGTAACCATTAGATAAATAGAAACAATGCCTTTGTCATTTCGACAGAGAACTTTTCTAGGGGCGTAGATTGAACAGTCTGCAAAAGAGTATATCGTTAATAGATATAATAAGACAAAGATTTTTTTCATGTTGTAAAATATACCTTTTTTTAATGATTTCGTAGAAACGACGTTGTTGAAATTTGGAAAATATATGGATAAAATATTGTAGTTGCTTTTGTTGTTTACTATTTTTATTTTAACGCGTTACTCCTTGCAAAGTCATTGTGCAGCCCACTTCTAACTTCTTACTGTTTACTGATTGTTCCTTGTTTTTAACACGAACATCGTTTGATTTTTAGGGATTTGCGTTTTGGGATTTCGTTCATCATTCCGCCGGTGTTTTTCGCGGCGAGCTAGGCACGGAGGCCGGGGAAACATATTGCAAATTTACCCTCTCTGAGTTTTCAGTGAGGGATTTTTATTATCTATAAATGCGAGATAATAATGTTAAATAATTAGATGATGAAAACTCGTCGAGAGAATAAAGCGTCGGCCACAACCTGTGAAGGCGAGCGCCGCGACCATACTTGTATGGTCATGGTTGAGCCGTAAGGTTGGCGCTTGCGCCAGGATGGGGAGAGCTCTTTTGTAAAATCTGTGTAAAGTGCAAATAAAACCTTTGCGAAGTCTTTGTTTTATGCATTGCATAAGTCCAAAGGACTTTTTATCTTGATATTCGGTAAAATCATATATTTTAAACATGATTTACATTGTAGAAGACGATCTTGAAATCCGCGAAATGGAAGCCTATGCGCTTAGAAGCAGTGGCTTTGAAGTCAATACGTTTGACTGTGCCAAGACGATGGATGAAGGGGTCAAGGTCTCCGTGCCGGATTTGTTCATTCTGGATATTATGCTCCCTGGCGAAGATGGCCTCAGCATTTTGAAGCGTCTCCGTGCCCAGGAAAATACGAAAAACGTCCCGGTCATCATGCTTACGGCCAAGGGGTCCGAACTGGACAAGGTCAAAGGACTCGACTTGGGCGCCGACGACTATATCGCAAAACCTTTCGGCATTCTGGAATTCGTTTCTCGCGTGAAGGCGCTGCTCCGCCGTTCGGGCAACATGAATCCCGAAAGTGGAGAACTGAAAGTCATTTCGCTCGGTGGTGTTACGCTCGATGAGGCGAAGCGCACAGTGATGGCTGGCGGCGACAATGTCGAATTGACGTACAAGGAATACGAACTTTTAAAACTTCTCCTCTCGCATCCGGGGCTTGTCTTTTCAAGGCAACAGATTCTGGAAAAAATCTGGGGCATCGATTTCAAGATGGACACTCGAACGGTCGATATGCACATAAAAACGCTTCGACAAAAGCTGGGTGAGCAGGGGTCAATCATTCAAACCATTCGTAACGTCGGGTATAAAGCGCAATGAAAGACCGTTTACGATACAGCTTGATTTACATGGGCGTTATTGCGGCCCTGTTGGCTGTATTTTTTACGGTGCGTGTCTTCGAAGACGAAATGGCGGAACAGCTCAAGGTCAACTTGCGCGAAAATCTCCGCTTGATTGAAACGGCTTATGTCGATGAATCGCTTGCGGTTACGCCGCAAAAACTGGCGCGATTTGCCAGCGGTGATCTGCGAATCACGCTGATTGATTCGACCGGTAAAATCATTTACGATAGCGATGCCAAAGCTGCCGAAATGGAAAACCATTACAATCGCGAAGAAGTGTTCGATGCGATGGCGAAAGGGTTCGGCGAGGATTTGCGATATTCCTCTACATTGCAGGCGAAAGCGTTCTATTTTGCGAAACGCTTGAAGGATGGCAATGTTTTGCGCCTTGGGATGCGCCAGGCGAATTTGCAGCAGGCTTATTCAAAGACGATGCCGTATCTGATTGCGCTTTTTGCCGCCATTGTTGCTGCAGCGATTTTGATTGCGATTGGGCTTAGCCGTGCGTTTATTAGCCCGCTGAAAAAGCTTGTGGACCAGCTTGGAACGCCTGAATGGATGAATATCGAGAATGTCTACAAGGAAATTGAACCGCTCGTCAACACGATTCGCAAGCAGGACCTTGAATTGCGTTTGACGATTGAACAACTCTCGAACGAAAAGCAAAAAATCTCGCATTTGAAGGATGAATTTACGGCGAATGCGTCGCATGAATTGAAGACTCCGCTGACTTCGATTTCGGGCTATGCGGAACTGATTGAAAGCGGGATGGCAAAACCTGAGGATGTCAAGGTCTTTGCGGGTAAGATTCACAAGGAAGCACGCCGTCTGCAGTCCATTGCAAACGACATCATTACGCTTTCGAAGCTGAACAATCGCGAGGCCGAACCGTATGACCTCAGCGAAAAAATCAACCTTTGGAATCTGGCGCACGGCTGCATTGACGGACTCATGCTGAATGCGAACAAGAAATCGATTCAGCTTTCGCTAGATGGTGTTCGCAATGCCGAAATTTTAGGTAATTCGAAATTGCTCTATGAGATGATTTTCAACTTGGTCGATAACGCCATCCGCTATACAGAACAGGGCGGAAAAGTTGTCGTGCTTGTTGAAGAAAATGCAATAGTCGTGAAGGATACGGGAATTGGAATCCCTGAAGAGAGCCAATCCCGCATTTTTGAACGATTCTATCGCGTGGATAAAAGCCGTTCTAAGGAAACCGGCGGAACAGGCCTCGGACTTTCCATTGTCAAGCATATCGCAGAAGTCCACCACGCATCAATTCGCTTAAAATCAACAGTCGGTTTTGGTACAGAAATAAGAATCGGATTTAAATTATGATACTTGCTATTTTAAAAATGATTGGTTGCCTTGCACTCCTTATGTTTGGCATGAAGACGATGAGTGAAGGCTTGCAGAAACTTACTGGTGGACACCTCCGCGCTGTTTTGGGGACGATGACGAAGCACCGTGCGGGCGGACTTTTGACAGGTACTTTTGTGACCGCGGCTGTGCAGTCTTCGACGGCGACGACCGTGATGACGGTTAGCTTTGTGAACGCTGGGTTGTTGACACTCAAGCAGGCGATTCCTGTGATTATGGGTGCAAACATCGGTACGACTGCAACGGCGTGGATCATGTCGATTTTTGGATTCCAGTTCAACATGAGCAGCTTTGTGTGGCCGTTCTTTGGACTTGGAATTATTCTTTCGTATGTCCGCAAAACTAGCGTGAAGAGCTTTGGCGAATTTGTGTTCGGTTTTGCGTTTATGTTCCTTGGCCTTACGACGCTCCGTGAAAATGCGGTGGCGATGGATCTTTCGCACAACCAGACGATTATCAACTTCTTTGCATCGACGGGCGGCTGGGGCATTTTCAGTACGTTATTGTTCTTGCTTTTGGGTGGCATCCTTACGATGTGCGTGCAGTCTTCGGCGGCGATTATGGCGATTACGCTTATCCTCTGCTCGAGCGGTGTGCTCCCGATTTATCAGGGCATTGCGCTTGTCATGGGCGAAAACATCGGTACGACTGTGACTTCGAACTTGGCGGCTCTTTCGGCAAGTACGCAGGCAAGGCGCGCTGCTCTGGCGCACATGCTCTTTAACGTGTTCGGTGTGGTGTGGGTGCTCATCATCTTCAATCCGTTTGTGAACATGGTTTGCCATTTTGTGGGTTTTGACCCGAATTTTGTGCCGCAGACTCAAGAAGAAATTGCCCATGCGAGTGTGCGTGTGACGTACGCTCTTTCTGGATTCCATACGGCGTTCAACCTTTGCAACGTGCTCCTGTTGATTTGGTTCATCAAGCCGATGGAAAAACTCATCTGCAAGATTATCAAGGAAAAGGACGACGGCGAAGAGTTCCGCATCAAGTTTATCAGTGGCGGCCTCATGAGCACGGCAGAACTTTCGCTCTTTGAAGCCCGTAAGGAAATTAGTTTGTTTGCTGATCAGACTCTCAAGATGTTCCGCTTTGTTCCTGAACTCCTTAAGGAAAAGGACGAGGAAAAATTTACGAAGCTCTTTGAACGTATTGAAAAGTATGAAGAAATAAGCGACAAGTTTGAAATCGAAATCGGAAAGTACTTGAACAGGGTGAGCAGTGGCCATTTGAGTTACGAAAGTAAGACGATGTTGCAGAGTATGCAAAGGGAAATTTCTGAAATCGAAAGTATTGGTGATGCATGCTTTAACATGGCACGAGCGATCAACCGCAAGTTCCATCTCGATGAAGATTTTACCGAAGAACAGTACAGCCGCATTGATTCTATGATGAAACTTTGCGACAAGGCGCTAGTGCAGATGGTAAGTGTTATCGAAGACAAGCCGCATACGAAGGCGTCGGCTACAATGACGCTGGAATATGAAATCAACGATTACCGCAAGATGCTCAAGAACTTGAATATCGACGATATCAATGCGCAGCGCTACAGCTACCAGATTGGTGTGCATTACATGGACGTGATAAACGACTGCGAAAAGCTGGGCGACTATGTGGTGAACGTCGTCGAAGCGCATGTGAACCACAGATTGCTCGGAAAGTAATCGAAATGGAGCCGCAGGGAATGCGGCTCTTTTAATATTTTTATATTTGTCACTTGATAGGCGACCTTGGTTCCCATTTCGGGTCAAAAATAAAAAGGAGGGCTACATGAAAAAGCTGATGACGTTGGTTTTTGCCTTGTTCTTGGCAACAAACGCTTTTGCAGAAGAGTATGAGGCTTCGCAAAAGATTACGCAAGAGCTGCTGGCGGGCAGCCTTACTCAGACTGTGTATGCCGGCGATGAGATTCAACTTATCAAGATCAAATATGACAATATAGATGAAAGTAAACATCAGTCAGGTAATATTTCTGACCTTGGCTTGTCTGAAAAATGGACCGGCTCTGTTTGTGAAATCTCTGGGAAAATTAACGGTAATATTGCCGCCCAAACGGTAAAAGCATATATCTTGGTCCAAGACGATGAAGGCAAGTACGCCCAGACGGATTTGTCTTTTGAAGTACTAGAAAAACCGTTTAAGTTTGAATGGAATAATGGTTATGGTAGAATGGACCAAACTGTCAAGATTGGTTATTCCATAACGCCGATTTTATTCGATTATGACGCCATTGAAGAATATAAAGTGAGTGGGCTTCCGTCCGGACTTATAAGTGAAATTGATAAAAAAAATCATCATATAATAGTTGCTGGCAATGTGGAGGAATCTGTCGAGTCTGGTGATTATGAATATACGGTAACCGTTAAAGACTATAATTCAAAAGAACATACATTGTCTGGAACGATTACTGTGAAAAGTCTTACGAATGTTACAAGTATAAAAGTTGTCGAAAATGAAAAACAGAAGGTCAAGGCTGGTAATGCAATTAAACCGGTTGTGTTTAAGTTTGAATATGCCCAGGATATTGAAATAAAGGATATTCCGCCAGGACACTTTGGTGGTGCTAGCGAAGAAGATGGATCGTTTGTCGTTGAGGGTACTGTAGCTGAAAATACGAAGGATGGTAATTACACGATAAAAGTTATTGCAAAAGGCGAGCAAAACAATGATACCGCTTTTGCAACCGTTGAAGTGACTCATAAGTCTGTAGAAACTACTCTATCTGTTATCGAAAACGAGACGCAGACTGTGGTTGCCGGTGATTCGATCGAACCGATTGTGTTCAAGTTTGAAAATGCCGTAGATATTGGAGAACTTACCGGTTTCCCGGGTGGCTATAAGATTATCCCGGATAATGCGACTAAGTCGATTTATGTGATTGGTAAAGTTAATGAAGGCGCTAAGGGCCCCTATACGGTCAAGCTCTCTATATTAGGTGATGATAATAATGCTTCTGCCGAGGCTACGATTAATGTAACTCCTTTGGAAATGAAGTTTGAACTTGTCGAAGGTAGCGATAACCAAACGGTTGTTGCCGGTAATGCGATTACCCCGATTGTTTACAAGTATGACCACATGCTTTCTGTTAAAGGTAGTGGTTTCCCGTCTGATTTGAAGGTGGATCTAGATAAAAAAAACAATTTGATTACGATTTCTGGTACGGTGTCATCTGAATCGGCTGCCTATGAATACGTTTATTCGTTTGCCGTGACGGATCTTCATGGGGAGGTATCGACGGTAACGGGTAAGATTAACGTTGTGCGTGAATCGAATTCTAGCAGTTCTGCCGTGGCTTCGTCGTCCAGCGCGGGATCTTCGAGCTCCAGCGTTGCTTCTTCAAGTTCCGCAAAATCTTCTTCGAGTTCCGCAAAGTCTAGCAGCTCTGTTGAAGTGTCTAGCTCCAGCGTTGCGGCGTCTTCAAGCTCTGTCAAGCCGTCCTCTAGCTCGGCAAAGTCTAGCGATTCGAAGTCTTCGTCTAGCTCTGCCAAGGCTCAGTCTTCTAGCTCCGGCAAGAAGGTCGAATCCTCTTCGAGTTCTGCGAAGTCTGACAAGAGTTCTTCGAGTGAAAAGAGTATTAAGATTGTGGCTGTGGCTATGAACAACGTGAAGTTCGGCTATGCGAACAATGCGCTGACGGTCGCGCTCCCGACTTCTTCGATGGTGCGAGTGCAAGTGTTCGACTTGACGGGCCATCTGGTGGAATCGTTTGCGGAATCCGTCAATGGTTCCAGAATCTTTAGCCTCGCTCATTTGAACAGGGGCAATTACCTTGTGCGCGTTGAAAGCAATAGCTTTGCTCGTACCGCAAGAATTGCTGTGAAGTAAAAAGCTTGAGTATGTGAAAAAAGGCTCCGCAGTGGCGGAGCCTTTTTAAATTTGTGAGAATGTCGCATTATAGTCGATGTTAGAAGCGAGTATAGCAAGGCCGCAGCCCCCGAAGCCGTATAAGTAATACTGCGAGTGGGTCGAGAACGCCGCTAGACGACGCTTATAACGAGACTACGGTCTTGCCGCGAGCTCTTCGGGCGTGCGGCTCAGAATATCCCAGTCACCACGCTTGATGATCTTGTAGGCGTAGCCCTGTTCCGTAAGGAACAGCTGGCGGTTCATCGCAAATTCCTGTTCCTTGGAATCCTGCGTCACGATGCTGTAGAAGTGGGCGGCGCCGCCGTCGCTCTTCGGGCGCAATACGCGGCCGAGACGCTGGGCTTCTTCCTGACGGCTACCGAACGTACCCGAAATCTGGATGAGCACGTTGGCGTCCGGCAAGTCGATAGCGAAGTTACCGACCTTCGAGACCATGAGGTTCTTCTGTGCGCCCGAACGGAAGGCTCCGTAAAGCTTTTCGCGTTCCTTGTTCGGCGTCTTGCCGGTAATCAGCGGAATCTGCAAGTCTTCGGAGAGTGCTTCGAGCTGGTCGATGTACTGGCCGATGATGAGCACGCGGTCGTCCGGCTTGCTGAAGTACTTGAGCAGGCGTTCGACGATGTCCGTCTTTTCGGGGTTCGTGCTCGCGAGCGTAATCTTGTCGCGCACCGGAGCAAGAGCGTACTTCATCTTGAGTTCCGGATCCATCGGGATGCGGATTTCGTTACAGTCAGCTGTTGCGATCCAGCCTTGGGCTTCCAAGATGCGCCAAGGAATGTCGAACTTTTTCGGTCCGATCAAGCTGAACACTTCAGTTTCCTTGTGGTCTTCACGGACGAGCGTTGCAGTAAGGCCCAGGCGGCGAGTGGCCTGCATTTCTGTACTCAGGCGGAACACCGGAGCCGGGAGCAAGTGGACTTCGTCGTAAATCATGAGACCCCACTTTTCCTGGCTGAAAAGCGGGAAGTTTGCAAGTTCCTTCTTGACCTCTTCTTCGGTCATTTCTGGTTCCTTGCCTTCCTTGTTTTCGTCGCCCTTCTTGGCACGCTTGCGCTGCGTCAAAATCTGGTAAGTGGCAACCGTCACCGGACCGATTTCCTTCACTTCGCCGGAGTATTCCTTGACTTGGTCGAGCGTAAGGTTCGTCTTGTCGCAGATTTCGCGGATCCACTGGCGTGAAGACGAAATGTTCGGTGTTAAAATCAATGTTTTAGTTTGTACCAAAGCCATCGTGGCAAGGCCAATCACGGTCTTACCGGAACCGCAGGGGAGAACGATCACGCCGGAACCGCCCTTTTCGCTACCACTGGCGTAGAACACCTGTGCGGCATCCTTCTGGTAATCGCGGAGCTTGAACGGCTTGCCGGAAACAGTCGTTTCGCGAAGTTTAATGGGGAGCGGGTCGCCAACGGTATAGCCGGCCAAGTCTTCGACCGGGAAGCCGGCGTTGGTGAGGACCATCTTCAAATGACCACGGCGTTCCGGGTCAACGACGACGTGCGTGTCGTCAATGTGCTCGATAATAAAAGGTTCAACATCCTTGAGCTTGCATATTTCAAGGAACATTAATTTGTCATCAGATTCCATCGTCAAACGGCCGTCTTCTTTTTTCAAACGAAGTAAACCGTAACGAGCCATGTAGTCTTCGATTTCTGTGACGACTGTCGGCGGCACAGGGTAACGGCTCTGGCTGTCCAGGCGTTCGAGGACTTCGGGAGCGCGCAGGCCTGTTGCGGCTGCGTTCCACAAGCTCAAATGAGAAATCTTATAAGTGTGCAAGTGCTCCGGGCTTTTGACAAGCTCTGTAAAAGGAGCGATTGCGTCACGTGCGGTAGTATAATTGGGATTATCGACCTCGACCATGATTTCGAGGTTACTTTGTACAATGATTGCGCCATTCGGATTCATAGAGCGACAAATTTAGTTATTTAGGGCGGGTTTCGCAAGTCGTACGTTTTTGCTGAAAATCTTACAAAAAGAGTCTTGTGACATAAAGAAAAACTCCCCGGACTTGTATCCGAGGAGTCTTTCGAGCCGCCCAGCAGATTTGAACTGCCGACCTGCTGATTACGAATCAGCTGCTCTACCAGCTGAGCTAGAGCGGCGAGCGAAGACAAAGATAGTAAAACAATGATTTCTTGTCAAGATTTACTGACAACCTTTATTTTTTTTTCTATGATTGGTTTACGAGAAAATTTTAAACATGGAAGCTTAACATATGGCTAACGAATCTAATAACAATAATTCTGAACTTAAAGCATTCTTTATCCAGCACGGTACGAAGATCGTTGTGGCGTTCGTCGTTCTCTTTGCTGTTATCGCTGGCATCGTCCAGTATAAGGAAGCTCGCAAGGTTGCCGCTGCCGAACAGAGCGAACTCATCGGTATGGGCCTTACTTACCTCTATGCAGGTGAAAAGGATAGCGCCCTTGTTGAATTCGAAAGCAAGATTGCTTCTGGCAAGCTCGAAGGCCTTGCCCTTGCAAAGGCTTCGCTCCTCGCTGGCAACATCAAGTTCGAAAAGAAGGACTTTGATGGCGCAGCACTTCTCTTCCAGACGTCTTTGGATAATGCCGGCTCTGTGGCTCTCGTGCGTTCCGCTGCCATGCATGGTCTTGCCGCTGTGAAGATGGAAAAGGGTGACTTCTCCGCTGCTGCAAACTTCCTCGAAAAGTACATTGCTGAATTCGGTAAGCGTTCTGGTGATAAGGAAGACCGCTACCAGAAGGACGAACCGGCTGACGAGGTCCCGATGGTTGCAGACGCCATGTGGAAGCTCACGCTCGTGTACCAGCAGCTCGGAGCAAGCGACAAGGCTAAGACTACTGCAGAACGTCTTCTCCAGATTTATGGCGACAACCGCGCCTTCGCTGACAAGGCCCGCAAGTTCCTCGCCGCTCTCTAATCGCTGTTTTTTGAAATTTAAGGCTCGTTTCCGCATAGGAGACGGGCTTTTTTGTTTTTTAATTTACAATTGTCTGTGTCTTTATAATTTATATTCTAGTTATACACAACCTAAAATGGGAGGGTGAGCCATGAAAAAACTTTTCTTGGTAATCTTGATGGCTTTGCCATTTTCTTTAACCGCATGCGGAGATTCCGTGGATAAGATCACGAACGATATGGTGCGTGATGCCATTAAGTGCGAAACGAAGGAATATGACAGGGCTAAATGCGACCAGCTTACAATTGTGTACAAGGAACGCAAGGGCAAGTTCACTGCGGAAGAGCAAAAAGAAGTTGAAAAAAGAGTCTTCACGAAGTTCTTTGAAGAGATGGCTCTTGTGAAAGACAAGGCCAAAAAGAAGAAGTAGTCTGACGGTTTAAAGGGCTAATGCCCAGCCGGTAATAAACAAGGCGTAGTAGGCGGCAATCCAGAAAATGTCTGCTGCGACAGTTGGCGCTCCCCAGCGGAGCGTCTTCTTTTTTGGGATGAATCCGCAAAGGATACCGGCGATAAAGCCGTACAGGTGGCCGAGGATGTCGGCGTTTTCGCCGAGACCGAGGAACACGGCGAGCGAGGCGGCGCCGCAGAGCGGCGCAAAGCGACGGAGCATGCCGTGCGTTTCGCGCGGCATGAGACGGAACTCGATGACGGCGAGGCAACCGATGGTTGCAAACACGAAGCCGGAAAAGCCGAGCGAACGGAAACTTGTCTGCACTGTGAGTGCGACAAAAAAGTTGGCGACGGCGCTTGCGACTGCTAGGAACGGTACAAGCTTTGCAAGCGGAATGCGGTAGTGCAAAAGGCTCAGCGCCAGGAATCCCGAGACGAGATTTGATGCGAGGTGGCGGCTGTCGGCGTGGAGCGTCATGGCGGTAATCGTGCGCCACCATTCTCCGCGCAAGATTTTTGCGGCATCGGCAATGCCTGCATTGTGCATCTGGGTTGCAATGTCGGAGAAGTCCAGCAGCGTACAGGCTATGGGAACGGCAAGCACCCAGAGCGGGTGAAGCGTGAACTTTAGCGGGAGCGGCGGGTTCTCGTCACGAGGTGGATTTTCGCGATGGTAAAGGCGAATCTGGAATTGCGCTGCGCGGCGCTTTTCAGGTTCCACAAAAATCTGGAACGGGCCTTCTTCGGAGCGCTCGATGCGGTGCGAGATTCCCTGCGACAAGAGCACGAGACTCTCGTCGCGGATTTGCCTGAAGCCGCCTTCGCTCACGCGGATGTCTGGCGGAATCTGAGGCTGTTCTTCTGGCTGACTGGTGCTTTGTTCAATTGCGGGTTGCTCTGTGCCTTGTGCAATCGGGGATGGCGCGGACTCTTGATTTGCGGGGGCGTTTGTGCGCGGCTCTTGAACTGCGTGGGATGCTGTGTTGAGTTTATCTGCATCCGGTCGTCGGCGAATCATGGGCGATATAAAGTGTGGCATGGCGACCTTCCTTCTGCATCATTAGTAAAATCGGACTTCTTATTTTTTTAGTTTAAAAGCAAACAGCGTGCCAAAAAAGGAATCCTGCCTCAAATATTCCCCAAAGAGCAAAAATTAGCTCAATTAGGTACCCCGCTTATTCAAAAAATAACATACGATTGATTCAAAAGCAAATGTTTAAGGATTTTTTTGAAACGCTGTCAGAGTAACTTGGCTGCCGACGTAAGCGCAAATTTGTGGGTTGCCGTTTCGCATTCGGCGCGGACATAGGCAAAGCCAAGTGTTGCGACTGGAATGTCGGCGTGGTCGGGAGCCGCAACGAGACTGCCGATCATGACTTCTTCTTCTGGAGCGAGCTTGCCGTTTGGCTGTATGCGACGGCCGTAAATGCGGATGTAGCGGAAACCTCCGCCGGTCTCTCTGTTGCTGTGGGCATGGAACGTGATTCCGTTATCGTTGCGTTCCCACCAGAGGGCTGGACCGTCCGTGATGTAACAGTTGTCTGCGGCGAAAGCTGCGTTAATGGCGGCGAGGGAGAGCGCGGGTTCTTGTAGGTACTTTTCTGAACTGTATGGATCCCCTCCCGTTGGTCGAGGATGACGCATTGACGAGGACTCTTGTTTTGCTTCGCTTCCTACTTCAAACTTCCTACTTCCTACTTTTATCACTGTGCGGACATTCCCAAATGTATGCGCTCTCGTATGCTTGAGCGAGATGAGCGGCAGGTTCACGGCGGTCATGCTGTTCAAGTCGCCGTGGGCATCGTTTCCGCCGATGGGGAGTAGATAATTGCCTTTGCCTAATTCATTTATCCAAAATTCCCGGCCGAGCTTGAAACCTTCGTCGCGGATGCCGTTCCAGAATTGCAGCCCGCGAATGGAATGCTTGTTTTTCTGTTGCAAATCTTCGGGCTTCCAGTAACCGCGACGGAATACGAACTTTTCCAGGAGTCCCATTTGCTGGAACGGGTGCGCGGCAAAGCAGTGCGCTTCGGTCATGTTCAAAATTTGCTTGATGCTGCGTGTCGGTCTGTTCTCGAGCCAGTAGCGGCCGCAGTCGCCGAGCCCCGGGAGGTAACCTTCGGGGGCGAGGACAGTCATGTGCACATTCTCGCCTTTGCTGTTCCCGGCAGATACTTCTTCGCCGGCAAGCATGAGCGGCATGTCGCCTCCGTTTTCGTCTTTCACCGGGAGCGCCGCAATCTCTTCGCGCAACTTCTGGAATCTAGGCACTGGCGAGTCGGCTTCCTTGGTGTAGTCCTCTTGCGTGAATGCAAAATCGTAAGCGTGGTCGGTGCAGTTCACAAAGTCGAGTCCGACAGCCTTGGCGGCAAGCTGCAACACTTCTGGCGTGGCGCCGTATTCCACATGGTCTGCGGAGTAATGCGTGTGGCAGTGCATTTCGCCTGCGGCGTAGCCGGGGGCGATAGGCGGCATCTCGTTCAAAACCTTGAAACGGAGCGGAACATGTTTAAGTCTCGGCAAATTCCAACGCTCAAATGTCTGCGTCTTGCCGTCTCGTTCCACGGTCAGCTTGCAGTGCGCTTCATATGCACTTGCCGGGATTTTTCCAAGCGCAAGCGGAATGAATTTCATCTGCTCGCGGACTTCGATGTTCAAGTCCTTGTAAATGACGATGTCCGGTTGCGGCGCATCTTGTGTTGACTGCGCTTCTTGTACCCGCGCTTTTAAAACGATTTCCGCACTTTTAATCGTTGTCGGGAAATGGTCTGCGTCACGCACGACAATCCACAGCGTGGGTTCGACGCCTGGCACAAACTGGAATGGCGCATCGAAAATGATTTCGGGCCACGGCTTGTAAAGGAGCGACCAGGGTAGCTTGAACTTAAAATGCGTTTCTGCATAACGCAATTTTTCCCCTGGCCAAAAACTCATCAGTCACCTTTTGTCTTGATTTCTTCTGCCGGCGAGCTTTGTTCTGCCGGTGTTGTTGGTGTCGTCGGTTCTTTTGCCGGTTCTGGAGCGGTTTTTGCAGAATCCAAGGCAATACCTAATGAGTCTGCGACTTTTGCTGTGTCGATAGCGACTTTCGCAGAATCTTCCTCTGCTTTCAGCGAATCTGTAACGATGCTCGTATCGATCTTTGCACTATCCTGAACATCGACCTTCACAGAATCTTTTTTCGTATCGTCGATAAATTTGACTTTGGGCTTCTTGCCTTCGCCGTCGTCATCATCGTCATCATCGTCCTTGGGCTTTGGCTTATTCCAGAGTCCAAATGTTCCTCTGATTTGCAATTGTATCCCACCCAGGTTCCAACTTGCTTTTTCGTCAGGACCGTTCGGAACGATCTGGGAGAATTTTTTGTTCGACTTTACGGAAATGGAACTGAACCCGATATCCCCATACAGCTTGAAGTCTTTCCAGCTTGCAAAGAGATAGCCCACGCTTACGCCAAAACCGGCTCCGAAAAGCGATCTTTCTGCGGCGAGGTAACCCCAGGTTGTATAGATTTCGGTCCCCGGAAGCATCCAGTACCAGCGTACGGAAACGCTGAAAAGTCCGCCGTCGCTGAGCGTGATGAAATTTTTGGGGAGCGCAAAGCGGTATTCGAGGAAAAACGGAATGCCTTGCAGCGTGTACTCGTAACTGTGCGTGTGGCTTTTGCGGTCGGTCAGGACGACGGATTCATTGTCGTAAATAAAACCGATGCCGGCGCTGATGAAATGGTCTTCTGCAGGCTGCCACTGGATTCCAGCGGTAATCGGGAAACAGAAGTTGACTTTCTGGAAATCCTGCTTGGCGACATTCAGCGATTCAGCGCTGTTGACGGCGGTTTCCTTGAAACCTTTGTAGATTGTGTCGATGGCGTTCTGGAAATATTCGCGCTCGCTAAAGCTTATGAAAGAAATAGACGGCTGCACAAATACGGACAGAATGGAATTGTCGTGATCCAGCTTGTCTTCACTTGCGGCAAAGGCCGTTGCCGAGAATAGCAACGCCATGGAGAGCGAAATTATATTTCTGGATTTGAACATTGTCCGGTTGCCTAGTTAGCCAGGTTCTTTTCTTCTTTCTGGAGGCGCTTCTTTTCGGATTCCTTTTTCAGGCGCTTTTCGTAAGATTCTTCTGCTTTGGCAATCTTTTCTTCGGCCTTTTTCACGCGCTTCTGAACGTCCGCGCTGTCGCTAGATTCTTCTTTAGCAATGGCGAGATACTGCCTTGCCGATTCGAACTGGTCCAGGTCGGTGTAGGCGTCCGAAATGAGGAAAAGTGTTTCTTGACGGCGCTTGGCGTTAGGATATGTTTCCAGAAATTCCTTGAAGTAGATTACGGCGGCCTGCGGCTTTTCCATGCGCAAGTAGAGGCGCCCTGTCTGGAATTCCTTTTCGGCGACGCGGTCTACGAGGAGGTTGTAATAGTAGTTGACGGAGTCGCGCAGCGGTGTGCTCGGGTGGTTTGCGAGATAGCGTTCGAAGTCCTTCATGGCGGTTGTCGTGTTCGATTCGTCACGGTCAATCTTGTAATCCATGTTGAAGGACGATACCGCTTTGCGGTATTCCGCTGTTTCTGCAAACGGAGAACCCGGGAAGTTCACGATAAAGCTTCCGTATTCGCCACGGGCTTCAATCCACTGCTCCAGGTTGAAGTGGCTTTCGGCAAGCAGGAACTGAGCCTGTTCCATGTAGCCCGACCCTGCACAGGTAGAAAGGATTCCTTCGAGCTTTTCGATGGAACGTCCATACTTTTTGGCTTTGTAGAGTTCCTCGGCCTCGTTATAGCGCTTTTGGCACCAGTCCGTGTGGGTCATTTTAGATGTGGAGGTTGTTGAACAACCCATCATAGTTGCCATATAAAGGAAAAGAGGAACGAACAGGGTACTCTTGAAAACTTTTTTCATTTTTTTTCTTTGGTTAATTCTAACTTTCACGCTGTAAAGTAGAAAAAAACGACTCTAGAGAAAAATGATTTTAGTTCGCTATGTCTTGAAAGAGCTGATAGGTCCTTTTTTGGCTTCGCTCTTTGGCATTACTTTTTTGTTTGTAGTTGACTTTTTGGTCAAAATCTTGGACAATGTGTTGTCCAAGGGCTTGCCGACATCTACGGTTCTTGAAATTTTTGCGCTGAACTTGGCGTGGATGCTTTCGCTTTCGATTCCGATGGCGGTCCTTGTTGCAAGTCTCATGACTTTTGGCCGTATGTCTGGCGATCAGGAAATCACTGCGGTCAAGGCGGCGGGCGTATCTCCGTTGTCGCTCATGCGTCCGGTCCTGCTTGTTGCGCTTTTGCTTTCTGTATTGATGGTCGTGTTCAATAACTGGGTGCTTCCTGAAGCAAACCACAGGTCCGTGGAACTCATGAATGCCGTTTCTCGCAAGAAACCGCACGTGTTTATCGATGCCGGGCGCCTTATTACGCAGTTCCCGGGAGTGCAGCTCTGGGTGAACCGCATTGATCCTGTTTCGGGAACGCTGTATGGAATCCAGATTTTTGAAATGGAAAAGAAGGGCGCTCCGCGTATTGTCTATGCCGATAGCGCCTCCATGGACTATGTGGACAATGGCGCTACGCTAATGCTTCGTCTTCGCAGTGGCGAGACTCATCTCGTCGATCCAGATGATGCGGATAAGTATTTCCGCATCCGCTTCTTCTCGCAGGATTTGGCGATGCAGAACGTGGATGACCGCCTGGAACGCCGTAGCAGAAGTTACAGGAGCGACCGTGAAATGCCGGTCGAAATGATGTGGGATGTGGTGAAGGATGCTCGTGAAAAGTATGACACCGCAGCAGTTCAGGCTAAGACCCGCCGCCTGCCGACGCTTCTTCGCATTCGCGATTTCGTAAGTGGCGATAGCATTGTTCCTGTCGATGCAAAAAGTGTCCCGATGCTGGATTCTGTGCAGTTCATGCAGGGACTTCGTAAAGTCCGCATTCAGGAAACGTCTTCGCTCCGCGCGACGGAACGTGCCTGGAACCGGATGGATGGCGAACTCAAGCGTGAAGCGCAGTACATGGTTGAAATCCATAAAAAGTTCAGTACCGCGTTTGCGTGCTTCATATTCGTCTTGATTGGCGCTCCTCTTGGAATCATGGCGCGCAAGGGCGGCATTGGCACTGGTATCCTCTATAGCCTTGCGTTCTTTGTCATTTACTGGATTTGCCTCATCGGTGGCGAAAACCTTGCTGATCGTCTTGTGGTTTCTCCGGAACTTGCCATGTGGATTTCCAATATCATTATTGGTGTGTTCGGTATTTTCCTCACGCGGGCTATGGTCCGTGACCGGTTCACGGGCAATTCCAAGGTTTTGCGCTTCTTTAGGATTGTTGGTCGCTATACGGGCATTACCCAGTGTATCAGGGCGGCTAGTTGGTTGTTCGGTAAACTCAAGAAGAGGTTCGGATGAAATTTTCTAGATACCTTGTCTGGAATTTCCTGAAGATGTTCCTCATCGTGGTGTGCGGGGCTATTCTCATCTTTGTCGTGATTGACTTTGTCGGTAACATCAAGACGTGGCTTGCCCGTGACATGAAGTCGGTCAGCGATTATTACTTGAGCTATCTTCCGTATATCTTGTACTTGATTACTCCGGTAGCCTTGTTTATTGCGGTTCTTGCCTCGGTGGGCAATATGGCGCGTCATCTCGAAATGAGTGCCATGCAGAGTTCCGGACAAAGCCCGTTCAAGACGCTTCTTCCGATATTTTTCCTGGGCGTCCTCATGTCGATTGGTTCGTACGAAATGAGCGAACACTGGTTGCCGGATGCAAACCACAAGCGCTTTGAGATCATGGAAACTAATGCTCAGAAACGCAAGAATCCACGCATCAAGGAAAAGCAGGACTTCACGTTTATCGATAGCGAAAAGAATAGCTGGTTTTTTAAGCATTATTCAGGCAAAAGTAAAATTGGTCGTGATGTTGTCCTCCTAGTCCGCGATCGAGGGCGCCTGGTTGAACGTTACGATGTCCGTATTATCCGCTGGATTGACCAGGATACCGTCGCAGGAACGGGGTATTGGAAATTTGAAAGCGGCTTCCAGCGCATTTTCAAGAAGGATGGCTCTGTCGAAGTTGTTCCTATCCGTCAGAAAAACATGAAGGGGACGGTGTCTACTCACCCGAATGACTTGATCAACGAACGCCAGCTTGCCGACGAGATGGATTCCAAAATGGTCAAGGCTCGAATCAATGTGCTGCGTCGATCCGGTGAAGATACCCGCGCCATGGAAACGGCCCTCCAGTTTAAGTATTCCGCTCACTGGATGAACTTGATTGTCCTTTTGATCGGGGCTGCCCTTTGTCACCGGTATAGCCGTTCTGGAGGGCTGTCGCAGAAATTTGGTGTTGGCCTGTTGCTTGTTTTTAGCTATTATATTTTGGAGAGAATCGGGCTTAAAATGGGTGAAAATGGGGCTTTGTCGCCGTTCTGGGCGGCGTGGAACAGTCACTTCATTTATGCGAGTCTCGCGTTTGTCATGCTATATCGATCGTTCCGCTTGTAGAGGGTTTAAATGTCCGTATCTGAAATATTGTTTGTAGTTGCTGGTGCATTGTTGGGACTTGCTTTTCAGGGGGGCATGTTCCTTTTCCTTATTCCGTTTGCGGTAGTTGCGTTTTCACTTGCGGTCATGAACCGCCCGAACAGTCCGAATACATCTGTGATTCCTGTTATTAAGCGGGACAAGCGTTCAACGGCTCTTACGCCGGTTGTTTCTCCGGATATCCGCAATGAATTTACGAATGACGTAAAGCTGGAGACGAATGAACCCAATTCTTCGCTCCGTGTGAACCAGATCTGGTCCCGTGCGAATTCGGATGTCGATAAAACATTCGGTGATATTTTGCGTTGCCTTAGGCTGCTTATGCCTGATGCGAACACGTTCACGATTTTTACGAATGGCGGAAGCCCAAACGAATTTCGCTTAAGGGCGTTCCAGAGCGATGTCCAGAATTTTATTGATTCCAGTGCAAAGATTACCGAGAATACCGGCATTCTAAGTCAGCTTTTGCGCCCGGGCGTTTCCCGTATTCTGGAAGGTGACCTGCTTGTCAGTAAGCGCCTTCCGTATTACATCGAAAATAGAAGGATCCGCTCGTTGATCGGTGTTCCGCTGCTTGATCGAGATGAACGTCGTCTGGGGGCGATTCTCGTGGATTCCCTGCGCCCGAATGCATTTAAGGAACCCGAAGCCCAGGCGCTCACGTTCATGTCCCATGTGATGTACATGTTGAGCTTTAAGAGCTTTGTTTCGGCACAGAACTATATTGAACAGCAGCAGTTCAGTGTGCTTTACCGTTACCAGCGCAAGTTCTTCCAGACGATGACGGTGAAGGATATCTATAAGCAGATGTTCGAATATGTCAAGGAGAACATGCCGTTTGACCGCTTGACGATTCTTGCGCTCGACAACCCGAAGGAATGTTCCGGGCGAGTTGTTTATTGCGTCGGTATGGATTCTGAACAGTTTGTCGATAAGAAATTTACGTTGTCCGACAAGGGCATCTTTGTGCTTGCCCTTATGAGGAACCGCCCTGTGTTCCGCTCGTTTACTTCGGGCTATGCCGATTACGTGCCGCGCTTGAACGATTCCGAAAAGCGCAACATGGAACTGCGCCAGTTGTTTGTTATGCCTGTCGCTTCGGAACCTGATGCGAAGACTGCTGAACTTGCCATTTGCCTTGAAAGCCGCTATACGAACCGCTATCAGGATCACGAAAAGAAGCTGCTCAAGGCGTTTGCCGGCGTTGCCGGTTTTGCTTACGCCCGTGCTCGCCAGGTCGAAAAGGACAAGGACCTTGCTACGCGCGACGGCCTTACTGGACTCATGAACCACCGCTCTCTGCAAGAAGCGCTCCGCACGGAAAAGGTGCGCGCCGACCGCAAGAAGTACAACATCGGCGTGTTGATGATGGACATCGACCATTTCAAGAGCGTGAACGATACTTACGGTCACCCAGTTGGCGATGAAGTCATTAAGGGAATTGCAACGGCGATCAGCGGTGAAATCCGCAAGGAAATTGACGTCGTGGCGCGCTACGGCGGTGAAGAATTTGTAGTGGCTCTAGTCGATACGACGCCAGAAGGCATGATTGAAACGGCTGAACGCATCCGCAAGGCGGTGGGCAAGCTCGAATTCAACGTGCATTTGACGGACCCGCTCCGCGTGACGGTAAGTATTGGCGCCTTCCTTGTGAAACCGGAATTCTCGGACATGAAGAAGGCCGTGAACAATGCGGACCAGGCGCTTTACAAGGCGAAGGATGGCGGTCGCAACCAGGTTGTGCGCTTTGAAACCGTAGAAACCGAGGCGGTGAGCGCTTAGAATAATTATGAGTTAGGAAGTAAGGATTAGGATTTTTAGATTGGCGGCTTCGCTGCGATTATAACAACTCCTTATTCTGAAATCCGAATTCATAATTTGCAAAAATTCCTCATTCCTAAATCCTCATTCCGAATTAATAAAAAATGTTCACTGCTCTCGATTGGTTTGTCTTATTTGCTTACTTGCTCCTCTCACTTGCCATTGGCTTGTGGGTTTCTCGCGGGAACAAGAACCTCAAGGAATACATGTTCGGCGGCGGCTCGATGCCGTGGGTAGCTGTTGGCATTAGCCTCATTGCGACTTCCGTGAGTGCGACGACGTTCCTTGGTGCACCTGCCGATGTTTTCGGCGACGACATGACTTTTTTGATGTTCCAGATCGGAGCCTTGCTTAGCATTGTGGTCGTGGGCTTTGTGTTTATCCCGAGGTTCCGCACGTCGGGCATTTCGAGCGCTTATGAACTTTTCGAAGTGCGTTTCGGGAGCCGCTCGGTGCGCCGTTTGGCCGCTGTCTTTTACTGCTTGCATTTGCTCCTCCGTACGGGCATTTTGCTTTACGCGCCTTCGCTTGTGCTTGCGCAGATTTTGCACATCGACTTGAAATTGGCTATTATCGTCTCGGCGGCGATTGCAATTTTTTACACGTGGTTTGGCGGCATCAAGGCGGTCATCTGGACAGATGTGATGCAGTTCTGCGTGTTCTTTGGCGGTGGCGTTCTCGTGCTCTTGATTATCGCAAGTCAAGTGGGCGGTTTTGGAGAAATGGCGGCACTTGCAAGCGAAGCGGGCAAGACGCGTTGGTGGAATCCTTCGATGGACATTTCCGATGCGCGTACGCTTATTTCGGCAGGCTTTGCGTATGCGATTCTTGAAATTGCGATTCGAGGTTGCGACCAGCAGTTTGTACAGCGTTACCTCAGCTGCAAGGATGTGAAAGCGGCGAACCGTTCGAGTGTGCTTTCGATGGTGCTTGGCTGCGCCGTTTCGATCCTCTTTTACTGGGTTGGGGCCGCACTCTTTGTGTTTTACAAGAAAGCTCAAGTCGCAACGCTCCCGGAAGGTCTTGGGCAGAATGACGTGTTCCCGTACTTTATCGTAAACGCGCTCCCGTCTGGCGTGACGGGCTTGATTGTCGCTGCCATTTGTGCGGCGGCGATGAGCAGCCTCTCGGGCGCTATCAATTCTCTCAGCAATACGTCCGAACGCGACTTCCTCGGCTGGGATGAATCGACGGGAATGGGCGGGCTCAAGCGCGCGAAAATCTGGACGGCTGTCTGGGGTGTACTCGGCGTGTTCTTTGCGCTCTTTGCGGCAACACAGCAGGGGAGCCTCCTCAAGAACGCTCTCTTCTTTACGGGACTTTTCACAGGGCCGCTCCTTGGCATGTTCCTCCTCGCGTTCTTTGCAGACAAGATTTTTGGAACCGCAGAAAAAGCGTTACGTGCCTGGGTCGTGATTGTCTCCGTGCTTTGCGGCATGGCAAGCCTCGTCTTGATCCAGGGAATCCCT
The DNA here is from genome assembly GCF_045112255.1 of Fibrobacter sp. Classification (GTDB taxonomy): domain Bacteria; phylum Fibrobacterota; class Fibrobacteria; order Fibrobacterales; family Fibrobacteraceae; genus Fibrobacter. The sequence goes on from NZ_JBGUHR010000003.1 coordinate 53,105, forward strand.
GCGTTTGGCGTGAAAGCCGTCTTCGACGGCATCTTTAGCTGGCCGTGGATGCCCTTCATCAGCATGACTACGACGATTGTCGTTGCGATTGTCGTGAACTTCGTGGCAAATCTTGTTTGCATAAAACGCCGTTAATTTTGCGTTTCCTTGCTAAAAAGAGGGGTAAAACCCTCGTTTTTTATATGGTGAAAATTTATTTGCCATTAATTGTATTTTTTTTATATTCGGAATGTAACAAAATAAAAGGATTTTGTATGAAGTGCAAATGCTTGCTTTTGGTGGCTGCAATTCTTTTTGCTGCATGTGGTGGTGATTCTTCATCGGGGCCTGCTCCCGAAAATACTCCAAATTCTTCTGCGGTTGCCCCGCTTTCAAGTTCTGAAGGTGGTAAATCCTCGGCTGTATCTAGTTCTTCAGCAACAGTAGGCAAAGAATCGTCTAGCTCTGCAAAAGTGACTACGGCAAGTAGTTCTTCGGCTGTTTCTAGTAGTTCTGCTGTAAAAGGTTCGAGTCCGGCAAATTATGATGCTGCAACTAATACGGTAACGGATGAACGTGATGGAAAAAAGTACAAGACGGTTACCATTGGATCGCAGACTTGGTTTGCTGAAAATCTTGCTTATGAATTAATAAGTGAAGCTGGAGGCATTGCTTATAAATGTCCTAATAATGAAACCGAAAATTGCAAAACTTATGGTTATTTGTATAACCAACGCGGTTTTGCTGATTCTATTGATGGTGCTATGTTCTATCCGGCATTTCCTGATTCTGTTCGCCCGTATAAAGGTATTTGCCCGACAGGTTGGCATATTCCTAGTCTTGATGAGTGGCAAGTTTTGTTAGACAATGTTGCAGTCGTGGATTTGTTGTCTGAATCGGCTGGTGGAACTGGAAAGTCAGGTTTTAACATTCTTTTTGCGGGTGGACATGGTTCATCAGGAACTATGCTTTTTGGAAAGATTGCTATGATGGCTTCTGTTGATGAGTATTCTAATCAGTATATGTATTATGTAAAATTTGTTTCTGCATCTGTAAAAGCGGAGGCTATAAATAATGGAGGATATGTCTCCGTTCGTTGCCTAATGGATTAATTTTCCATACTTTCTGAAATATTATTGTAGTTAAATAGGGCAATTCCAGATGGAGTTGCCTTTTGTAGTTTTGTTTTTTAACGTTAAAAAAAGTATTTTAAATCCATAACATTAAAAAAGGGGTAAAAAACGATGATGCAAAAATTGCTCAATATCATCTATCTCATCGTACTTGTTGTGTGCGTGTGCCTGATTATTCGAGTGTTTAACGCACAACCGACGGCTGTTCCTGTAACAGCATCCAATGGCGCCACGGTAATCGAGGTCCCGAAGATCGAAGTTTCGGCGTCCGAAACCAAGAAGTTCGCTGCTGACAAGTTTGAAATGGGCTTTAGCCTTGAAATCCGCGGCAAGGACAAGGAATCGGTTTCCAAGCGCTTGGCTGAACGCCGTTCCGTGATTTTTGAAAACGTGAAATCGCTTGAAATCCCGCAGTCCAACGTGGAACAGAACAGCGTTGAAATCCACAAGGAATGGTCTTATCGCAATAGCAAGCGCGAACTCGTCGGTTATGTGGCTACGCAGAGCTTTGTGATTACGGTGAACCGCAAAATTGATGCCGCCGCTCTCGTGCAGGCGCTTTCTTCGGAACCGGATGTCGAAATCCAGCGCACGTCCGCCCAGCTCAAGGATGTCGATGCCGTGCAGTCTACGGTCATCAAGGCAGCGGGCAAAAAGGCGACCGCCAAGGCTAAAGATTACGCCGAAGGCGTTGGCGCCAAGCTTGGTCGCGTTCTTCAGGTCAACAGCGAAGGTGGCGGAGTCGTCTACAACCAGTACAACCGTGTCTACCGCGCCAAGGCTGTCATGCTTGCGGCAAATGGCGTGATGGATGCCGCACCTGCTCCCGACGAAACCGCAATTGCCGACTCCGTCGAGGTGAGTGCCTCCGTCCATGTCGTTTATGAACTAAAGTAGTTCTAATAAACTATCTTCATATTCCTTGGCCGCCTTTTCGAGGGCGGCTTTTGTCATATCCGGGTTGCAACCGTAGAACCCGAGCGGCTTAAACCACTTCATTCCGGCGGCATTTGCGGTCATCTCGAACGGGATGAGCATTTCTTCGGCGGTGTAGCGGTTGAGACCTTCGTGGGTGTAGTGCTCTGCGGCGGCGCCTGCGGTAAATACCACGCGCACGGGCATGCCTTTCAAGAAGTTGTCCGCGCTGTACACGATCGGGCTCATGACCTGGTCTTGCCAGTCGCGCAAACTGGCGGGTGAGTTATACCAATATATAGGGAACTGCCAAACGATGGCCTTGGACTCCCTCAACAATTTTTTTTCGGCTTCCAGGTCGAAGTAGCCATTAACCCGGTTTTTGTCAAGGTGGTGGAACACAAAATTGGGATTTTTTCTGTTGATATCCACTAACTGCTTGTTGAACACTGAGTTAGAAATGTTCGGATGCGATAGAAGAATTGTGATTTGATTGTTCATTATTTTTTCTTGTTGATAAGTTGATGAAATATTATAAAAAAATTACATCTTACGTGCAAAAAGTCTTCCAAAATGGACTAGGATTTATTATACTTGTAGTGAGGCTGACCTACATCTTGTGGGTGTGGTTCGACTTCGGACACAAGATATAGTAAAAACAGTGAGTTTTGACTATATTTGAGGAAACGGGAATTGAAGGTTTTTTTTAGATGATTTTTACTGTCAAGAAGCGCGACGGCCGCGAGATGCCGTTCAACATCGAGAAGATTGCAGACGCCGTAATCAAGGCTTTTAGAGCCTCTGGCGAATTGGATGAACAGATCAAGGCTGCCCAAGCTCAGATGAATTTGCTTGGAAACGATGACCTTTTGACAAACGTTGCTCTCAAGGTTGCTGCCGATGCTGTTGGCCATCTTGAAGCCGAAAACAAGACCAAGCCGGACATCGAAGAAATCCAGGACGCCGTCGAAAAGGCTTTGACCGAAGGTGGTTACGCTGATACCGCCAAGAGCTATATCTTGTACCGTGCTGAACGTACCCGCGTACGTGAAGTCAACACCCGCCTCATGCAGACGCTTCACGACATTACGTTCAGCTCAGCCAAGGAATCCGACCTCAAGCGCGAAAACGCAAACATTGACGGCGATACCGCCATGGGCACCATGCTCAAGTATGGTTCCGAATCCGCTAAGCACTTCTACACGATGATGATGCTCAAGCCGGAACACAGCCGCGCTCACATGGATGGCGACATTCACATCCATGACCTCGATTTCTATTCTCTTACGATGACCTGCTGCCAGATTGACCTCATTAAGTTGTTCAAGAACGGCTTTAATACGGGTCACGGTCACTTGCGCGAACCGAAGGATATCCGCAGCTATGCAGCTCTCGCTGCCATTGCCATTCAGAGTAACCAGAACGACCAGCATGGTGGACAGTCCGTGCCGAACTTCGATTACGCCATGGCAAACGGTGTGCGCATCACGTACCGCAAGGCTTACCTTTCGAACATGGTCAAGGCTCTCATGCTCTTGACGGGCAAGGCCGAAGAAGAAATCCAGCCGGTGGTCAAAAAGCTCCACGGCGAAATGGCTGAAATGGGCATGGTCGCAACGCTTGTGCCGAACGAAAAGTTCCAGGAAACCGAAGTCCACGAGCTTTCCAAGACTTTTGACGCCGAAACGGTGAAAAATGCCCAGAAGTTTGCCGAAAAGATGGCCTACGAGGAAACCGACAAGGCTACGTTCCAGGCCATGGAAGCATTTGTCCACAACTTGAACTCCATGCACAGCCGCGCCGGTGCCCAGACTCCGTTCTCCAGCATCAACTATGGTATGTGCACGGAACCGGAAGCCCGCATGGTCATGAAGAACTTGCTCCTCACGACCGAAGAAGGCCTCGGCGGTGGCGAAACGGCTATCTTCCCGATCCAGATTTTCCGCGTCAAGGACGGCATCAACCTCAATCCGGGCGAACCGAACTACGACTTGTTCAAGCTCGCCTGTCGCGTGAGCGCCAAGCGACTGTTCCCGAACTTCAGCTTCCAGGACGCACCGTACAACCTGCAGTACTACAAGCCGGGCCATCCGGAAACCGAAATTTCGTACATGGGCTGCCGTACCCGCGTGATTGGCAACCATTACGACCCGAGCCGCGAAATCTCTTACGGCCGTGGCAACTTGAGCTTTACCTCGATTAACCTCCCGCGTATTGCTATCAAGATGAAGTCCGTGGACCTGTTCTTCAAGGAACTCGACCGCATGATGCAACTCGTGAGCGACCAGCTCATGGAACGCTTTGCTGTGCAGAGCCGCCGCAAGGTCAAAAACTTCCCGTTCCTCATGGGACAGGGCGTGTGGATTGATTCCGACAAGCTCGGCTGGGAAGACACTGTGGCTGAAGTCATCAAGCACGGAACACTCTCCATTGGCTTTATCGGCCTTGCAGAAACCTTGGTGATGCTTACGGGCAAGCACCACGGCGAATCCGAAGCTTCCCAGGAACTCGGCCTCAAGATTATCGGCCACATGCGCGAATTCTGCGACAAGGAATCCGAACGCCTTGGCCTCAACTTCAGTTTGCTTGCAACGCCTGCTGAAGGCCTCTCGGGCCGCTTTGTGCGCATGGACAAGAAGAAGTTTGGCATTATCCCGGGCGTTACCGACCGCGATTACTACACCAACTCCTTCCACGTGCCGGTCTACTACAAGATTTCTGCTTTCAAGAAGCTTTCGCTCGAAGCTCCGTACCATGCACTTACCAACGCTGGCCACATCAGCTACATCGAGCTCGATGGCGACCCGACGCAGAACTTGGACGCTTTCGAAAAGATCGTGAAGCACATGGCAAAGGTCGGTATCGGTTATGGTTCCATCAACCATCCGGTGGACCGCGACCCGGTTTGCGGATTCGTGGGTGTGATTGGCGATGTTTGCCCGCGCTGCGGACGTAGCGAAGGCCATGCCATCTCTTGCGAAAAGCTCGAAGAACTTAGAAAGAAATTCCCTGGAATGCCCGCATTCAGAGGGATCAGGTAAATTTGGAATTAGGAAGTAGGAATTAGGATTATTTAATTTGGCGGCTTTGCCGCGATTGATTCAACTCCGAATTCCGAACTCTGAATTCATAATTAATTATGCAAGGAGTGCAAAAAATGTCTGAAAAAGAAATGTCTCAGTATGGCGAAGGGATCGGATTCGAACGCATCCGCCGCATCACGGGTTACCTCGTTGGTACAATTGACCGTTTCAACAACGCCAAGCGCGCTGAAGTCAACGATCGCGTAAAGCACGGCGTATAAGATGGATGAATATCCTCCACTGCGGATTGCAGGGATTGAACCCGAATCATTCGTGGACGGCCCCGGAATCCGCCTGACTGTGTTTACCCAGGGCTGTCATCACAACTGCCCGGGTTGCCAGAATCCGCAGACTCATGATTTTGAGGGCGGGCACTTTATCGAGCGCGAAGCGATCATCACGATGATCAAGGAGAATCCGCTGCTTGATGGCGTGACGTTTAGCGGAGGCGATCCGATGGACCAGGCGGCGGCGCTAATTCCGCTTGCCCGCGAAATCAAGGAACGCGGTCTGAATCTCGTGATTTTCACGGGATACACGTACGAACAGCTGATGAAGCTTACGCCCGAAAAGCCGGAGCTTTTTGAACTGCTCTCGTTTGCGGACATCCTGATTGACGGTCCGTTTGTCATGGCGAAAAAATCTCTGGATATCAAGTTCAGAGGTTCCTGGAACCAGCGCATTATCGATGTGCCGAAAAGTCTTGTCGAAGGCCATGTGGTCATCCACCAGATCCAACTGGACGAGATGGCGGAACACCCCGACAGGGAATACAATACTTAGTACGAATTGTCATGCCGGCCATTGTGCCGGCATCGCCTTTTTTAGGGGGAATTAATGGGGCCTTTACCGTAGTTTCTTTATTGCTGGAAATAACTTATATTAAAAAAATAAAAGAAAGAGGACTAAAAGAATGTCCCATTTTTTTTTATCCTTCCAGATTCCATAAGAATTTTTATGAAAAAACCTACAAGCCTCATTCTTTTCTGTCTCCTCATCGTAGCTTTATTTGGTGGGTGTTGCAACGTGATGTATTCTTCCATTCCTCCATATGGAGGGCCTCCGATAAGATTTGGTATCGATATCAAAATCGACAGGGTTATCATGACATCTCCGCATATCGATGATGAGAGTAATCAATTTATACAGGGCTTGGTAGAAACCTTGAACATGAGAAAGACTTTTTACTGCAATTGGTGCGGTCGTGATACGTTGCCAATATTCGAGTTCCGTCATATGGCTAATGCCGAGTATGATACTATCAGGGATTACAGTATTGATTCGCGACGTCCTCCCGTAAATTTGTTGAAAATGAAGAACCCGCCGCTTCTTCAGGATAAAGAGTTTTACATGGAATTCAATGACTATACGTATGTGAAAGATTCCGTTTTCAACGGGAGCTATGCCATCTGGAATCACGCTCGAGACTCTATCCTGAGGGTCGGTTATCTTGGCCCTGTTTATTCTAGTGATGACGGCATGGTGGGGGTCATTGCCGACTATCTGTTGATACAGCTAGATTTGTTAGATTGATTTTTTTTGACTATGTGGATAATAAATTCCCTCGGGGGGGGGGCGGAAAAATGGCGAATTTTTTCTCATTTTCATATTTATGTTATTATGATAATTGTGTGCATGAGGTTATTTTTGAAAAAAATTGTTTTGCATACAAAAAGGATATGCGGCAAACAGACTATAAAGAATTTTTGTTAATAACAATTCCCACCGCGCCTCTTGACAATTGCCTTCCGACAGTTTATATTATAGTGTACTAATGAGCAATTTTGCTCTGCAAAACAACAAAAGCCCCGCTGTTTTCAGCATGTCTGCGGGGAGGAGTTAAAAATGAAGAATGAAAATCCAACAGTACAGATGTCTGCGTTATTGCAAGATGTGCGAAGTAAGATTGTCGTAATTCGGGAACAGAATGTCATTGTGGATGCCGATGTCGCTCGCTTATATGGTGTAGAAACTCGACGGATTAATGAAGCCGTTCGTAATAATCCTGAAAAGTTCCCTGAAACCTATATGTTTCAACTTGACGCTACCGAAACCGAAATTTTGCGGTCGAAATTTTCGACCGCAAATGTATCTTCCAAAAGTCGCGTCTTGCCAAAGGTGTTTACCGAAAAGGGACTTTATATGTTGGCGACTATACTGAAAAGCAAGACCGCGGTAAACACAACCTTTGCTATTATCGAAACATTTGCAATGGTTCGCACATTGAAAAAGGAGCTTGTTGAGTTGCATCAAGAGCCTGATAAGAAAAAACAGATGTCAATTATGAATCGTTTTGGAGATGTATTGTCGGAAGTTGTTATGCCTGATTTAGAAACTACAGAAACAGAATCGTCGTTAGAACTAAATTTTCTTATTGGAAAATTGACACATACGGTTAAGAGGGTAAAGAAGAATTCGTAAATTTCGGAGACTTACACCTATGAATGGAACTAAAGGACCTGTCATTCTGGCGTAACTAGCAATCCATCGGACTCTTTCTTGATTATATTTATCACATGGTTATGAATATGTTTGGGAAGATTGTTTTGGCTGCGGCTGCAGTGTCGTCAGCGATGGTGGCGTCGGCGTTTGCGGCGGGCAAGGTCGCTTGCGTTGGCAATAGCATCACGTACGGTTACGGGATTGAGTCCTGGCCGGACCAGACGAGTTATCCGCATCATTTGCAGGGGATGCTTCGCGAAAATGCGCCGAGCGATACGGTCGAGAATTTTGGCGTGAGCGGGCTTACGGTCCGCAAGGACGATCAGGCTTCGTACTGGATAGGGTATCGCTTTGCGCCGGCGATTGAATTTGCTGCGGATACGGTTATCATCGAACTGGGGACGAACGATTCGAAGGCGTACACGACTTGGAATACTCCGGCGCAGGATGCGGCGGTGGATTCTGCAATCACGGCGGATTTTGAAGCGTTGATTGATACGTTCCAGGTGAAGTCGAAACCGCATGTCTTTATTTGCTTGGCGCCTTACGTGAACAACGTCGAATGGAACATTCTCGATATGGCGGTTGTGAATCGCGTGAACCCGGCAATTTTGCAGGCAGGGCTTGAAAAGGGCGTGAACGTGATTGACTTGCATTCTCGTTTTAGCGCACTTGAAAATCCGAGCTGGTATTTGGAAGATATGGTGCATCCGTCTGTCGAGGGCGCAAAGCATTTGGCAGAAATTGTGTACGCCCATTTGCAGATGGATACGTTACGTGTAACGCAGGACGGCTCGACGCTCAAGGCTCCGAAGGGCTTTGGTTACCAGTGGTACAAGGACGGAAAACTCCTTGAAGGCGAAACTCTAGAAACGCTTGCGGTTACGGATGAGGGCGAGTACAAGGTTTCTGTGAAGGTGGACGAGAATACGCTTTCGCGGATTGTGACGGCTCCTTTCAAAGTCGAAAAGACGACTGCCTTGAAGCCGGGTGCGCGTGAAATATCTCGTGAAAAATCGGCGGGTGCTGCGAACATGGCTAAATCGGCGCGACGCTTTGACGTTCAAGGCCGTGCATTGAATGCCCGCGGACCGTCGCACCAGAAGGTTTATAGAAAACGCTAAAACTGAAAAGGGAACGACCGGAGTCGTTCCCTATGGGTTTGAGAGATGGACCTGTTCTTGTTGCACCGCTAGAGCTTGTTTTGGTGTGGGGCTTTTATAGCTCAGTCCGGTGCTAGAGCAAACTTCCTTTTTTTATAAAGATAGATGCGTGAACCCTAAATGTCGAGGGAAATCTCTCTTTGCAGAAACAATGTGTCTTCGGTAGACAACGATTTTGAGGCTGTTTCTTGGGCTTTTTTTCCGAAATTCGGCTTTACAATATATTTTTAGAGTATGAAACCCTGTGCGGAAAAATTGCAGTCTGAAGAGCGTCTCGGTTCTATCCCTCCGAAGCGCATGTCGGTTTTTGAATTTAGCGATTACCGCGCTTATTTGCGGCACTATTTTGAATGTGCGCAAGCCTTGAACCGCCGTTATTCGCTGCGGAGTTTTTCGGACAGGCTGGGATTTTCGTCCAAGGATTTTATCTCGCGCGTGATGAAGGGCGAAAAAAGTCTCACTCCGGCGAGCATTGCAAAAATTGTCGGTGGCTTGCAATTCGATGAAAGCGAAGCCGCCTATTTCGAAGCAATGGTGCTGTTCTGCCAGGCGTCCAATGATGACGAGCGTGAAAACTACAAGAAGCGCATGGAAGAAATCACGGCGGCTTACCGTTTTACGCAGCAGATGCTTTTGACTCGTGCGTACCAGTATGAGGTTTATTCGCACTGGTACTATTCTGCGATCCGTTCGATTATCGGGATGATTGGTTTTGATGGCGACTACGATGCTCTTGGGGAGCGGCTCACCCCGCCGATTTCTGGAGAACAGGCGCGGCAGGCGGTGGATTTGCTGGAACGCGTCGGGCTTATCAAGAAGGACGCCAAGGGCAACTGGATTTTGAACAATCCTGCGATTAGCACCGGCGACAAGGTCATCCAGCAGGCGTTTGTCAATTACCACAAGGAATTTATTGATCTCGCGAAGGAGTCCATCACGAATGTTCCCTCTAGCGAAAGGAACGTGAGCAGCGTGACTCTCGGCATTTCGGAGGCTTCTTACAAGAAGATCGTCAAGTGCATCAATGAATTTCGCAAAAAAATTTCTATGATTGCTAACGAGGACGAGGACGGTGGCCGCGTTTTTCAGATGAATATCCAGATTTTCCCGTTGTCCAAGTGAGGATGCAATGATACGAAATACTCGATTGGCTAAATCGGCGGTTTCTGCATTGTTCGCGTTGCAGGCGTTGCTTGCAATGGTTTTCCTCGTAGCTTGCTCTGATAGCAAGGTGGCGGGCGGGAACAGCTCCGAAGTCGGTTCCCCGGAATTGATGGGCACGCTTGCGTATGCTGATGGAGCGCAAAGACCGGACTTTTTTAAACGCGCGTCTTACGCCCGTGTTTACTGCGTCCCGACGGATTACGATCCTGCAAAAGAAGATAGCACAGCGTACTACACGACGACTGCGGATTCGATGGGGCATTTTGCATTTGATAACTTGCCTGATGGCGTTTACAACTTGGAAGCGTTTTATGAAAAGTCGGATGGAAAGTCTTTTGCACTTCGTGAGTCAGGCCTGAAAATTGTGACGGATTCTGAGCAATCTGTTGATTTGCAAATACCACAAAGCCGCGACATCAAGGTTTATTTGCCTGAAACCAAGGACTCGGTGGCGAGTGTTTCTATTGTGGGCTCAACGTACAATGCGACTGCTAAGATTATAACAGACGGAACTGTTCGTTATGCGACTTTTACCGGTGTGCCAGCTTCATTCTATGATTCGGTGCAAGTGAGTACTTCGGATGGCTCCAATAGCATCAAGGCTGTTCTTGTTGAAAATACGGATGCTGTTCAGGAATTTTATTACGACGATTCTGTTCACACTTTGGAAATTCCGCTGAACACTTCGGCGACGGGCATTGACCTGCACGATACTATTGAAGGGTTCCCGCTATACGTTCGCTTGAACGATTTGAATGCGGATGACCACGAATCGCTTGTTAAGAATATTTCGGCGCTCAAAATCTATTTGGAACCCGCTTCGTTCTGGACAACGTTCAAGATCGTCTATGACAAGAATTCTGTTCCGATAGGGCTGTGGGTTCGCTTGTCAACGCTTTACCCGCAACGCGAAACGCAGAAACTTGTTTTTGCGTGGAATGAGAATGAAGAGACGGCGGACATTCGAGTGTCAAACAAGGAAAGTGTTACTGGTACTGCGAATGTCGCGAGTGCTGCCGGAAAAGCGCAGGCTTTGATGCGCGCTGTAGATCCGTTTGCTTTCACGGATGGCTTTATGGCGGCATGGAACTTTGACGAAACTGAATTTCCGGAATCAACGGTTTATGCTGCGGGCGATAATGCACTCAATGGGGTCGCGAATGATATTACCGCTGGCGATGGAATTATTGGCGGTGCGTTTGTATTTAACGGAAAATCGTCCATTATTGAAATTCAGGAATCCGCCGACTATAGCGGCTTTGCGTTAACGGATACGTCTAGCTTTACATCATCGTTCTGGGTGAATGCCGAGGATACTTCGACGTCTCGATTCATTTGGGGCAAGTCCGAATCGGAATACCACTTCAAGTATCAGGCTGGCGATAGCGACCGATCGAGTTGGATGTTCAAGGAACTCGATGAATCGGATTTGGGTCATTGGTACCAGGCGAGCATCGCGATTGCGCCGGAAGTGGATTACAAGCAGTGGGTGCATTTTACAGTTGTGAAGTCCGGCGATTCGACGTCGATTTACAGGAATGGCAAGCTTGAAGAAACTATGGTTAGCCGCAACCATACGGATGATAAGCGTACATCGGATGGTCCGTTTGTCATTGGTGCCCGTAAGCAGTCCAGTGGGAAGGTGGACCGTGTTTTCAAGGGTTCGCTTGATGAACTGTACTTTATGAATAAAGCGCAAAGTCCAGAATGGGCAAAGCTTATTTACTTGAACCAAAAGCCAACCGGCTATTGGCCGAAATAGGGATGGTCGTTAGTCATTAGTTATTAGTCAATAGTGACGAGAATCGTCGAATGCTCGTGCTGAAATGCCCGCGCATCTCGGCTATTCGAGCTTCTCGGTGAGTCTCGTATATCGTCTTGTGCTGCGGTTGTTGCGTACGGCTTGGTAGAACGCGCCGGGTGCAGACAAAATCCACACATGGCCTTTCGCACGTGTGATGGCGGTGTAGATGAGGTTCCTTTGCAGCATGATGCTGTGGCTCGAATCTAGCACGACGATGACAGCGGGGTATTCGCTACCCTGGCTCTTGTGGATGGTGCAGGCGTACGCAAGGATAAGTTCATCGGCTTCGTCGGGCTCGTAATCGACGGTCTTGTCGTCGTAAAAAACGGTGATTTTTTTCGTGTCTTTCCCGATTTTGTAGATGATGCCGACGTCTCCGTTAAACACGTTCTTGTCGTAGTTGTTGCGGATTTGCATCACGCGGTCGCCTGTGCTCCAGTTGCCGCTAGCGATCTTGATGCGCTCCTTGCCGGGGTTCAGGAGGTCTTGCAAGAAGTTGTTCAGCTCGTAAATGCCGAGCGGTCCTTTGCGCATTGGCGTGAGGAGCTGCATCTCTTGCGTGTCGATGTCGATTTTTTCCTTGATGCCGCGCGTGACGAGGCGGGCGATGATGTCTTTAGCTTCATCGGCCGACTCGTAAGGTAAAAAGTGGAAGTTCGTGCCTTCGATGGGCGAGGGGCTAATGCCCTGATTGATTTTCGATGCTTTGTCGGCGATGTCGTTTCCGCCGGCCTGGCGGAAAATGTGCTGAAGGCGGGTGCTTGGAATCTTGGGACAGCGCAACAAGTCGTTCAGCACATTGCCAGCTCCCACGCTTGGGAGCTGGTCGGCATCGCCTACGAGAATGATTCGCGCGTTGAGTGGCGTCGCTTCGAGGAGCGAGGCGGCAAGCCACGTATCGACCATACTGAATTCATCGACGATGAGCAAATTGCATTGGAGCTTGTTGTTTTCGTCGCGGTGGAATTTGCCCGAAATCGGGTCCACTTCGAGCAATCTATGAATTGTGCGGGCTTTTTCGCCACAGCATTCGCCCATGCGCTTGGCGGCGCGCCCCGTCGGGGCGGTGAGGCTTACGCATTCTTCCATTTGGCGGGCGAGGTACAAGATTCCCTTGAGAATTGTCGTTTTACCTGTGCCTGGTCCACCTGTGATAATCGAAATCTTTCGCGATAGCGCCATCTGGATAGCACGTTTCTGGATCGGGTCAAAGCTGAACTTGTGTTCGCGTTCCCACTGCGCAAGAGCGTTTTCGAAGCCTTCCGTTGAAAGCTCGTTGTATCGCAAGCGGAGCTTGATGTTGTCTGCTATGCGCTGCTCGGCATTGTAGAGCGGCGGAAAATAGCAATCGTCGCCTTCGCGCTTGATGCGTCCGCTTTCGCTTGCTTTTTCGAATTCATCGAGGAGCGTGTTGATGGTGCCTTCGTCGTCTTGCATTAAACGCAAGTTGCGGAACGTGCGTTCTAAGAGCACATTCTTCGGCAAAAACACATGGCCATCGCTGACCGAGGCTTCTTGCAACGTGTAAAGCAATGCCGCTTGGAATCGCTCGGGGCTGTCTTTCGGGAAACCGACTTTCTGCGCAATTTCATCGGCCTTCAAGAATCCGATGCCCCAGACTTCTTCGCAGAGCATGTACGGGTTCTGTGAGATGCGTTCAATCGTCGCTTGCCCGAACTTGTTCCAAAGGCGCTTTGCCACACTGCCGACAATTTCGTGCTTGTACAAGAACAGCATCGTCTCGCGGCTATGGCGTGCTTCTTGCCAACGTGCCAAAAAAGCTTCCACCTTGCGGGCAGGGAAGCCTTTGATTTTTACTTCGCGGAACTTGTCCGGATCGTTGTCGAGAATGTCGGCGGTTGCATCGCCAAAAGCTTCCACGATGCGTTCGGCAATCTTTTCGCCAACGCCTGGGAATTGAGCGCTTGCCAAGTATTCAAGGATATCGTTATCGTCTGTGGCTAGGTATTCAAAAGAAGTCGCCTGGAACTGCTTACCGTATTTCGGATGCGAACCCCAGTCGCCTTCTACAGAGATGGTTTCGCCAGGCTGCAAAGCGGGGAAAGTACCCGTGACGACAACGACTTTCTTGCTTTCGATATCGTTCAGGCGCATCACGGTAAAGCCATTTTGCTGGCTATGGAACGTGATGCTTTTGATTGAACCTTTGACTTGCACGAATATTGCGGCGTTTGTATTTGCGGCGCTTGCTTACTGAGCTTTCGGAATCTTGTTTTCGTCAAGAGCTGCGTTCCAACGGTCGGCGTCATAACCTTCCATCTGGGAGAGCGTCTTGCCGCGAACACAGAGGAAGAATCCGAGAATGGCGGCGTCGTGGAGTGCAATCACGAGAGCTGTCTTATAGTCGAGGCCAAAACCGAGCGGAGCGCCCTTGAGGTTTTCCGGGCTTACCCAGAGAATGTAATCTGCCGTAATGAACGTCATGAACATGCACGGAATGAGCGCAATCCAGAAGTTCTTCTTTTTGCTGCGGAGGTAAACGGTTGCCACGCAGAGGCTGCAAACGGCCATGAGCTGGTTGCTCCAGCTGAAGTAGTTCCACAAGATGTTGAATCCTTCGGGATTCATGTTGCTCCAGAAGATAATCACAGCGCAAAGAGCGAACATCGGAATCGTAAGGAGGAGGCGGTTCTTGACAGAAGTCTGTTCAAGTCCGGTCAGTTCTGCAACGGTGAGGCGGAGGCTGCGAAGGCTCGTGTCGCCACTCGTAATAGCAAGGATAATCACGCCCACGACCACGAGGATCGAAATCGGAGCCCAGGGAATCACGGTCGAAACGAGAACGCTCAAGACCTTCACGCCCGAAGCGCCGGTCAAAAGTTCCGGCATCTGGTGGTAAATGAACATGCCACCTGCAGCCCAAATCATACCAATCAAACCTTCAATAATCATCATGCCGTAGAACGTCTGGCGGCCGGTCTTTTCGGTCACTTCAGTGCGGGCAACGAGCGGGCTTTGCGTGCTGTGGAAACCGCTGATGATACCGCAAGCAATCGTCACGAAGAGCATCGGGATAATCGGCTGACCTGCCGGATGCTTGTGGAAGTTGCTCATGATGTCCGCAAAGCAGAATTCATCGAGGACGTTCAAGTTCGGGATGATGCCCACGAAAATAGCGAGGGAGGCGAGAATCAAAAGGGCGCCGAAAATCGGGTAGATGCGGCCGATAATCTTGTCAATCGGGAAGAAGGTGCTAATGAAGTAGTAGGCAAAAATGCAGACAACGGCAATCCAGAAAAGCGTCGGCGAAACGTGGCTGCCAACGAGAATCGGGGTGTTCACGAGAGCTGCCGGAGTCGTGGTAAACACGGCGCCAACGAGAATGAGCGCCACGGAAATGAGCGTCATCACGAGCTTTGCCGGACCCTTGCCCAAGAACTTACGGGAGAGTGCCGGGACGTTGTAACCGTTGTTGCGCATGCTGATCATGCCGCTGAAGTAGTCGTGCACTGCACCGCCGAGGACGTTTCCGAGCGGAAGCAAGATGAACACGATGGCGCCAAACTTGATGCCGAGAATCACGCCGATCACAGGGCCAATGCCTGCAATGTTCAAAAGCTGAATGAGAACGTTTTTCCAGTGCGGCATCGGGACGCGGTCAACGCCATCCGGATTTGCGAGTGCCGGAGTCTTGCGGTCATCCGGTCCGAACACGCGTTCAACGAACTTGCCATAGGTGAAATATCCAAGAATGAGGATTGCAACACCAATTAGGAATGTTATCATTTTTTGTGCCTTCTTTAGTTTTTAATTAAAACTGAACCATGGCTCCGATGGATATGGCGATGTAGGTCTGCCAATAGTAACTGATATCGACATCGTGGAAATCGACGGTTCCACTGTTTTCTGTATGAACCGACTTATACCAGTTCTCGTAAATGCGCATAGAAGATGTGAGACCAAAGTTGTCTGTGATGAAATAGCGTATTTGCGTAACAAGGGCTATGGCAGAACCGTTTAGCTCGGAATTGAAATACCCATCGGCGTTGGAAACATTGTTTTCTGTGGACAATTTGGAAAATGAATATCCAAGACCGACGCCTACCTGGAAAAATTCAGGATAGAAAAAGTTGTAAGTCGCTTCAAGTCCGAATCTCCAGTAACGCATATCCCGACTGTTGAGGTTGTCGGGGAGATTGGCAATTGTACCCGTGTAGGACCAGTATTGGAACGAAAGTGCAAATGTGAATTCGCGAATGTTTACGCCGAGATTGTAGTCTGGGGCTACAAAAACTTTTGTAATGGGGAGGTTGACTATTTCTTCGTCGCCATCCTTGTCAATAACTTTCATGGAACGCTGAAACAGGTCACCACGGTTTGCGATGACGTTAAAACCTATGCTTGCAAAATAAGAACGAGGCCAATAGCTGAAATCGCTATCTTCGGGCTGCGCAAAAATTGCGGAACACAACAAAGTTATTGCCAATAAAATTTTCTTCATCTTTTTATCCCCAAGAGGTTTCTAACATCCCAAAAAACGATGTAGCCGCAAAGATAGAATTTTTATGGCCGCTTGTCGTGAACCGCAGTTCGTATTGTGAACTATTCGGCGTATTTGAACATGGCGTCGATGCACTTCTTGGCCTTCACGCGTACGCCTTCGTCGAGCGTGATGTGCTCTGCCTTTTCGGGGTGGCGGAGCGCTTCCAGGATGTTTTCGAGCGAGTTCGACTTCATGTACTTGCACATGCAGCAGCTACCGATAAAGTTCATGTCCGGATGTTCGTAGTGCATGCGTGCATTGAGGCCGCATTCCGTGAGGAGCAAGATGCAGCTGTCCTTGGGCTGCTGGTTGATGTAGCTTACCATCTGGCCTGTGCTTCCGACGTAGTCACTGAGCATGGCCACAGACGGGTTGCATTCCGGATGGCTGATCACTTTGAGATTCGGGTTTTGGCTACGGAAGAACTGGATCAAATCCGGGTCGTAGTTTTCGTGAACGTAGCAGCAGCCGTTATAGAGCTTGATGTCCTTCTTGACACCGCGACGCTTCATCTCGTCGATGATGTTCTGGCCCATGAGGGCGTCCGGCACAAAGAAAATCTTGTCGGACGGAATCGTTTCGACGATGTGCATCACGTTACCGCTAGTCACGCAGACATCGCAGGCAGCCTTCACGTCGGCGGTGGTGTTGATGTAGCAAACGAAGGTGTAGTCCGGATTCTGCTTGCGGAGTTCTTCAACGTCCTTGCCGGTAATGGAATCGGCGAGGCTGCAACCCGTGAGCGGACCTGGAATGATCACGTCCTTTTGCGGGTTCAAAATCTTGGCGGTTTCGCCCATGAAACGCACGGCAGAGAAGAGGATCGTCTTTTGTTGGACGGTCGTGGCGTCTTTGCTCAACTTGAAGCTATCGCCTGTGAAGTCGGCAACGCCCAAAAGAATTTCAGGAGCGCAGTAGCTATGGGCGAGGATAACGGTATCCTGTTCTTTTTTGAGTTCGTTGATTTCGTTGATGAGCGGGAGCATCTTTTCCACCTTTTCCATGGTGTAGGTGCAAAGGGCTGCGCCCGGCTTGACGGACTTGAGACGATTGTAAAGTTCTTCTGCTGTCATTGTGTTACCTAGATTATTGCCTAGTTAAAAGATAGCTTTTTTTATAGAGACGAAAGACGAGAGACTAGAGACGAGAGAAAAATAATCGCGGCTTCGCCGCCAAATTAAATAATTCCTAATTCATACTTCCTAATTCCGAATTTTAGTATCCGGCCCATTCGGCGCTGATGGAGGGGCTTGCCTTGCGAATGTTCGATTCTTCGGGAGTTTCTTCCTTGCGGGCGATGTCGCCGCTTGCAATGCGTTCCTTGATTTCGTCGAACGTCTTGGGTGGCACGGAATCGGGGGAGTTGTCGCCGAGCACCTTGCAGGGCGCGGCTTCAGATTCTTTGGCCTTGTCCTTGACGGGCGTGTATTCGCGGAGTGCGGGGACGCTATAGAACTTGTCTTCTTCAGGGCACCAGGCGGTAAGTGCCTTGCCGTAGACGCAGCCAGAATCAAGACCGATAAATCCGGGGATGTTCACGAAACCGTTCTTGGCCCAGTGTCCAAAGACGACCGTCTTATTCCATGTCACTTGTTCATACCATGGTTTGTCATTCCAGTAGCGCACGGAAAGGAGCACTTCGGGACTCATGTCTTCGAGACGCGTCTTGCCCGGTTCTAGGCCGGCGTGTACGAGCAATGCATGCGGCGTGTCGCGCCAGAGCGGCCAGTTCTTTACGGTATCGCGGATGTAGACCCATTCGTCGAGCGAGAGCGCCTTGAAGCGCTTCTTTTGCTTTTCAGTCCAGTTGCTCTTGGGCGTTTCCATCATGCGGATAAGGTGTTCTTCGTGATTTCCGCGGACGGTCAGAATGCCGAGTTCCTCGACGATTCGCATAGCGCGCATCATGTCGGGACCTTTGTTGATGATGTCTCCGGTCTGGTAGAGCGTATCGCTACCGCGTACGAAACCGAACTGGTCAATGATCGCAGAGAGTTCGTCTGCGCAACCATGAACATCACCGATATATAAAGTACGTTTCATAATGAATTCGGAGTTCGGAATTAGGAAAGCGGAATTGAAATAATCGCGGCGAAGCCGCCAAACATAATCTTTCGTCTCTCGTCTGTAGCCGCGTAGCGGCGTTCTTTCGTCTAAAGATGTACTGCTTGTCGCAATTTGTTCATTTCGTTGGGCGTGAGTTCGCGGAATTCGCCTGCGGGCAAGTCGCCAAGCTGAATCTGGCAGTAGCTTACGCGCTTGAGGTCGCGAATTTCGTAACCGATGGCTCGCATCATGCGGCGGATTTCTCGGTTCTTGCCTTCGATAAGCACAAGTTCTGCAAATCCGTTTTCGAGGTAGACGTCTGTCGCAAATGCAATTTCTTCTTCAGCGTCCGGATCTTCCGGGTCGCGGATGTCCACGCCATCGACCAAGCGCTGGGCGGCAGATTCGCTGAGCGGGCGCGTTGTCCACACGTAGTAACTGCGCGGCACTTCGAAGCTCGGGTGCGTGAGGCGATAAAGCAATTCGCCATCGTCGGTGAAAAGCAAAAGACCACGGCTCTGCAAGTCGAGTCGTCCAACGTATTTGAAGTTGTGGTATCCCGGCGGCAAGTAATCGTAAACCGTGCGGCGGCCTTGCGGGTCGTCCTTGGTGCAAACGCAACCAGCCGGCTTGTGGAGCATGATGACTTTTGTTTTCTTGTTTGTCGGGAGCTTCAACAACTTACCGTCGACCGTCACCTGGTCCTTGGTTTCGTCCACTTGATGGCCGAGGTCGGAAATCGTTTCTCCGTTCACCTGTACGCGACCGTCGGCGACGAGTTCATCGGCGGCGCGGCGGCTAGCAAAACCACTGAGAGAAATGTACTTGTTGATACGCATGAGTTTTCTGTTACACTAATTATAGTAAATGGGTGTTGATGGTCATTGGTCAATGGTCAATAGCTATCGCAAACAACAAACAACTAATAACTAATGACTAACTACTAATAACTATCAACTAACTTTTCAAAAATGCTGGTTTCTTCTTTGGCTTTTGTTCCGGTTCTTTTTCTGGCGGGTAGAGCAAACCGAATCGGAGTCCTGCCGTACTGATCTTGAACGTTTCTACACGGAGCTTTTCAAGGAGCGAACGCAACCAGAACAAACCGCAAATGATCACTTCGTGACGGCCGTTCCCAAGTCCCGGGAGCATCGCGCGGAGTTCTTTCGAAAGGTTCGTGATGCGCGTGGTGACTGCTTCAAGGTCGGCGAGGCTCATTTCGAGACCTTCAATCGCCTTGTAGTCAAACGTTTGGCTGTTCAAAAATACCATCGCAAGTGCGGTGCCTGTACCACCGATAAGATAGACGGGCTTTTTCGTCATGCCCTTGAATGACAAATCCTTGAACGTTTCCTTGATAAACTTCTTGTATTCCGGACCGGGAATCGGGCCCATCGCCTTGAACATCTTGAGCGCGCCAACGGGAATCGAGAATGTCGTTTCGCCGTTGCTGAGTTCTGTGGAACCGCCGCCGATATCAATCGTGACGTTCCCTTCGCCGTGCCATTCCTTGACGGAACGGTAGGTGAGCTTGCCTTCTTCTTCGCCGGTGATGACGCGCGGCTTGACCCACACGGCTTTTTCAACAGCTTCGATCACTTCGTCCGGATTTGTGGCCTTGCGCATGGCTTCGGTCATCGCGACTGCTTTGAGGTCTGCGCCGAGGGCATGCAAGTCCATGCGGAACTTGGTCATGATGTTGACGAGTTCCTGGGTGCGTTCGGGCGTGATTTTCCCGTGTTCGTAAATGTCTTCGCCAAGGCGGCAGACTTCGACTTTCTGGAGCTTCGGCACGAGAATCTTGCGAGCTTCTTTTTTATTGGCGTTATTCTCGTTTTTGTCATTCTCGACCTTGTCATCCTCGGAGCGAAGCGTAGGGGAACCATTATTTCTCGTATCTACGTTTGGGAGGGAATCCATACCTTCCGTTGATGATTCTTTTGCGGGCGTTTCGAAATTTGCGGATGCCTCGGGCGTTTCAGAAGCAGTCGGAGCTGCGGCAGGCGCGTCTTCGAACGCTGCGATTAGCAAAATGCAGCTGTGACTCCCGATGTCGATTGTTGCCTGGAGTTTATTTTCCACTTTCGGCCTCGTCCTTTTTTTCTTCTTGCTGATTCATCTTTTTCAGCATGATGTTCTTCATTTTTTCGGCGAGGGCGCCCGGATTTGTGAGGAACTGCTTGGCGTGAGCGATGGCTTCTTCGACGACGGATTCCGGGTACTTGGAACTCCATGCGGCGACGATGTCGCCAGTCGTGCTGCCGAGCGGTTTCTTTTCGCGGATTTCCTGGCCCATCTTGAGTGCGAGCAAAAGTCCGAGTTCGAATGCTTTCGGTTCTGCTTCGGCTTCGATCATTTTTTCGATGCGGGCGATGCGTTCTTCAAAGGGAATGTTCTGCGAATTGGTCAAATCATTTTCTGAAATCATGCTAACAAAAATAGTAAACGTGGGGCGTGGCGCCAAAGGATATTATTGTTACAAAGGGGTAAAGAAAAAGACCCGCAGAGGTCTGCGGGTCAAAATCGTTGGGTCAAAAAGAAGATTACTTCTTGGCGGCCGGCTTCTTAGCAGGACCGGGCTTCTTCGCAGCCGGCTTCTTCGCTGCAGCTGGTTTCTTAGCGGCGGCCGGCTTCTTAGCAGCAGCTGGCTTCTTAGCGGCAGCGGGCTTCTTAGCAGCAGCGGGCTTCTTAGCAGCGGCGGGCTTCTTAGCAGCGGCCGGCTTCTTAGCAGCGGCGGGCTTCTTAGCAGCGGCGGGCTTCTTAGCGGCAGCGGGCTTCTTAGCAGCGGCGGGCTTCTTAGCAGCGGCGGGCTTCTTAGCGGCAGCAGGCTTCTTAGCGGCGGCCGGCTTCTTAGCAGCAGCGGGCTTCTTAGCAGCGGGTTTCTTTGCAACAGTTTTTGTAGCCATTTTTTTCTTCCTTTTATGTTATTTATTTGTTGATATCAGAAAAATAACTTCTTTTTCACAAATAATCAACATGTATTTATAAAAAAAATGATTTTTTTTCAAAAATTTTTTGTATTAAGTGGCTGCTGGTAAAATACTGTTTTGGATAAAATAAAATCGACTTCTCTTGAAGCCGACTTTTTTATTAGTAATTACTATTAATTTATCTTTAATTTAATGTTCGGTAAATGTTTTCTAGACTCTAGCCTTCACACTTTCGATGTATTTCTTAACTCCTTGAACACCAACGGAATACATGTCTACGAACTTCGTGGCGAACGGAGGAATTTTGTTCGGGTGCATGCCGAGAGCATCGTGCATCACGAGAACATGGCCGTCTGTGAACTTGCCTCCGCCAATGCCAATGGTCGGTGCGGAGACTTCTTTTGTGATTTTTGCACCGAGTTCTTCAGGAATGTGTTCGAGAACCATTTCGAAGCATCCGAGACCGTCAACGAACTTTGCGGCCTCTTCAATGGCGCGAGCTTCTTCTTCAGTTTTGCCTTTTTGCTTGAAGTTCTCGGCGGTCTGTGGTAAAAGTCCGAGGTGGGCGCAAACGGGAATGTCCTTGCTGCGCAGAAATTCAATGACGCCTTCGGGAGTGCCTTCGAGCTTGATGCTGGAGCAGCCTACATCCAAGAAGCGGCGGGCGTTGTCGTAAGCCGTTTGCGGATCCTTGTCGCTCATGTAGGGCATGTCGCCAATGACGTGCGTGTTCGGGGCGCCGCGGCAAACGGCTGCAGCGAAGATGAGCATTTCGGTCATGCCGATTTCACGTGTGCTCTTGTAACCGAGCATGGTGTTTGCGAGGCTATCGCCCACGAGAATCTGGTCGATTCCGGCGGCTTCCGCAATTTTTGCAAAGGCGAAGTCGTAAGCGGTGATCATGGAAATCATTTCGTTCTTGGATTTTTTCGCCTTGATATCTTCTGGAGTTAACATGATGACCTCTTCACTTAAACTTTTTCAACTACGGGCAAATATACAAATACTGTAAAGTTATGGCTATTCGATAGCTAGTAGGCTGTAGAAAGTGAGGGTAGAGATTTTTGAAAAAAGTCATTCTCGACTGAGCGTAGCGAAGGAGGGAATCCATACATTGCTGATTTCTAATTGTATGGATCCTCCTACTTATCTGCCGCTAGGTAGGAGGATGACGAACAAGAACTCAGAATAGCAACGAAGCTGCTTCAGTAACTAGTAACTGAGAACTCTTAACTTCATTATTTAATGATCATCAAATAATTTTCTGGTTTCGTTCAGGAATTTTATGGAATGGATTTCCTTGAGGAATCCGATGTGATGGCGCAAGTAGGCGAGGAGCGCGTTTTCGGTGAATTCGGGGTGCTCAATTTTGTCACCATTGCGGAGCGACCAAAGACCCTGTAGCGTTTCTGTGCGTGCGCGGGGCGTTTCTACTCCGAGGCATGCGTGGCAAACGAATCCGCCAGTTTCAGGGAAAAAATCTGCAGCGGGTTGGTCGAGGGTTTTGCCGCATCGACTGCAAGTTTCAAGATCGAGATTGTAGCCCCACATGTCGCAAGTGTCCAGGAGCCACTGTGCAAAAATACGCGACTTGTCAGGAACACTCGATGTTGACGAGTGCGCGGAACCTTCTGGAGTCGGCGAATCTTGCGGTGAATCGGAATCGAATTCGCGAATGGCTTGTTCCAGTCGCTCAAAATCTTCTTGCAGGGGGACGCCTTGCGGTGCGTAACGCAAAATCATTTCTGTCATGACCTGCGCTTTCGCTGTGCTGAGTAAATCGTTGCGCAAGTTCTTACGCCAGTCCAAAAGCGTTGCTTCCTTGATGAACTGCAAATCGGTATTCGGATTTTGGCGAAAAACGACTTCGCTTAACGCGAGCGGATCAAGCGCTCCCCGGAACGGGGATTCTTTTTTCTTTCCGCCCTTCACGATAAACGAGACGATGCCGCTTTCTTCCGTAAGCGCCTTGACGATAAAGCTAGAGTCGCTGTACGGAAAGCGGTGAAGAACTATAGCGCGAGTTTTTATCATAGACGAAAGATGAGAGACGAAAGACGAGAGATGTAGATTTTATTAGACTAGGGTCGATATATCTTTCGTCTCTAGTCTGTAGGGCAAAGCCCGTTCTTTCGTCTAATCCTTCGGGAACGGAGGCCAGCCCATTTCTTGTCCGCCGACGACGTGCAGGTGGATGTGGAACACGGTTTGACCCGCATCAGCCTTGCAGTTGAACACAAAACGGGCACCGCCTTCTTCGAGACCGAGGTCCTTCGCGATAAGCTGTGCGCGGTAGAGCATCTTGCCCACGAGTTCGCAATCTTCCGGCTTCATGTCCATGATGGTTGCGATGTGGCGCTTCGGCACGACCAGAAAGTGTACCGGTGCCTGCGGGGCGATGTCATAGAAGGCGAACACATCGTCGTCTTCGTAGATTTTCTTGGAAGGGATTTCACCCTTGATGATTTTGCAGAAAAGGCAATTTTCACTCATAGTATATATAATAGTAGTAAAAGGGGTTAGGTGTTTTCGTGATTGTCTAAAGAATAAAGCGTTTTTTCGTTTTCGATCATGACGTTCATCGATTTAATGTAGAGTAAGCAAATTGGGAATATCAGTAATAAATTGATGAGTCTGCATACGAAGAATTCGCTGAATATCGACGGAAACAATATAAGAATCGTCAATATGAGAATCCACTTGAGCTGACCAGGCTTTGGTGCTACAAACTTGGCATTGTGGGTTTTGAGAACGTTTTCTTGGCGGGCGAGGATGTCCTTAAAGATGAAGTAATCGAAGATTCCGGATACCCACGGAATTAACGTGCAAATGACTGCCGCGATAGGCGAAAATTCCGTTGATGAGAACTTTCGCAATGTCTTGATGTTGATATACATCCATTTGCAGAATTTGAATACCGCAATAAACATTACTATTCCAAATATTAAAAGCAGGAACGTATAGGATAGGATTGCGATTGCCGAGGTAAAATCCATGGCTGGAGGCGTTTCTCCATTTGTTAAATTCATGTAGGGCTTAAAAATGACGATTATATATTCAGAAAAAAGCCCTATGATAAAAGCGAAAATGATGAGAATCTTTAGCCAGACGATGGCACTTCTGCCGCGCTGAATGTTTTCGGGTTCTTCTTGTGTGGATATTTCTTCTTCAATCATAATAAACCTCGAGAACTAATATAGAAATACTTTTTTCAAAGCTTGCATAATTTTCGTATCTTTATGCCGTGATGTCTTTTATGCGTAAAATGGTGGCGGCGGTTTTTGCACGGGTGGCTTACTCAGTGCTTAAACTTGCAGGCTGGAAGCGGAAAACCGTTCTTGCCAATGCAAAACATGTGGCCGGCGCAGTCTCGTACAATACCCTCTTGAAGAATTTGACTCGCCATGTGAGCGAACTCTTGTTTCGCTTTGGCACTTTCAAGAAGTTGCCGCACGATTTTACCGCTTACCCGTGTTGCGTGGACGGTTGGAATTTTGCGCTAGACGAGGCGGCCATTCCTGTGCTTGAAAAAATGCGCAAGGGCGGAATCTTTTTGACCGCGCATTATGGCAATTACGAAGCGATGGGACCGTGGCTTTGCCGCCTTGGAATCCCGCTGGTGGCGAGCTACATTCCCGTGAAGCCTAAGTGGCTCAACAACATTCTTGAACGCAAAATCCGTGCGGTCGATGGCCGGAGCTATTCTGTGGATGCCCGGACTCCTCGTGATTTTATGCGCATTCTGAACGAAGGCAATCTATTCTGCTTGCTTGCTGACCAGGATTCCCGCATTCCGAGTGCACTTCCGGGAACGCTCTTGGAACGTCCCGTGAACGTGAATCCGCTGCCGGACTTTTTGCTCAAGCATCGTCCGCAGACTCCCGTGTTTATCTGCTGGATGGAGGAACGCGACGCATCTTCGAAAGGTGCATCTCCGAAAGGCGCTATTCCGAAAAAAGTTCGCGTACTTCACGCAATCGAGGTGGCTGGCGCGCAGTCAAAAATCGCATCTTCGGCGGATTCGGGCGTGGTGGACTCGCAATTCAACAAGTGGCTCGAACAGCGCGTTCTTGAAAATCCAAATCTCTGGTACAGCTTCACGCACCGCCGATTCTACAGCCAAACGCCGGAAATTTATAACAAGTAAGGGCTCTCGGCGCATCTTGTCGCAAAGATTACTATCGTTACTTTTATGACCTTTGTCCCTCACAAAAAGAAACCGCTGCTCGCTCGAATCCTGGAATGGCTGAACGATTCCGAAGAATGGCCCGCCTGGGTGCAGTTCTTTTTGCTGCCCCGACCGCTTGGACGGGAAAATTTCTTTGCCGCACGAGTTGTACTGCTTGTGGCGATGGCTTTCTTTACATTGCAGGCCCTTTCTCACGGCTATCAGTCCTGGATTGCGCAGTTCCTGCATAACTTGAACTTGCCCGTTCATGAAACTGGCCATATCGTTTTTGGCATTTTCGGAAAGCCTGTACTCACGTCGCTTGGAGGTTCGCTATTCCAGACCATTATGCCGCTTGTCTTTTGCTTTGCGCTATGGATTAAGCCGCGCGACTTGTTCGGGGCCTCGATTGCGCTCTGGTGGGCGTTCGAAAATCTGATAGACGTGGCGCCTTACATCGAAGACGCTCTCCCGATGAAGCTTATGCTCATCAGCGGCGGCACGGGAGCCGAAGCCCCTTATGGATTCCATGACTGGAACTTTATCCTCTCGGAAACGGGGCTTCTTTTAAAATGCGACTCGATTGCCTCGGCGGTTTACGCCGTAGGCTATCTCGGTATGGCGCTCTGCGTTTTGTGGGGCGCCTGGAGCTTGCTTTATTACGTGGTTTATCAGCGTAAATGAGAACTAAATATCGTTTGGTAAAATTCCAAATTTCCGAACGGCTTCGATATCAATAAGTTCCGATGCGCCAGAAGTAAAGTTTCCGGCCTTGACTTCTTCGCTGTATCTTTTTATGGCGCTATTGATGGCGTCGGCCGCAGTTGCTCTGGCGTTGCCGATCAACGTGGTTTCAATAAAGTCAAGGGTGTCGGATTTCTTGTTGATTCGCCAGCCTACGAATGAATGGTTTGGAACGAGAACGAGGAATGGCTGGAAACCTGCCGCTTCCAAGATGGATGCAAATAAAGTAGAAGTCTCGATGCAGATGCCTTCCTTTTCGCGAAGCGTCTCGATGGGATACTGTATTTTTTGACCTACGCTTCCGATGCTTTCATTTTGCACATATTTGATTCCTCTTTTCTGCAATAAATCGAATATTGCAGAAACTACACGTCTAGAACTTTGTTCAATGCTTGTGTCCGCGCTGTATTTTTGGTACACCTTCAAGGTTGTATCGGGAAGCGAACGGGCCAATTCTGTCAGGATCTTAGGAATGGAATCCATATTTGGCGTAATCCATACTCCATACCACCAGGAGAAATTTTTAACTCCCTTGTATTCACTGCCGAAAAGTTGCATGGGCTGAATTGTCACAGGTGTAGAGGCGCTGAAAAATAAAATCTGGTGGTCGTTTTCGAGGGCGTATGCACGAATTTCGTATTGAGCTTTTTCGGCATTCGTTAATTTTGCAAGAGCTTCCTTGTTGAATGTAAATTTGGGATTTGTCTTTATGGTTGCGTTGGGGTTTACAGCGCTTGTGACGCTTGCGGTATCTGTAAATCCGGGAATCCAGGCCTGCACCATGATCTTTTTGTAGTTACAGGGAGTCTTGACAGAAGTCTGGCATAAATTCCTGATGGCAACGGAAAGAGGAACATATTCGGTTCCTTCTTCATCTGTAAATCCCTTGTACATCAAAGGATATTGGTTTGCAAATGCTCCATTGATGTTCTCTTTTGCATGGTAAATGAATCCGTCAAGAGAACGGATGATGTTTTGTGAATAAATGTCGTTGTAAACGCTGTCGTAGAGCTTTGTGTAAAGGCTGTCGTAATCAGATTCCTTTAAACTGTCTAACAGTGCATTACGGACGGAGTCCATCCATTTTGATGCAAAAGTGTTGTCAAAAAGTGTGTTGTATACAGAGTCGATGTATGGCTTTGCGTAAAGAGAATCCCAAAGTGATCCTGTAATTTCGTCGCGGAGTACATTTGCTAGGGAATCGATGTTGATTTCGGCATCTTTTCCGTCTCTGCCATCTGCGCCATTTTCCCCGGAACAGGCGCAAAAAAATAATGATGCGGCCATGATGCCGATTAAAATTTTTTTCATGAATCATTCCTTCTCAGTTTCATTAATTGATTTGCAGTTTGCAAATATAGAAATAGTTTAACTTGAATGCTATGCTTTTTAGATAAAATTGTTGAGTCTCTTTTCCCATTTGTAGGTGTGACAAATGTCAAAAATGGGTTGAAAAATGACTTTTTGGAGTGGGCTTTAGCAGAAAAAATAATTAATGGTCAAAATTAAAATATATTATAGGAATATACAGGATTTATAATTTTGAGGGGCGCGAGGTCTTATGAATACATCTCGTCAGACAAAAATACGTAGTATTGTTGTACTCGTTGTGGCCGCTATATTTTTGGAATTGACCACGGCTGTGCAGTATATTTCTACACGCCGAGCCATTACCGCCCAAATTACGGAAATGGCCAAGCACGATCTTACCTCTGCAAATCGAACCTTTGAAGTCAAGGAAATTGCCGAGGCTGCTATTGCGGCTGTTCTGCCCGAAGTTGAACGCTTTATCGATACGCAGCAGCAAGATTCATTGCACATGGCGTTGCAGCGTGTTGTGGCGAACCATCCTGAAATTGTCGGCGTTGATTTTGCTTACCGAGTGGGGAGCGACGGTCTTCGCGATGGATACTTTACTTTTAAAGATGATGTAACCAACGAAATTAAGGACACCGTTATTGGGTTTGATTATACGGAACGCACTTGGTACCGCGAGGGCTTGCATGGCAACGGTTCCTGGAGCGAACCGTACATGAGCCGCTATTACGTGGCGCTGATGTCTACATTCTCGCGACCAGTCCACGATCCTCAAGGACGTGTCGTTGCCGTTATTGGCGCCGATGTCCCGATGCGCGAACTCTCTTCGATGGCAGTGCAGTTGTACGATAACCAGCAGCGCTCTCTCATTCCGGTCATAATCTTCCAGCTGATTGGACTTGTGGTGCTTGGCTTTATCATGTATCGTAGCATTCTCAGCGTTCGTAAGCTGAGCAAAGTCAGTGCCGAAAAGGAATTGATGAACAAGGAACTTAGCATTGCAAATGCCATTCAAACTGCAATGTTGCCGCCTCCGATGCCCGCTAATGAATTTGTAGATATTGTCGGCAGCCAGGTTCCTGCAAAACAAGTCGGCGGCGACTTTTACGACTATTTTATCCGTGATGGAAAGCTGTTCTTCAATATCGGCGATGTCTGCGGAAAGGGAATCCCGGCAGCACTTGTCATGTCGATGACGCAGGCCGTGTTCCGTACGATTGCAACGAAGATTGATGACCCTGCTCAAATTGTGAAGGGCATGAACACAATGGCTAGCCGTGGCAACACCACGGGAATGTTTGCAACACTCTTTGTCGGCGTACTGGACCTTGCGACGGGCCACCTGAGTTACAGCAATGCTGGGCACGAAAAACCGATTATAGTTACAGGCAAAGATATGCGCTATCTAAGCATGACGGCGAATGTCCCCATCGGAATTGTCGAAGGCAAGGAATACAAAACTCAAAAAGCTGACATTGCCGCTGGTGATATGATTTTCCTTTATACGGACGGTCTCACAGAAGCGATGAATGCTGGTGAAGAACTGTTCGGGATAAAGCGAATTGAAAACGCAATTTGTGGCGGCAGTCAATTCGTAGACCCGAAGCAGCTTCTAGATGCTATGAAACGGACTGTTTCTATTTTTGTGAATGGTGCAGAGCAGAGCGACGACCTCACTATGCTTGTGATAAAGTATAAAGGCTAGGGGGAAGAATTATTGGATTGCTGTCATTTTGCAAAAAAAAGCCGTCAAAAAAGACGGCTTGGATTAGTTCTGTGTTTAATATTGCTTGCTTTATTCCACGTATTTCTTGATGAGTCTGATCATCAGCTCGGCGAGGCTTTCCACTTGGTAATTGCCAACGGATGCCTTGATGTGTGAATTGCCGATGCCGCTGTCGTCGGTGAGGAATACGTATGTGCCGCCTGTTGCCACGTCAAAGAATCTCAGCATAAACTCAGTGTATTTATCTACGCCGCTTGCCGCAACAGGGATAACCTTGATGCCTTTCTTGGCGAAGAGGCGAATCGAATTCTGGAGGCTTTTGATGAT
Source organism: Fibrobacter sp. (assembly GCF_045112255.1). Taxonomy (GTDB): domain Bacteria; phylum Fibrobacterota; class Fibrobacteria; order Fibrobacterales; family Fibrobacteraceae; genus Fibrobacter. The sequence continues at coordinate 82,550 of NZ_JBGUHR010000003.1, forward strand.
GTCTTCTTCGTAGTGGGCGGGGGCATCAAGGATAAGGAATGCGATGCGTGCGCGGGCGGCTTCGTCCCAAGAGAGGTTTTCCAGCGAAGCTTCAAGCGCTGTGTGGACAGCTTCGGGGTAGTCTCCGCCTCCGCTTGCTCTTTGGTTTGAAACGAATTCCTGTGTCTTTGCGACGTTATCGGTGAAGTCGTCGTGGCGCGTGAGGTAGGAGTCGCCTATGTCGCGATAGAAGAGAGCGGCTGTGCGTAAATCAACATTGCTTTCCGAACTTGCGTGGTCGATAATGTAATTGAGATCGGATTTGAGGAAGCGGATTTCGTCGCTCATAGAACCTGTGGCGTCAACGATGAATGCGATGTCTGCCGTCGTCTTGGCGTGCTTGGCATCTTTGTCTACAACGGTATTGATGTTGAGTTTGCGATCACCTCTGGAAGATGTCTTGAGTTGTCCGTTGATTACAACTCCGTCAACAATTAACCAAAGGTCTCTTTTTTGATATTGGTTTTTGTTGAATAAATTAATCCAGCAGTAAGCGTAACCCGCATTATCTGTTTTTGTTGTAAATTCAACTTGCCTGCCGTTGAGTAGCGTCACGGGAACGTTTGCAATGCCAACGTCGTTTCCGTCTACGACTTTTACGGCTACGAGTTGCTGGGGGTAAAATTTCCAGTAGCTCATCTTTCCATTGTAATCATTGTCGTTGATAATATTGGTCCAGAATTTCCAATGCTCCAGATCGTTCCATTCACCCGCAGTGAGGAGTCCCGACACTTGTTCATCGGAACGCCTTGCTCTTCTTTTTCGCCTTGTAACAGGTTCATCATCGTCCCAAGAGCTGCTTTCGTCGCTATCAGAAGCGAGATAAACTGTTTTTGATGATGTGCGCTCTGAACTTTTTCTAGGAGCCGCTTTGGCTACGACAGATGATTTCTTGGCGTACGTTTTTGAAGCGGATGTGGCGAGCATGGATGCGGAACCTCCGAGCAGTCCTGCCATTCCGTCGCTAATTCCTCCTGAACCTGCGGCACCTTCGGAAAAGCCTGCGGCTGATTTTCCGCGTCTTCCCCCAAGAACTGTTTTCCCGCTTGTGTGTAGGCCACTTACGCTTTTCATGACTTTGTCAATGTCCTTTGAAAATTTGGCATCCGCCGTTGAAAAAGATGGCGACTCCTTTGACGATGCTGCCAAAAATTTTACAGCTCCTCTATTGTCTGGTGCTTTGGGCGCTCCTTTGTGTTTGTATTCGGGTGATGTTGATGGAGAAACGGTCATTACCGTTTCGATTCGTGTTTCGTCGTCTCCTGTTGTTTTTGTTGTTTCTTTGTTTGTATTATCGCTGCAGTTGATAAACATAAAAGCGCATGCGATTGTTGCAGTTAAAAAGAATTTGGATTTCATGATGTACTCCTTTTTTTTATTAAACTAGCACATTCCATATTGCCAAAACCAACGGTCAAAAGCCTAATATGGATAAATGTTTTTTACGAATGAAAAGAAACGATGTTATATTTCAAGTATGTCTAGATTGTGTCATATTTTGCACTGTACTTCTGTCACGTTTTTGTGCTGTATTTCTTTGTTTACAATCAAAGACGTTTTTGCCGCTGACAAGTTGAATCCTGTAGGGTTCAATGGAGTGTTTGATGCTGGCTGGACAACGACGTATCAGTCGCAGGATTCCTTGACACACATGTACCAGCGCTTGCAATCACTCGGAATGGAATATATCGTGTTGCAGTATGCTGCTGTTGAGGCGGTGCATTTATATTACCCTTCGCAACTTGATTTTTTGCAGAATACGCAGTACAGGAACAATCAACTTTTCCCGAAGAGTATCGAGGCCGCAAAAGCTGCGGGAACGAAAATTTGGCTCGGACTTTATTACAATGAAGATTGGTTTACTCCGCCGACAATTTTACAAATTGATACTTTGTGCGCAATAAACCTTCGTGTGTTAAATGAACTTTATGAATTGTATGGCCATGAAAATGTGATTGAGGGCGTGTATATTCCGCAAGAAATTTCGCGTTATTATTGGGATGGACTTCGTGAAGATGCAACTGTGGAATCGCTTGCCTCTCATTTCTTGAAACCGCTTGTAAATGCGGCGAAGGCGTTTGGCTGGAAAGTTATGGCCGCTCCGTTCTACAACCAGAATTTGGAAACTCCCGAAAATTTGCAATCGTTTTTCGAGAATCTTTTTGCAGCGGGATTCAGGCCAGATGTTATTGCCGTCCAAGATGGCATTGGCGCAAATGATGCAGGGATGGCTCATGCCGATATAGCGACGGTCGGTAACTATGAACGGGCTGTAGCAAAAGCATGCACCAAATACGGAATTGAATTTTGGGTTGATGCGGAATTGTTCCGCACGGATGATTCTAAAGCGCTTGCCGATAGTGCGCGAATTTCAGCGCAACTTGATACGGCGCGGGCGGCGGGTGCTGTGAACGTAATCGGTTATGATTTGGCAGTACTTGGGAATGCTGGACTAGATTCGCTTGAAAAGTGGAAATTACAAGCTGCGGACAGCTCGACACAATCCATATTGCCATTCAAGAATCGCGATTGCTCGCAGAATCGTGCGGCCTTGCGAAAACAGCCAAAGTTTTACAAGCTGAATGGCGCACGAGTCTATCTTGATCGCCATTAAAATTTTATAATTCAAGAAAAAAGGAGAGCCTATGCGTAAAAATCTCGGAGTGAAAACCTATCTGTACCCGCAGCCGACTTTGGTCATCGCCACTTATAATGAGGATGGCTCGACGAACGCTATGGTGGCGGCTTGGGGTTCTATCAGCGATAACAACCAGATCGCGATTTATGTGGCCAAGACTCACAAGACCATGCCGAACATTCTTGCTCGCAAATCTTTTACCGTGAGCATGGCGACTGCTGATCGCATCAAGGCAATTGACTACTTGGGCATTACCAGTGGTAATCGCGTGGCGGATAAGTTTGCAAAGGCGGGCTTTACGTCCGTCAAGAGCGAAAATGTCGATGCACCGCTTGTTGCTGAATTGCCGCTCGCGCTCGAATGCAAGCTCGTGAGTTACGACGAAGAATCTGAACTTTTGCTTGGCGAAATCGTAAACGTCACTGCCGACGAATCCGTGCTCGATCAAGATGGAAAACTCTCCGTCGAAAAGCTTGCTCCGGTTTGCTACGATTCCGCAGGCCACGGTTACTACGTGATGGAACGTCGCGTCGGGAACGCTTTCAGCGACGGAAAGAGCATTTAATAAAATTAAAGTCCTAACATTTCCACCCAGTCGATGTCTGCCGTCACGGTAAGCATTTGCAATCCGCAGGCGGCTGCGGCGGCGGTGTTGACGGGGCTATCGTCGAGGAATATTGTTTCGGCGGGGGAGGCTCCGAGTTCGCGGATGGCGGTTCTGAAAATCTCGGGGTCTGGCTTTTGCAAATGGAGTTCTTGGCTCAAGAAAATTTTATCGAAGAAGTCTTCGAGCTTGTTGCCGTTGGCGTTGAACCAATTTTGACAACAGCATTCCCAATGCAGTTCGTTTGTGTTGCTCAAAAGCGAAACGCTTGCGACACCTTCCATTTTGCGCAAACGACGGAGTGCTTGCAGTTTGCGGTCGGCAACGCCCAGGCAAATAGAATTCCAGGCGTCTTCGATATCGCGCGGCGTTGTCGGGCTTGCGGCGCATCTTGTGTTAGAATTTGTGGCGCACTTGCTTGCGATTTGTTGGCAAAATTCTGGCGTTGTCACAAATCCAAGCTGATAATCTTCCATCAGCTTGTAAACAGAACCGCCCGGCTCAAGTTCAGCGGGCGGCAATCCTAAAGCGACAAAGCGTTCGTAAGCGTTTTTCATGCGGATGTCCAAAAGGACTCCGCCTAAATCAAAAATGTAGTTCTTGAGCATGTCGCAAAAATAGAAAACAAAACTTGCTTTCTGTTATGCGTTTGTTGCGACTTCCGGAACGTCTTCTTTCTTTGCCTTCAGCTGTAAATAAAATTCGCTGAAAGCGGCGGTCACGTATGGGCCAACCCACAAGAATGCAATTCCGCAAGTGACGATTCCCAAGAGAACCCAGGGGATGAATCTCAGGTAGAGTACGAACAGTTCCATGCGGTGGCCGTACATCATTTCGCTACTCTTGCGCAAGAGCTGGCGGCTTGAATATTCAGGATGGTCTAAAAGGATGAAGTAAACCATGGTGTAAGAAAATGCCTTCATGATACCTGGGATAATCAAGAGCAAAGACCACAGGAAAACGAATAAGCACATCAAAAGCTGGGTGCAAACGAGGTTGAAATAAAAACCCCATCCGTTTGTAAAACCGACAACCAATCGCTTGAGTGAAAGTTCCTTGTTTCGTGTTAGATCCAGGAAGTAGGCGTAAATGCCAATGTCTAGGCCGAGAGCGAACGGGGCTTCCAAAATTTTCCAGATGCATTTGCCCATGGAATTCTCTTCGAAGAAAACCGAAGGAATGTCGATTACTATAGAAATGAGTATGAATACGAGGAGACCGGCGATGCCCTTGCTCCATTTGCCGCCGAGTTTTTCCCATGCAGTTTGTTTGATTTTTGCGGTGTCTAATGCGTCCATGTTTTCTCCTTTTTTTGTATTAATATAGTTTATTTTCCCTTAAATTCCAGTTGCGATAGCGTGGCGGCGACGGTTGAAACGCCCCCAATGAAGGCGGCGATGAACGATCCGCAGATGAGGTAGAGCGGTAACGAATAAATGGCTCCGTTTGCAAATGCCACAAACTTTAGTTTATGTGTTTCCTTGCGGCTGTCCTTTGGCGATAAACGCCAGCGCTCGTAAGTGTAGTCCATGAATCCATAGCCAAAGTAATACGCATTGATGATGAAAATCAGGACAAGCGATGCGATGCTCCCTGCGACGGGGATAAAGTTCAGCAAAAGGCAAAGAGCGGTCAAGACGAGTTGCTTTGCCGTGTTGCGAATGGCGATCACGATAGCGCGCCAGATGTCCTTGAGCGTTTGCTTCATGTCAAACGGAAATTCTTTCCCGGTGAGGATCGTTTCGGTCTTTTCGGAAAGGAACGTGTAAATGGGCGACATGAGAATGTTGACAATCGTGCCGCCGATGAAAATGAATAGCGCAAAGAAAACGATGGGGAGGATGATTTTTATGGCGACCATGCCGGCGTGAATCCAGCCGTTCATGTTTTCGGTGCTGCGCTCGATGATGCCGTTAATCCAGTCGCTTACGCCAACGCCCGAGAAGATAAATGCGACCACGACGATGATGTTCAAGATGGCGGGGATGAGCAGATACTTTGTGAGCTTGTTTGCACGTATGAGACGGATTGCCTTGACGTAGGAGGTGAAGCCTGTCTTGAGTTGTTTTGCGCGAGGTATTGCCATTTGTAGTTTCGAGGGTTGGATTTTTTTCGAGTCGGAGTGGGTCATCCTCCGAAGGAGGATCATACGATTCCTTTTTTAGGATTTACATGCTGAAAAACATTGCTTGGATCTAAAGTATGTAAAATTTCAAGGATAGAGTAGTCTGTTATAAGTTTTTTACGTGTTAAAAGTGGGTGTGTTTCAAGCCAAACCCCAAAGTGTCAAAAATGTGACACTTTCTTTTGCTATATTCAACAGACCCCCAAGAGGGGTGTCTGGCTGCGGTTGTGGCCGGGCTTGTGTCACCGAGGGCCGTGCGGGCTGTGCTATCCAATGAGGGGTGTATGGCTCGGTGGACCCCAAATCCGGAAACGGAATCTACAAGTAGGAATCTCAAATGGATTTTTCTGCGATCATTGCTGAAGAACTGAATCTTGAAGTGTGGCGCGTATCGAAGGCGCTCGAACTTATGGACCAGGGGGGCACGATCCCCTTTATCGCCCGTTACCGTAAGGACCAGACGGGTACTTTGAACGAAATTGAACTCCGCGACATCAGCCACCGTCGCGACTACCTCCAGGAACTTGTGGACCGCAAGGAAACGATCCTCAAGAGCATCGAGGAACAGGGCAAGCTCACGCTGGAACTCAAGGCTCAGATTGAAGCTTGCAAGGACAAGACTCTTCTCGAAGATATTTACGCTCCGTTCAAGCCGAAGAAGCGTACTCGCGCAACGATTGCAAAGGAACTTGGTCTGGAACCGCTCGCCCGCCTGATGTGGGCCCAGGAAAATACCGGAAACACGGCAGAAGAAATCGCCCGTATTTATTTGTCCGAAGAAAAGGGCCTTGCCGACCCGCGTGCCGCCCTCAAGGGTGCTGCAGACATTCTCGCCGAAGAAGTTGCAGACAACGCTGAATTCCGCCAGTACCTCCGCAACAAGGTCGAAAAGACTGGTGTCATGGTTTCCAAGGTCAAGAAGGATTTCGAAAAGCAAGAAACCAAGTTCAAGGACTACTACGACTTTAGCGAACCGGTCGGGAAGATCCCGAGCCACCGTATGCTCGCTCTCCGCCGTGGTGAAAAGGAAAAGGTACTCCGCCTCTCCATCGAAGTCCCGAACGAAGAAATGGTCGGTTATCTCCAGAATCAGGTCATCAAGCACGACTCTGTCTGGAAGCCGTATCTCGAAGATATGTGCAAGGACGCTTGGGAACGCTTGCTCCAGCCGAGCATGGAAAGCGAAGTGCGCCTCCTCCTCAAGGATGCCGCTGAAGAAGAAGCTTTCAAGGTGTTCTCCAAGAACCTCCAGGACGTTTTGCTCGCCGCTCCGGCAGGCCACAAGGCTGTGCTCGCCCTCGACCCGGGTTTCCGTACGGGTTGCAAGGTCGCTGTGCTCGACAAGAACGGCAAGTTCATGGACCACGGCATTATCAAGCCGCATGAACCGTGGAACGACAAGGCTGGTGCTGCAGTTTATCTGATGAGCCTCATCGACAAGTATCAGATTGACCTCATCGCTATCGGTAACGGTACGGCTAGCCGCGAAACGGATGCTTTCTGTGGCGAAATGGCTCTCAAGTTCAAGGGCAAGGTTCCGCCGCGCGTTATCGTTTCCGAAGCAGGTGCATCTGTCTATAGCGCAAGCATGATCGCTATTGCCGAATTCCCGAAGGAAGACGTGACGACCCGTGGTGCTATTTCCATTGGCCGCCGCTTGCAGGACCCGCTGGCTGAACTTGTCAAGGTTGATCCGCAGTCCATTGGCGTGGGTCAGTACCAGCACGACGTGAACCAGCGCGAACTCAAGAAGCGTTTGGACGAAGTCGTGGAAAGCTGCGTGAACATGGTCGGTGTCGACGTGAACAGCGCTTCTGCTCCGCTTCTCTCTCACGTGGCTGGCCTCAGCAACACTCTCTCTGAAGCTATTGTGAAGTATCGCGAAGAAAACGGTGCGTACGCAAGCCGTGAAGATTTGAAGAAGGTCAAGGGCTTTGGCCCGAAGGCATTCGAACAGGCAGCAGGCTTTATGCGTATCCCGGGTGCTGAAAACCCGCTCGACGATTCCGCTGTGCATCCTGAAAACTACGCCCTCGTCGAAAAGATGGCAGAAAAGGTCGGCGTACCGGTCAAGGAAATGGTCGGTAATGCAGACGCTGTGAAGGGCATCAAGCTCGACGAATTCCTCTCCGACGAAGTCGGTCGTGCTACTTTGGAAGATATCCTCAAGGAACTCCAGAAGCCGAGCCGTGACCCGCGTAAGGAATTCCGTTATGCCAAGTTCGATGACCGCATCAAGACCATCAACGACCTCGTGACGGGTAGCTGGATGGAAGGCGTGGTGACGAACGTCGCTAACTTCGGTGCCTTCGTGGACATCGGTGTGCATCAGGACGGTCTCGTTCACATTTCTGAAATCAGCGACAAGTATGTGACGGACGCCAAGGACGTGCTTACGGTCGGTGACGTGGTGAAGGTCCGCGTGGTTGCTGTCGATGCAAACCAGAAGCGTATCAGCCTTTCCATGAAGCAGGAACAGACGGACGGTGTTGCCGGTGCTGGAGCTAACGGTCCTCGCGGTCAGCGCGTGGGTGGCCCGCGTGGTAACTTCGGTCATCGCGACGGCGGTGCTCGCCCGCAGGGTGGCATCCAGGGTCATGCAACGATTGCCGACCTCAAGAACAAGATTGCCGGTAAGGAACGCCCGGGCTTTGCTCAGAAGAAGCCGCAGGCCGCCCAGCCCGCCAAGCTGAATGCTTTGCTGAAGTCCATGAAGAAAGGCTTCTAAGATTTGATTGAAAATGTCACCCCGGCCTTGTGCCGGGGGCGCCATTTAAACACAAACAAAAACAGCACTCGATAGAATCGAGTGCTGTTTTTGTGTTCAATCTAACAAGATAAGCAAAGCTTCGTACCATCGCGGGGTTCCGCGATAACTTTGCCTAAATGCTCGATTACGAGAACTTGATCACGCCAGCCGGGCAGCTGTCAGCAGCGTCCTTGATTTCGTTTTCGTATGCGTTGAAGTCAACGCCTTCCTTAACGACCATCTTTTCCGGAACGGAGAAGACTGCATCGCAAGTTGCTTCGCAAGCGCCGCAGGAGACGCATTCGTCGCTGGATTCATCGAGCCAAACTTTCGTAATTGCCATAAAATACCTCTTATATTGGTTAGGTTTTCCCAAAAGATATAAAAAAATTACGCCTGAAGAGTGAAAAAGTGAAGGAAAAGAGGGATTGTTTGTATTTTTTACCCAAATGCGTAAGCTTGTTTGCCTTATAATCCTTATTTGCTCGTTTTCGTTTGCGGAAACGGTTCCTGTTGCGGGGGCAAATGTGGATGGCGTACATGCCGAAATGGCGAGTGAAGATTCTTCACGCTCTGTTGGAATTTTTGAACGTTACAGCCATGGAATAAAGATGGCAAAGCACATGGCTTCTTTGGGCATGGAACTCACTGCCTGGGGGCATCATGTGGATTATAATTTCAATGCGGACTATGGTCGTTGGTTGGCTAAGGGACTATATCTTAGCTCTGAACTTTTCAATTTTCACATTCTTTCTGATGTTGGAGATTCGTGTACGAATTCGAATGGATGTGCAAGAATTGGTGCTGGTATAGCGATGAACGGTGTGCTGGCAATGGCTTCTTTTGTGGATAGTTGGATTTTTGGTTCGGATAAGATTACTTACTTTTGGTTGGGCATGGCAACTTTGCTGAATCCCACATTGGAATTTTTTGTTGTACGAAAATACGTTCCCATTTCGATCGGGCTCGGCTACAAAACGGATTGGTTTGCTTTTAGTCCGGGGCATAAATTTTATTTGCGTGCGCATGGCGACTTGAATGTGAATATTACTTGGGTGAGAATTTCGGCCTCATATTCCTATTCCATCTTGGATACTTACGATTTGAAAAAAGGCTCCAAGAAGTTTTATTTGAAGCTCATTTGGGGACCCATATATTCTGCTTTTTAATTCCTACCGCCTTAAAACCCAAAACCTAATCCCTAACCCCTAGTTCCTTTTTCTACATTTGCGGTAAATTTTTCGGGCTAATCCGGGCAATGGTGCTCGCATTTCGCCTGAGAATTAAGAGGACATCGTAAGCGATGAAAAAAGTGGTTGTAAAAATTGGTGGCAGCTTGGCAATCGACGAAGCCAAGTTGGCCGATTTTGTGGCGGCAGTCAGCAAGCTTCCGGCTATGGGCTGCCAAGTGGCCGTGGTGCACGGCGGTGGCAAGGACATCAACGAGAACATCTCCTTGCTCCGAGAACAACCCACCTTTATCGACGGTCTCCGAGTCACGACGCCTTCTATCATGAAGATGGTCGAAATGACGCTCTCGGGTCACGTCAACAAGAAGCTCGTGCGAATGCTCCTCGAAAACAATTGCAACGCTGTCGGCCTCAGTGGCGTCGATGGCAAGTTGTTTGAAGTGGTCAAGAAGCAGGGCAAGGTGGATCTTGGCCTCGTGGGCGAAGTCAAGAAGGTCAATCCGCAGATTGTGGAAACGCTTTGGTCTGCAGGCTTTGTCCCGGTCGTAAGCCCGATCTCTATCGGTCCGGACGAAAACGGCAAGGCTGTGAGCTGGAACGTGAATGCCGATACTGCCGCAAGCGAACTGGCTGTGGCACTCCACGCTGACCAGTTCGTGCTGGTGAGCGATGTCCCGGGCGTGATGGACGATACCAAGACCGTCATTCCGGAACTCACGGAAGATGCAAGCGAAGCCCTCATTGCTTCTGGCGTTATCAACGGCGGCATGATCCCGAAGGTCCGCGAAAGCTTCAAGAGCATTGAACGCGGCCTCAAGAGCATTCACATTGTCGGCTGGAAGGATGCCGACCACTTTGTAAAACAAATTAATGGAGAACTGAACTATGGCACAATCCTTGGCTAATTCCGTTTTTGAAGAAGACAAGCAGTTTATCGCCCCGCTTTATGGCAAGGCCAATATTGAATTTGTCCGTGGCGAAGGTTCTTACTTGTTCGACAAGAACGGCAAGAAGTATCTTGACTTTGTCGCTGGCATTGCCGTGAACGCTCTCGGCCACCAGAATACGGCTATCAAGAAGGCTGTCGAAGAACAGATGGACAGCTTCTTCCACATTTCGAACCTTTATCCGAACTACCCGCAGGTGAACCTTGCCAAGGCTCTCCTCGCTGCAACGGGTTTCGACAAGGCTTTCTTCTGCAACTCCGGTACCGAAGCTAACGAAGGCTGCATCAAGTTTGCTCGTAAGTATTTCGATCGCAAGGGCGAAAAGAACCGCCAGAAGATCGTGACGTTCATCAACAGCTTCCACGGTCGTACGTTTGCAGCCCTTTCTGCAACGGGCCAGCCGGCTATTCGCGAAGGCTTTGGCTCCATGCCGGGTGACTTTGTTCACGTTCCTTGGAACGATGTGGCTGCCCTCAAGGCCGAAGTCAACAACGACACTTGCGCCATCATGCTCGAATCTCTCGCTGCTGAAGGTGGCGTGATGACCGTTTCCGACGAAATGGTCGCTGCCATCAACAGCTTGAAGAAAGAATTCGGCTGCCTTGTGATTGTCGACGAAGTCCAGGCAGGTATGGGCCGTCTCGGAACATTCCTTGGCCTCCAGAAGCATGGCATTGATGCTGACCTCGTGTCGCTTGCTAAGGCTCTTGGCGGCGGTCTCCCGCTCGGTGCAGTGCTCCTCCGCCAGAAGGTTGCTGACCAGCTCAAGGCGGGCGATCATGGCACAACGTTTGGTGGTAACCCGGTTGCTTGCGCAGTGGGTCTCGCTGTCGTGAACCAGATTGCAAAGCCGGAATTCCTCGCCAATGTCGAAGCTCGTTCTGCTCAGCTTAAGGCTGGCCTCGAAGCTATCGCCGCAAAGTTCCCGGCAGTGAAGGGCGTGCGTGGTGAAGGCCTTATTCTCGGCCTCGCTCTCGACGAATCGCTCCCGGTCGGTAACGTGATTGCTGCCGCTCGTGACGAAGGCATGATGGTCTTGAGCGCTAAGGGCAACGTGCTCCGTATGCTCCCGCCGCTGAACGTCTCCGCTGCTGAATGCGACGAAGCTTTGACGAAGCTTGAGGCCGCATTCTCTAAGGCTGCCAAGTAATGTGATTTGTCATGCCCGACCGTCATCCTGACGCCGAAGGCGGAAGACAACTTAAAAGGCGAGTGTTGCGACCATGCTTGCATGGGCATAACCGAGCCGAAGAGTTGGGGCTTGCCCCATCCAGTTAAATCAAGACTTTACTGGATTCTTCGCCATAAATGGCTCAGAATGACGATAAAGGCGGTTGATTTGGAAAAAATTGCAAAAAGACTTGGACCTTGTTCCAGGTCTTTTTTTGCATACTCGACGCATTGCTAATTGTAAAAATTTCATTTTTATAAAAAATAGTGGACCAATTTTTTTTATAAAAAGCGTGTTAATATAAAGGACGGGGAGCGTTTTCTGTCTATGAACCCGACATATTCGGGCGTTTAACACTGGAAAAATATGGAAAATAATATTGTGGCCAAAACAAAAAATAGCCATGGTGAAATGATTGGCGAAGCTAAAACTTTCGAAGAATACAAAGGCGCGGGCGTTTTTGCAGATCTTCTTCTCGACAGAACTTTCAAGAAGGCCTTCAATCCGGACTCGCAAAATAAGGTTTGCCTGATTGCGCTTTTGAATGCCGTGCTTGAAGGTGAAATTGCGTCGCCGATTGTCGATGTGCAGTCCCGTAACAAGGAATACAGCGACGGCTCGAACGAAAATCGGACTTCGGTATTTGATTTACATTGCATTGATTCGGCTCAGCGGAGATTCATCATCGAAGTTCAAATTCTTTTCCAGGAAAATATTGTCAATCGTTCGATTTATTACGCCTCGCAGACGATCATTGCACAGGGGCAACGCGGCAAGAAGTACAATTATGAATTGAATCCTGTTGTTACGGTTGTA
>NZ_JBGUHR010000004.1:0-14041 GCF_045112255.1 Fibrobacter sp.
GCCAAGCTGTTCAACGATATCTGCGATTTTGCCCCAGCCAATGATGTTGTGCCAGTCGGTCTGTTCCTTCTGTTCGCCGTTGTTGTCTCGATAGCGACGAGAAGTGGCGAGGGAGAACGAAACACGCTTGCGACCACCATTGGGATTAACGCGAACTTCCGGGTCCTTGCCGATATTACCGATGAGCATAACCTTATTCAAATAAGCCATATAATTATCCTATTTTAATTTTTTTTGAAATTTCGAAATCAAAAATACAAAAAGAATTTTGACAATTTTATGTCAAAAAATAAAAAAAATGGCGAATATCGCCTAAATTTTATGGATTTAGCAAAAAACCATGTGGCGTAAACCACATGGCCTTTACAGTAAAGAGAATTATAAAGCGAATCCGCCACGATTAGTATTCAAAGTTCACGCGGTAGCGCTTGTGACCGTTCGGGTTGACCTTGGCGCCCTTGGCGTTCACAAGTCCACGGTGTTCCTTTGTAATTGTTGGCGTGGTGCGGATTCCATGAATCGCGTTTGTTTCGCTGGAAGAGCTGGGCGGAACAAACTGGCTGCTTGATGATGCTACAGCGCTGGAGGAGCTTGCCGTCACACTGCTCGAAGACGATACCGGCGTGCTGCTAGAAGAGGCCGGAGCGGATTCGGTGTCTTTCGGAACCTGACCATTAAAGCCTTCCTGGCCTTTCTTGGTGAGCGCGATAATTGCCATGCCATCCTTTGTGAAGATGTTGCTTGGACTGATATCAACGCGGTTGCCATCAAATGTCCAGTCACCCTTGCTCCAACGGTTGTTATCGAATGTGTCGAAATTGTCGGTCCAGAGGAGCTTGAAATCGCTTCCATTATCGCCCTGGCCCGGCTTGTATTCGTAAACCTTCACCCAGTTGATGAACTGGTAAACCGGAAGGATGTTGTCGTTCCATGCGCCGACCCAGCCTGCGTCTTCATGGGACCACAGGTTGAAACGGAGACCCTGCGGCTTTTTGCCGAGGTCCTGAACCTGGTTGTTGTCGCCCTGGCCCTTGACGGTCTTGCGGACAACTTTGCCATCCAAGATCCATGCTACGTAATCAGGTGTCCATTCCATGCCGTAAGTGTGGAATGACTGGTTGGAGGCCGGGTTGATGGCGTGATGCTTTTCGCTAGTTACCTTGCGGTCGGGCTGGCCATCGCCGGGGCCGAAGCCGGTGATGATGTTGGATTGGAAGCTGCTGGGATTCTTGCCTAAAATTTCGATATCCACTTCGACCCAGGGCTCGTTTCCGCCGAGGTAGGAATCGTTGTGGTAAAGGAACATGGAACTAACCGTTCCCGAGCCTGCAGCCATCTGCATACGGGCTTCGAACTTGCCGTACATCCATGTTTCGTTCGTATAGAGTTCAGCACCGCTGTAGTCTTTTGCGCTGACCGCTGCGGTAAGCGCTGCTACAACGAGAGCGCTCTTGACTGCTGTTTTCTTGATATTCATATTTTATCTCCATGAAGTTTCTGTACAAAACAGAATCCCATTTAACCAAATATAAAGATAAGTTAGCGGACTTGAATAACCAATAAAATAGAGTGTACTTAGAAAAACAACTGTATCGATTGTGCTGCGGCTTTTTACAGGATAAATTCGAATTAGGTCTTAATTCGCCATAAATTCATTTTCAAACGGAATAGTAACTTAATTTTTATACTATTTTGGTAGGAAAAAGAGGCGATAATGAATTACTTGATTGTTCCCGGATTGAATAATTCCGGACCCAAACACTGGCAGAGCTTCTGGGAAAAGAGCTTGCCAAATGCGATACGAGTCATCCAGCGCTGTTGGGACCGTCCTGTGAAAGCGGACTGGGTCGAGACTTTGGACAAGTGCATCCGGCAGTTGAATGCGGATACGATCCTTGTATCGCACAGCTTGGGCGTTTGTACGACGGTCAACTGGCTTTTGAAGGCGCAATCGCAAGGTGGTGTTCCTCCGTACATCAAGGGGGCTTTCCTCGTTTCGCCGAGTGATGTGGATAACATAGAACTTATTGGAAGCTTTGCGCCGATGCCGCTTGATAAATTGCCGATTCCGGCGTGTGTCGTGGCGAGCGAAAACGACCCGTTTGTATCAATGGAACGTTCTGAATTTTTTGCCAACGCCTGGGGCGTAAAGCTATTTAATGCGGGTGCGCTTGGGCACATCAATTCGGATTCCGATCTCGGTGAATGGGAACAGGGGCGTAAATTCCTTGCGGAATTTGAAGCGACTCTCTAGCGTGACTATATTTTAGGTACACATCAACGGAGGTGTAAAAATGAAGGTCATCTTGTTTAACGGCAGCCGTCGTGAAAATGGCTGCACCTATACGGCTCTGAACATCGTCGCAAACCAGCTCAAGGCCGCTGGAATCGAAACGAAAATCGTGTTTGTCGGTGGGCGAGTGCTCAAGGGCGAGGTGAACGAAGTTGTCCACGAAGCCAAGGAACTTCTGGAAACGGCGGATGGCGTTGTTTACGGTTCTCCGGTGTATTATGCCTCTCCGAGTGGCGAAATGCTGATGTTCCTCGACCGCCTTTACGGTGTTGCTGAGGCAAATCTGCTGTTCAAGCCGGCGGCAAACGTGGTTTCTGCACGTCGCGCAGGGACGACCGCGACTCTCGACGTGCTCAATAAGTACCCGACTTACGCGCAACAGCCGCTTGTGACTTCGCGCTACTGGAACATGGTCCACGGTTCAAATCCGGAAGATGTGCTGAAGGACGAAGAAGGTGTGCAGATCATGAAGGAACTGGGTCGCAATATGGCTTGGCTCCTCAAGAGCATCGATGCAGGCAAGCAGGCGGGCGTCACGCAACCCGATGCCAAGCAGAAAGTCTATACGAATTTCATTCGTTAATAATTAATACTCTGCGGGTGGAATTTTTATACCCGCAGTTTTTGTATTCTCAGGATACGCGTGTATTCTGAGATTTTTTTTATCGGCGGGAAAAATATTAAAAAATGCTTATTTTTGAATAAAAACCGAAATTTTTGTATTCTGAAATATTGGCGATGAAAAATCGATTTGGTATTTTATTAGTATGAAGCCAATAACTGAATACGTTGACTACCGTAAAGTCATTTTAGATTTTTACAATGAAAAAAAGCAGGCGTCTGTTTTTTCGTGGCGTGTATTTGCGAAGTCTTCTGGGTTCTCCTCTGCGATTTTTCTCAAGTACGTTTGTGAAGGTAAAAAGAATCTCAGCATTTCGGCTGCAGCATCGGTTGCTTCTGCGATGAGCTTGGCTGGTTTTGATGCGGCTTATTTTAATGCCTTGGTTGTCTATGCGTCGGCAAAAACAGATGACGACAAGATGAAAGCTTATGAAGAAATGTGTGCATTGGCTAAAAAACGAAAGGTCAGGACACTTGGTGCCAATGAATACGTCTTTTTTAAATCTTGGAAAAATTCGCTGATCCGTGAATTGGCGCCAGCCATGCCTGGAGCAAAGCCTTTTGAAATGGCCAAAGTCTGTAAGCCTTTGATTTCGGCTAATGATGTTGGGGATACGCTTGCGTTTTTGGAAAATGAAGGATTTCTAAAGAAAGACGATAAAGACGTCTACCATCAAACGGACAAGACGATTTCCATTGGTAGTGTTGATGTCATTCCTGTTGCTGCAAGGAATTTACAGCGACAAATGGGCGAACTTGCGTTGGATGCGG
This sequence comes from Fibrobacter sp., assembly GCF_045112255.1. GTDB lineage: Bacteria > Fibrobacterota > Fibrobacteria > Fibrobacterales > Fibrobacteraceae > Fibrobacter. Next base: position 3,686 of record NZ_JBGUHR010000004.1, read on the forward strand.
TTAGCTTGTCGCCTTCGGAAAGAAGCATGTCGGGGATTACAATGGGCATAACCCGTAATGGTTATGAACGGATTGTGAAAGCCCTGGCTGAATTTAGAAAGCAGATTTTGAATATCGTATCTGAAGATGGCGATACAGAACAAGTTTACCGTTTAAATCTTCAGTTTTTCCCTCTCACTGAGAATGTTCGAGGAGAACGCTAAAATGATTTTAAAACCTATTGTTGTATTTGCCGCTTTGTGCTTTGTCGCATGCTCGGACAAGGTTGCAAGCGGTGCGAGTGAAGATGTCGGAATCACGCCTCTTGAAAGGTGGCAGGTTGCAGGCGTTTCCCAGAAGGGGCCTTTTGTAACGGGTTCTACTGTGAATGTGCTGGAGCTAGAAGGCACGACATTGACTCAGACTGGAAAAATCTTTAAGTCCAGTATCCGAAGCGATAAGGGTGATTTCGCAATTTCTGGGGCAGGGCTTGTCTCGCAGTATGCCATGCTTGAGGTTGATGGTTATTACCGCAATGAAATTACCGGTCAGGTGTCCTCTGGTTCCCTGGTCTTAAATGCCATTACAGATCTTAGTCATCGGGAAAATGTCAATGTCAACTTGCTGACGCATCTCGAATTTGATCGTGTAAAGAATCTTGTTTCGCAAGGGTATTCTGTAAAAAAAGCAAAGGACCAGGCAGAACGAGAAATCATTGTCACTATGGCGATGAACGAGTCTAGCAAAAAATTCGAAGACATGAACATCTTTGAATCGGGCGATGAAAATGGAATGCTTCTAGCCGTGAGCGTCTTGATGCAAAGCGATGTCGATGTCGCAGGACTTACGGAACGCATGGGCAAGTTTAGCTTAGATTTGGAAACAAATGGCTCATGGAATGATTCTATAACGAGGACCGCTATTGCGGACTGGGCCTCAAGAGCATCCGAGGACAGTACTTTCGTGAATATTAGAAAGAATGTTCTTGCGTGGGGCATTTCTGATACATTGCCGAATTTTGAAAAGTACGTTGACATGTTCTGGTATGATAACTACGGCTTGGGAGAATGCTCGAATTCAAACGCCGGTGATACCGCTGTAAATATGAACGATAAGAGTTCACGGTTTGGAGATTTCTTTATCTGTAACAATGAACGCTGGGAATACGCCCATAGAAAGAAGAGCCTTTATAAAGGCGATTTTGGAACACTGGTTGACGCAAGAGATGGTCGAACCTATAAAACGGTTCAAATTGGCGATCAGGTCTGGATGGCCGAGAATCTGAAATACAGTTATCCGACAAATGAACCCGTGACGGCTTGCCTTGGCGATCAGTCGCAATATTGCGAAAATTATGGGCGCATTTATTCTTTTGCTGCGGCTATGGATTCCGCTGGATTATTTGGTGATGGCGGTATTGGTTGTGGTCTCTCGAGTACGCTCTGTGATTTAAAAGAATCTTCTCGAGGGGTTTGCCCTGAAGGGTGGCATTTGCCGTCGGAAGAAGAATGGACGATTCTGATAGCGACTGCGGGTGGAAATGTTACAGCCTCAAGAACATTAAGGTCGGCTAATGATTTGGGTACCGATGACTATGGCTTCAATATGACAAGTCAATCTGTTGGTTTTTGGACATCGTCTAAAAGGAAATATGCAGGATCACAGTTTGATCACGTAGTTTATTTGGATGTGAACAATGAACAAGTTCTTTCTTTTTGGCCTGGTGAGTTTAATGCTTGGTTTATTGGCCGGAATGTTCGTTGTATAAAAGACCAGGAATCGCAGAATTAAAAATAGGAGAGTTTTGACATGAATATGAAATCCCTTATGCTTTTACCATTTTTGCTGTTTGCAGCTTGTTCAGATGACATTACAGGCGCTTCTGGTGAAAAAGGTTCTACATCTCTTGAAAATACACCTGCCGGAAGTTGGAATATTTCCGGGGTGTCTCAAAAGGGGCCTTTTGTAACAGGTTCTACAGTGAATATTATGGAACTGGACAGCCTGACCTTGGAGCAAACTGGTAAAATATTCAAGTCGACAATTCGAAGCGATGAAGGCGATTTTATCATCTCGGGTCAAGGCTTTTCATCTCCATATGCGATGATTCAGGTTAAAGGCTACTACCGTAACGAAATTACAGGAAAAAGATCTTCCGGGCCTTTGACCTTGAACGCTTTTACGGATTTGGGCCATCGTGAAAAAGTCAATGTTAATTTGTTGACACACCTTGAGTTTGAAAGAGTCAAGTTACTTGTCTCCCAAGGAAAATCATTTAAAGAAGCTAAAGCTCAGGCTGCGAATGAAGTCCTTGCGGCTATGGCCATGAATGATGCCAGCAAATCTTTTGAAGACCTGGATATTTTCAAGTCGGGAGATGAAAACGCGAAGCTCCTTGCGATAAGCGCCCTAATGCAAAGCGATGTCGATGTTGCCGGCCTGACGGAACGTGTTGGCAAGTTCAGTATGGAACTTGCAGAAAATGGATTCTGGAGTGATTCGGCTACGAGAACCGTTATTGCGGACTGGGCTTGCGAAGTTTCTCAACGCAGATTGTTTAACGATATCAGGGCCAATATCCTTTCATGGAAAATTTCTGATTCTTTACCAGACTTTGAAAAGTTTGTGGATTATTTCTGGGCGGATAATTATGGTCTTGGAACATGCTCTGCTACAAATGATGGTGATACAACTGCAAATGTGAACCCGTTGAGTATCAGAAACGGTGAAAAGTTTGTTTGCGAAAATGGACATTGGGAATCTACAGAAAAGAATTCTGGTAATTATAAAGGCATTTTTGGAACGTTGACAGATGTAAGGGATGGTCAAACATATAAGACTGTTCAAATTGGCGATCAGGTCTGGATGGCTGAAAATCTGAATTACGATTACCATACACTCCAGACTTTCTCCATGTGCCATAACAAAGATCCTCAAAAATGCGATGAATTTGGACGGTTGTATCCCCTTGCTGCTGCGGTGGATTCTGCGGGCCTTTTCGGCGATGGAGGAATCGGTTGCGGTAGGGGAAATGTTGAGGCTTGCACAGTTCGAGAATCATTGCGTGGCGTTTGCCCTGAAGGGTGGCATTTGCCTTCGAAAAGCGAATGGATGCAGCTTTTTGTCTCTTTAGGCGGAGTTGTTGAAGAGTCGGAAACTGATGAGGTATACCCCGTAAAAGCGAATGGTTTCAATATAGATGATTCTGGATTTAACCTTCATAGTGGAGGATGTTATTATCCTACGGGTGGTTTTACGAATGAAAGCTGTGATATGTTTTGGACATCTTCAATTAGAAATATCCCGTTAATATTGGATCTTGATTCTCAAAGCGCTTCTGTCTGGAATACGGGTTGGGGATTCTCCTCATTCTTCTATGTTCGCTGTGTGAAAGATTGATTTTTTTCATAAAATTTCTATTTTTGCGATAGTCAGTTCGAGACCCATCCTGACTTTAAACAAAACTAGGAGATTTTATGAAAGACGCATTGCTGGTCTTGTCCGGTGGAATGGACAGTGTGACCTTGCTTTACGACCGCGCCGCAGATATTGCGCTTGCGGTCTCGTTTGATTACGGCAGCAACCATAACGACAAGGAAATCCCTTTTGCGCGCATGCATTGCGAAAAGCTAGGGATTCCGCACATTACGATCCCGCTCAAGTTCATGCACGACTATTTTACGTCGTCGCTCCTTTCGGGGGCGGATGCCATCCCGGAAGGGACTTACGCCGACGAGAACATGAAATCGACGGTGGTGCCGTTCCGCAACGGCATTATGCTTTCTGTGGCGGCAGGGCTTGCCGAAAGCCGTGATCTCAAGCGTGTGATGATGGCAAACCACTTTGGCGATCATGCCATTTACCCGGACTGCCGCGAAGAATTTGTGAAGAATATGTCGGCTGCAATTTCGGCGGGCACATACGCGAACATCACGATTGACGCTCCGTACACGAACATTTCCAAGGCGGACATTGCTCGCAAGGGCAAAGCGCTTGGCTTGGACTACAGTGAAACCTGGTCTTGCTACAAGGGTGGCAAAATTCATTGTGGCAAGTGTGCAACCTGCCTGGAACGTAAGGCGGCTCTCGCCGAAGCAGGCATCAACGACACGACGGAATACGAGGCGTAATATGTACAGAGTTATCAAGCGTATTGAAATTTCTGGGGCACACAAGCTCTCGCTCCCGTACGAAAGCAAGTGCCGCGGTCTGCATGGCCACAACTGGATTATCACGGTGTTCTGCCAGTCCGAAACGCTCGACGAGAACGGAATGGTGGTCGATTTTTCGCGCATCAAGGAAATCGTGAAGGGGAAACTCGATCACCAGTTCTTGAACGATGTGGTGGACTTTAATCCGACGGCGGAAAACATGGCGCGCTGGATTTGCGAACAGGTGCCGCATTGCTACAAGGTGCAGGTTCAGGAAAGCGAAGGCAATACCGTCGAGTACGAAGTGTAATAATTTATCATAATAGATTGCTTCGCGGAGTTTATCCCGGACGTTGTTCCGGGGATCGCAATGACGATGTAAGCAAAGTCAACGTCATTGCGAGACCCCGAAGGGGTCGTGGCAATCTAAATTGCATTGTGAATATGAAGGTCTCCGAAATTTTTAAGAGTATCGAGGGCGAAGGGATTCGCATGGGGCAGGCGGCGGTGTTCGTGCGTCTGCACGGTTGCAACTTGCGCTGTAGCTACTGCGATTCGATGTATGCGGTTGAAGGCTCCGACTATAAGCAGATGAGCGTGGAGGAGGTTCTCGCGGCGGTTGAAGCGTATCGCACAGAATCTGGAGTCAAGTGCGTCACGCTCACGGGCGGCGAACCGCTGATTCATGAAAACGTGGGCGAGCTGCTGGAAAAATTCAGCAAAGCAGGCTTTGAAGTCAACATTGAGACGAACGGAACGGTCCCTTGCAAATGGCGATTGCCCGGGCTTTTCTACACGATGGACTGGAAATGCAAAAGCAGTGGCATGTCTGCCCGAATGAAAATGGAAAACATCGTCTCGCTTAGCGAAAACGATGTGCTCAAGTTCGTGGTGGGTAAAGCTGAGGACTTGCTGGAAGCGGAGGGTGTTGTTGCGCGACTTTCGCTAACATCTTCAAATAACATGCCTCACATCTTTATTTCGCCGGTATGGGGCGAACTCACTAACGAAGAAATTGTCAACTGGATGGTAGCAAGCAAGGTGATGACGCAAAACAACGCCCGATTCCAAGTGCAGCTGCACAAGATCGTGTGGGACCCCGACATGCGCGGGGTGTAGCGGCGGAAGATAGCTTCCGCCTGTGGCTCTATTCTTGGTTGTTTTTGTTTTTCTTCAGGTATTTGATTAAAAGCGTTACAGAAACTCCTAGAACAAATCCTAGAATACCAGCCAGCACAAAACCGCCTGTACTTGCCGAGAGGATGAAAGATCCATAAGCGCCTGGCATGCCCGAAATTTCTGAACCTGCAAATTTCCCAATTACCGCCAAAAGGGATATAAGAGAAATACAGGCTGTTGTTGCCAAAAGATGCGCTATTTTTCTATCGCGTTTTTGCCTTATAACCTTTGCTCGCCGTCTGATTTCATTCAGGGCTTCGTCTCTCGTATATTTCATTTTGTCCTCCTTGCCATTACACTCTTTCGATAATTAATTACCTAAATGTAGATTTTTACTCACTGCTTTTTTGTAAAAAATATGCTTTGAAATAAGTACAAAAAAAGACGCCCAGGAAAAAGTTCCTGAGCGATTATTTTTGAGGTGTAAGTTTTATGAAAAAAGATTTTCCTGGCTTGTTTTGCCATTTTGATCTTTATTTCTACTATTAAATGCGGACATGTTTGTTTTTACTCAATAAAATATTGTAAAAATTGCTTTACGATTTTTTGGGATAAATGAGAAATAAAGGACAAATAGAGCGAAAAAAGGACTTGTCACTCTTGACTTTGTGTTAAATTTATAGTATGTTTTTAAGCAAACATGGATAAGCTAATATTTGATTGTGGTTGAGTTACCTTGATGGGAGATGGGCTCATGTCCGATATAGACGGACTATTATACACCAGTTTTTTGAGGAATAATGACCCGAATGCACTTGAAGCTCTTTTTAATAAATATAGAGACGGGTTAATCTTGTTTATTTATGGATTTGTTCAAAATTTAGATGAAGCCGAAGAGCTGATGATGGATACTTTTGCTATCTTGGCGTCTGGAACGGCTCGCTACAAGGAAAAAGCTAATGCTTCGTTTAAAACATGGCTTTATGCAATTGCCAAAAACCAGGCGTTGCTCTGTCTAAGAAAGCGAAAGTTTATATTCATTTCTCCTGATAAAGAATTTTTAAATAATTTTGAAGCGGATGAATGTCTTCAGCCGGTCGCGGAGCTTTTAAAAAACGAGCGAAATGCGCACCTGTACCGTGCAATGAAGTCTATAGATCCTTGCTACAGGCAGGCTTTATATCTCCTATTTTTTGAGAATATGAAGCCGGAACAAATTAGCCAGATAATTAAGAAGAATATAAAGCAGACATACAATATTTTGGCTAGAGGTAAGGAATCCCTGCGTATTGCGTACGAAAGGACTGCAAAATGAGCGATTTGACGAGGCTTGGTATTTTCGCGACCATATTTCAAGCTGTTGTCTTGGTTGTTGTCATTGCAAAGACAAATGAATTGATAAAAAGAGGGAAAAAATTTTTTCTTCCCTTTTTCTTTATCTTGTCGATGTCGAGCTTTTTTCTAAGCGATGTTTATTGGCTTGCTTACGATCTTTTAAAGCCCGGTATTCGCATGCCTATTGCGTCAAATGAAATTGCCGAGTGTGCCATGGTTCTCCTTCTGTCTGCTGCGCTGGAATCGATTTTGACAGATAAGAGAAAATATGCGGGGGAGATTGCGTTTGCTTTTTTCTTTATCGGTGCAAATATTGCATTATGGATTGTATGGTCCGGGGAATGGTTCCAGGATATTTTCTTTGGAATCCCGTATATTTATTTTCTGTGGCTCATCATTCGAGGTATCAAAACTCGACAAGCTTTATCTCAAAGAGAAATTAGGCTTGCAATGATGATAAGTGTTTTGGTCCTGATCATGCATGTCGCCATAAGGTTTTTAGACGGATTTTCCCTGTCTCTCGTTTTTTTTCTGTGTCATGCCTTTATGCTTGGAATGATTGTGTGGCTTGGTGTCAAGAGCGTTCGGCTGAAGGATTTTTTTGTGTCAACGGCATTTTTCCTGTGGACGAATCTGGTAATGTTCTCTAGCGTAAAGTTTTACTATTACGTTGCCTTCTTTGCAAGTACGATTGCTTTGCCGATGATGTATATATCGATGAAAAAGGAGCTTTTATCTGATGATATATGCTGAAAACATATTGATTTGCATTGCAGTCCCGTTGGCTATATCCTTGCTGTTCATTAAGGGAAACGCTCGACGTTTGCTGGTGTGCATTCTTACCGGTATGTTTGTCTGCATTTTTTCGGCGTATATCTCAGGATTTTTAGAAGTTGCATCTGGCTTCAGTTCCGAAGATACTTCCATTTTCTTGTCTCCCATAGTGGAAGAAGTCATGAAGCTTTTTTCGATTCTGTTCTGCATTTATGTGTTTGAAGCAACGGATAAAGAAATTCAGTTGTTTGCGGTCGGTATCGGGGCTGGCTTTGCAACTTTTGAAAACTGCTGCTTTATCATCTCGGCGGGCACTCCGCATCTCACATTCGTGTTGATTCGCGGATTTGCTGTTGGTGTCATGCATATTGTGACTTTGGTCGCTCTCGCTAAGGGAATACAGCTTCTGAAAACGTACAAAGTATGTTCTTTAGCCGGAATCGCGGGCGTTCTGTCAATGTCCGTGACAGTTCACGGTCTTTACAATTTATTGGTTTCTCAACCTGGGGTTTCTTCTTTTATTGGTTTTTCTATGCCGATGATATGTGCAATTTTATTGTATCTGGTAAATAGAAGGACTGAAGAATGTGATTGAAAGGTCGCTTCTTTGCTTTTAGTCTAGGTAAACGACTTCACCGATTTTCGGCATCAGTACAGGCTTGCCAGATTCCTGGGCGGACTTTTTCGCATTTTCGAGCGGCTCGTAATACGGATGATTGCTCAGGCAAAGTTTTGAATGATGAACGGTCATGTAGCGCGAGGCTCCGAGTTCTACCATTTCCTTGCTTAACTGTTCCGGCAAAGTATGAATGTCAGCCCAGTCTTTGTCGTACTGTCCATTTTCGAGAATGGCAAGGTCAATGCCAGGAAATTTCTGCCCGATTTTTGCAAAATGCGGTCCATAGCCAGTGTCACCGCCAATCCAGATAGTGCGTTTCGGCGATTCAAAAATGTAAGAAGCCCACAATGTCTTGTTCATAAACAGGCTGCGTCCAGAGAAATGCCTTGCTGGAGTTGCTGTGATGCGAAATCCGTTGCTTTGTTCCGAAACATCCCACCAGTCAAGTTCCACGAGCTTCTCTACAGGATAGCCCCAGTATTCGAAATGCTCGCCGACGCCTAGTCCAATGACAACTTTTTTAACACGTGGTTCCAATTCTTTGACGGTTTCATAATCTAGATGATCCCAGTGATCGTGGCTGATGACAAGATAATCGATATCGGGCATATCCGCTGGCTTGTAAATGTCCGTGCCCTTGAACATCTTGTTTACGAAGCTCACGGGGGAGGCTTTGCGAAATACGGGATCTACCAGAATTGTTTTCCCGGATAGATTCAAAAGGTACGAGGAGTGCCCAAACCATACAATCCAGTCTTTATCGCGAGGGAGTGTTTTCAAATCTGTTTTAATTGCTGAAATTGCCGTGTCGGGCGTGGTCAAGGACTTGTCGCCAAAAAGGTATTCTTTGTAGACGGAGAGTGTGCCGTTTTCGCTCGTCATCATCGTGGTCTTGATCTCGTTCACGAATTGCTTGCCATTGTAATTCGGCGACTGCTTGATACGCTCTAGGCGTGTGCCCTGCGGGAGCTTGCCGAAACTTGCCTGGTTGATGAACAATAAGACGATAACGCCTAAAACGCAGAGAATCGCTAAGGTTATAATCATAGGTTTCTTTTTCTTGAATGCCATTAGCGGTAATATATAATTGTTTTGCGTTATGGAAACTCTATTTTTTCGGTATAAAAAACGAGCGGCAAGATTTCTCTTGTCGCTTATGAGACTCCGCATTCAACAAACGCATTTAAGAACTTGCGACGTTGAATGCTCCGCGCTACGAAGGCTACTTAAGAGTAGCCTCCTCCGCTTGGCGGTGGATGCCCGCTTCTAAAACAAAAAGGCCCCGTTCTTTCGAACGGGGGCCTTTTTTGATGCCGTCGGCACAGATTAGAGGCTAATCAGGCCTTCAGTGTCCTTGGACATCGCATCGTAGAATGCGTAGCGAGCATCGACTTCCTTCTGGAGGTCGTCGGCGAGCTTCTTGGCCACTTCCGGATTGTTACGGGTGAGCTGCTTGTAGCGGTTTTCGGTGTAGATGTATTCTGCAACCGGAATCGTCGGCTTCTTGGAGTCGAGGATAAGCGGAGCCTTTCCTTCGGCGGCGAGAGCCGGGTTGTAACGGAGCAGAGTCCAGTAACCGGAATCCACAGCCATCTTCTGGTGCTGAAGCTGGCTGTTGAGATCGAAACCGTGGTTGATGCAGGGGCAGTAGCAGATGATCAGAGACGGGCCATTGTGTGCTTCCGCTTCCTGGAGAACCTTCAGGGCCTGAGCGTCGTTTGCGCCGAGGGCGATACGGCCCACGTAAACGTTCTTGTAGCTCATGGCGATAAGGCCGAGGTCCTTCTTGCCGGCGCGCTTACCAGCGGCAGCGAAGAGGGCGACTGCGCCACGGTTCGTGGCCTTGGAAGCCTGTCCACCAGTGTTGGAGTACACTTCGGTATCGAGGACGCAGATGTTCACGTTTTCGCCCGTGGCCATCACGTGGTCGAGGCCACCGTAACCGATATCGTATGCCCAACCGTCACCACCGAAGATCCACACGGACTTCTTCACGAGATAGTCGGCGAATTCGTCGCGGAGGCTGACGGATGCGTCGTCGGTAGCACCGGCGAGAGCAGCCTTAAGGGCGGCAACGTTTTCACGCTGAGCCTTGATGCCTGCTTCGTCATTCTGCTCCTGGGTCGTGAGCTTTTCCTTGAGTTCGGCAGGAACGTTCACGGCTTCGAGGAGGGAGAGAGCCTGCTTGGCATGCTTGGTGATAGCGAGGCGCATACCGAGACCGAATTCGGCGTTGTCTTCGAAGAGGCTGTTGGCCCAAGCGGGACCGCGGCCTCCCTTGTTCTTTGCCCACGGAGTGGTCGGGAGGTTACCGCCGTAAATGGAGGAGCAACCCGTAGCGTTGGCATGCTCTTTTTGGGCGTTCCCCACACTATCGTG
>NZ_JBGUHR010000005.1:0-1687 GCF_045112255.1 Fibrobacter sp.
CCAAACAAAACGCCAAAACAGCATAAGCGTAATTTACAGCGCAATAAACAAAGGGGAAATAAATTTCGTTTGCTTTGGCCGCAGACATTACCTTAAGCCTGAAGATGTAAAAAAATGGTTTTACAAGCACAAAAACCACAAAGCCGCCAAAACAACTTTGCCCCCCCCCATTCAAAAGAAAGAACGGAAAAAGCGCGTTTTTACGGAAGAGCAGCTTAATAAAATGCGTGAAAGAATGAATTACGCAAGAACGTTCAAAAGCAACATTCAACATGAGGCAGCACAATGAATAACGAATTGATGATTGACATTGAGACGACCGGAAACAAGGTCGGCTGCAAGGTGCTGAGCCTCGGAGCTTTCGGCTTCGACAAGAACGGGAACCAGGTCGAATTCTACCGTCGCTTTGCCATCGACAAGCAGGCCGAAGCCGGACTCACCGACGACCAGGCAACGATGGAGTGGTGGCAAAAACAAAGCGAGCAGGCCCGCAACGAAGCTTTCAGCGGCACCACGGACCCGGCCGAAGGAATCGGAGAATTCAGGCTGTGGTTTTTCGAGAATTTTGCGACCGGACGCTTCGACAATTTCCGAGTGTGGTCTTGCGGGCTCGATTTCGACTTCCCGATTCTGCAGAACTTCATGAAGGCGTTCGGCTACGCTTTCCCGTGGATGTTCTGGCAGCAGTTCGATTACAGGACCATCAAGAACCTGTTCCCGATCATCAAGGATGACGAAGGCAACGTCGCCAAGCACACGGCCCTGGAAGACGCCAAGGCGCAAATGCGAGGGCTCCGCAGCTTCATCGTTAAGCTCTACACCGCCCGCAAGGCCGGGAACATCAACATGTAAAACGGCAGGCAGGGACCCCGCATCCCTGCACTGCTTTTTGAGGCAGCAATGCAAACAGCAAAAACCCGTAAATTCAAGACTTTCGAAACAATCTGGATGTGGTTTGTGGCAATCGCATTTTCGGTCGCCGGACTTGCCGCGTTTTGCTGCTGGCTGTACGGAATCGGGAAATTCCTGAAAGAGGTTTTCAATGGGTAGACGCAAGAAAGAATCTTTTTACCAGTTGCTGCAACGCCGGATCCGCGAGCACAACGAAGCCGACGCCGCGAAGCTTGCCGCCAAGGCGAAACCCGCCGCCGAGCCAGCCACGCCGCATAAAAACGGAGAATACTGCAAGAACTATCGCAAGCGCCATCCGGAAACGGCCAAGAATGCCGCGAAGAAATGGTTCGAACAGTTCAAGCAAGAGCACGGCATGTGCTACGCCACCTACTACTACAGGAAAAAGCACGGTCTTCTATGATGTTTGAAATCGGAAAACGCGGTCGAAAAAGGATTCCTTTTGAGCAGATGACGCCGGAGCAGAAAAAGAGCAGAGAGCGTTACGAAAGATTCAAGGAACGTCACCCGAATTATACAAAAGAACACGCAAATGAACGCATCCAGCAGCGCAGGGAAGCCGTAAAAAAAGCCACGGATAAATTCAAGGAAGAACACGGCGTCAGCTATTCGGCATACCGCACAAGTATGCTCAAAAGCATCGATTCAGATGCCGCAAGAGCGCAGGCAAGGAAAGACGTCAAAATACGAAGAGAAGGCACGAAACGATGGCTCGAAAAATTCAAGAAAGAACATGGAATGTGCTACTCTACATACAAAAGGAAAATGTTTTTAA
>NZ_JBGUHR010000006.1:0-18352 GCF_045112255.1 Fibrobacter sp.
CCCGCATAACGTACATTATTGATTTTAAATATAGCCCTATGGCGACAAGCCAAATTTTTTCTAAATTGTCGCGCAATGGAAACGACATCGATAGTTTTACCTAGCGCTCTCACTGCCGCGAACAGCAAAAAGCTGCTTTCGAGTTGCAGGAGTGCACTCACCAAAGGGGAGCTTCATCTGGACGGATCAAGCCTAGCCTCGATGGACTATAGCGCCGATGCCTTTTTTGCACTTTTAGCGGAACTTTCCGAAAAGACGGGCAACAAACTCGTCCTCGAGCATTTTTCGCCTGAAATCAAGCAGCATTTGCAGAACCTCCGCAAGATGGCTCCACCCGAGAAGCCGCAGCGCGAAACCAACAACATCCTCGAAATGATGGGTGGTGCCGGTTTTTCGCTGCTCAAGGAAGTCTTCGAAGTCCTCGTTTTGCTCTTTACGGCAATTTACTGGACGCTTGTCGGACCGTTCGACAAAGGTAAAATCCACTTTGGCGGTATCACGAAGCAGATGTTCAAGTCGGGCAGTGAAGCCATGGGCATTTGCTTCTTGTTCGTGGGCCTCATCTGCCTTACGATGGCTCTCCAAAGTTCGGTGATGCTGAATGCGGTCGGCGGCGGCTCTTACCTCGCTTCGGGGCTTGGGTTCCTCATTTTTGCAGAAATCGGCCCGCTCCTCACGACGATTATTTTGGCAGGGCGTTCCGGTAGCGCCATGGCGGCAGAAATTGCAAACATGAGCGTCTGCGAAGAAGTCAAGGCTCTAAAGTCCATGGCCATCCCGCCGGTGCAGTACCTCGTGGTCCCGCGTTTTATCGCCTTGAGCATCACGACGCCGATCCTCTCGTTTAGCGCGTCCATCGTCGGTAGTTTCGCCGGATTCCTCATTGCGTATTTCTTCTGCGATATTTCTTTCTCGAACTACATGATGGGGCTTCGCGACGGCATCGACCCGATGACGTTCCTCAAAAGCACAATCAAGGCGCTTGTATTTGGCTGGATTGTAACGCTCATCGCCTGCAACAAGGGCCTCAACGCCCATGGCGGTGCAGAAGCGGTCGGTAAGGCGACCACGTCCAGTGTCGTGGCTGCGATTTGCACGATCGTGATTTCGGATACCCTTTTCGCCTTCATTTTCTACTAGAGGTCAATATGGACGAAATTCTAAAAGTTGACCATTTGAAAGCGAGCTACGGCAACGAGACTATCCTCAAGGATATTTCGTTTGGTGTCAAGAAGGGCGAAATCCGCATGGTGCTCGGCAGTTCCGGCTGCGGTAAGTCGACGCTATTAAACAACGTGCTCAAGTTCATCAAGTCCGATGCGGGTACAATCACGTACTTCGGAAAGTCGTTCGGTCCCAAGGAAGGTCTCGACAGCGAAACGCGCATGCGCACCGGAGTACTCTTCCAGAGTGGCGCTCTGCTTGCGGACTTGACCGTCGCCGAAAACGCGATGCTCCCGCTCAAGCGCAGCATGCCCTACATGCCCAAGAGCCAGATGGAAGCGATCGTTGCTGACCGCCTCGAAAAGGTGCACCTGCTCCACGCGTTCCACAAGTTCCCCGGCGAGATTTCTGGCGGTATGAAAAAGCGTGCCGCACTCGCCCGCGCGATTGCGCTCAAGCCAGAACTCCTGTTCTGCGATGAACCGTCCACAGGCCTTGACCCGGTGACCGCCCGTTCGCTCGACGAGCTGCTCCTCGAACTGCGCGATACGCTTGGCGTCTCGATGGTGATCGTGAGCCACGAACTTGAAAGCATCAAGATTGTCTGCGACCGCTTTGTGTACCTCAAGGACGGCTACGTCCTGAAAGATGCGACTTTGAAAGAAGGCATGGAATCCGACGATCCCATCCTCAGGCATTTCTTCAATAGGCAGTGCCCGAAAGAATACAATGCCGAAGACTTTTACCACTTTGATTTTATTGATTGAGTTGGAGAAATAATGGAAACCACCCGATCCGAAAGAATAAAACTTGGCGCATTTATGCTCTTTTGCGGAGTACTTATTTGCGTATTCCTGGGTTACGTGCTCAAGCGTTATCTGAGCGAACAATACGACAACTACTATACCATTTTCGACACGGACGTGAACGGGCTTTTTGTCGATGCCAAGGTGAAACTGAACGGTATTGCCGTCGGTAGCGTCACGAACATTACCATCAACGAGAAGGACTTGAACCAGGTCGTCGTTGAATTCAAGGTGCAGCGCGGAACCCCGATCAAGATCGGCACACGCGCCGGCATGACCGCAGGCATGAACCTCACCGGCGAAAAGCAGGTGATCCTCTCGGGAGGATCTTTCAGCGAACCGAACGTCCCTGAAGGCGGACTCGTACCAGCAGCCACATCTATGTTCGACCAGATTACGGGCCAGGTGGGCGACCTCTTCGGCAAGGTCACGCCGATTGTTGACGGACTTTCCATCTTGCTCACCCCGGACAACGCGGAAACCATTACGCGTACGCTCAAGAATCTCGAAAAGACGACTGCAAACCTGAGCCATTTGACTGATGACCTCGGCAAGCCACTCAAGACGATGAGCAAGTCCGCCACTTCGCTACAGAAGATTCTTGCAGAAATCGAAGAAGCAAAGCTCGCCGCGAAGACCGAACAGAATCTCACGGTACTCAAGGAAAAGCTTGAAGCAATCGACACCAAGGGCTTGAACGACAACCTGATGCAGACCGCCGAATCGATGAACAAGCTCACTCAGCGCGTGGACGCGATTGTCTACAAGAACGAAGACCAGGTCGGAAACGCCATAGATGAACTCAACGTGATTCTCGAAAACCTCGAAGAATTTACCCAGAAAATCAAGAACAACCCGTCCGCACTTATCCGCTCTGAAGCCAAGAGCGGTCGTTAATAAGGAGATACCATGCGCATTTTTAAAGCAAATCGTTTTTTGGCTGTTGCCGCACTCCTTTCAGTATTCGCGCTCACAGGTTGTGGCGGCGGATCGACCGAACCATCCCGCTACTACACAATTTCTGCGGAATCCATTTCGACCTCGGGTGCATCAAGCGACACCCGTGTGCACGTCAAGAAATTTACGATCGACCCAGCCTACCAGCGCACAAACATCGTCTACCGCGAATCGCCGTACGATTTTATGTTCTACAACCGTGATCTGTGGGCCACTCGTCCAGAACAGATTCTCACGCAGGTCGCAGGCGAATACCTGGTCAAGAGCAACATGTTCAAGTCTGTGGACTTGAAGCCGATGGGCAAGCCGGACTTTGAACTGCTCGGCAATGTCGAT
This sequence comes from Fibrobacter sp., assembly GCF_045112255.1. Taxonomy (GTDB): domain Bacteria; phylum Fibrobacterota; class Fibrobacteria; order Fibrobacterales; family Fibrobacteraceae; genus Fibrobacter. The sequence continues at coordinate 3,264 of NZ_JBGUHR010000006.1, forward strand.
GCAATCGAAGAAATCGACGAAGGCGATTCGCAAGAAGCCCACCTCGCCGTGCAGCTCACGTTCCGCAAGGCCGGCGAAGATGCGCCGCTGTGGGAAAAGCGCTACGACGAACGCCAGAGCATGAGCAAGCGCGACGCACATTCTGCAGCAGAAGCGCTCTCGAAGCTCTACGCCAAGTACATGCAGGACGCTTTGGAAAACATCGCGAAAGTGAAGTAATAAATCGCGGGCCTTGCCCCATGACGAGTCAATTAAGCCCACAAAGTGGGCTTTTTTTGCGTCTAATCTCGACGAATTGTCGGGACGCTCGCCAGCAATTTTCTCGTATAGTCGTTTTGCGGATTCTTGAGGACTTCATCAGCGGGACCATGTTCTACAGCATGTCCAAAGTACATCACCAGCACTTCATCGCTTAGCGCGCGAACCACCTGCATATCGTGGCTGATAAAGAGGATACTGAGTCCAAGTTCATTCCGCAAATCGTCAAGCAAATGCAGAATCTGCGCCTGCACCGAAACATCCAAGGCACTCGTCACTTCGTCACAGAGCAGCACCTTCGGGCGCACCATCAAGCTACGCGCAATGCACAAGCGCTGGCGCTGACCACCCGAGAATTCATGCGGGAACTTGTCCATCGCCCCTGCCGGGAGCGAAACGCGGTCCAGAAGTTCTACCGCACGGGCGCAAGCCTCGTCATACGGAACGCCGCGGGCAATCACAGGCGCCGTCAAGATTTCTGTCACTGTCTGGCGCGGGTTCAAGCTGCTGAACGGATCCTGGAAAATCATCTGCACCAGGTCCGAAACGCGCACAAAATCCTTCCCGGTCCCTGCTTTGCCGCCATTCACCGGCAGTCCAAACAAATTAACTTTACCGCTAGAAACCGGCACAAGCCCTACTAAAGACTTCACGAGAGTCGACTTTCCGCACCCAGACTCCCCCACGATCGAAAGAATCTTCCCTTGCGGGAGCGTGAACGAGACATTGTCTACGGCAGTGAAATAATCCTTGACCTTGCTAAAAACGCCCCCGCGAATCGGGAACTTGACCGTAAGCCCGTTTACCTCGATAGCAGGAACCGTACTATCAAATTTTTCGGTATTCATCAACCATCCAACTCAGCAAGAGCGTCCTGAACATTCTTTTCGGTCGCAATCAAAATCTGCCTACACTTGCGCAAAAGCTGCGTAGCCTCTTGAACCTCAACAGCAAGTTCATCTATTTCCATCTCGGAATTGTCGATTTTCGAAAGAATTTCTTCTAAACGCGTCATTGCGTTTTTATATTCAAAATTTTGCGCACTCATATTCACGAATATAGTTAGATTTAATTCAAATGAATTTGTTCTACCGTTCCACATTCCCCCTTTTTGTAACCATCGCCCTTTTAGGCGTATTTCTTGCTGGTTGTCTCGACGCCCCCAGCGATCCAGACGATTTACAACCCGTCGAATCCGTAAGCATCAAAATCAAGCAAGACAAGGGCGACTACTCAACCGTTCTCAAGGTGCACCCGTCAGATTCAGCAACCATTTTAGCAACCGTCGAACCTGAAAAATTGCAGAAGGACCTCTCGTTCAAATGGTACTACACATTTGAAGGGAAAGACAGCCTACTTCAAAAAGGGGAACAGTTCACTTTTTATCCTAGCCGTTCCGAAAGCACGATTCCAAATAAACTCATAGTAAGCGATAAAGAAGGCAACAAGCAGACTTACGAATTTTCAGTCATCATCAACACCGCCCCAGTCCTTTCAGATTCTACAATTCCCGTAAATGGCGATACACTCTACGGGACAAAAGAATCTGCATTTTTATTCGAGTGGTACAGTCTGGATATGGATTTGGCCAACGGCGACACTCTGTTCCACATTCTAGAAATTGACAGTACGCAATACGATGTCGGAACCCTTATGCAAGTCAAGCAATCCGGCTTCAAAGCCGGGAAACACTCATTCCGCATCATTGTCCGCGATTTATACGGAGACTCAGACACGATCGCCTATAAAAGTTTTTATGTCGTTGACACTCTGGAGGCAAAATGAATTTCTTAAAAGGATTCCTCATTGCTGTTACAGCATTTCTGCTCCAGTCCTGCTTCAATTCTGACGACCATTTATTCGATGCCGCACAAGCAGTCGATATCAAAGTTGAAACAACTCTTTCGAACTCCATGACGGACTATTCGAAAATCGTCAAGGCAGATACATTCAACATCAACGACACCATTTTTTTCATTACCACAATCAGTCCAAACAAAGTCATCAAAGTTCAAGATTACCAATGGTTGATGGACGGGAAATATTGTTCTTCGGAATACAATTTCAAAAAGCAAATTACAGAACCTGGGTACCACAAATTCACATTCATGCTAAAAGATTACTTCGGAGACATGCACTATGACTCGCTAGAAATCTGGATTGCGCCAAGCCCAACATTAAACGACAGCACCTTTACGCCAGCCGAAGGGACACAAGCAATCGACCCCTACGAAGCCATTTACTTTACATGGAGTGCAAAGACCGAAGGGATTAAACTTGCGCACCGATACTCATTTTCCCTAAGCGAACAAAGCTATGCAAATGCAAAATCTACATTCACAACAATCGACACCATTTTAACAGAACCGCATTTCATATACCACAACAAGCTGAATCCATTAAAAAAATACAATTGGACCGTTCAAGCCATCAACGAATACGGCCTTATTTCAGAAGAAAAAATCGAATCATTCTTTTTCACAAAGGGTCTTCCTGGCGAAGGTTCATTTAGCTCGACCATCGACATCGGAAACGCGACAGCAGTTCCAATCCATTTATCTTTACAGAACACCCGCAACAAAGACGCATCCATCCATTACAACCTTTCCGTTTCAAAGACGAACAATGAAATTTCATTGGGAAGTATTCCCGCAGGTGACTACCATTTAGTGGTAAGTTCCGACTATCCGGACTTTAAAGAAATCTACAAGGACATCTGCATTAACGAAGGTTTTGTAACAACCGCAAGGTCTATAAAACTCATCGATTCAATTGCGCCTGTTATTAAAGCCTACTCCAGTCACGACACCATCGCCTACGCCGACACACTCCAGTTCATCGTCAAAGATGGAGGAGAAGCCATTTCACTACAAAATATTTCCGTCAACCTGGAAGGCGAACCCGTTGTAGACAAGACATACAAAGACAGCATTTTAACGGTGATTCTCAAAAAAACAGACCAGAGCTGGGCCTACAGAATTCTCAACATTTCAGCAATGGACCGAAGCCAAAATTCAGCTAAAAAATCATTCTATATCATGCCAAGCACATTCTGGTTTGAGACAAACAACGACACAACAATTGCAAACAATGAATCTATTGACTTTTTCGTCATAGACCACAACCCATTCGATCTCAAAGTAGATACCATAAGGTTTTTCAACATCACTCAAAACAAGTCGATCATTTCAATTCCAGGATCAAAAAGCAACACATATACGGCAAACCTTGAAGCAAGCCTTTTTGAACCTGAGCAGACAATACAATCCACCGTCATTTACAAAAACGGCATGCAGCAAAGCAAAAACTGGACACTCACTGTTACTAAAGCCACATCGAAGGAGGAAGAATAATGTACCACAAAATTTTTCCGATTTCAGCAGTCTTAGCAACAGCATCACTTTTGCTTATCGCCTGCACTGATTCCAAAATAAATTCATCGGACATTCCCGAAATAACGCAATCTATTTTTGTGGTTCCAGAAAGCTATTACGGAAATCCATACGAAAGCAAGCGCTACCATCCATCCGATGAATTCTTTGTCAATGTCAACGAAAAAATCAAAATATGCGGCATCTATTCCCTTGATGGAAATTACATTTCCTCAGAAGAGTCGACTCCGTATTACAACACACACAGATGGCTAATCGACAACAAGGACGTAAACGCATCTACGGTTTACCAAAGCTTTGACAAGGCTGGGATTCACAAAGTCACGTTCGAAACTGTAGACCATATCGGAGATACCATTCGAACGGGTGCCACAATTTACGTAAATATGCCGTCCACCGTTTCTCTCCAGACACCTGCAAACAACTACAACCAAGTTGACGGGAAAAATGCAAACGGTCTTGAGCTTTCGTGGAATGTTTCTGGCATCGATCCCTGGGAAACCTCTTTTTGCACCGTTTACGCAAGCTATGACATAGATTCCGTCTGGGGCGCCCCACTAGGCAACACCAGCTGTTCCGAAGGCGCCAACTTGCTCGGAGAACTTGATTTATACATCAACGAAAAAGGGGATTCCATCAACCACGACATAGAAAGTTCCACAATTTATTGGGGTGTAGAAGCATCCATCAAAAATGGTAGAGGATCCGTAGAACACGCATTTAGCGAAGTCTTCAGCTTTTCGACAAAGCTGCACAACAGCGAAAATGCCATCATCGAAATTCCTGTCGCATGCCAATTTGATCAGTATCCCGAGAAAGCCTCGCTGAACGGGGCCATCATTTCGGCCACAGGAGATACACTCTTTAGAATATCCAATGCTAAAGCCAATACCGTCATCCGCAAAGAGCTTTTGCCTCAATCAAATATCAAAATTGTCGTTTGCGACAGCATCCGTACAGAATTCGGCTGTGATTCCATGATGATTGATTTGGCGCCCAGCACAAAAACAACGACAGACACACTGTTCTTGCGTGACAAAGTCAAGCCGAATATGGTTCCTGTCGAGACTGTGGTTCCAACTAATTCAGCTCTAAGATTTTTCATTTTCGATAATGGCGCAGGCGTCAACGCTTCAAAAATTCAAGCATTCGTCAACAACGATTCTTTACAAACAAAATTCGAAAACCACATACTATCGATACCGAACACTTGCAAAAAAGAATGCAATCTTGTCATAAAAGCCGAAGACTATGCTCGTAACAAGGCTCCCAATGTTTATTGGAAAATCAAAGTCAATGGTACTGAAACAAAAATTACAGGACCATTTTCAAAAACGGAGGAATAAGCGATGACATCAAACAAAACCTCCATCATTTTCATTTTGCTTTTTACACTTTGCAATATTTCCTTTGGACAGCAGGACTCCCTACAGGACACACTCAAAAGCACTCAGCAAAAAAGCATCACCCGTTATCTGCATATAGCAACAAACCCTTCGACGGTCGATTTGTTCACTGGCACTTTACAGCCAGATTTCGCAAGCAGGCCCAATTACGTTTCGCCAGCGTTCATCCCCGTCTCTAGCGGAGATGACAATGTAATTGTTTCATTTTTCCATCCAGATTACGCCGATACGACTATAAACATCAAGCTGTCTAAAAAAGACACGTCTTTCATAATTGTAGCACTACGCCAGACGTATGACGAAGAAACCATCGAGAACAACCAAAAGCTTATGAAACACAGAAACAAGCGCATCCTCGGGAGTTACCTACGATGGGCATCCATTGCACCTTTTACGATCAGCGGGATTTCAGCAATAGTTTCGCTATACAATATAAGCAAAGCCAAGGACCACAAAAAGGCAATGGAGCATACTCACTTTATGAACGAAAAATACGATGAGCACAAGATGAATTTTAAAGATCATAAAGGTAGCGCACAAACCGCCAAAACGGTCTCTGGAATTTTCTTTTTTACAGGTTTAACATTTCTCACCGCAGGATTCGTCCTTTCATTTTAGGTAGAACATGAAAAAGATCTTCTTACTTATCGCATTCGCTTTAACAGCCGCCTTCGCAGATTCCGAAGGGATTTTTGTGGATGTCGAACTGCTGTCTGGCACCCATCAACGAGCAAAGTTCCTAGGCATCGAAAACGATACCGTAAGCCTCGGCGGCTACATCCAGAATAAATTTACCGTTGTAAAAATTGCCAAAAAGCAATTCAAGAAAATTATCGATGAGCACGGGAACGATCTGCTAAATGGATCTCCGCAAATCATACCTAGTTCGAGTTCTGTAGCCTCGAGTTCGGCAACTGCTCTTTCTAGCGCTACAGTTGCAAAAGCAGACACCGTCGAGGTCCCTAAACAAGATTCTGTAACAACCGAAAAAAAGGTCCAACAGCCGCACAAAACAGTTCTTATCGCCTACACGACCGAAGGTGTCTCGCAAAGCATAGCCGATCAGTTCACAGCGCTAACAGCCCGCATTTTGATGGAATCCGGCGAGAACCTGCAAATCATGCGTAAAAGCGATATTCAAAACTGCGATGACAACATCTGCATCCAAAGCGAACTCGCTTCCCACGGATTCAAGTCCATCTATCTCGGAGAAATCGTTTCCAACATCAAGACAGACAGCTTGACATTGAACTTGACACACGCTTTCTACGAAGACTCCCTTCCAATGCTGCATAGAGCAAGCGTAAACGTATCAAGGGAAAGTGCTTTCAGCGACGCCATTACAAACAACAAATTAAAGAACCAACTCTTGGACGCACAAGGCAAAGAGACTATAAAAACAAAGAAGGACAGATCTTATATCCATATCGAGACGGACCCCGACGGGGCTACAATTTCACGCGTAGACGATGAAGCCATATGCAAATCACCCTGCACATTTGTCACCACGGATACAGCCAAATTTACGGTGCATGCATACTGGAACGTCGATCGGCACCTCTGGGGCGCAAGCACAAACATTATACCACTACCAGGCGACACCGTCCATGTCTCACTCAAGCTCAAGCGCGTAGCCCCCGAAATCAGGATTCTCACATTCCCCGAAGGGGCGAACATCTACAAGGCAAATTCGCCTATTACAAAACGTTCCAAAGCGATAGCCCAAACTCCAGATAAATTCCCGGCATACAACATGGGAACAGACAGTCTTTTAATCCGCAAAGCGGGCTACCGAGACACGCTTATAAGCTTCTTTGTCGCCCCCGTTTCACAAATCGACTTAAGCATAGATCTTGAAAAGCTGACCAATTTCGATGAAATCGAAAAGCAAAAGAAATGGCTACACGATAAAAAAATGCAAACTCTTGGGGAAGCGTTTATTGGAGGTGCGGCAGGGACAATCCTCATCGGATCCTTGATGATGTACTTTGCCCACCTGGACTACAACGACGCCGACGAAATCAAGAAAGACCTTAAAATTCCTGGAGCTGTCAAGGGCAAGAATTATCAGGACAAAGTCAAAAAGAACAAGAAGCTCGTCGATCAGGGTGACAACAAGGCCATCGCAGGCGGCATTTTACTAGGAACAGGCGCCGCCCTCCTCGGCGTCGGCCTCTACTTCTATTTCTAACATCAATAACAGCAATTATTATTAAAAAAAGCGTCGGCCAAGGATGGGGAGGGTGCAGGGAGGGGCCCGTGCGGCCTTCGCAACTCCGAGCTGGGGCCCCGCCCGCATGACATACTTTTTCATATTAAAAAAAACGACTTTTATAATAAAATCAAAAAATTTATTTTTTAAATTTCTAAATTTGACCCAATGAAAAATACAGCCTTTAAAACAACAATTGCCTTAGCTCTTCTCTTTACCGCTTTTTCATTCGCAGCCGATACAGTTTCTGTAGACGCTGCAGGCGCTCTCGCAAGCACCGCAGCCGATACAGCAAAATCGACAGGGATTTACAACCAAATTATCGACTGGTACAATGACAACTTGAACTACGGCACCATCACACTCTTGATGGCGATTGAAAGCTCGTTCATTCCGTTCCCGTCTGAACTTGTCGTGCCGCCCGCCGCTTACAAGGCTTTGCAGCCGGGTTCCGGCCTCAACATCGCACTCATCGTCCTGTTTGCGACATTCGGCGCTCTCATCGGCGCCTACATCAACTACTATCTCGCAAAGATTCTCGGACGCCCGATTATCTACAAGTTCGCCGACAGCCGCCTCGGGCACTTCTTGCTGCTCGATGTCGAAAAGGTCGAAAAGGCCGAAAACTACTTCCGCGAACACGGCGCCATTTCAACGTTCGTCGGCCGCCTCATCACCGTCATCCGCCAGCTGATTTCGATTCCGGCGGGCCTTGCCAAGATGAAGCTCGCCCCGTTCACACTCTACACGTTCCTCGGCGCTGCCATCTGGAACTGCGTCCTCGCTCTGCTCGGCTACTTTGCCCACGGACAAAAGGACATTATCGAAAAGTACAACTCCGAACTTGCCATTGCATTGCTTGGATTCGGTATTCTCTTTATCGGCTACATGGTCTGGAGCGCTGTAAAGCCAAAGAAAAAGTGAGGGCAGTCATTAGTTGTTAGTTATTAGTAATCAGTTTTAAGTTTGGCGCTTTCAGCGCACCTATATAACTAATGACTAACGACCAATGACCAATGACTAAAAATTGCAATTCTTGACGCAGCGGTTATTCTGGAATTCCGCTTCTAGAGTAACCTTGCCAAAAGTGTAGCGGTGGTAAAGGCCATTGCGGATACCGCGAACGAAATTCATATCCTCCGTCAGAAATCCCATTTCGTCATACACTTTAAAGACTCCGTGAATTTGTCCATTATCAAATGGAATTTGGCGATAGAGCTTTCCATTTTCATACCATTCTTCGGACATGCCATTCAGAACTCCGCGATGGTAAGATTCGCGGCGTTTCTTTTTGCCGTTTTGGTAATAAATAATGCTAAAGCCCTCTTCTTCCCCATCCATATAGCCAACAGTTTCAAGTGGCATCCCGTTTTCATCGTACGAACGTAAAACCCCATCCAACTTGCCATCCCTATACGGAGCTTCAACGGCTAATTTCCCATTCGGATGGTACGAAAGAGCTACCCCCTCGCGCACGTCAGTACCCTTTTTGACCGTGTAAATTCGCGCCACACGTCCGTCATCAAATGTCATACGGACCGTATCAAGAGCCATATTGTTGGACTTTGGCGCCGCAAAAGCCGGGATTGCCGTGCATCCCATCACTATACACGCAAAAATTGTAAAAAAACGCTTTTTCATTGCATTATAATGTAGCATAATCCTTTTAGATTATGTATTTTGTGAGCGTCATGAACGTTACTTTTTTAAATCCCCCCTTCCACCCGATGTTCAGTCGGGAATCTAGATCCCCATGCGTAACGAAGTCCAGTACGCTTTACTGGCCAATGTTTTTGAGCTATGCTGCCGGCGTTTGTGAAGCCGACGGTAACGAAATCCAGCTTATTGACAGTCCCGCCATGGAACTCGACCTTCCGCAGACGCTCGAAGGCATTAAGAAGTTCGGCCCGGAACTTGTCATTTGCAGCACAAGCACCCCGAGTATTTTGAATGACCTCAAGGTCGTCCATGCGATTAAAGAAGCTTTGCCGAACGTGAAGGTTGCCATCATGGGTACGCACGCGACCGCCGAGCCGCTCGAATCCATGGAAATGGAACCGTCTTTGGACTACGTGGTGATTGGCGAAGCTGACTACACCTGTAGGAACCTCGTCCGCGCGCTCCGTGGCGATGGCGCTCCCGTCGGTCAGTTTGCAGGCCTTGCCTACCGCACCGCCGAAGGCAAGGTGGACTTCCAGCCCGAAGGCCCGAAGATTGAAAACCTGAACGAAATTCCGTGGGTTTCGAAGGTCTACCGCAAGCACCTTTACAGCTGCTACAAGAAGTACTTCTACGGCGCAAACCTGAACCCGCTCATCGTGATTCTCAGTGGCCGTGGTTGTCCGAACCACTGCAGCTACTGCGTGATTCCGCAGACGCTCAACGGTCACAAGTTCCGCCGCCGCGATCCGAAGGATGTTGTCGACGAACTCCAGTACATCAAGGAAAACTTCGAAGATTTAGGCGAAGTGTTCTTTGAAGATGATACGTTTACGGCAAGCCACGAACACGTGCGCCAGATTTGCAACTTGATTCTGGAACGCAATCTCAAGATTACGTGGAGCTGCAACGCCCGCGCCGATGTGCCGCTCGACTTGCTCAAGCTCATGAAGAAGGCCGGTGGCCGCGAAATGTGCGTGGGCTTCGAAAGCGCCTCCCCCGAGGTTCTCGAAAAGATCCACAAGGGCGTGAAGAACACGGACAAGGCAATTGAATTTACGAAGAATGCCCGCAAGGCAGGACTCCTCGTTCACGGATGCTTCATGGTCGGTAACCCGGGCGACACTCCGGAAACGCTCCGCATGACGCTCGACTATGCGAAGAAGCTGAACCCGAACACGGCCCAGTTCTACCCCATCATGGCTTACCCTGGCACCGAAGCCTACAAGGAAGCTCTCGCCAGCGGCGCTTTGAAGTCGAAGGATTACAGCCAGTGGCTCGACAAGGACGGTTTCCACCGCACCACGATCCAGCGCGGCGAACTCACGAGCCAGGCTCTCGTGGACTTCTGCGATAAGGCCCGCCGTGAATTCTACCTGCGTCCAAGCTATATCATCCGTCAGGGCATCATGGCCATCAAGAACCCGCGTGAACGTTACCGCGTTCTCCGTGGATTTGGTACGCTCGTGAAGCACCTGTTCCGCAAGCATGGCGAACTTGCTCCGGTCGCAAGACAGGCTCCGACGATTAAAGAATAGACGAGAGAACGGGCTACGCCCTACAGACGAGAGACGAAAGTTTCGCAAGAAGCCCGCAGTCCATAACGACTCGGGCATTTTTTATTTTGTATTTTATTATTCAAATTAATTCACTAGAGGCCAATATGATTTGCAAGAAGTGCGGAGGTATATACGATGACGACATGCAGAAATGCATGTGGTGTGACGCACCGAACGAAAGCTTGTCTTCGCAAGACGAATGTGAGACCTCATCCGCAGATTCCGAAGCGCAAGAAGAAGCCTACAAGGAATCGCTCAAAGAACTCGTCGACCCAGAACTTGAACGAGCTTTCGACGACAACGTACGACGCGGAAAAAGCGCCATTTCGTGGACAAAATTCCAGATAGTCCTAAACATACTTTTCTTCTTCGTAGAAGTAAAGACATTCGGCGCATTCCAGAACTATCAAGTTGGAACAACCGTAAGCGAAGAAGTTAAAAGCGCTTTGGGGACCATATTCCTTTTCCTTTTGTTCACCTCCATCCCCTTTTTCGTTTTCATCGGCAAAAACTGGCTATGGGTGTATCACGCCCATAAAGAACAAAGCAAATTCACAGAGACGTTTTTCGCTCCGTGGGGAGCCGTAATCTGCTACTTCATCCCCGTCGTCAATTACTTCGTCTTTAAAGCATTATTAGAAAATCAAGGCAACACGTTAAAATTACTCGGTATAAAAGCTAAAACAGAATCAAACAAGTTGCTGACATGGTTCTTTATTTTCAACATTGCAACACCCATTTTCAATTATCTCACTTTTAAAAGCTTAAATACTCCTATACGATTCATCAGTACGATTTTGTGGATTATCCTTACCGTTCTCGGCATCAAACTCATCAAAGCCGCAACAGCAAACGAGCAGGCAGTGCACGACCAGCTGGAGAACAACCGCATCAACAAAAAAGTTGAAGAGATCATTGCCCAGCGGGAAGCGGTCTAAGCAAAGCCAACAGCGCCAAAGGCGCTATCTCAGTCGGTCAAACTTTTTCATTTCTTTGTCCAAAAACGTATCGACGTATTTTGCATAAATGAGTGTCGTATCCAAATTGCGGTGGCCGAGAAGTTTGCTCGTTGCCGGGAGCGGGATTCCAATCGTAATGCATGTTGTTGCAAATGTATGCCGCGCCAAGTGGCAATGGACATACTTGTAATGCCCTAGCTTTTTAGCCGCTTTGCGGAGTGTGCGATTAAACGTCGAGTTTTCCACCACATGAAATATACGCCCAGACGTTAGCGGGTTCGGGAGCAAAAGGCGCGCCTGCACAGGAATCGGGATGTACACCGCCTCGCCCGTCTTGTGCATTTGCTTACGGATTTTCCAGTCGAAAATTTCCGAGGCATCAAGCGTACGCAAGTCCCCGTAACGGAGTCCCGTAAAACAGCTGAACAGGAACACGCGCATCACGTCATCTTCTGCCCGCGTCAAAGCGACATGCGACTCCATGTAACTCAAATAAAGATGTTTCAGCTCACGCAACGTCAAAAATCCACGACGCGAGTAGGCTCGCCCCACTTTAACATTTTCAAACGGATCGCCTTGAATTATGCCATCAGCCCTCATCTTGTTGCAAAAGATGCGAAACACCGAAAGCGCCTTGATCACAGTCGCCTCCTTGTTGTGGAGCGTTTCCAAGTGGCGTTTGTAATTCCGCACCGTCTCGGAAGTCACATTTTCGCATTCAAGTCCTGGGTCAAATAGCGAAATTTTCTTTAGATTCCAGTAATACGTGCGAACCGTCAAAGGAGCGAGTTCATCGGCATCTTTCTTTAGATAGTTTAGCGCACAGTCCAAAAAACGCATAAAGCCTCCATAAATTTAAAATGGGGGCTGAATTTAATCACGTTTTTCAATTATTTCGACTTCTGTTTAAAATAACCCACGTCCATAGATTATATTTATATTACGATTTATTGCACATTTTTTTTTTAGCGGAGGGAGCCATGAACGATATTATCCAGGCGATAAATATCTGTATCGACTTATTCAGCCTTTCCATCCTGTTCCTCATTTTAGTCCTTCTCTGGGTCGGTCACTGGCGTAACGACAGGCTTCAATATAACTTTACAGGCATGATTATCGCCTACCATGGCGTAATCATCACATACGCTATCATCCATATTTGCGACGGTGAACTTTCGGTTCCCGTTTATGCCATTGTCGATTTAGTCAGCTTTGTTTCAAGCGCGCTGTGCGTTTTCTTTTTTTCGAAATATGTATTTGCATTCCTCGAAAACAGGAAATGCGAACCGCACAAAATCATGCGTTACACGATTTACGCGCTATGCATCCTCGACTTTTTAGTAAACGTCATCGTAGACGTTTCTACAGGCGATATCACCCGCGACTGGACAACAAACGAAACTCTCGTTTCTTGGCTTGCGACCGGCATCTGGGGCATCCTTATGGCGGGAATCATCATTTATTTCCGCAAGCAGTTCGGAAGACGAACCGTCATTTTCTTTATAATCTACTTTATTCTGCCCTTTATTGCAGGCTCGGCAGCACCATATGTCGAAGGAATCCGCGTGGATATCGTCAGCGTAATTTTTGTAATTGTTTGCCTTTTTGTCGGTGTACAGGTCAGCGAAAACACTTCGCTCAAATTATTCGAAAAGCTCAGCTTCAACGATGCCATGACAGGCCTTTTTAACAGAAACTACCTGATAATGAACCCTGACGACGTGAAGCGCAAGCTCCCGTGCAGCTACGTGATGTTCGACCTAAACCACCTCAAGAAAATTAACGATAACTATGGGCACAACAAAGGGGATGAATATATCCAGAACTTCGCCAATATTTTAAAGAAGATCCTACCCGAAAACGCCGAAGCCATCCGCACCGGAGGCGATGAATTTTTGGTGATTATTCCCAAGTTCAACCGTACAAAATGCGAAGCCTTCCTAGAGCGTTTTATTGAAGAATCCAAGCAAACTCAGGTTCAGGGAATTACAGAAAGCGCAGCCTACGGCTTTGCAGTCCGCACAACAGGCCTGCATTCCGAAGAAGAAATCATTGCAGAAGCCGACGAACACATGTACTCGCAAAAGAAAGCATCACGGGAAGGAAGAGAGACTGCAACCACACCTCACGGAGGGTAGATGTACAATGTTGTTCAAGTGGCCAATATTTGTTTCGATGTTTTTGGCCTAGCTATTTTTTTGCTCATTCTAGTTCTCCTCCGTTTTGAATATTGGAGAAACGGAAGACTCCGTCATTATTTTAGCCGATTGACCATCGCCTATCTTGGAGTCATTTTTTCATACTTGATCATCCACATCAGTAAATGGGAGTTGTCCGCAACCGCGTTTCTGGCTGTAGACACTGTTGACTTTTTATCGAGCGCCCTGTGCGTGTACTTTTTTTCGCAATACGTTTTCACCTACCTCGAAAGCAAGAAAATTGAACCCAACGCAACGTTTCGCAAAATAGTCGTTGTCCTTTGCTTCGCCATATTCTTCCTGGAACTTGGCGTTGATTTGGCATCTGATGACCTTACTCAAGAGTGGAGCGCCACAGAAATCGTAATCTCCTGGCTTGCCACCGGCATTTGGGGCGTAATTATGACCGGTTACATTTTCTATTACCGCAAACAGCTTGGCAGGCGGGCATTCATCCTTTTTGCCGTTTACTGTATTTGGCCCTTTATCGCGGGTGCCATAGGCGCCTTTGCAGAAGAACTCAGCATAGACATTTTATCCCTCACAATCTTGATTACATGTATCTTCGCCGGGTTACAAGTCAGCGAAAACACTTCGCACAAGCTGTTCGAAAAACTCAGTTACCATGATGCAATGACCGGTTTTTACAACAAAAACTATCTCATCAAGAATCCCGATGATTTCAAGCGCACTCTCCCATGCAGCTACGTGATATTTGACTTGAACCACCTCAAGAGAATTAACGACAGCTATGGACATAAAAAGGGAGATGAATACATACGGAATTTCGCCAACTTTTTAAAGAGCATGGTCCCTGAAGAAGCGGAAACCATCCGCACGGGTGGCGACGAGTTCCTCGTTATTTTGCCAAAATACGACCAGGAAAAAAGCCAAGCGTTCTTGGATACTTACGCCACTAAATCTCAGATTCAAGGAATCTCCGACAGCGCCGCCTACGGCTTTGCCGTGCGCACAACTGGCGTACAGACCGAAGACGAAGTCATTGCCGCAGCTGACGAACACATGTACCAGCAAAAGAAAGCATCCCGCGAAGGGAGATAATAAAAAGACCTGGAACCAGGTCCAAGTCTTTTTTGCAATTTTTTGAAATAGTCGCGTGAACCAATTTAGGCCTTATCTAAATCAGCCTTAATGGCGAGGACATCAGCTTCAGAAAGCTCAGTGAAATCAGTAATTTCTTCAATAGGTTTGTTTTTCAATAGCATTTTCTTTGCGATTTCGCGATTTCTTTGATTTCGACCCTGTTCAAGACCTTGTTTGAGACCTTGCTCGAGACCCTGCTGCAAGCCGCTATCAATAGCCGCCTTATGGATTGCGTAGTTGTCCCATTTGGCTTTCTGAGCTTCATCGATCATTTTCTGTTCCTCTTTCGATAATTTAGCCAATTTCGCTGTCGAAAACAAGAGTTCGAACACCGTGTTCACA
>NZ_JBGUHR010000007.1:0-2875 GCF_045112255.1 Fibrobacter sp.
ACGGCATCTTCGAATGGTGCACCAGGCCTGAAAGCCTCATTGAATGCAGCCAGCATTTCATCTTGTCCCTTCTTGTCTGCGTTGTTGTAATATTCCGCCATCTTCTCAGCACCACCATGAGCCTTGATATAGTCAAGGGTCTTGCTCATGGCATGAATGTCCACACGTTCAACAAGCCTCTCTATCTCGTTCTTGATACCAGGATAGACCTGTTCCAGAATGTCGTTGATGCCCTGAAGTTTCTTCGGATCTATGGATTTGAGAATTTTGAAAAGTTTCTGGAGAGTCATCAACTTACGAATAAAGCCCATCATAACTACTTTTCCTTCAGTTCGTTTTCAATATCCTCGATGGATGGGAGAGAACTCTTGAAATTCTCAGGGAATGCCTTTAAAAGCTCATATTCCGAGATACCCAAGGGCTGGTTATAGCCTTCAAGTGCATAACGTGCCATCACCTCATCCTTGTTCTTGCAAATCAACAGACCTATGGTAGGATTGTCTCCTTCTCCCTTTAGGACGTGGTTGGCACAGGATACATAACCACTGAGCTGTCCGAGGAAAGAGGGCTCAAAGGGCTGTGTCTTGATTTCGCAAATGATGTAGGAATGGATTTTGGTATTATAGAAGAGTATATCGCAAAACAACTCCGTTTCACCGACTACCATTCTATACTCTCTGCCCATATAAGCAAAGCCATTGCCCATTTCCAGAAGAAGCTTTTGGATGTTATTTACCAACGCATCCTTCAATTCTGTCTCATCGTACTTCTCTTTGAGTTGAGTAAAATCAAAACAATAAGGGTCTTTGGTAAGTTGCTGTGCTAAGTCGCTTTGAGGCTTCGGCAACGTAGTCGTGAAGTTGGTAAGGCTCTTACCTTGCCGCTCGTAGAGGTCTGTATCAAGGAAGTTAAGCAGAACATTGCGGCTCCAATTGTTCTCTAATGTTTTGATGACGTAGAAGTATGATTTATGTGCATCGTATTTCTTGTCCAGGATATATCGTATGTGCCCCCAGGGAATACTACAAATAGTGTCAAGTGCATTTTGCGCCACAAGTTGTGGCGTAATGTCTCTTTCATTTTGCGCCACAACTTGTGGCGTATTTTCTAAGAGGGGCATAAAAGTGTTATACATCTGCCTCATATATTGCAGATTTCGGACTGATAAGCCTGACACCCCTGGCAAAGCATCCTTTAGGTCGGCACTGAGGGTGACAAATATTTTATCGCCCCATTTGGCAACGACATCTTTTGCCACTATATCCTTGCCCAATGACCAGTAAAACTTCAACATTTCACTGTTCACTTTCACTGCTGCCTTAACCTGGCTTTGGCGAAAACGCTGGTTGAGGGACTTCACCCACTCGGCATATTCCTTATTTACATGTATCAGTTTGCTCATGTCTGTATTATTTTAGTGCAAAATTACTGCTTTTCTATTAAAACGAGTCAACAAGCCCGACATTTTACGTTGGCGTTGTCACTTAATTGACTTGGATAAAGCATCAAGAATTTCTTTCTGCTCTGCCTCGCTTAGCCCTTGAAGCTGTTCCAATAACACAGCACTACTGCTTTTTCCTCCGTTTTCATCGAGCAGATAGGCATTGTACTCTAGCATTCTTTTCAGTGGGTAAGCTCCGATATATTTAGAGGTAATATCCCCACTGCTGCTATGCCCCATACTGTCGCATATATATTTATAAGGTACGTTGTCTGAGTTGTTCAGATTTGTAGCAAAAGAGTGACGTGCCCATGTGGATGTCGGTCTTTCCTGCATTCCGAGGATTTCCGATACTATAGCCATGTGTTCACGGATGTATCGGTTATAGCGTTGTATGACCCAGATTTCTTGGTCGGCAGTAATGGACTTGCTCATAATCGGGAAGACTCTCTCACCCAGCATCGGCTCGTTGCCATATTTGTCGATTATCTTTTTCAGTTCATCCGTAACAGGGAATATGACCTCACTTGCACTTGCATTTCTTTCTTGCGTCTTATGACGGAAGAACCTCAGTTGCTTGCCATGTGTGGCAAAGTACCAGTCATCATAGGTTAAGCGCAGAGTGTCAGCCAGATTCTGCCCGTCACCAAGATACATAAACAGGAACAAACCCAAATCACGGAAAATAGCGTGCTTCTCTTTGGGAAAGAACAGTTCCTTCCCGTTTTCGTCTTTTGCCTCGTCTCTTTCCCAAAATTCATAAAGCATACGCATGGTTGGGACTTCCAGATAATCGGCTTTCCTGCTCCCCGACTTATTATACCCCGTGTCCTTAAACATCTCCTTGGTATTACCTTTTATCAGTTTACGACTTATGCAGACATTCACGATGGCGCGGAATGTGCGAAGGGAAATACCAATAGTCGTAAGACTTAGTTTCTTCTCCTTCATAATCTTAACCCATTTGTCAACAAACGATTTGTTGATGTCAGCAAATTGTACATTAGAACCCATGTGTCTTTCAAAACGTCTGCGCACATCTTTATTACATCTGGCTGTTCCTGCACTTTCTTTTTCCCTCTTGTTGTCGATGATAGAATCCCAGACGGAATAGATGGTACAATCGTTGTCTGCCTTTCCCTGATGGAGTTCTTGAATACGCCGCAAAGAGAAACTATCTTCTGCAATCAGTTGGTTGACCTGGTTCTCTACTTTCTGCATCAGGTTCTTCAGATCCTTGCGTTCAGCAGCTTTCTTATTCCTGCCTTGCTTTTCGCATTCGCAGAGTTCAAGCCATTCCCCCATCGTATATTTCTTCCCGATGCGCAGATAGACAGTCTTTCCGTCATAAGCTACCCTTACAGCTACTGGCAGTTCCTGAGTGTCATCATCAGTGGCTCGCCGGGTATCAAGAGCCAGCGTTCCATATACATT
>NZ_JBGUHR010000008.1:0-21378 GCF_045112255.1 Fibrobacter sp.
ACAGGCCGCAAGGTCAAGAAGGACGGCTATGTATGGTATGAGATCATGCTGGCTGGCGCTTATGACACAGGTTGGATTGCAGGGAGCCTGATTGGTTTCTGATCCTTCGGGTCATACCGAGAAATTTTCAAAAGATGATAATTACGGCGCGGTTCCGTTTCGGAGCCGCGCCGTTTTTATTTACAGAATCAGAAATCCATTTTAATTGGATTTTTATTCAGCCCCGGCCTTGCCGGTTCTTTGGGTTTTAGGGCTTTGCCCTAACAAGCAAATTGGCAAGTGTGCGCACTCATGCCCTGCTTGCAAAGTAGTAAACTGCTAGCGGTTTACATTGCTTGCGCGGTTTGTTTGCCCGTTTCCTACCATCCCTTACATTAGTTCATGTTGCAATTTCCAAAAGTCCCCGTTTTATGCGGTTTTCCGGTCTTTTTAACGTTCGGTTTGATTTTCAATTCTAGTGCAGCATACGAACGTTAAGCACCCAGAACGCCCGCTGTATGCGAACGTATGCCGGTAAAGATACCGCTGTATGCGAACGTATGAGGGCAAAAAAAGAGGGCCTTTCAGCCCTCAGGAATCCAATTTAATTGGATTTTCTCATTTTCGTTCGCTCTGATCAGCGCGGGCGGGTAGTCCGTATTTTGGTACTACCCGCCCTCAGGAATCCATTTTTATTGGATTTTCCCGTGTTGTTTTTTTGTTGGTCTTGTTGTTTTTATGTATATTCTTTGTTGTTTCCTTGTATATTCTTTGTTGGCAAAATATAGGTCATGTTGTTTTCTTGTATATTCTTTGTTGTTTCTTTGTTGTTTATGTTGTTTCTTTGTATATTCCGTGTTGTTTTGTTATATATTCCTTGTTGTTTTTATGTTGTTTCTTTGTTGTTTTCTTGTTGGCAAAATGTTGTTCTTTTGTTGGTCTTGCCCTCAAAATGGCATTTCTGCAGAATGGCAAGATACGCATTTGTAGTACAAACGCATCTTGTTAGGGAGACCCTAAGACCCCTTCTAAAGCCCTCTTTGGAGTACGCTTCCGCTATAAGTTTTGCCGCCGGTGCTGCCCTGGAACGCCGGCGGCAAATTGTGACCAAGAAGCGAAAAATCCATTTTAATTGGATTTTTCTGTTAACATTCGATTCCGTCTTTCTTCTTTCTCGGCATAGCACCACCTATTAAACTATAAATATCTTATATCGTCGTAGCAGGCAATGATAAGAACGAAAGATATTGACGGTACTTGTTCGACATCATCTTCCTGCCGAATAACTCCATGAAATCATAATCGGGCTGACCGTCATCCGTTACGGGAAGCATAACGCGATCACCTTTTAGGTGTTGTGCGTTACGCTTATATCCGTGGCTGTATTTATGTTCAATCATATCTTGCGCAGCAACAAAGAATAACCCCGTATATGGGTTCAGCCATTTCGCATAACCATAAATCACGTCGCTTGTAGATATAAACGGTTCTTGCTTATAAATTGCATAACCGGCAGAGCCATCACCGTTCTTAATGAATCCAATGCAGTTTCCTTCCTGCATCATCTTCCGTGCTGTGCCGTTATCTTTCACATAACACATAACTCCATTGTTACGGTTAGTCGCTCCAATATAAGTAATTCCTTGCTCGGACTGTTCTAAATGATTTAGCCCCTTACCTTTGCCAGGTTCAAATCTATCAAAAAGACTTACAATCGGAACTGGCTTCCACTGGCAGGATTTCGGTGCCTTGCTGTACCCCGTCATATTAGCCATATCTAGCTCAAGAGATTCTAACCGTTTCTCGACAAACTGCTGATACTGTTTTCTCTTGGCAGCCATCAATTCACAGGCATAATCTTCCATGAACTGAAAATCAGGCTCCCCGGCATCAGTAACAGGAAGCATGATTTGAAGTTTGTTTGCCCGACCAGTTCCAAGTTTACGACTATAACTGAATGACTTGCTCTGCATTGAGATAGCAGTGGCAACAAATATGCCAACATAAATATTTTCATCAGCATCTGTCAAATGCAACTTTCGGCAGTCGTTTCCCATCACAGACCAATAAGGATGATAGAAAGCAAGGCCGACGGCTCCGTTACGATTAAAGGCAATATAGCCCTTATCGTAAGTATCATTTTTGCTATTCACAAAATAGCCTATTCCGTTGTTCTGACTCCCAGATGTGATATACGGAATATCACCATCCACACGTTCCAGAGCGTAAATATCGCGCCCTGACTCGACCGTTCCAAGGGAAGACAACCTGCAAGGTTTCCATTCTCTATCGTCAAGCCTCATCATCTACGCCACCCCCTGTAAACAGGTATTCCCGGTTCTGCATCACCATAGAAAACTCGAACGAAAGATAATCCCCGATAGCCTTCTCAAAGTCGGCCTCGGTCGGTATCTCATCGTTAAAGTAATAGAAACTGTGCAGCCACTCATCATCGGCCTGCGCCGTGGACTCCACACAGAACTTGCTCGGTGCCTCTGTACGACCGAACCAAACATCCAAAAGATGCTGTTTCTTGTCTTTGGCGGAGTCACCCTCAACAAGTCCTACATGAGCCCTGACCTCGTATCCGTCATCCCTGAAGTCAATGAACTTACAGATCTTATCGGCCGGATGCGGCTCATGAGCGGTGAACACAGCAATCACGGGGTTCGTTCCGACACCATAGAACGTATCCGTGTTGCAGGTGATCACACCTTCCAGTGTATGGTTTTTCATGATAGACTCTTTGAACTTCTGCTCGTCCTTCGTCTTGCCAGTCATGGAAGACTGCGGAACAATGACCGCCGCTCGCGCTCCGAGCGTCAATGAGTCAAGCAGATGCTCCACGAAAGACAACTCGTACTGTGACGGGTCCTTCTTTGTCCCCTGTGAGTATGGCGGGTTCATCATGCCGACCGTGGCTCCCTTCAACTGCACCTGCGCTGTGTTCTGTTTCAGGAAGTCCTGACACCAAATGTTACTGTTTCCATCGTCACGCAAAATCATGTTCGTGCAGGCAATAGCAAACATGTTGGACTGGATTTCATAACCGTGCAACTGCTTCTTGCGGATGTTCTTTTTGGTTGACTCAGAGTCCGCAGCAGCCATCATGTGGTGCATCGCTGCCACCAAAAATCCAGCAGTTCCACAGCATGGATCCAGCACAATATCATTCGGCTGAACATCCAACAGATCGCAGAACAATTCGCAGATATGAGCAGGTGTCAGCACGATGCCAAGCGTCTGTCCGTCGCCGCCAGAGTAACTCATGAACTCACCGTAAAAACGACCGATAAAGTCCTCAGAAGAAGACCTGGCTTTGATATAATCAAAGACACGCTCTTTCAGAAACTCGGCGTAATACTTCAAAGGAGTCTTCCCCAAAATGTCATCCACTGTATTCAGCCGGGCGCTGGTACGGATGATAGCAAACTCACTCATCAACTTATCACGCTTGGCATCCGGACCAACATTTGACCGCCGCAGACGCTTCTTGATAGCTTCATAAATCTTGTCGCCGTCAGTGTCGATATCGTCCCCGGTCAGAGAGTCTAAAGAGAAACTACCGCTCTTGATTTCATCCAGTGCCAAAAGGATACCAGAGACAACCAACGGCTTGTCCTGATCCTTCAATGACCCGTATGTACGCAGGTATTCATGCAGTTCTGCAGCGTCCTGCAATATCTTGGCAGTCGTTTTCTCTTCTGGAGTGTCCTCTTTCAGAACCAACCGTGTATAGTATTCATAGATATGTTCACTACTAAACATGGAAAATGACTCAATAGGATCCAGTTCTATATAACCTTCCCGATCATCCACATAGATTGGTGTGATCTTATGATGTTTTACATCACCAGAAACACCAATAGCAAAAACCTTTTTGAAATTGCTGTTCTGTGCGATATGTTTCGCATAGAAGTACGCTCCGTTCACGGCATAATCGGTGACCGCCTTGGTGTCCGTGTCAATAAGACCGCTATCCGTGTACTTGCAGTGCTTGTCTGTATCGGCCTTGTCTTCAACGACCAACACGAAACCATTCACCACAGACACATATTCGGGATACCCAGCTTTGCCAGTCCCTCGCTTGGAGGCGGAGGACAGGGCTTCGTCAATTTCTTTCACGTCACTACCTTGGGCACTGAATGGTATTTTGCATTCATTTAGTTGGGATGCCACCCACAAATCTGTTTTCACTTCTTTCTTTGCCATATAATAATAGCTCCTTTGTATTATAATTCTGTCCCCTTTATGCAGTGCTATAATGAAAATATGCCCTTCTGCTCAATCATGACCCTTGTCTCCGGCAGATAGACATCAATATACTTCTGTTTCTGTCATGGCATACTCCCCTCATTAAGCATTTCTCTTTTGTATTTATAATATGTGTTCCGGCTAATTCCAACAATCCTCATGACCTCTTCATCGGAATTCATCCCGTCAAAGGTCTTGCTGTTCTTTCTGATTAACTTCTTTGCTTCCAACTCCTTCTTGGTGCGATATCTGCGTCCTTTCTGCCGACCAATCGGCTTTCCCTGCAGCCGCGCTGTCTCGATTCCCTCTCTGGTCCTCTGGTGCAAATCCTGCACTTCCTTCTCAGACTGCTCAAAAGCGAGTTGGATCTGCTTCTCTGCCAGACGAAGGATATATCTGTTCAGGGCATCCGTTATACCGTCCATCAGCTCGTCTGTTGCAGCATCACCCGTCTTGGCAACGCTGATCCTGTTGTCCAGAGCTGCCTGATAAGTCTCCGTGTCAATCTGAGGCTCTTTCAAGAAGTTCAGAGCAACCCCTTTTCCAAACAGCCACTGATACAATTCAAAGCCCTCGGTGGCGTTCCTAGACATTCTGGAGACGGAATCAAAGACAATCCTGTCTACGTGCCCAGACTCCACCTGACGCGCTATTTTAGCCCATTCTGGGCGGTCTGAGCGCGTTCCGGTGTAGACTTCCCGGACGACCACCGCGTCCGGATATGCGGCCTTGATGTTCCTCTCCTGCCGTTCGATATTCTGCTTCTTGGTGCTGATTCTGCAGTAGCCGTATACCATATCTATTCTCCATCAGAAATTATCACTTTTTTCTTATAGAATAACTATAAGTTACTAATTGATTGTAATGAACAAAGCCAAATCACTCCGGATTTTTAAGTGTAAGAGCGAGTCATACTATATAGAGACGCAAATTTTTGACTCTAAGGGGGAGATTTATGAAGGATAAGATTTTAAGAATTATAAGTGTGGTTTCGGCTGTATTTGGTATACTAGGATTCTTTGGCTTTGGACCGCACATCGCAGCCGAACCGTTTTTTATGAGCTCCACACCTGTCGAGGTCATACTGTCCGTAGGTATCGTTATTATAGCCATAATTGCAATAATGAAAAAATGAACAATGCATCTTAGAAAAAACGACCGTTTATCTTGGTATATTATAGTGCAGATGACGGTCGTTTATCCAGATTAAATTTTGGTATATCTTGGTTAAAGGTTTATTTTAATACTAATAGATTCGGTGTCAGTGCTGTTAAGTTATGGTCACAGTTGCAAACATATATTCTCTTTGATATAATGATATTGTGAACAGTTACAATATAAGGGTCTAAGACAAAAATATAATTCCTACTGTTGTAGGTAGGGAACAGAAAAACCATGCGTTCTATGGTGTCTAAGACAAAAATATAATTCCTACTGTTGTAGGTATAATCTTGTCTTGGTCGAGAAGGCCGTCTAAGACACAAAAATAATTCCTAAAAAATTGTAAGAGAACCGGAGGGTTACATCCCTCCGGTTTTTTCTCACTTTTGACATAGAATCCATTTTTATTGGATTTCGTCATCATAGTCATAGATACCCATTCTCCGCTCATAGTCCTTCTGTCTCTGCGCTTCAATATCAGCTGGGTAAATAGGGTCTTGAAAATCAACCAGCCTTTTTTCGTCCTCGTTCCACGCTTCCAGCCATATGTAGCCCTGATCTGCCGGGTAAAGGTGTTCGAACTGTTCTTTCCAGCCACCCATGTAACATTTAAATTTACGCTCCCCTCGTTCCGCTGTCTTTAGATTTTCCCACACAACGCGGTATAAAATTTTCGACATTCTCCTTCGCCCTCTCTTTCTACTTTTTATCCTTTCCAAAACAATCTTTGCCAAAATCCAAGACTGTTGAATTCTTGTACTTTCGCTTCTGCCGAATCAGCCCTGCTTTTTTCATATCCCGCAGCCTGCTCCGCCAGATCCGCGCGATGTTCTGCTTCCAGAGCACGCTTCTCGGCGGCTTCCCCTGCTTCTTTCTCACTCGCAAGCGCCGCCTCTAGCTCCTGCGTCCGCTCCTCTGACTCCTCAAGGCGCTTCTGCTGAACCTCGGCGGTCCCGATCAGCGGGAGCGTCTGCCGGAGCTGTCGGTTCGCTTCGTTAAGCTCTGCCTGCAAGGCATCCGCACGCTTTCTTTCGGCTTCTAGTTCAGCAGCGTACTTGGCGATGAGCATTTCATCTGTAGCCTTCTCGACAACAGTCGCAGTCTGCATCGCTCCCTTATCAAGAATCTTGACCGCTTCATCGTCTAGGCAGAGGACGTTCTTTCCCCGTATCTGGGTCGTGTACGTATGCCCGACAAGCGCCTCCGCGTTGACCTTTCGCCTCATTGCCTGGTACACCGCCTGTATGGTCTTCCCTCGCGCTGTCGCATACTCTTTTATCGTCATTTTAAACCCCTCGTAAATATTTTTTGTTGATTTTATGCGGTTTTTCAGGCTTCGGCTGAACCCCGTTAAGTAAACCGTTCACAAAACCATTGTATGTTTTTATGAGGGATTTTTCAAGGTCAATGCGGGGGGATACACCCCCCTACACCCCCTGTATGCTTCACCGCTGCCACGTTCACAGAACGATGGCCGCCGGTGAAGCGTCAGAGGTATCTTCCTCGTCATCAGTCTGAGCCTGTAGTCCGTAAGCCTCGTCAAAGAGCTTTTGCATGCTTTCCATGCTGAGATCTTCAAAACCTCTGAAAGAGCTGCGATTCAGGATCCTGAACGTAAGAATCAGCGGAGCATTTCCGTTCTTATCAGCTCTCCCATGCGCCGTTTGGTACAGCTCCATTTTCTGTCCTTGTACTTGAATATTGCAGACATCATCAACTCTCTCAAGACCAGGAAAGGATTCTTGCAGCCATCCAGACAGCTCTCTGAGTGACGCATCATAGAACGGTACAGACACTGTTATATATGCGTTGGCGTAGTCACAGCCTACCAGATACTCCTTTTTAAGTCTGTAGTCAACGACCATCAGACCATGCTCCGACTGTTTAAGGTTGTGGTCGTATTTGTATTTTCGAATCTGTTTTTTAGTTTGTTCGGTCATATCATTACTCCTTCGCAATGTAGGTGTCGCGTATGTCTTTTCGGTCGCGTCCGTGTCCAAGATATTCCGACACGTCTCCCGCTGCTTCTTTCTTTGACAGACCGGCTTCCTTAAGCTGGTCATAGCGTTCTTGTGCCACCAACTTTCGGATTGAGTGTATGCCGGTCTTCTCTTTGAGCAGGTTCTGGCAGACCCCTGAGCGCTCCATCGCCCGGCGGAGCGACTTATCAGCACTTCCAGGTTTCAGAGTAATGAGCTTGTCGCGTGGTCCCTTCCCAGCGATCAACCGTGTCAGGAGCTCCCGTTGCTCTTCTGTCTCGATGGGAAGTTTCCTCGTTCTTCCCCCTTTATCTCTGTAAACCGTAAAAAGATTTCGTTCAAGGTCAACGTCCCTCACTTCGAATACAAGTATCGATCCATCCCTCGGGGCAAAGCTCCGGGCGAGACGGATAGCGTCCTTCGACTTTGATTGCGGCATGCAGTTTAAGACGGCAACGTACTGTTCTTGCGTCATCTGCTCTCGTTTGGGCGCCTGCGGCGCATCTGGAGCCTTGAGCTCTGAGAAGTCAAGGTTGGCAGATTGGTAGTTGTGGTTCACGCATTTTGACAGATGTTTCAAGGTGTTGGCGTAAGTATCTAGAGTTGACTTCGTGCATCCGGCCTGTCGGCGATCCTCTAGGAATGCTTTGGCGTGCTCCATTCGAAGATCTCGAGCCTTCCTCACGCCTAGTTCATGTTGTGCGAAACGACCAAATTGAGATGCCATCTGGTAAAGAGCCTTTGTATCGCTAAAGGAGTAGACGTGCCAATCCTGCGTCTTCTTCGGATCGAGTCCAGCCGCCTTCTGCGAAGCCCGAATGTTAGCCTTGGTTTCTCTTTTTTTTGTCCCGGGTTTAAATTTGATTGATTGTCGAAGCTGCTCTGCGAGATTCAGCTTGCCCATTGTCTCACCTTCTTTCTTTAGACCGCGCCTACAGGCGCGGATATATTTCATGCGCTCTCCTCTACGTCGAGCGCTTAGTAACGGGCTGGCTACGTCTCACTCGCTCCTCTACGTCGCTCGTTACGCCTTGCCGGCCCTTATCTAATCCATGGTATCCGCCATGTCCTAACCCCTCGTGTCCGCATTCATGAATTTCTGCCAATGGGCGCACTTCGCCCTTTGGCAGAAATTCATGAATGCGGACACGGACAGTTACTAGTAAAAATAAATCCTGCTGTCCTCGCAGGACCTCACTATGCAATTATATTCAACCCTCTATCCATAAGCGGATAGATTTGACGGCGGGCTATTAAAGCCCAACCGAAGTGGTCCAATTGGACCAATGAGTCAAGTGAGGCTTAGTCATCCTTGACCGAGTCAATTCATCAGAATTGACTAAAAGAGCTGTTATCCGGTCGCTCCCACCTGCCCCTTTATTGCTTCACAATGACTGGGGCCAGTCATTGTTGCTTACAATCATCCTCTTTGATGATTGGAGAACTAACCCTGCACTTGCGGGTCGAGCTATGAATCCGGATAATCCAGATTCAATGGCCAATCTAAACGACCACTGCTCGCTCCAGCTGTCCTCTCGCTGGATGAATTTATAATCAATCGGCATTTAATTAATACTCGCAAAAACGACCGCCGTGCCGATCAGCTGGTCCGCGATTACATTGAAGAATTCAAAAAGACGCTCCTATCGGCGCGTCTTTTTAGTCGCTCAATGTTATTGAGCGGAACAATATTTTTTAGAAGCCATATATAATATAGCTTGCCTTATTTTTTTGGGGGGAATTTTTAAAAAGAAAAAGCGGGGTCTACCTTAGACTCCGCCACCTTCATTTTTCGATATTCATTACATAATCATGATAGCACTTTCACCGATCTACGTCAATTATTTTGTATAGTAGCGACAAAATTGGATTTTTAAAACCATTTTTT
Source organism: Fibrobacter sp. (assembly GCF_045112255.1). GTDB lineage: Bacteria > Fibrobacterota > Fibrobacteria > Fibrobacterales > Fibrobacteraceae > Fibrobacter. The sequence goes on from NZ_JBGUHR010000008.1 coordinate 9,262, forward strand.
ATAGCCGAATGACTTTTTCATTCTGCGACAAAAAACGGTATTTTAATTTATTGAACGATTTATGTATTATAAAAAAATTTTTATTAGAGAGAGGAAGGGCGCTTTGCGCCCCTTTTATATATCTTTTAATAATCTTTTTTAAAATCTTTTAGGGTGCCGATTTTAATTGATTTTATGCGGGTTTCCGGACTTTATGGGGGAAGTTTTTCCGCTTTATGGGGGAAGTTTTTCCGCTTATGGGGGAAGTTTTTCCCTATCGGATAAATAATTTAAAGGGGAACATCTTATTGCAATTTCCCCTTTAAAATGTTATGATATGTTGGGAAGCCAAAAAAATAGTTTCAATTAATTAAAAGAAAGATGAGGGGAGAAAGTGAGTCTTTTTAGCATGTCTGAATTAATTGTCAAATATGACAACTACCTTAACCAACTGGCGTTATCTAGTTTTACTGCTGTTGAGTTAGACTTATTGATGACAATATGCTCAAAAATGAAAAATCAGGAACTGAATATTGTCAGCCTCTCATTTGATGAAATTAGAGAATTATCCGAGTATAGTAGGAGCAGCAATGAAGAGCTGATAAAATCGCTAAAAGAAACCAACATTAAATTGTCAAAAATTGCTTGTACCTTGGAGAATGAATCAGATGTAATCCAGTTTGTCCTTTTTACGACATTCTGGATCAAGAAAAAAGAAAAGACATTGACCATTCAGGTCAATCCAGATTTTCGGTTTGTATTAAATGCGCTTGATAAGAATTTCACTCGTTTTGAGCTTTCGGAATTCATACGATTAAATGGAAGATACTCTAAGCAGCTTTATCGACTTTTAAAGCAATTCAGGTCTACGGGTGAATTCCAGATTACCTTGCAAGATCTTCGTAACAAGATGGATATTCCAGAATCATATGATCTGAGGGATATTCGCGAAAAAGTATTAAAACCTGCACTCAAAGAATTAAGTCCTTGCTTTAAAGGTTTAAAGTTTGAAGCCAAGAAAGAAAAACGTCGGGGTAATCCGGTTACTGGCTATAAGTTCACGTTTGCAAAGGAGAATTCTAAAAACAGTAAGGATGATGCTGGTTCTTTGAATGAAAAAATCGAGAAAAAGAGTAGTAAGAAGTGGAATAAAGACTCTGGAAAAAAGAAAGGAACTTTTTATAATTTTGAGCAGCGTGACTACGACTACGATAGAATAGAAAAAGAACTGCTCAATATGGACAATATAGATTAACATAGTAAAAGAACCGAAGACCCTCCCAGGCCATCGGTTCTTTTTTCTTTGTCAATATGGGAATTATGACAAGTCCAAACTTACCACTTACCTTTTAGAATGTCAAAGGCTGTCAACCCTACAGAATGATATTTTGGATCTAAGAAGCGGAGAAATCCGGGTGTGTCAAGTAAAGTGTGTAAGTTATTTTAAAATTTAGTTGTCAAGGCGATTGTAAGGTCGCCTTTTACGATGCCATATCCCCCTGTCTGTCATCATTCTCATTATTGATATAGGATAGTAGTCGTAGTAGAGGCTGTGGAATTGTGGGAAACCAGCTTCCAGGCGGGGCTGTTAATAAGTGGGTGGGCAGGATGTTGGCAGCTTTGCTGTCAACGTGCTGTCCATGTACTTATTAATGGCCCCGCGCCGGTTATCCACAAGTCCACGGCCTGACCAGTTAGCTGTTTCGGTCAATATCCTCACGGATCAGCCGCTTGATCGAACCTTGCTTTGATTGTTGCCTCCAAAGCCACCGGATTATGTCTTGATCTGTATGGACATTCAGCTTCATTGAAAATCTTACGGTGTTTTCCTTGTCATATTTGGCCTGAGCCCTGATCTGGCTCTCTGATGTTATCCCGAAATTATACATGTGACGTCCCCTCCTGAATGTGATGTACTCAAAGATAGGTGATTACCTATATAGGTATGTACCTATAGTTTAGAAGTTCTCGTATTTCAGGATACGCTTCTGCATCTTTTCGTCCATGGAAAGCTGGTTCCTTACCATTGCCCAGTTCGAAACAGGTCTGCCTTTCCATTTCTTGTATAATTCTGTGACCCTAAGATAAAGCGCCTTCATCACAGCATCCTCGCTTGGAAAGGATCCCTTCTTTGTCACTTTGCGAAAGCTCGAATTGACGGCTTCTATGGCATTAGTCGTGTACATAACCTTTCTGACGGCGCTGCCGTAATTGAACAGCCGTTCTACATGCTGCCAGTTACGGACCCAGACATCGACTGCGCCAGGGTACTGACCCCATGCCTGCTTGAATCTTTCGAACTCTGCCTCGGCAGCTTTGAGGCTTGGTGCGCCATAGACTTTCTTGAGCTGGGATGTAAATGCCTTATAATCCTTCGATGGTATGTATTTTATGGAGTTTCGGATCAGGTGAACTATGCAGCGCTGCACAACAACGTCCTTGAAGATGGACTTTGCTCCTTCTTCCAGTCCGGACACGCCGTCCATACTAATGAACAGTATGTCTTCAACACCTCTTGCCTTGATCTCATCGAATATCTGCATCCAATAATGCTTGCCTTCAGCATCACCGATCCAGATGCCCAGGATATCCTTTATGCCGTTGACATCGTAGCCAAGTATGACATACACTGCACAGCTCTTAGTCTCCATCTCCTTGCGGATATTGACATACAGGCAGTCAACGAAAACGAATGTGTAGAATTTCCTGAGCGGTCTGTTCTGCCATTCCTGTGCAGTTTCTATTACACGATCTGTTATGGTTGAGATCATATCATGGGAGATCTTAAATCCGTATATTTCCTCTATTGTATCAGCAATATCCCTCTGGCTCATGCCTTTGGCATACATAGTCAGTACCTTGTCCTCGATGCCGCTGACATCTGTCGTTCTTTTAGGGATGATCTGGGGATCGAATGAACCGTCTCTGTCTCTCGGAGCCTGGATCTCTACCTCGCCCATTGTCGTCTTGAGGGTCTTGCTGTTATAACCATTCCTGCGGTTAGTGGTGCTCTTGGGTCCGTGATCGTTAGCCCCATATCCGAGATGCCCATCCATTTCCCCCTGAAGCATGGCTTCAAACATAGGTCCGAAGATATCTCTCAGGGCATCTTGCATCTCTTCCGCATTCTGCGGTTGATACTGTTCGAGGATAGCCTGAGCAATGGCTCTGCCTGCTTCGTTGCGTTTGTTTTTTCTTGGTGCCATAAGTGCTGTACTCATTTCCTTTCCATTCCTTTCTGTTAATGTACCGCACTTTATGATATAAATAAAGTGCGTAAGCTATGGCTATTCATAACTTACACACTTGATTTTACACTCTCCAATTCTAACTCGTCGCGCCGAATTAAATTCAAGGTAATCACTGAGTTTAAATATAGTCCAGCCTCGTTTGTTTTGCACATTCCTCTCATGACTGAAGTCACGAGAATCCTGTGTTAAGGAAGGCTTATATTTTTGATCTCCTCTTTCTTTTCGGCAATTTGATCGATTTGGGATCAGGGAGCTTCACCGACTTCAGATCCGGCAGTTTGCCCCCTTTCTTTTCTGTATCAGCATCGGTATCCGCCTCTTTCCTGGGCTTGCCGCCGAGACTCTGCAGCCCTGCGATCGGATGACCGTTGGCCAGAGCAACCATGCCTTCCGCGACGTTCGCCGGAAGTGCTCCGCCGCTTGAGAGCACCATAGCACGGAGCGGAGAATCCGCGCCGGACATCACCATCATCTTAAAGGTCGGGCTGCTGTAATCAACTTTTCCGCCGAATCCCTGGGCAATAGTCTTTTCTGTCGACTTGAACATACTGTTCATTATGGGAGAGACATCCTTCATCTCCATGCAGGACATCTCCATAGTAAAGCTGCCCCTTTTGATTACCGGTTCCGGCTGGATGGAACCGTTGAAGAGCACCTCGAAGTCTTCGTCGGTGGGCAGGCCATAGGGAGTCTCATACCAGCTGCCTTTCTGCCATGCGGGCACGGAAATCTCTTCTCCCTGAACAGAAAGTTCACCGCAAAGACGGATATCTGCCGAAGAAGCGCCCAGTTCGACTGTATACGTGCCGCCGGGCACTTTCCAGCCGTTCGCCCAGACAGCGAAACTGCGGTCATCGAGGTCATATACGACTTCGCGGCTCTCTCCTGGCTCCAGGAATATTTTGACAAAGCCCTTCAGTTCGCGGACGGGACGATACAGGCCATCCTGCGGAGCAGCCACATAGAGCTGCACAATTTCCGCTCCCGGAACAATGCCGGTGTTGGTGACTGTCGCCATGACGCGGCGATCTTCAATCTTCAGACTGTCATAGGCGAAAGAGGTATAGCTGAGTCCATATCCGAAGGGGAAACGCACAGGCGCGCCTGCTTTCTGGTAATAGCGATATCCCACATAAATGCCTTCGCTGTAGTGTGTATATTTCTTACCAAAAGTATCCCGGGACGGCACATAGCTAAGTCGAAGCGGCCAGGTCTCCGTCAGCTTGCCGCTGGGAGTGACCTTACCGGTCAGAAGGTTGGCTACCGCCAATCCACCTGCCTGTCCGGGCAGGCCCATATACAGAACAGCCTTTACCTTGTCGATCCAGGGAAGTTCCACCGCACAGCCGCAGAACAGGACGACGACCGTGTTGGGATTTGCTTCTGCCACTGCTTCGATCATACGCACATGGCCTTCAGGCATTCGTAGATTCTCCCTGTCAAATCCTTCCGACTCATAGAGATCCGGAAGTCCGGCGCAGACAACGGCGATCTTCGCGTCCCGGGCTGCTTTCACTGCTTTCGAGAGGCTGAAGTCCGTGACCTCGCCCTTATCATCGCAGCATGCCACGAACGGAATACCCGGAAAGGCATCAACGACGCTCGTGAGCTTTGTGGGATTGATGTGGCTGGAGCCCGAGCCCTGATAGCGCATATTCTTCGCCATGTCACCGATCAGTACGATTTCCTCTGTTTTCAGAGGCAGAATACCGTCTTCATTTTTGAGCAGCACAGCGCCGCCTTCCGCGACCTTCTGCGCCACAGCACTGTGCGCCTCGACATCAAACGTCTTGTCGAGCTCCTGCTCCTGCGCAAGGAGAGCAACACGGATCACACGCGCCGCACATGCGTCCACCGCGCTCTCAGGGAGTTTCCCTTCCCGAACAGCCGCGGCTACCCGGTCTTCCATATAATCGCTTCCGCCCGGCATGGAGAGGTCGCAGCCTGCTTCCATCGCCTTAACGCGGTCGCAGAGCGCACCCCAATCGGTGACGACCAGTCCTTCAAATCCCCATTCCTCTCGCAGAATGTCATTTAACAGCATTTTATTGTCACTGCAGTGTACGCCGTTCAGCATCGGATAAGCACACATGACGGTGGAGGGCTGCGCTTTTTTGACCACTGTCTCAAAAGCGGACAGATAGATTTCGCGGAGCGTGCGCTCATCCATCTGGCTGTTGCCGTTGAAGCGTTTGTACTCCTGATTATTGGCGGCAAAATGCTTGAGACTTGTACCGATTCCTGTCGACTGTGCGCCTTCCACCCAGGCGGCGCCCATCTGTCCCGCCACGAACGGATCCTCGGAAAAATATTCAAAGTTGCGTCCGCATCTGGGATCACGCTTTATATTCACGCCGGGGCCCAGCACCACATTCGTGCCGAGAGAGAGCCCCTCCTCACCGATGGCTTTTCCTTCCGCACGGATAAGTTCCGTGTCCCAGGTCGCACCGCCGGTGACCGCAGTGGGAAAACAGGTAGCCGGCTCCGACTTGTTGACGCCCAGCATATCCGCATCTCCCTTCTGGACGCGCAGTCCGTGGGGGCCGTCGGACATCATGAACGAGGGGATCCCGTACTTCTTCATAGCCTTGCTGTGCCAGAAATCAGCCCCGTTGCAGAGGGAGATCTTGTCCTCCAGTGTCATTTTGGCAAGGATTTTCTTGATTTTGTTATCCATAGTTTCCTCCCTTCAGGAACGCCCCGGCGTTCTTTGTGCCAAGGGCTTTTCATCTCGGATCAGATCCCCGATTCGTTCATCACCTTCAGAATCATTTCATACAGCGGTTTTGCCTCCGCCGCATATGCAAGGAGCGAGGAGATGGGTTCTTCCATCACGTACTGGATCATCGGGTTGTCCAGCATATCCGGCATATACTGCCTGATGATGGGCTGGGCGGCCGGGTGCTGAAGCATCACGCGAAGCAGTGTCTCCATCGTGTAGCGATCCTGCTCGAGGCGGGTCGCCGTTTCATATTCGTAGTGATAGCTGCCGCTGCTAAGCTCCAGTGTCTCGTCTTTCTCGGGCAGAGTCAGCAGGGCGGTCGTCCCCACGGGCACCGTGAGATCCACCGTGATCTTACCGTTTTCGCATTTCCAGGCTGTCTCAATCGTACCATAGACACTTTCATAAGACAATTCTGCCCGGGTGATCCCCTTGATAAAACCGGGAGCAACAGCGAACTTTCTGTAGCCGGGCTCAAGGCGGCGCAGTCCGCTAAGGCGAGTGTAAAGCCAGGAACCGATCGCGCCGTACGCATAGTGGTTGAGGCTGTTCATATTGGCGGGGTTAAAGCTTCCGTCGGGGAGAATGGAGTTCCAACGCTCCCAGATCGTGGTGGCTCCCATCTTCACTTCATAGAGCCAGCCGGGATTCTCCTCCTGCAGAAGAAGCTTGCCGGCGACCGCATGTTTTCCGTTGTCGCTCAGGGCAAGGCAGAGGTACGGAGTACCGATAAAGCCTGTAGTCAAATGTGTCTTGTGGGCTGCAATATTCTGTTCCAGACGGGCAGCAATATCCTCCTTGAACTGTTCTTCTACCAGATCAAAATAGAGGGCCAGCGTCATGGCTGTCTGAGTCTCGCTCACGAGACGGCCGGTCAGGGTCACGTATTCCCTGCGGAAAGCGGCAAGCACCTTCTCCCGAAGCTCGCGGTAAAGGATCTCATCTTCCTTAAACCCAAGGACCGCGGCGCTGTCCGCCATGATCTGCAGTGTCCAGAGATAGCAGGCATTTGCCACAAAATAATCATCGGTCGCTCCCTTGCGCTCGTCACCGAGACCGTTCACCTCCGCATCGAGACCCAGCCAGTCGCCGTACTGAAAGCCGGTCTGCCACAGACCGTTCTCACCGCACTGGCGGCGGACATATTCCGTCCAGATCTTCATGCTATCGTACTGTTCGGCAAGCACCCGCTTGTCCCCATAGGTCTCATAGAGTGTCCACGGAACTACTGTCGCGGCATCGCCCCAGTAAGCGGAACCGTTCTGTCCGCCGGTCGCACCGTCGGAAAGGACGTCCGGCACCACCTGCGCCATGCCCGTCTCCGGATTCTGGTCTGCGGCAAGGTCACGAAGCCATTTGCGCATAAACGGCATGATATTCTGATGAAATACCGCTGTGGGCGTGTAGGCGGTCGCGTCACCGGTCCAGCCGAGACGCTCGCTGCGCTGCGGGCAGTCGGTGGGCACGTCAAGGTAGTTGTCCCGCTGTCCCCAGACGATATTCTGCTGCAGGCGGTTCACCCGCTCATCGGAGCAGGTAAAGCTCCCTGCTGATTTCAGGTCGCTCGCGAGGTGGCAGGCGGTAAGGGAGATCTGCTGTCCTTCTTCCAATCCTTCAAGGCAGACATAGCGGAAACCGTGGAAAGTAAAATGAGGCCGCAGGATCTGTTCCTCTCCGTTTAAAAAATAGGTATCCGTGGCTTTTGCAAAGCTCAAATTGCCGGTATAAAAATTACCGTTTTCATCAAGACTCTCTGCATGACGCAGCACAAGCTTCTGTCCGGGTCTTCCGGTGATCTTTACCTCTGTCCATCCGGTCAGATTCTGTGAAAAATCGAAGAGGTGATCTCCGTTCGGAGCGGTGAATTCACGGGAAACCGGGAGCTTGATGAGGCAACGCACCGGCTCATTTTCCTGGGCTGTGAGCGACTCGAGACCATGCTCGAAGACAGTCGCTTTGCCGATTGATGTTTCCGGAAGTGTCCAGTCCTGGGTCTCCCCGTCATAAAGCTCTGAGAAGCGAATCACACCGGAGGAAACCGTCCAGTCTTCATCCGTGCCGATGACCTGCTCCGTACCATCCGCATACGTCAGGATCAGCATGGAAAGGAGCGCTGTGGTGTCACCGTAGTGGTTCGGCGTGGGAGTAAATCCAAGGGCACCGGCATACCAACCCTTTCCAAGCGTGAATCGCAGCTCGTTTTCCCCTTCCCTGAGGTTCTCCACCGAATAGGTCTGGTACTGGAGGCGCTTATGATAGCTGGTCCAGCCGGGAGCAAAGTACGTATCATCCACTTTCACGCCGTTCACTTCCACTTCGTAAAGGCCAAGGGCAGTTGCATAGAGCCTTGCCCTGACGGGAACGGCGGGAGCCGTGAAATGTCTAATAAAAACGGGGCTGACAGTGTCATCTTTTTCAAATCCGTGGGTAATCCAGCGGGCATTGCCATCGAAAGCGGTGCCGCTAAGCAGGCCAGTCTCAAATACGGCTGAAGCGGAAGCGCTTTCTCCGTGGTTATCCCACACCGTTACATTCCAGGTGTAAGCGGTACGCGCTTCCAATACTTCACCCATATATTCAATGAGGACACTCTGACTGTTCTCCACACGTCCGGTATCCCAGATCACCTCGCTGTGCGATACGGTGATGCGGTAGGCACTCTGCCATGTATCGTTCCGGTCGCTTTTCAGCTTCCAGCTGAATCGGGGCTGCAGCTCATCCAGCCCGATCGGCTCTGTCTTGTATTCAATCGTAAGGTCATAAAGATTCAGCATTCGTACCTCCTTTCGGAAAGCCCGCAGGGCGTACTCCGCCCTGCAGGTCTTGTCCGGCTCACAAGTCATTTGTAGCTTAACTGTTTTTTACTCTGTCATGTCTTTTTCCGCTCTGCGGGCACGGATCTCTTCCACGATCTGCGGATAGATCTTCTCCAGGTCATACTTGGTGAACAGGATGCCCATGGCAACAAACAGGACCAGCGGAATATAGATGGCAAATGTAAAGATCGCCGTATTGACGGACGCCGGCTGGGAAGCCGCAGCGGACTGATAGCCGGCAAATGCTAGGAGCCAGCCGATCAGCGATCCGCCGATACCGGAACCGACCTTGCCGCCGAAGGAGCTTGCGCTGTTGCTCATGCCGAGGAGGCGCTTGCCGAACTTCCATTCATTATACTCCACACAGTTGTTGACCATCGCCGCGCTGACGCACATCATGGGCATGACCGCGAATGTCTGGAATGCGCCTCCGATGATGCAGGAGTAAAAGCTGTAAGGAGTGAACACACGGACGATGCAGGCTGCCGCGCCGATGACGCTGCCGATCAGGCAGGTCTTCGCCATGCCGAACTTATTGGTCAGCGGACCGACCAGGATAAAGCCGACGAATGTGGGAATAAGGCCGATGGCACCCAGCAGGGCAACAAGGTTATCGTTGCCGAGGATGTACTTGGCATAATAGGTTCCGCCTGAGGAGCTGAGACCGAAAGAGATATTGACGAACAGGTTGGCGATAAGCATGATGACCCAGTACTTATTCCGGAACAGGAGCTTAAGTTCATCAAGGAAGGAGTCCTCCTTCTCGGTCTTCTGGAGCGTCTGTACGTCGACATTCTCTTTAGCTGTGCGGTAGAGAATGAACAGCGCAAGACCGGAGAGGATGGAGAATACGACCGCTACCTTGATCCAGGCTGCCTGATCCGCAACGCCGCCGGGACCCAGCATGTTGGTGATGGGAATCAGCATGACCGCGATGACCATTCCGATGAGATAGCCGAAAATCATACGCGCGATTCCCATCTTGGCCCGCTCCTCCACACTCTCTGTGCGCAGAGCCATGATCGATGTGTAGGGGATGGCGACGGCGGTATAAATGACGGCTGAAATCAGGATATTGGTTATGAGAACATACGCCATCTGCACGCCGCTGCCTGCATGTGGTACGGTAAACAGCAGCACGATAATTGCCATCGTCGGTGCCAGCATCCAGAGGAACCAGGGGCGGCACTTGCCTTTGGGGGAATTGACCTTGTCCATGACCTTGCCCATAATAAGGTCGGAAAAAGCATCCACAATTTTTGCGACCAGAAGCATGGTCGCGACCGCGCCGGCCGCAAGGCCGACTTTTTCAGTGTAGAAATACGTGAGCTGGCCTACCAAAGTTGACATGATGTTCAGCGGGAGCTGACCGATACCATCGCTGAGATAGTCCGGAAGACGCATTGTTTTCTGGATACCCATGCTGTCGAGTCCGAGTTCTTTCTTTGCCATAATCATCCTCCTCCTATTATTTCCTGGGATTTCTGTTATTTGATTGCAGTATAACAGGGGAGCATTTGCCTATATATAAAATTATTGATTATGATGTCGTTTTTCTGATATGATTATGTCAGATTCAATCTTCAACATGGGTTTAAGCCTGTGCTCCGGACCCCGCCTCCGGCGGATCGCAATTTAAAGGCTTCCGGGAGGATAGTGCCCGCGTGAATCGGCTTAAGGGATTGGGGAAAACAATGCAGGAAATCAAAAAAACACTCGAACGTTTCTACAATGTAACAGACATTCCGCTCTCCCTTCTTGACGGAGGCGGCAGACTGATTCAGGCATGGCCGCATACGGAAGAAGACGTTGTCCTGATTCCCTCCAGCTCTGCGGCTATAGAAGCTTTCAGACGGGGAAACAGAGATGCGCTGCATCCGATCATCCACTTTCTGGAACCGGGTTTTTTATTGGGGATCATGGAAGTGCGCGAGGATCTCTATGTGCTGATCGGTCTTGTGAGTCCCTACCGGCATTCGAGGGAGGTTGTCCTGAGGACGGTCAGCGAGGCGATCCATCCGCTCTATCTGGAGGTGTTTTGTGAAAGAATTCTCCAACAGCCTTTGGTTACTCTGGAAGAATTGAAAGACCTGATCTGTCTGATAACGAACCAGCTGGGCACGGAGGTCCTTCCCGAGAATATCCTTTTTGTGGATAACGTCTCCACCAGAAAGCTGGGTGCTTCATTGCTGGACCAGTCTATTTTCCGTCAGCGCGAGGAATCGGCGTTCCATGTGCCGCTGGATTTTGAGGAATCACTTACAAGGGCTGTGGAGACCGGAGACCGGGCGCTTCTTGAACGCACTCTGTTCATGCCGGTTCCGGGCAGGGTCGGAAGGATGTCCCAGAACGAACTCCGACAGCAGAAATATGCCTTTGTCTGCCTTGCCACTCTGGTCTCCCGCGCTGCAATCCGAGGTGGTCTCGCCGTGGAAACGGCCTTTAACCTTAGTGATCTCTATTGTCAGCGTGCGGACCTTTTGACAGAGATTCCGCTCCTTCAAAATCTGACTTTTACCATGCTGATGGATCTGTGCGGTAAGGTGAGGGAGGCACAGAAGATGCCGACAGTGTCCCCCCTGATTGAAAAATGTCTTACCTATATCTCTGTCCACCTGCACGAGCCTGTCGGTCTTGAAGATCTGTCAAGACACTGCAATCTGTGCGGCCGCAGCTTATCCCTGCGTTTCAGGAAAGAACTCGGCATGAGCATCCCCGATTACATCCACCGCGAGAAGCTGCGCGAGGCAGAATACATGCTCCGTCATACAGACTATTCGCTCTCCGCGATCACGATGTATTTGAACTATCCTTCGCAGAGCTATTTCACGCAGGTCTTTAAGAAGTACAGGGGACAGACACCGCAGCAGTATCGGGACAGGAAGTGAGAGACGCGGCAAGAATGCCGAGGCGCTCCTATTTAATGGCGTCAATTTATAATATGGAAAATCTCTAATTAACTCTCTAATTAACTTTGGCAAATTCTTTTAGTCCTCCCAAGAGTTCCCTCGTATATATAAATGTCAGGGCAAAAGAGAAAGCCCGCTAAAAAGGAAAATCACAAAATTATAGATAAATAAAGGAGTTTAAAACCATGACAGATATGAATAAGATCAATGTTGCAGCACTTGAGAACGTAGCAGGCGGATATGAGACACATACAGTACATAATGATTCAGTTTCTTACGCAAACTGCCGCAAAGAGCCAGGCCTTAACTCCAAGGTTTTCTTCACAATCCCGAACGGCACACAGGTCTACACGACAGGCCGCAAGGTCAAGAAGGACGGCTATGTATGGTATGAGATCATGCTGGCTGGCGCTTATGACACAGGTTGGATTGCAGGGAGC
>NZ_JBGUHR010000009.1:0-1731 GCF_045112255.1 Fibrobacter sp.
CCCAATCCCCAATCCCCAATCCCCAATCCCCAATCCCCAATCCCCAATAAATATATCATCAATAACTAATTTTAATTAAACTAAAAAAAATTTAAATTATATTTAATTAATAAATAATTAAAATAAAAATTAATTATTTATTCTTTATTTATTAATCATTTTAAAAATAAATATATATTAATTTAAGCTCAAATGAAGAAAGGACAAACATCAAAGAAAACAACAACAAAGACTAAAGAGACTGAAGATAACGAAGAATACTACACAAGAGAAGAAGAAGAAAGAATAGATAAATTCAAAGCTGAGACTGGAAAAAAATTTGATGATGATGAAATATATGCACTCATGCTAAAATACAAAGATGATGACGATGCTATTCTCAATGATCTAAAAGAACAATTGAAGGAAAGAAATAGAGGAGAAGAATTCGAATGGAAAGAAATTGGAAAAGGTAATTATATTTTTTTATTTAATTTTCGATTTTTTAATAGATGGAAAAAGGAAGAAGGATGAAGTCAAAAAAAAGTATGATGATTATCAATATTACAATAATAATAGAAATTATGATGATAATTATTATAATAACTACTATTCTGATAGAAGAAATAATAATTACAGAGGTAAATATAATAATTATGGCAAAAGAGGCGGAAGAAAGAATTATAATAGAGGAGGCGATACAAAAGAGATAGAAAAAGAATTAAACGACGTTCAAGAAACTAAAAAAGAAGAAACAGTAGAAGAGCCCAAAAAAGAAAAAAAAGAAAAGAAAGAAAAAAAAGAAAAAGAAGAAAAGAAACCAGAAGTAAAAGAACCAAAAAAAGAAATACAAGCATCCGAAACCCAACCAGAAGAAAACGCAGAAAAAAAAGAAAAAAAATCAGGAAAGCCTAGAAAGCCAAAGAAAGCCAACGTCGCATCAATGTTATTAGGAACCAATGTCGAAGTCAAAAAAGAAAAGCAAAAAGCCCACAAAAAAGAGCCAAGAACTGACAAAGATAAAGAAAAAGAAAAAGAAAAAAAGCAAGAAATTCCTCAACAAGAAGAAAATAAAGAAGTAAAGGAAGAACCTGTACCAAAAGAAGAGCCCAAAGAACCTGAAGTAAAAGAAGAAAAACCAGAAATCAAAGAAGAAAAAAAACCTATATTAGAAAGCAGTGAAAAAGAAGAATTTACTTTAAAAGGAAATAAAGAAGTTCCCACGAAACAAATCACCTTTACTACATCAGCGACTGTTCCTAAAGAAAATATCAAAAAAGAAGAGCCTAAAATTGAAGAAGTTCACGAAGAAAAAATTAATGAAGAAAAATCTGATAAAGAAGAAGCAAAACAAGAAAAAAAATCGAACGATTTACCAAGTCAACCTTATTTGACATATATGACTATGTACCCATGTATACCAGGCAGCGAAGATAAAAAAGATGGAAAACCTCCTATGATGTTCATGATCCCTATGTATTGTGTTGATCCAAGATCTTTTCCTAATCAAATGCCATCAATGCCAAATATGACTTTCCCATTTTTCCCTTTTCCAACTTTCGGCATGAATATGGCACAAAATAAATAAATAGTTTTTGTTATGTGATAGTCTTTATAAAACCTTTATTCATTTGATATTATATAAAAATCGAAAATTAAATTTATAATTTAAAATTATTTTTTTTTAAATTTTTATTGTTTTATGATTAAATATATATTTAAATCAATGGGGATTGGGGATTGGGGATTGGG
>NZ_JBGUHR010000010.1:0-13790 GCF_045112255.1 Fibrobacter sp.
AAACGACACAATTTCAAGAGGCCGCAGCAATGCGGCCTTTTTAATGTAATTTAAACTTCAAAAGGAAACATACTATGAGTGAACTCAAAATCACAGAAGACGAGAAAGTTCGCGCAAGCTCGCTTCACGGCATGCTTGAAGACTTCAACAAGTTGGCTCCGACCGAAGACGCTGCCGAGGAAGTGTCTGCTGGCGAAGATTTGCCATTGACCATGTTCGTGCTGCAAGGCCGTTTCGGACAAGGTCTTGCCCTTATCGAACAGTCTCTGCTAGATACAGAAACCGTCGCAAGGCTCGAAACCAAGGTGGATCCGAAGGACAACAAGATCTGGCTCCATATTGACACCGATAGCGGTATCCATGTGAAGATGGACGCTCTTCCGGTTTCCGTAGAACTTGATGGCCCAGTGTTCATCAAGATTTACGACCTTTGCAACGCTGTGCGTCACTTGATGGGCACTGCTGAAAAGACTGCAGCGCTGTGGGTCAGCGAAGGCAAGCTTTATCTGGGTGCCTTCTTCAATGATGGTATCGGCGGTTTCGAACTCGAAATCGGATTCAATCCGTGCGAACCGTTTGAAGTGAAGATGGCCAGCGATGACGACTTCAACGTCCGTATCGCAATGGATCAGATATCCTTTAACACGATTCTCGACAGCGTGTACAATTTCGAAACTGTCGAAATCCACCGCAAGAATGGCCGTGTGTCGTACCGCACTGGCGACGAGCATTGCACCATTGCGACCGCCATGCAGAATACTGTGATGGTGAACGACAACAGCGAAGGCGCAAAGCAGTATGACAATACGTCTGACTTCAGCGTCAGCATTCCGTCCAAGATCTTTAAGGCCATTCCTCTCGTGAATGCGCTTGACCTTGACTTGTCGCTCAATGTCATTATCGATCTCGATACCAAGAACAAGAAGCTCCGCATTTCTGGCATGTTCGCTACTCTCGAAACCGACATCGGTGATGCCACCTTGAAGACATACAACAACGATGGGCTTGAGCGTGTGTTCCACATCAAGGCCGAATCTATCGCGGCTGCCATCGGTATGTACTTCGAAATCAACCATGTCAATCCGACTGGAAAGGCTCGCATCTATGGTATCGAAGATGGCCTTATCGGTATCGAAGGTCTGGAAGACGAACGCATTCACGTCAACATCAGCGTGGGTGACTGTCAAGTCGAAAAGCCGGGCTTCGAAATCATCCTTCCGCTTGACGTGTTCACGATGATGGTGCGCAACTCTGGTTGCCCCGACCTCGTGCTTCAGCACGGATTTGAGAATGGCCGTACCATGATGACTTATGGTAACGGTATGTTCTTGAGGAAGTGTACCTACAACGCTTAATCGTTATGCGGTAATGAGAAAGGCGGTCAATCGACCGCCTTTTCTTATTTGCCATTCCACGGCTTTCCCGTGGTCAATTCCGCTTGCGCGTACATCTGCGCCTTGTTGTAGAGAATTTGTTCGTTGAACGTCTTACCAGCATCAATGCGCTGCTGTTTGAGTTGCTGGAATATTTCCATGACTCGGTCGTTGTAGTCTTGGTTTTGCCAAAGATTTTTGTGTGTCTTGCTGGCTAATACCGTAGTCGCCTTGCCGTCTGGTGACGTCGTCTCGTGTCGGAAGTCGCTTGGAGCGGCATGCGCGTTTGCTGCGTTGAATGCTAACGTACCCATTGCGGCGTACTTACCGAATTTCTTGATTACGTCTTCAATACCTTCGAGCTGTGGAACGTCCGGAATTTCGGCATCAAAATCATCCGATGGTATGTCTGGTGCGCTGTCGTTCGGCATAGGGTCTGTCTTGGTTTTTGTCTTGGATCCGTCTTCGTTTTCTGCGATATCTGCAAGACCGTCCATCGAGTCGAGCGCCGTTTCTGGTTCTTCGAATCCGTCTTCGAAACCGTCTTCTTCGTATGGGTTTGCTGCATTGATGTCGTTGATATCGGCGAACATCTGGTTTGCTGTATCTTGCTCACCGGGAGTGAACATGCTGAATTCGTTTGCCGCTGGGGCTTGGAAGTCGGTGGTAATGTCCCCTACGAGTTCGTCATAGGTCACTTCGTCAGATTCTTCGGTCTGTCCAGACTTGTACTGGTCTTCCAGATTTTCTACGGCTTTGACGCGAGCCATCGCCGCCAAGTCTGTATTGTTGGTCATGGCTGGTGGATTCTGCATCTGCTCTTTTTCCAGCTTGCGCACTTCTTGATCGTACTCGACATTAACAGCATTGGGAGACTTGCCGGATATCTTGGCAAGGTGCTGGATGTTAGGCGGCTGTTCGCTGTCGAACTCGGTCGTCTTCTGGTCTAAGAACTTGTCAATAATTGATGGTTTTGTATCGTCCATGTGCCATTCCTTGATAGCTAATTGCAGTTTATCGAAATGCTTGCATTTGAAAAAATATTTTTTGGCCACATAATAAACTATTGGGCAAAAACACGACTCATGAGGTGTTTATGTCATTCAATGTATTCGAAGATGATGCGCTGATGGCCGAATTCGATAGGATTTCTGCAGAACCGATCGATAACGAACCGTACAGCCTCGTTCACAATCCCAAGCCTGTTGTAGAATCGATCCTCGATTTCAACGGCCACAAGATCGATACTGGTAGCTGGTGCTCCGGCGACGGCGTCGATGAAAACAAGAAGAAGGTTGGCAAGGCCAAGACTGCTTCCGATCCTAAGCTCGCAAAGGCTGCTCCGTCAAAGACTGGCGAGAAGAAGGACGACGGCAAGGTTGTCGAGAATGTCGATGCCAAGGAAAAGAAGGACAAGGGCCAGACTACCGAAGTCAAGACCAATACCGAAGTGAAGGCCGAAAAGGCACCTGAAGCTGGTAAGGGTGGAAAGTTCGATAGCGCAGCCAAGTCTGCAGCTTCCAGCAACCAGAGCGGTGCCGATAAGAACAAGAAGTTCGAGGAGAACGCAAAGCTCCAGAAGCGTATCGACTTGTTCAAGAAGGGCGTACGCGCTTTGGCCACTGACTCCAAGACTGCTGCCGACGCCGAGAAGGTCTTGAAGAAGTTCGACAAGATCTCGTCCTATCTGAAGCCGAAGATGGAATCGGTTGAACCAGCTGGTGTTCCAGAAGAAGAACCGATTGATGTGAAAGCGTCTAAATTATTGGAAACCATCCATAAATTTCTTGGATTGAATGAAGATAGGGTTCTTGGCCCTGTCGACGCGGTAAATAAAATAAAAGAAGCCATTGCGACTGCTGGTTTGTAATGGTGTCGCATTGATGTTCCTTTAAAAAACCGTCAGAAATGGCGGTTTTTCTTGTATTTGCAATTCAAATTGTTTATTGCTACATATTCACTGTTAAACTAGACTTACTATGGCTCAGATTACACCAGAAGAAGCAAAACCAAAACGTCCTATGTGGCGGTCGATCTTCCACGACACGGAGAACGACCGCATGTACGTTTGGTACACGGACGGCACGATGGATGCCGTCCCATCGGTGCATGAGTTCTATACCGACAAGCAAGGCGAATACGGCGCAAAGCCGTGCGGCATGAAGGACATCTGGGATAGGGACGTATACAAGGTAGAAGTTCCCCCAGCCAACGGAGTGTCCGCATTCGAAGTTGAGAAGGCCATCAAGCAGAACCATGCTGGGCCGACCAATCACCTTGCGGAAATCGACATTGACCCACGTGGCCGATTCTTACAAAAGCATTATGCCGATACGGGTGTCATTCACCCAGACATGAAGGATATCAACCTCGGCTTCCTCGATATTGAAAACGCCACGACTGGCCGATTCTCCTTACCGACCGAAGCGAAGTATCCTATCAATGTCGTTACGTTCTACGTATCCAAAGAAGACAAGTATTATACCTACGGCGTCGCCAAGGACATTTCCGAAAAGGGCAAACAGTTCCTAAAGGAAAACAATGGCGAGTACATCCTCTGCACGGATGAAGCCGACCTCCTTACAAAGTTACTATTCCAGATTGGTGCCAGCGACCTCGACATTTTGTCTGGCTGGAACTTCGGATTCGATACTGTTTACATTTGCAATCGACTGAAGCAAGTTAATGAAAAGCTTCCGCCGAAAGACCGTATTTCGCTCGACTTACTATCCAGAATGCGTGGTAAGAACAAACGCGCATACTTGAATGCCAAGAACGAGCTGGTAATTAACGGTACTGAAGTTATTGACTTCCTTGAACTCTACAAGAAGTACACCTTCTCTGAAGAGGCTTCATACAAACTCGATTATATTGGTAAAAAGATTGTTGGTGAGAGCAAGGCTCCGCTTCCAGACGGCTATCTGTCTTGGCAGAAGTACTGGGAAGACTATGTCTTGTATAACTTCCAAGACGTCAAGCTCCTTGTAAAGATTGAAATTAAGGCCCAGATGTTCCGCCTCGCGGTTACTTCTGCAGCCGCCGCTCGTGTTCCGTTCTCGTCTGTGTTCTCGTCTAAGAAGATGCTTACTGGCTTCATGCTGGATCATCTTCACCACACGAACCGTACATTCCCGCCGTATCGCCAGCAGCACAAGGAAGTGTTCCCTGGCGCTTTCGTGTACTCTGTTCCGGGTTACAAGGAATACCTAGTATCTTATGACTATCGATCGCTGTATCCTTCTATCATGATGACGTTCAACACGTCTCCGGAAATGAAGGTCACGTTCCCGATCGACTATGTGCTTACCGAAGAAGAAAAGAAGAATCTTATCAAGTCTCCGTGGGATCATAACGGTCGCTACCAAGTCTACTTCCGCAAGGACAAGGTCGGCGTCGTGCCAGAAGTTACAAGGCTTCTGTTCGACGGTCGTTCCAACTTGAAGAAGCAGATGAAGAAGGCAAAGAAGAACGGCGACAAGGAAATGGCTGGCGTCTATGATATGATGCAGAAAGTGTACAAGGTGCTTGGAAACTCTCTGTATGGCTTGATGGGTTCTGAACTATTTGCTCTGTACGACGTGGACAATGCCGCATCCATTACCGCTTACGGCCAGCGTCTCATCAAGTACACGATTGCACGTCTTTCGGAATACATCAACAACGATATCCATAGCGACCCAGTATTCAAGAAGGTCTTCGGATACGAGCCGGATATCGACCCAGAACTTGTCGGTACGTTCACCGATGCCGAAGGCGAAGTGAACTACAAGCGCATGAGCCACGGCGATACTGACTCCTTCTTCGTGAAGTTCGGCGACATCTATGAACAGTTCCGACTGAAGCAAGGAACTGGCACCGAGGTCATCGTATTCGACAAGCACGAAATCGTGGAACGCTATTCGTTCGATAACGATCACGAACTCGACTCCAAGAAGGCGTTCAACCGCCTCTGCACAAAGTACGGCAAGGAAGGCTGGACTGGCGCGGAAATGCGTACACCGGATGAAAAGACTGGATGGACGAAGGCACAGATTACCTTCGCCGACGGTATCTTCATGACTGGCGATTACCGCATCATCTACAACCGCTACAGACTTACCGACTTCTGCCGAATCCTTGATGCTTGCATTTTGGAAGAGAAGCTTGACGAGTACATGCTCAGTTACGCTAACCAGTGGGGCTACTTGACGAACGAGTTGTTCTTGAAGCGCGAGAAGTGCATCCACAAGGCTATCGTGACCGCCAAAAAGAAGTACATCTGCTTGGTGGAGAGCATGGAAGACATCGTCTACCTCGACTTGGGTCACAAGGACGAGAACAAGCAGTGGGTCAAGGGTACTCTTGCTGTCAAGCCAGAATACGCCATCACTGGTCTTGAACTTGTACGAAGCTCTACCGCTTTGTTCGGTAAGGATCGTATGATGGACATGGTGGACTTGATGATGGATACCATGGACAAGGCGACGGTGCGTAACCGCTTGCTCGAAATCAAGAAGGAATTCTTCGATGCCGTGCAGAAAGAGAATTTCAGCTACATCGCATGTCCGTGCGGCGTCAAGAACGATCCGCCTCCGCTCGAAGTCCTCGACAACATGCCAGCAGAAGAAAAGAAGAAGATTGACTGGCGCGTCAAGGCTGGTGCTGTATGGAATTACCTTATCCAGAATGACCCAGAACTCTCGAAGTTCCCTTACGAACCAGTGTACGCTGGATCGAAGATCAGATTCATCAAGAAGGCCGACCGTCTGTTTGGCGTTAGCATCATCTGCTATACTGGCGAGAAATGTCCGCCTCGTCTGCTCGAAATCTTCCACCCAGACTGGGAAGAACACTGGAAGGTTTGCGTGGCTCAAGTGCTTGGCCGTCTATTCAAAGCCGTCGGCTGGGATGAACGCCTTGAATACGACGAGAGCGATTTCATGCTGTCGATGTTCTAGGAGAGATTATGAAAGTAGGAAAGATTAAGTTGAAGAACCGCTCGAAGCGCATACATTTTCGGGGAATCCGTTTCCCATTATGCCGAGTGACGTCCGTCCAGCTGATGGTGCGAGAACTCGTCGACACCCAGTCTTCGCCTGATGGACTTTTTCAAGCGCTTCGTCGCTCATTGTCGGTTCGTCGAAATACTCGTTTTCGTCGAGTGACTGAGTACAACAAGCTTGGCCCGGCGACACAAGCGGCGCGTTCACATCGCTGCACACTTGCTCATAGAGCGCCAAAGCGGCTCGTGCTGGCTCGGAGTTCTTCGAGGAAAGGTATCTAACAAATTCAACATTCATACATGAGAGTTTATCAATGTTCAACGTAATTGACCAGCAGAATGCTACCGCCGATATGCAGTCGGCCATCAACAGCAACCTTCCTTGGGAAGAGAAGTACCGTGGTACTGACTTGGATAGCATCATCCTCCACCGCAACGTGGAGAACTTGTTCAAGAACGCTATCGAAATGAATTCGTTCGGCAACTACATCCTTCACTCTGGCGCACCGGGCACTGGCAAGACTTCTATCGCCAAGGCCATTCCGAAGATCATCGGCGCACAGTCGCTATTCCTTTTCGGTAAGCGTGACTCCGAAATCATCGACATGATTGACGAATACGCCAAGTACAGCTCTCCGGATGGACAGCCGAAGTTCGTTATCATCGACGAAGCCGACAAGCCGAACAAGCCAGCCGACTTCTACCGCGTTCTTCAGTCCGAAATCGAGGATACTTCCAGCACGTTACGATTCATCTTGACTTGTAACGAACTCTGGCGCATTCCGCCAGCAATCCAGTCTCGCTGTATGGCCATCGACTTCGGTGCAAAGTTTGAACACGAGGAAGACGCCGAGGCCGAACTCAAGGAATACAAGACCCGTCTCCACAAGCGCTTGATGAAGATTGCCAAGGGCGAATGCGATGCCAAGGGTGGCACGGTGGACAAGTTCCTCGTTGCCAACATCATCAACGAGTGCTACCCAGACATCCGCTTGATGATTGCCACGATGCACCGTTCGTTCCTCGAAAATGGCGGCAGCATTATCGGTACGATGCCTAGCATGGCTCCGTCCAATACGGAAGTTCTTTTCGAAATGACGGTCAACTTCAAGGTGCGCGAACTCCGCCACTTTATATCGAAGAACATCACGTTCTGCCAAGGCGTGTACCGTTCATTCGGCGACTACGCAATCGACCGCCTTCCGGACGAAGCTCTCATTCCGTTCGGCGTCGCTCTCGCCAATGCGATGTACCAGTCTAACCACCAAGTTGACCAAGAGTATGCCTTGTGGGGCTTCTTGCTCAACGTAATGCAGATTCTCAAGAAGTACGCACCGGATTGGAAGTATGCCGTTTGATCACGAAAAATTCATTCAAGACCGCATCGCTGGTCGAAAGATGACGATGGAGGATATCGCCTCGCATGACACCTATGCGGCGATTTACTCCTTGTCCATGACTCCGTCCATCTACAAGTCTCTGCTTGCGCTGAACACGGTCGAGTTCAGCCGACTTACTACAAAGGTTCGCGCAAAGGTGATGGAGGCGTTCAACGGCTGCAAGCTCAACACCGGGTATCTTCGCGCATTCCCTACCGAGATTGCCGCCACGAACAAGCTCCGTGAACAAGTCATGGCCGTCTACGAAACGTCTGCATCGTCAGCGGACTCGATGATCCGCAACAAGGAAATCGACCCAGAGCTGATTAACGACTTGTATGAATACAAGGTAAACGGCAAGCTGCCGGAAGGAAAGAAGAATGTCCGTCGAAAGAAGTGATATCGACCTCGTCATGAAGAGCTTTGGCTGTGACGAGAACACCGCCGTCAGCTTCATCAACGCTGGAATCAACGTGAGTATGCTGAGGGACGGCGTCGACAAGTATGTCGAACCAGAGCTTAACTTGGGAAAGGAAGTTGAAAAGGTAAAGGAACGGCTAGCCGAGACTGTTGGAGAGTTTCAGCAGAACTCCTAGAACCTTTGACAAATTGTCTTGTTGATTAGCTTCGCCTTGATTGGGCGGAGCTATTTGTCCATTTTCATCTACCGTAGCCTCGCCGTTGGCCGAATCCATGGTCTCGGTCTGCTTGCCTTCTTCGTTCTGAGTGCCGTCGGTGGCGAGCGGAATGTCGTTGGGATCGGTAGCGTTTGAATTTTCGCGCTCGGCCTCTGCTTGCATGACGGCCTTCTGGTCTTCGGCTGGGTCTGCATTCTCGTCGAAATCGGCTTCGAGGTCTTCGTCCGGCATGGTAAGCGCACGTTCGGCGTAGGTGTCGAACATACCGAGCAGCTTCTCGTCACGCGGCTTGCCTTGGAACTGGCCTTCGCCGACGGCGAAATCGTACATAAATTCCATTACGCTCTTGCCTTCGAGGTCTGGTTCGTACCAAGCGTTTCCCGGTTCGGTAGATTCCGGATCCCCAGCGACGGTCATTGCGGCGTAGTTCATGTCCTTCTGGAACAGTTCTTCGATAAGTTCATAGTTGACGACCCTCGTCATCGTGAGGCCGAGGGCGGCCATTACGAGGTGCTTGAGGACGCAGTCGTTGTTGGAATCGGTCGTCGTGAGGTAGATAGGGTCGAGCATGAGCAAGTCATGGAGCTGGTAATCGGCCCACTTATGCAGCTGGGTAGTCCAGTCGCGACCGTTTATGCGGATTTTCTGGGTAAACTGGATAGGGAACTGCAGAAGCGACTTCCTCGTCTCCGGCGAGATAATCTGTACCTTGTTGGCGATTTCGTTCTGCATCGCCTCTATGAGAGCCTTGTCTTCAGGCTTCCTAGCCTTGAGCTCATTGAGCATTATGTTGAAAATTCCAGAAATATGTTCCATTTGCGCCTCAAATTCCGCTGTTTGCAGTTTATCAATACCGTGCGCCAGAAAAAATCGTGACCACAGCATAAACTTGAAACAAAATGAACGTACCATGAGGTTTAATCTATGGCAACAAAAATGGGTTATGCTCCAGGTGTGCGAATTCAGCTGAAGGATAATTCCGCCTATACGGTGGTGCAAAATCCTCTCACTGTCGCTGGTATCGTTGGTTACGCATCCAAGGGTGAACTGAACAAGATCATCCCGGTGGCCAACACTGGCGAACTTGGTGTGAAGCTGGGTTACGGATACCAGAGCTACAAATACAACCAGGGCATGTACGCCGCCAACGCGGTCTTGACTACTGGTGGCGTGGTCGAGTTCGTTCGTCCGTATGGCGAAGAAGTCAGCCGTACCGATGCATACAAGCGTGATCTGAAGACCGACGCCTTCGTGGTTGCGTTCGATAAGAATGCTGCGTTGTATGATAATTGTGGAGCCGTTGACCAGAAGACTGGTAAAGCCCTTGTTCCGACTTCGTTCAAGGTGAAGCACTTTGCTGCAACTCGTTTCAAGACGGACGGCGCAGCCGAGTTCGGCGTTACCCGTAAGATCAACAACATTGCTGAAACTATCGAAAGCAATAACAACGTTTCTTTCGGTGTGGACGCTAGCGAGAACTACTCTGACAGTAAGGAAGCTCGTCTGTTTGACGGTACGCACTGCACTGACATGGTGCTCTTCGCTATTATGAACCGCGATCCGAGCTATGCTAACCGTGCATTCGACCGCTACGAAGTGGTTAGCGCAAAGCGTACGCCGGGCGTGAACAACTTCATCGAGTGTGTGCTTAACAGCAAGCCGATCTTCACGATTGGTGACACCGTGCTTCTTCCGGCCACAAGCCAGAAGCTCGACCAGTTCGGTACGAAGGGAACTTCTTATGCCGCTGTCGAAGCTACGGTTTCCGACATCGACGACAAGACGGTTACTCTTGAATTGCCTGAAGGTGCAATCAGCGTGTATGGCACTAGCCTTCCGAACGTCATTATCTATAATGACGCCGAAAATGCTATCGCCGATGGCTTCGACTACATGAACATCAAGACGGCAGTTGCTGGTAATACGGTCAAGAACTTCACGACTCTCAAGTGGGGTGATCCGAATACTCGTAAGACGCCGAAAGAACTTGTTACTGATGGCTCTATCGTAAGTATCTATGATCGAGACCATAATGAGTACAGCATTCGTTTCTTTGGTGGCGCAAACGCATTTACAGGTTCGACTTCTCATGACTTCACGGTCAATGTCGCTAAACAGACCATTACGTTGACCGCTTTGAACAAGGGTGAAGTTCTTCCTGGCGATGTGCTTACTATGACAACATCTAGTGGCGCGATGGTTCCGGTGACTGTTGAAAAGGTTATCGACAACGGCCAGACCTATGATATTGTTGGCCCACTTCCAGACGGTATTACGACTAATGATAATTGGTCGAATTTGGCATTTAGTTCCATGGCGAGCGGTGATTCGCTCTACTTGGTTGATATTACTGCCGTGAACGGAACCGACTCTACCAAGAACACTTGGTCTTATGTGGCTGACGCTGTGTCTGAAACTCTACGCTATGCAAAGGGCTTTAGCAAGGTTCCAGTCGCTAACGACATTATTTCTAAGTCTGGTACGACCATCAAGGTTGATCCGAGCGCGGTCTACGATTACGCTATCGGTGACTTGGTTGGTATTGTTCGCAATAGCAACGCTATCAAGACAACGACTAACGCAAGTCTCGCGCCGGGCAAGGCATTCGACGGTACACTCTATACGATTGTCAACCTCAATCCGTTGAGTGGCGAAATCGTTGTGAATGTTGCTGTCCCTGCTGCGACCATTGACACGGAGAAGTTGGATTACCAGTTGATCAACTTCAGCACGACGAATGCGACGATTTATAACGCCGTGACGACTTATCCGGTTACGAATGCCACACCGACGACTAAGACGTTGACCGTTGTTACTGATGCACAAGCATCTGCCTTTAGTTATGTGGCGGATGCTGACGTTGCCGCATCGGTTATCGAAGGCACTCAGATTAAGTTTACTAAGGAAGGTGGCGCTGAGGTTACAGTAGCAGTGACGTCGGTTGTGGGCAACTTGGTGTACTTTGCTACGACTGCAGACTTGGTCAGTGGTACGGCATACAGTGCGTCATACACTGGAGTTTCGTACAACGAACTCGTTGATATGTACATCTTGTCCAGCTACTCGATGTACGTAAGCAAGACTGACCAGAAGGAAAATCCGTTCATCGGCTTTGTCGGTGATCAGTCTGTCGTTCCAGCCATTCCGGCGAAGGCTTACATTAGTGCTGGTACAAGTACCTTCACTGCGGAAGTTCAGAAGTCTCCGACGGTTATCGCTGACTCCGATATCGGTGCAAACTTCATGGCCCTCGGCCTTGCGAAGTCCCAGTACCTCGATATCAACTACGACGGAAACCCGATGCAAGTGTTCACGTTGACTGACGAAGGTGTCGCAGTCGCTCGTATGTACCTCGCGATTTCTTATCGCTTCAACGGTAAGCTCTACGAGTTCGACGGTACTATCGTTCCGTACAACTACAACAACCGTCAGCTCGGTATTTCCGAAAGCGCTGAATACGAGTTGGAAAACAGCGGCCTCGAATTCGTGATGAACGATTCTGGTGTGCTCGACTACTTCCTTGAGAACAACTCCTATGATCTGTCCCAGACGGTTCAGAACGGTACTCTCAACGGTAGTTACACCGCTATCGCTTACAACCCTGAAGACCCGGCTATCATCAACGACGCCGTGTGGACGTATGATCCTCTGAACAACAACAGCGGAAGCACTCTGTCTACTGTCTGGAACCTCTTTGTGAACAAGGACGCTTCCGATGTCGACATGCTCGTTGCTGCTGGTATGGCGATCAACGCACCGTTCACTCGCAAGAACGAAACGCTCAATCCGCAAGTCATGCAAGCCATGATCAACGTTTGCGAAAACCGTAAGGACTGCTTCTGCGTGTTCGACGGTGTTTACGAACCAGATATCCAGAAGGCTGTGAAGAAGATGACTGAAGCTGGTCGTCTCTCCCTCGGTCGCTGGGGCGCTCTCTACGATGGCCGTGGCGTGTTCCAGGATTCTCTCTATACGAACAGCCAAGTGGACTGCATGAAGTCCGTTCAGTTGGCTGCGATTATTACTGCTAACCGTCAAGGCGGTGTCTGGTGGATTCCGCCAGCTGGTGATGAAGCATTCGTGCCAGCTGCTTGGGGCACCAAGGAACGCTTCACTCGTTCCTACAACGCCGAAGACAAGAATTGTGACCATGCCAAGTTGAGCGACATCCATGTCAACGCGACCCGCGTGAACAAGGACGGCATCCGCATTTGGGGTGACTTCACCCTTCAGATGGAAGATACTGCCTTCAACCAGATCCACGTGACCATGCTTGTTGCTGGTATTCACAAGGCGTTCTACAAGTACCTTGACCACAAGGTATTCAAGCTGAACACTACGATTCTCCGTGCCCAGATTACTTCCGACCTTCAGGACAAGCTTAACAACATTAAGCGCCAGAATCCGCCGGGATTGATCGATGGTAAGGTTATTTGTGACGATACCAACAATACTCCGGAAATCATCGACCAGAACTTCTTGATCGTCGATCTGAAGCTCTTGCCGCCGAAGTCCACTCGTTGGATTATCCTCCGTACCACCGTTGAGTCGCAGAAGAATGGCAAGAACATTGCAACCGACGTTCTGCAAGCTTAAAGGGAGGTAAATAACTATGGCTCTTAGTGAAGAACAAAAGAAAAAGGTGTTCTACGCCAGTGCGATTGACCACCTTGTCGACCCTCAACGTAGCACTCGTTGGCGTCTTGTCATTCCGACGGACATCTTCCGTCTCGTCGGCGTGAACTGCACCAACGGTGTCCACTTCGGTACAGAAGGCGGTTCCGACGAATTCGCTCTGCATGTGCAGGGCGGAGCGAAGGTTCCGGCTGCGAAGATCAAGGATGCTGCCATTAACTACATGGGATTCCAGAAGTACTTCGCTGTCCAGCAAGACGGCCTCGCTGGCGAAATGGACATCAAGTGCCTCTTGCTTGAAGACATGCGAGCATACGAGATGATGATGGCATGGAACCAGACTTGCTTCAACCAAGGTATCCTCTCGAATACTGGTACGAACGACGCGATCCACGAGTCCGACCGTACCGCTAACGAGGGTAACAACAAGATTTATCTTGGCCTCGGTCAGCAAGAGAACCATAACAACGTCTACGCTGGATTGATGCGTAACGCCTCTATCCGTCTGGAGTTGTATGACTGGATGTACGGTAACGTGACTCTGTCTGTGTTGCTCGTCAACGCATGGCCGAAGCACGTGGACGCTTCCCAGTTCGGTCTTGATTATCAAGACGCCAAGCTGGGTTCGTTCTCGGTCAAGTTCCGTTACGACCGCTTCAACATCTACATTCCGCCTGGATACAAGGTTATCTAGCCTTAAAGCTGGGAAAATGTGAAAAACGGCCTCGAAAGGGGCCGTTTTTTGTGAATTTGAAATTCAAACATACCTAAACTATATTTTCGC
>NZ_JBGUHR010000011.1:0-2323 GCF_045112255.1 Fibrobacter sp.
TAATCGTAAGCGTTCGGAAGGGGATTTCCTTCCCGCTGCTGTCAAGCGCTCGTTCAACCGCTTTTTCCAGCCCGCCGCAGCAGGGGACTTCCATCCGAACCAGAAGAATGTCCCGAATGTCATTTCCTTTGAGGATCTGAGACAGCTTTTCCGAATAGTCCACACCGTCCAGCTTGGGGCAGCCGATGAGAGTGATGCGGCCGACGATAAAATCCTCATGGAAAGAGGCATAAGCATAGGCCGTGCAGCTGGCGGCGATCAGCAGGGACGCCCCCTGAAAGTAAGGGGCCTGGATAGGGGCCAGTTTGATTTGGACGGGCCATTGAGACAGCCGGCTTTCGGTCTGCGCTGCATAACAGTCGCAGCTTTGACGGGGAATGCTTCGTGCTTCTGTCCCCGGACAGCCACAGGGGAGCGGATGCTCCTGTTTCTTTGCCAGAACTGCTGCATGGTCGTAAGCAGCGGCTTCCCGCTCTGTAAAAGAGATCGCTCCCGCCGGACAAGCAGGCAGACAATCCCCAAGACCGTCGCAGTAATCGTCCCGGAGCAAAATTGCTTTCCCATTTTCCAGACCGATAGCCCCTTCGTGGCAGGCTTCCACGCAAATACCGCAGCCGGTACAGGCGTCTCTATCAATTTCAATGATTCTCCGAATCATGTTCATTCCACCTCCATTTGTTGTTCCGGTTGACACCGTACTTGAATGATACTAAAATTTAAGCAACAAGTCTGTTTGATTTCAAACAAGGAGACTGAAAATGAAAGCATATTTATCGCTTTTGAAGCATACCCCCTTTTTTATGGCCATGTCAGATGAGGAGATCCTGTCGATCCTTCAGTGTATGAGCGCTGTTGTAACACCCTATCCCAAGGGTAGCTATATCCTGAGAGCTGGAAACAGCACCGAGGTCATGGGAATTGTCCTATCCGGCTCCGCAGTCATTGTTCAGGAGGATGTGTGGGGACATCGGAATATTCTGGACATTCTTTCTCCCGGAGATTCCTGTGGGGAGGTATTCGCCGCCTCCATGGGGAGTGTGCTGAATGTGAGCGTGGTCGCCGAAGCCGATTGCCAGGTGTTGCTATTGAACATCAACCGCATTCTCTCAGCCTGTTCAAATACCTGTTCCCACCATGCTCAGCTGATCCGCAATCTGGTCAATGTGATCGCAGGCAAATCTCTGCGGATGCATGATAAAATCAATCATATCAGCAAACGATCTACCAAGGAAAAGCTCCTGTCTTACCTGTCATCGGAAGCAGACCGGTGCGGCAGCCTGTCCTTTACCATCCCCTATAACCGCCAGCAGCTGGCGGACTACCTCTGCGTCGAACGGGCCGCCATGTCGGTGGCGCTTTCTCAGATGCAAAAGGATGGGATACTTCAGTACAGCAAAAACAAATTCACGTTGTTCACATATTCATCGGATTGATTTAGAATGAGCCGGCTTTGAGAAACGGAAAAACAATTTTGCATAATAACGCAAGCCGCCTGTGCGGGCATGGGAAATGCTCGTACAGGCGGCTTTTTGGGTGTCTATCTATTTTTAAAATGATAATTTTAATTACTTGACCGAATCGGTTATTGGTGTTATATTATAAATAACCGATTCGGTTATTTCGTTGAAAGGCAGGGATCAAAGTGGAAAAATTTTTGGCGCTGACGGAAGAAAAGAAAATGACGATCCTGAACGCAGCACTTCAGTGCTTCGGAAAATTTGGTTATGAAAAAGCATCCGTCAATGATATTGCAGTGGCTGCTCATATCTCCAAGGCATCCATGTTTCAGTATTTCGGAAGCAAAAAACAGCTCTATATTTATCTGCTGGAATACTGTAAAAAGGTCATTGAAGAAATATTTGAAAAAGCACATCTGGATTCCAAAACGGATTTGTTCGACAGGATCCTGGCATCCAGCCGCATGGAAATGGAGAGCTTCCAAAATCAGCCCTTCACCCTGCAGTTTATTACCAGCGTCTGGGAAGAAACTTCTCCCGAAGTAGCCGATGCGCTGGTGATTCTGACAGAGGAAGCCTGCAGCTTCAGAAACGATATGGTTCTTCGGGAGGAGGACGCTTTGAAATTCAAAAACCCGGAGGATGCCCGGCCGGTATTTCAGATGCTGCTTCTGATGGGCGAGGGATATGCGGCCCGGTACCGTGGGGCAAATGCTTTTGACTTTGAGACCGTCATGGATGATTTTGAGAAGAACATCGCAATTCTGCGGAAAAATTTTTATAAGGAGGAGTATCTGAAATGAGCGAGCCAATCATTGTTTTGGAAAAGCTGACCAAGCACTATGGGAAACATCGGGGAATTGACG
>NZ_JBGUHR010000012.1:0-1982 GCF_045112255.1 Fibrobacter sp.
CCAGAAGACGACAACTCATTCGGCGACGAGCCGTTCGAAGACGTTTCGGACAATCCTCCGCCAGACGACTTCGAGCTGCCGGATATCCCTCTGGACGATATGGAAGGCGAAACTGAAATGTAAAACAAAGGCGACCATCTGGCCGCCTTTCTTTATATCTGCACGTGGTACTTCGCGTGTTTGTTCTTTTCCTTTCGCTTCTCCGCCTTGACGATTGCGCGTACCTCGTCCTCGGCCTCCTTCTCGCGGTTGTGTATTCGCTTCATAAGGGCCTTGCGGACATCCTTATTGTATTCGAGGCGCTTCGGAGAAACATTACCTTCCTTGATGAACTTCTCGACATTGCCGATGACCTTGCCGACCTTCACTTCTTCGTCGTTCATCACGTTCAATGCGTTAATACGAGCAGTCGTGTTTTCACGAGCGGTCTTCACGGACGCATCGATTCTATCCCAGATACCGTACAAGCTGTCAAAGTGCTGCGTAATATAGGCGTTCAGTCCAGCCGGAGACATCGGCGATTGGTTGACTTGGCCTTCTGGAACCCAGCGGTCAGCCTTCCAAGACTTTCCTTCCACATGCACCGGGACGATCTTCAATCGACCGTCGGCGTTGACTTGGACGAGTGTCATGTGTTCGGCGTTGGCGGCCCAGTTGATGCACTTGCGCTTCTGTATGCCATGGTCTGAATATGCGAGGCTCACGGTTTCGTTGCACTGGAATACGACTCCCCAGTAATAGTCCTTCGTCTCGCTTGGCTGCAGTTCGGACAGCTTCGTAGTGTACATGTATCCGTTACGACGACCACCGACTTCCTCGGTCTTCGAGTTCGTGTCAACCTTCCAGAACGTATTGATGTTCGGCAGTCCGTGATACACTTGTGTTTCGCAAATTGAACGAGCGTCGACTTCGGCTTGCATCAAGTCAATGTACCAGATTCCTTCCGGTTCCTCGATAGGGTCTTTCGTATGGTAGAACAAGTTAAGCGTACCGTTGACGAAATTGATCCAGTCCTCGTCCTCGCACTGGAAGTCGAACTTGCCAAACCATTCGGCGTACTTCTTCTGCGCAGCGGTAGGAAGCTGGATGACACGAGAATACTTGTCGAAGTCATGAGGGTTGAAGCCGTCGTTGCGGCATTTGTTCATAATCCAAAAATCAAGGATTATGTCCTTGTGCGTATCCCACGTAATACCACCGTTGATATAGTTGATGAGACGGATTCCCGCAAGTTTCTTGGCTTTCATGCAATGACCCTCGTTATGACATCAGTTTATCGAATTCGGTTTCAAGCAAAACCGATAAACTATGTCTAAAGTTCACAATTACAGGTGCATCATGTACGAACTATTCGATTTACCCAACGAGAAGGAACTCGCCCAGATCATGCTTGAAGGCGCGAAGAAGGCAAAGAGCGAATCCAGCGTCGTTGACACCAAGGATATCTTTCCGTTCTGGACTCCGCCCGGTTCAGCAAAGAAGAACGTCGCTTCGCCGGACAAGACTGGCGCAGTGAAGGTAAAGCCAGCTGACTTCAAGGCAGTCGACACGGCTACCGCATGGCATGAATTCCTCGGCAACCTCAAGAAGTCCACTACGAACAACGCCAAGGATTCTGGCAGCTTCGGCACAGTCACCGTCACGAATGGCAAGTCCGTTCCGAAGCCGGATGACCTCATCGGCAAGGTGAAGGCCCTCAAGGAAACTCAAGTTACCGACATGTCTGGAAAGACCAAGGCAACTACCGAAGAACTCGGCGTGTTCAAGGAAATGGTCAAGTCCAACGCTGCAGAGCCGAACAAGGACAAGCTCGTCGGAATCGTCAAGCCGAAGACCGCTCTCGGCACTATCGCCAAGAAGCCGAAGTTCGACGTTGACGCAAGCGCCACGGTCGAAGTCAAGAACGAAATCCCGGCAATCAAGAACGTTGCGAACAAGATGTCTCCAGACAAGACTGGAGCCGTCAAGGTGAAGCCAGCCGT
>NZ_JBGUHR010000013.1:0-4822 GCF_045112255.1 Fibrobacter sp.
GTGTCGGAGAATCTATGAGACGCGTACGAAAGTTCCTAGGTGGAAGTCGTTTTCACACCAGGTGGAACTCGGTTGTGCATCAAAACATAGAGTCTCTTTGACGGAATCAATATAGTAATTGTAGTTGGATTGGATAGGGTCAATAATATCAGAAACAGCTATTTGTACCGCAGGGACAACCAAGAATATTTACTCTTTCTGAACATACCGACCCCATATTTGGATAATTCCGCTTACTCAAGTTGATTAAGTGAAGTTTTCGATTGATAGTTGACTAGGTTCAAAAATGGATATACAGATATCCCATGAATCCTCCGACTCAGAATTAGGGTCTTCATCTACAGAGAACGGCAAATCATCCGGAATATCCCAATCCTCGTTTTCGACCTTATTCACCACCTTATTTTCGGAGTCTTGCTTGTCGAAGAAAGCCTTCATTGCAAGGTACGCCTCATGAGCTTCCTTCTTGATGGCATTATACTGTTCTCTACTGCCAGAAAATACGCTGAAATAGCTGTTGTACTTTATCGGAGGATCTTGACGCTTGCAGTACGATTTTTCGGCATCATGAGCGTTGACGTAGTAGTAGACGCCGTCCGTTTCACGAGCCATTTCTTGAATGTAGTCGTACTTGTGAGAATGCCTCTTGTCATCGGCATACACGATTCTATAGCCAAGTAGAGCAGCATATCGCATAAAGGACTGATATTGCAAATTGTATTCTTCCAGTAGTTCATCGCGTTGCTGAGTGCTTGCCAAGATTACTGTTGATTCATCGTCAGAGGCCATGGCGTAGTTATTTATGATTTCCATTGTTGCGGCACAACTAAACCCTCGACGCTTGTACATATTCCTAGAATGACTGGAAGTGTATTTAGCTTCAATATCTTTGTAGTCAAGGTCGTCGTTTGAATGTAGTTCTGACAATAGTCCGTCAACCATTGTTACTCCGGTTTCCTCCCACCAAGCTTCGGCATTACAGAAATTACGCATGCAAAGCACTTGGAACGTATTCGTCAAATCCTCGTCAGAATACACTAGACCATATTCTAGGCAACGAAAGAACTGCGGAACGATTCGCATGATGAACGCCTGGGCCGTTAAAAAACGATATCCCTGTGGTACTAAACGCTTTCTGACCCTTGGTTCAGTGATGTCAAAGCGTTTTCCTTCCAAGTATACTAGAGGCTTAACATAACGACCATCTTCGTATTTACTAGCACGTAAACGTCCATCGGTCAGCTTATTGGCAAGCATCGGCGTCGTGTACGGTATTAACTTAAGCTTGGAGGATTTCTTTGTGTTTTTTAGGTACACCTTTGAATCCGGTTTAGAAGGATCAACCTTGACTGTCATGAAGCCGTTCTTTTTGGTTATCTGACGGCAACGATATAATGTTCCTGGAAGAATTTCCTCTTTCATGCAGCTTTGATTGACTTGGGGAGTCCCGTAGCACCATTGCAAAAAATCGTACTGATGCTCGTCAGGCGTCACTTCTCGACCGATATGTTCCGCAAGATGTTTCAGCACAAGTCTAGTCAATTCTTCACATTCTTGTTTGTTAAATATTGGCGTCTTTAGAAATACGAAAATATGGTAGCGGAAGGCTCGTCCCGATCCGCCAACAGTCCAATGTATGGCGTTATATTTTCGACAGAAGCTGTCAAGTTCCTCTAGCGTAACGTTTTCGCCGAATTCATTATCAAGATCTATGACTAAGAATCTTGTCATGTATTTGGGGCCTATTCGCTTAAGATTATGACCATCCCTTATAGCTTTTACGAATTCTGAAAACGTAAACGCCTTGACTCCTACCGCAAATTTATTGCTGTAGGAACTTCTGGATATAATTGTTTTAGAAGATAAATCGTCTTCGTCATCCTTGATTGGATTTCCGCTGTCATCTTCTATTGGCTTCTTGTGTGTGGCGACCCATGTTGTGTACTGTTCCAGTTCAATGTAGGAGTCGATATCGTCAATACCTATGATATCGGTAATCGTGGCGGTATTATTCATAGTATACCTCTCTATTAAGTGACGGCTTCCGTCGTTTTTTTGTTGTTAATGGCCGAAATGTAGCAGGAATATGTTTTAAATGCAAATTGGCCAAATTGACGTCAATTTGCCAGCTTTATTCTACGGGATATATAAACTATAGGTATACCCAAAAAGGAACCAACATGTGGTGTAATATCTACGACGAAGACGGCAATCTAGTGCGTGACGAAGTCACTCGCGAACGTTTCATGCTTGAACAAGAAGCCAAGCGGCTAAAATCGTGGCTGGATGATGTTCAAGTTGAAATGGAGTTTGAAGTTTGCGGGGAAGAGGCATTTGCGATTGCGGTCAAATCTCTTGAACGCATACGTCTGCGTGAGACGGATCGAGCATCCAGGGCCGAACGCCTACTTAACCAAGCCGCCACAATTAACCTAAGCATCTATTGGCATGACCGATTCATTAAGCGAAACGATTTACCTATTGATATACGTGACTATTTGACCTATTGATTTATGCTAAAGGTCATTCCGTCCCAGTATTGATACTGGGACGCTCTGTATAAAACGCACATTTACAAGCGTGTCTTACGTAAATATTAGTAAACCAATGTCAAAATTTCAATTGATTTGACCATATATGCACTTTGCCCGATATATTTGCGCAAATTGCACGTGCAATTTGCAACCTAATTTGCTATATTATTGGTATCAAAATCAAAAACCTATTTAGAATATCATGGCTAACAAGACAATATCATTAACCTTACGTATTGACGAGAAATACAAAGACACCATCGATTACTTAAAGATGAAAAGAGGTGCGCTGACGAGAGTCGTTGAGATGGCTTTAGACAAAATAAACATCGATGATGATGTTTTACGAAGGATGCGAGAGCTTGACACTCTCGCAGTCGAACAGATTAAAAAGATGCTCATCACAGATGCTTATGATGAGCAAACACAAGTAACTAAAGCCTAGATATATTGAACCTTCGCAATTAACTGTGCTTTGGTTGCAGCTATTAAAAGGAGTTACAACCATGAGTAATAATCATGTTCCTTCCACCACTGATTTGTTTAACCAGCCTTTGAACGAGGAATCGGTCAAGTCCATCAAGGCAGCCGTCAACAGCGTTGCAAAGGTTGCCAAACTCAGCAAATCCCAAAAAGAGAAACTGCTGAAGTATGAGCTCGAAAATCCTAGTGAATGGTGGGATTATTCCAAAGGACAAATCCCGACCGATCCGGATAATTTACACGATATGTTCGTTCAGAGTTTTTACAACTCAGTGAACGACGTGTTCAGTGGGCGAGTTCCCGTGGATCCACGTGTCGAAGCAGCGCTCTTGTACGCACAGTTCTTGTCAATGAATCACGACATCCACGTCAGACTGTATTAGCTTAGAAAGCGCTTGGAAGCCTCCAGTTTACGCTGGGGGCTTTTTATTATATTAGCGGCTCTGTCAGGCCATTTTGTACAATCGAGCGGTCTTAGCAAAACTTTCCCAATCCGTCAGCCCCTTGGAAACTGCAAATTGACTACGGAATTGCAGAATTTTCGCTGAAAAAGGCAATCTGACCGCCGCAGCGTTTCTGTAGCTATACAGTTTGACCTAACAGAGCCGAACGGTCATTTTCGCAGCGTTTTGGCAGTCTTTGTAAAAAAGTACGAATTAGCCTGACAGAGCCCACTGGTAGGCTCTGTCAGGCCATTTTGTACAATCGGGCGGTCTTAGCAAAAAAAGTCGGTTTCGTAAGCCCCTTGGAAACTGCAAATTCACTACGCAATCGATGTTTTTACGCTGAAATGACCGTTCGGCGGTCCGCAGCATGTTCGTAGCTATACGGCCAGGCCTAACAGAGCCAGAGGGTCATTTTCGCAGCGTTTTCGCAGTTTCGACCCAAAAGTACGGTCTGGCCCGACAGAGCCCTATGCGGAACTGGACATTTGAGCATGACAACGGCAGAAACCCGCAGACCGAAACCGCCCGCTTTTATGTGGAGAGCTGGGAAACCATGCAGGCTGAAAATATCGGCTACCTGTTTTGGGGCGGCGTGGGGACGGGAAAAAGCTACCTTGCCGCCTGTATCGCCAACGCCCTTATGGAAAAAGAGGTTGCCGTCTGCATGACAAACTTTGCAACGATACTGGGTGACCTTGCCGCCAGCTTTGAGGGCAGGAACGAATATATTTCCCGCCTTTGCAGCTACCCTCTGCTGATACTTGATGATTTCGGTATGGAGCGAGGAACAGAATACGGGCTGGAACAGGTTTACAGCGTGATTGACAGCCGTTACCGAAGCGGCAAGCCGCTGATCGCCACGACCAACCTCACGCTGGAGGAATTGCAGCACCCGCAGGACACGCCCCACGCCCGTATCTATGACAGGCTGACTTCCATGTGCGCCCCCGTCCGCTTCACGGGCAGCAACTTCCGAAAGGAAACCGCACAGGAAAAGCTGGAACGCTTAAAGCAACTGATGAAGCAGCGAAAGGAGAGCCTATGACAGAAACGAAACAGACAAGCACCACCAAAACAGACCGCCGCCCGGACTGTGTGACGGAAATCCGCATGGGCAACTCCGTCCTTACCGTTTCCGGCTTCTTCAAGCAGGGCGCAACCGACACCGCAGCCGACAAGATGATGAAAGTGCTGGAAGCGGAAGCTGCTACACAAAAAACGGCGATTTGACCGACCATAAAGAAGCAGATTTGACGCTTTTGCCGCTATACAGACAGCCGCCTCCGCTATACCGAATAAGGAAATAAAGAGTCCTCAAATTTTGCGCTACTAAATGAAGACGAGCGGAAGTAATCTCCC
>NZ_JBGUHR010000014.1:0-1910 GCF_045112255.1 Fibrobacter sp.
TCAAAAACCATTGTCGCTCGGAGCCGACGTAGTGGTTTACAGCACCACAAAATACATCGGCGGACACAGCGACGTGCTTGGCGGCTCAATCGTGCTCAACAACGAGTTTTTTTACAAGAAACTCGCTTATAATCAGAACGCTGTGGGCGCGGTGCTTTCGCCGTTCGACAGTTACCTGACACTCCGTGGCGCCAAAACCCTCGCCGTGCGTATGGAGCAGCACCAAAAGAACGCCTTGGCTTTGGCAGAATTTCTTGCTAAATCGCCAAAAATCAAGCGGGTACTTTATCCGGGCTTGAAGAACCATCCTCACCACGAAATTGCGGCTGCGCAGTCGTCGGGATTTGGCGGAGTATTGTCGTTTGAACTCGTTGGCACACTGCAAGATGCGGAGGATTTTCTCTCCAAGTTGAAACTCTTTTCCACGGCAGAAAGTCTCGGCGGCGTAGAGAGTTTGGCAGAGATTCCCGCCATTATGACGCACGCCTCAGTACCCAAGGAAGTCCGCGAGCAAAACGGCATTTCCGACACTCTGATTCGAGTTTCGGTCGGCATCGAAGACACCGAAGATTTGATCGAGGACTTCCGACAGGCATTGGAGGATTAATTATTTCTTCTCCTTGCAACATCCGCCGTCATCGTGGCTATGCTCCACAGCCTCGCCGCAATTTACTTTGCGGGCGGTGTAGTTGATTTTGGCAAACGCTTGAATGATAGCGTCTTCCGTGGTCTTGTCCGCGTCATAGACGATGGTCACAGTTTGGGCGGCAATGTCGGTTTCAATCGACTTGACGCCCTTTTCAAAGCGGATGTTGTTTTTGATTTTGTTTTCACAATTCTCGCAGTGCATCTGCGGATTGGTGGTGAGCACAAGGGTCTTGATGTCCTTGCCCGCTACCGTCAACGCCATAAACATAATGGCGAAAAACATTACTAACTTTCTCATAATTAATTGTTTTTTATTTATTTATCGTTTATTCTCTGAACAAATTGCACCTCAGTCCCACATAAAACATCGCGCCACTCACGGGTGCATAAACCAACGTCGGCTCAAATGTTTCAGCCCACGGATTTGCTGACGAAATGATGGGATTTTTCTGTCGGTAACCTGTCAAGTTTTCGCCGCCGACATAAATTGAAAACTTCCTGAACCATTTGGTAATCTGAATGTTGAGTTGAGGGAACGCAGCAAATTCAGCATTGCTTACCAACACGCCGTTTTCGTCGAAATAATCGGGCAGACGGCCGCCGCCATTGAGTTGAAGGTTGGCGTCAAACTGCCAAATTCCCAAAGGCGTTTTGTACGATGCAGTAATCAGTGCTTTATACTTGTTGGTCAACGGTTTAACCCGCAATTCACCACCTGAATAAGCCCTCACATCGTTCAATCTGTAAGCCGCCGAAAGTTCAAATCCCTTGAACACGTCAAACGCCGCATCTGCCTGAAATGTATGCGAATACGAGCGTTGGTCAGAAGATTTGATGACAATCTTGCTTGGCGAAATGTCGTAATCTGCCAACGCCTGCGATTGGAATGTGGTGTAATAGTATTCTGTGTTGATTTTCAGATGTTTGCCGCAGAGTGGAATCTTCCACGAAAGGCTTGATCCGATGTTCCACGCACTCTCCTGAGCAAGGTTTTCGATTTCAATCTGACGACCCGACGAGAGCAAAAAATGGTTCTCCGCCAAAGCGTGTGGCGACCTGTAACCCTTGCCCGCCGAAAGACGCATCGAAAACGCCTCCAACGGTTTGATTTTCAGATGGAAACGCGGCGTCAAAAATGTGCCGTAAACATCGCTGTCGTCAACCCTAAGACCCGCCATAAGAATCAAAAAATCGTCGTAATGGAACGTGTATTGAGCATAGCCGCCAATTACGGTTTCGTTTTCATCGAGATTTTTGGCTTG
>NZ_JBGUHR010000015.1:0-66246 GCF_045112255.1 Fibrobacter sp.
CCCCTACGCAATGGTTATACGAGAAATTATGGTTTCCCTCCCTTCGGTCGAGAATGACAGGCTTCGAGGATGACTGGCGAGCATGACAGTAACAAAAAAAAACGCCCCGAGGGGCGTTTTTTTATGCGTTTTCGAAAGTCCAGCGGATATGGTCATCAAGGAGGTCGTGCGCGTCAAACGCAAGGCCAAAGCAATCCCTGATTTTCTGAACGTCATAGAGCATCGGTTCTTCACCCCAGCCCATGTCCGCTTCAACAATCTTGGATGTGCAACCCGGCTTGAGGGCAATCATCTTCTGCGCGATTTCCTTCCAGCTGATCCATTCAGAGCCGAGACCCAAGAAGATTTCTTCGTTGTAGTCGGACTCCAGCAATTTCATATAAATTTCAGCCTGCTGCGAAGCATGGATAAACTGTGTACCGTCGTTCTTGATGATATTGATATCGCGGTTTTCCTTGACGGCGTATGCCATTTCAAAGAAGCGGCGGTCCGGCTGCGAACAGCCATCGGGGAACGCCGGATTACCGAACGTGTAGCCCGGACGAATGATATTGCGCTTCATCTTGACTTCGGGGAACTGGCTTCCATAGCCGTGGCTAAAGCCAAGCACGTAAGCTTCGCCCGCCGCCTTTGTGGCGCCGTACAAATCAATCGGCAAGTTGCTCGTGGTTTCGCGCATTTCGGAACGCACACGGCCCATAGCCGAAGTGCTGCTCGTCATGATGAACTTTTCACAGCCTGCACGGGCGGACATTTCCAGAAGCGCAATCGTTGCACGGGTATCGTTCATGAGCATGGCGCTCGGCGTATCGCCCCAGCCAAGAGCTACGTGAATGCATGCATCGCAGCCAATCAAGCCCTCGCCCATTTTTTCGAAATCTGTCAGAGCGGCTTCGACAAACGACACATTCGGATTAGCCCTTAATGTCGGCACCTTGTTCGGGTGGCGCGTTGCAACAACAACTTCGTGCCCCTTTTCCAAGAGGGCCTTGACCACATAATGACCAATAAAGCCGGTTCCACCCGTTACAAAGACTCGCATAAGAACTCCTTTTTAACACCTATTTTTTCCAATATAGATTTTGTCACCGCAATTCGGCAAGATTCATAAAAATTTATTTGCAGATTTAGGGAGCATTTCAGGTAGTTTTTAAGGATTTTAACATAGCGATTTCTACCAGCTATCAACTAATAACTATTGACCAACAACTATTGACCAATAACTAATTTACTAGATTAAATCACGAAAAAAATTTTTGTGAGGTTTTTTATGTCCCGTTTACGCGTTTTGGTTCTGATGGGCGGCCCATCTACCGAACATGATGTTTCTGTCGTTAGCGGTACTGGCGTTGTGCGCGCCATGGATCCGGAAAAGTACAACATCCACCCGGTGCTCATCGACAAGGACGGCACCTGGCACTGGTCTTCCCGTGAACTTTCTCCGTACCAGAAGGCAAACTTTTCGGAAAACTATTTCCATAGCCTCGAAGGCACGGCAGCGAACAAGAAGAAATCCCCGGCACTTTCGGAACTCCCGTCGGCAGACATCGCATTCCTCGCCCTCCACGGCAAGTGGGGTGAAGACGGCCACATCCAGGCCATGCTCGAAAACTGGAACATCCCGTACACGGGTTGCGGCCTTTTGGCATCTGCTCTCGCCATGGACAAGATCAAGTCCAAGGAAATTTACCGTGCAAACGGCATCCCGACTCCGCCTTACCGCGTGATCTGGAAGCACAACTTTACCGGCGACACGCTCGTAAGCGTTGCCGACGAACTCGGATTCCCGCTTGTGATCAAGGACCCGCTGGGAGGCTCTTCTATCGGGATCGGCATCGCCAAGAACATCGACGAAGCGGGCAAGATTGCCCAGGACTTGTTCAAGGATTCCAACCGTCTGCTCTGCGAAAAGTTCATCGCCGGTGGCGAAGCGAGCTGCGGCTACATCGAAGGCGAAAAGCCACTCCCGCCGACGGAAATGCGCATGACGACCCGCGAATACTTTGACTTCGAAGCGAAGTACAACGGCGAATGCCAGGAAGTCACTCCGGCGGAATTTGCACCGGAACTCACAGCCCGCATACAGGAACTTGTGAAAAACGCCCACTACGCTTTGGGTGGTGCAGGCTACAGCCGCACGGATGTGCGCATCACGAAGGATGGCGAACTCTTTGCGATCGAGACGAACACGCTCCCGGGCATGACCCCGACATCGCTGTTACCGCAACAGGCCGCCTGCATTGGCATCACCTACAGCCAGCTCATCGACCTCATCATCGACAAGAGCTTGGAGATTAAGCGTTAGTCATGAACTACGATCTTTTTGTGGACACTTCCCGAAAGGGTATTGCAATGGCGCTGTGTGCTGACGGCGTGTACGAAGAAATGGTCGATCCGTCTGCCAAGGGTGAAATCCTGAGCGCAAGTTTGGATAATCTCTTGGCTAAGGTCGGTGCCACACTTGACGACGTGAAGCGCGTCATGGTGACTGTCGGGCCGGGATCGTTCAGCGGACTGCGCACGGGCGTCGCATTCTGCCAGGGGCTATGCTTTAGCGGCAAGCGCAATTTGTATGGTGTGACGACATTGCAAGCACTAGCCTGCTTTGCCGGAGTTCCCGACGAATCTGTTGCCGTCGTGATTCGCGCGCGCAATGGATTCTGGTACTTGCGCTTGAACAACGAAGAGAGTTTTATCGAAACTGCGGATGTCGTTGCTCGACTCCAGGCAAGCTCCGTGAAGAACGCCGTTGTCGATGCAGCCGCACTTGCAGACGAAACGCTCGTCACTGTATTCAAGGACAAGGGAATTGCAACGACTCTCGATACCGACAAGAAGCTCGACATGTGGACCCCGCTTTTTGATACGGTGAAGCCTTCGCTCATTCAAGAAGCGAACTACATCCAGCCCTCGTACTTCGAGAAGCTGAAGGTGTAGTAGGAAGTAGGAATAATGCGTCACCCTGAGCGAAAGGCGTAGCCCGAAGTCGAAGGAACCAGTAAAGTATTGAGATTGCAATAATGAAACTGCGCGAGATGACCGAAAACGACTTGCCTCAAGTTCTCGAATTGCAACGGGAACTTGCGTTTCAGGATTGGAATGAAAAGCAGTTCTTGTCCGAGATTCGAGCCAGTTACGCGTACTGCGTCGTCTGCGAGGATGACTGCGGCAGTTCAAATAGCGACGCAAGCCGCGCACTCTTGGGCTATGCGATTTTCCATTTGCTCGGCCCCGATTCCGAACTGTTGAGTATCGCCACACGCGCTTCTGAACAGCGCAAGGGCATCGGGAGCGAGCTTCTGAAAGCGGGTCTGGACAAACTCACCGAAAGCGGCGACCAGTGCTTTTTGGAAGTCCGCGACGGCAACGCCAAGGCTCGCGCCTTTTACGAGAAGCACGGATTCAAGCTGTACAGCGTCCGTAAAAAATACTATTCCGATGGCGAAGACGCCGCATTGTACAAGTTCAGCAGGTAACAACTTTGTCAAAAATTCTAAAATCAGAAAAAATTGACCATAAGAAAAAAAGCTTCAGCATCGGTTTTGCATTGCTGATCTTACTGGCTATAGCCGTTTTGACTTATGTCATTTTTGAAAAAAGCGGACTCTGGCTTGTCGAAGATGACGATTTCGAACATGTAAAATGGGTTGCCGTACTCGATGGACAAACGCCCGACCTGGAACGCAGCGACTACGCCGCCAACCTTTTAAAAGAAGGGATTGCAGATTCCGTACTCATTCTCGGACGCCGCGCCTACCGCGATCGCAGCAATTCCGAATTTTACGCCGAAGACTTCATGAAGCTCGGCGCATTCGACGAAAAAGCCATTTATCTCGTTCCGCACAACGATCCGTCCACAATCGCCGAAGCCTATACGCTTATCCCATGGCTAAAGAGCCGAAACATCGATACGGTCCTTTTGCTAACGGGCGCAACTTCAACGTACCGCGTCAAAAGAATTTTCCAAAAGCTTTCCGGGAACAGCCCTGTTTACCTCACAAAAAATATCCACCACATCACATACGACCCTGCATGCTGGTACAACAACCGAGAATCGCGCAAGGACTGGCTCCGCAGCTGGGCGGCTTTGTTTGCATCGTACATTGACCTTTTCAATATCGACACACTAAGCGTTGCAGATTCTTCTTACTACAAGCCCATCCGTTCTTACGCAGAATACAAAAAAGAAATGCGGCCCAAAGTAAACTTGCAAAAGATTCTTCCCAAGATCGAAGAAAAGATAAAGGCTGAATCTGAAAAGGAAATTCTCAAGGATTCCGTCGCAGCGGCTGTGAAAGATTCGAGCAAGACGCAGGAAAAAGCAAAGCCAGGCAAGAAATAATGGATCCTCCTAACGGAGGATGACGAGACTTAACTGGATCCTTCAGCCCTACGGGCTTCAGGATGACGGAGAAGCGGCTTCAGGAGACGGTGAAACGGCGCATTTCACTCAAGCGCTGAGCAGCAACAGTGCTGCGGTCAATGGAGCGCTCCAGTTAATCGCGACTTCGTTACTTGCAAAAGAACTCTGTTCATCTGCATACGACAGGCCGCGGGCCTCGCCCAAGTAATGCGGATTTCTGTGCATGTCCTGGCGATCCTCGTTAATGCCGCCCACGACAAGCCCCGGCACAGGTTCATCGACACCATCGGAATGGCTAATGCGGTGATGCGGGAACTTCGGAGAACTCCATGCAGAACCCGTTACAAAGCACACATCTACAGGATTCTTGCCGTAAACAAATTCAATCTGCTCCATTACGGCATTGCGGTACTTCGAATCGTGAAACCATTCATACGCTAAATACAAAGTAAGCGCATGGTTTGCAATATCGCCATTGCTCCCCCAAATAAATTTGCGGATCGAAAGGCGATAAGGATCTTCATTTTGCAAA
Organism: Fibrobacter sp.; assembly: GCF_045112255.1. Taxonomy (GTDB): domain Bacteria; phylum Fibrobacterota; class Fibrobacteria; order Fibrobacterales; family Fibrobacteraceae; genus Fibrobacter. The sequence goes on from NZ_JBGUHR010000015.1 coordinate 4,896, forward strand.
TGCAAGATTTCGTCAGCGGTATATTTAAAAGCCATCCGCGCACGGTCTCGCCACTTGCAGTCCATGGTCGCAAGAGCATACCAAGCCAAGTTCTGCGTCGAGCGCCACTGCATCCCGTACGTCGGCAAGTACAAATCCATATCAACAGGGATTTGGAATTCCAATCGTTCCAGCAAGCCCGCGACTCCAATATCGGCTATGCTTTCAACATTCTTCAGTTCCCGGTACAGCATCGCGCGCGCCCAGAAAAAGTCATCGCCCAGATCAGGGTCGCCATAACCGCCACTGCCTTCGGTATTGTGAGGCCATTCGACTTCAGGATTTTTTTCGGCCCACAGGTAAGCGCGAATGCTTGCAAACAAGCACTTCTCTGCAAATTCACTATCGACATCCGCATAAACATGATGCGCCTGCGCCAAGGCGCCCGCAAAGTTGAGCGCGGAAGACGTTGACTTGCCAAGAATGTAGCGCTTCTGCGATTTATCCGATTCCGACGGCGAAACAAAGCCGTCCCAGCGGTAAGGAGTCACCTTGAAGAAAACGCCGCCATCGTCATCTTGCATACGCAAGAAAAATTCCAGTTCAAAGCGGACTTCGTCAAGCAAGCTCACCGGCTGTTCAAACGATTCCTTAAACGAGGCGCCACCAACAAAACAAGAATCCTTACGCAATTCGCAGGCAAGCATCAAGGTTGCAACACTTACGCCGCCATTCACAATGTACTTGCCGTAATCGCCGGCATCGTACCAACCGCCATGCGCGTTCCAGACGCCAGGACGGTTCATCGTCGGATGAAACTCAAGCGCATCATCCAAATGCGCAGCCGGGCGATTCCATGCGCCAGCATATTTCGCAGGCAGTTCAACACCGCTCCGCTGATAATAGAACGACTTGATGTTCGCCTTGACTTCGCGTTTGAGCCACTCGTCCGAGATTTCAAACAAATGCGATTCCGAATTAAAATCATCCAAGGCAATCCTGTATCGCCCTGGATTTTTCACCGGCGAAAAATCGCCTTTGTACAAAAGTTCACCCGTATATTCGGGCGTACCAATTTTTTCGGCAAGGCCCTCGTAGACCACGTGCGATTCAAAATCCAATATTTTAAACCGAACCGATACGGCTGATTTACCAACGGTCAATACGTCGCCTTCAGAAAAGGCAATCAGAAAAGTTTTTGATTCAGCTGGGACGTACCCGACATGGCAGTAATGGATTTTGGCGCTCATACCCTAAGAATAACTTTTTTAAGGCAAGTGCGGACAAGAAATCAGACTTCCTTATGTTTACTTCAGGGAACAGACAAAAAATGTAAAAGTAAAACTTGTTTTACATCAAACAAAATGCCAAAATAGCTTATCTGTTTTGATTTCTTTTATTACACTTTTCTCACTTTTATATTTAGATTTTATACTATGAAAAAGCCAGTCAAAATTACCCTCATCGTCCTAGGATCACTGATCCTCCTCTACTTCATCGCCCTCCTCGTGGCGCCCAAGATCGCCCGCAGCTACATCGAAGAGCACTCCAAGGAAATGATCGGCCGAAGTATTACGATCAAGGACATTAGCCTAAACCCGTTCACCTACGTCCTGGACGTCGATACGCTCGCGGTCATGGAAGCCGACGACAAGACGCCCTTTGTCGCGTTCGAAAAGTTCAGCATGAACATAAACCCGCTCAAGCTCTTCACAAAAACGCTAGACATTAGCGATATCTACATGAAAGCGCTTTATGTCCGCGTCAAGCAGCACGGCGAGCGATTCAATTTCACAGACATCCTGGAACACCTCGCAAGGCAAGACAGCATCTACTATGCCGAGCACCCCGATGAGAAAAAAGCCGAGGACAACAGCAACAAGAGCGCAGCCGAAATCGCAGCCGGCCTCCCCGTCAAGCTGAGCCTCCGCAATATCGTCTTTGAAAAAGGCAACATTATTTATCAGGACACAAAAGTCGGTTCCAAGTTCCACATCAAGGATTTCTCGATCAACATCCCAGCAATATACCTGGAAGACAACGCGACTGGCGTCGATGTCAGTCTGAGATTTGCTGACGGTGGCGACCTTTCCGTGAAAGTCGATGCCAATATGGCAACATACGATTTCAACATCTACCTGAATCTGCACCGCTTCGCACTGGCCTGCATCAAGCCTTACCTCAACGACTTCATCAACTACAAGGATTTCGCAGGATACCTTTCTGCAAACCTCACCATCAGCGGAAACATCAACAGCATCCTCTCTTCGAATGTCAAGGGTAAAGTTTCGCTCGACAATATCGACCTCACCGAAAACAGCGGCCACAAGCTCGGCGCCGAGAACGTAACCGTCGGCATCGGTAAAGCAAACCTGACCGACAACGAATACCTCATCGATTCCGTCATCGTGGATGCAGCGTTCGCGCATATCGACTTGTACAAGAACGGCAAGACGAATTTCGACATTCTCCTCGATCCGAAGAACAAAGGACAGGACATCGATACAACGAACGTCACCGAGACAAAATCGAAGGAAGAACCGAAAGAAGAACCCAAGGCTGAAGCCGCTGCAACAGATTCGTCAAGCGTAGCCGCAGCAGACTCTACGGCAAAGCCTGCTCCAGCAAAGAAGCTCAAGGCAAGGATCAACAAGCTTCTTGTCAAGAACACATACGTTACAGCCACCGACCACACCATCATCCGTCCGTTCAATTACAAGGTAACCGCCATTACCGTCACCGGCCAGAATATCAACTACGATACGCCTTGCAACGTGAATGTCACGGCATCATTCCCCGAAGGCGGAAGCCTCTCGCTCAAGTACCACGGCGCCCTCAGCAACCTCAATACGATGGACATCTACATCAGCGTAAAAAATCTCGTGCTCAAGCATTTCTCGAACTATTCGTTGCACTACACGGCCTACCCCATCAAGGCAGGCACACTCGCCTTTGCAAGCGAAAACAAGATTGTAGACCGCAACCTCGATAGCAAAAATACCATTGACATTTACAATATCACCGTCGGAAACAAGGTAGACGACATCGACCCGGAATACACCGTTCCGATGAAGATAGGTCTCTACATCTTGAAGGACAAGGATGACAAGATCCAGTTCGACGTTCCGGTCAAGGGAAATCTCGACGACCCAGAATTCTCTTACGGAAAGATCATCTGGAAAACCGTCTTGAACCTGCTCGTCAAGGTCGCCGTTTCTCCGTTCAGACTCGTCGGGAACCTGGCCATGGCAGGCGCCAACGCGCTCGGTTTCGACCTCGGCAAGAACAACGAAGTGGTTATTGACGCAAACACCGAGACATTCACTAGCGAACAGTACGCCAAGGCCATCAAGATGACCGAAATGATCCAGAAGGATCCAAACCTCATGCTGACCTTCACGCAGTACTACAATCCGAGAAGGACGGCCAAGGAATACAAGGTCAAGCAGCTCAAGATTGACTACTACAAACAAAAGAACAACAAGACGGAATTGAACGAACTCGACCACAGAGCCATTGACGAAATGGACGAAAGCGAAAAGGAATTCAAGGCTTACGTCAAGGAACACTCGGCTGAAATCGACAAGAATTACATGATGAAGGTTCTCCCCAAGATGGCAGCCCAGCGCAACGCCGACCTTCTCAAGGTTCTGCGCGCACAGCCGGGCGTCACCAAGAAGAACCTGAAAGTCATCACGGCTCCGAGAGAATCGCTCCGCAACTACAAGGACAAGCCGATGTATAAAGTCGACGTGGACGTGCAGTAACGAGCTGTTCAAGTAATTGCAAAGAACCCGCTGGCAGAAGCTTGCTAGCGGGTTTACTGTTTTTTGGCAGGTACTTGACAGAGGCTCTTCTTTAGTGTACATTTGTATATATGAAAGAAATTTTGCTGTACAAGACTGATAACGAAGAAGTCAAAGTTGAAATTTTATTGCTCAACGAAAATCTTTGGCTTACACAGGCTAAAATGGCCGAGCTTTTTGATGTTCAAAAAGCGGCAATATCAAAACATTTGAAGAACATCTTTGAAAGTGGAGAACTTGATGAAAAAGTGGTCGTTTCCAAAATGGAAACAACCACTCCGCATGGCGCTATTGCTGGCAAAGAACAAACCAAGCACACAAACATCTACAATCTCGATGCCATCATTGCAGTCGGTTACCGCATCAATTCCAAAAAAGCGACAATGTTCCGCATTTGGGCGACAAAAGTCCTAAAGGAATATATTGTTAAAGGTTTCGTCATGAATGACGAACGCCTGAAAGACCCGCAGAATTTCTTCGGCAAAGATTATTTCGAAGAACAACTGGAACGCATTCGTGAAATCCGCGCAAGTGAGCGCCGTTTTTACCAGAAGATAACGGACATCTACGCAAAATGTAGCGCCGACTACAGCTTTGATAGCCAGATTACGCAGGATTTTTTCGCTACAGTCCAAAACAAATTGCATTATGCAGTAACACATCAAACCGCTGCAGAAATAATCTATTCTCGTGCGAATAGCAAAAAATTAAATATGGGACTCACAACCTGGAAAAATGCCCCAAACGGAGATATCCGCAAACCTGATGTTTCCATCGCCAAAAATTATCTGTCGCAAGATGAAATCAAAAGTTTGAATGAAATCGTCACCATGTACTTGGACTACGCGGAACGTCAGGCTAAACGAGGTCAAGTCATGTATATGAAAGACTGGGTGCAAAAACTCAATGCATTCTTGCAATTCAACGAAGAAGATGTTCTACAAGACAAAGGCAAAGTCACACATGAAATAGCCAAAGCTTTTGCCGAAAATGAATTCGAAAAGTTCCGCGTGATTCGCGATGCCACCTACAAAAGTGATTTTGACAAACTGATGGAAGCTACTGCAGAATATAAGGTGTAATGAGTTATTATAGTTGCTAAATAATGACGCAGCCGTCCAAAAAGGCTTGACAGAGCTATCAAAAAGCTGTATATTTGAGCAGTAGCACAAAAGAGCATAAGTTTTTGGAGTTTCTATGATCGAACGAATTCGCGGCATCCTGGTACAGAAAACGCCCACATTTGTCGTTGTGGAATGTGCCGGAGTCGGTTACGGCGTCAACATTTCTGCATTTACAGCAGGCAAGCTGCCCGAAGAAGGGGCCGAAATCACCCTGCACACGAATCTCGTGGTGCGAGAAGATTCCATGACGCTGTTTGGATTTGCTGACACGACCGAAAAGAACCTCTTTCTCATGCTTCTGGATGTGAACGGAGTCGGCCCAAAGCTTGCCCAGCGGATTCTGAGTGGCAGCACTCCAGCAGACCTTCTGAACATGATTGCAAGCGACAACAAGGCGGCTCTTGGGAAAATCAAGGGTCTCGGCAAAAAGACCTGCGAGCAGATGACGCTCACGCTCAAGGAAAAGGCGTCTAACATGTTGCAATCCCTCGGCGATGTCGAGGGTAGCGGGATTACAAGCGTCGGCGCTTTGACGGGCGCAAAGCTTGAAGCGGTCTTAGCACTGCACACGCTCGGAGTCAAGGACCCGATGGCAGAAAAAGCGGTTGTGAAAGCCGTTGAAGTTCTCGGAGATGGCGTTGATGCCGCTGCACTTATCCCGGAGGCGTTAAAATATTTGTAAAAGGAGATGCCCCCCGGAATAAATCCGGGGTGACAAACGGCGGGCATGACAAGCCCCTAAGACAATAACTATTGGCTACTGACCACTGACTACTGACTATTGACCAAGAACTAGAATATGGAAGACCAGCGTATAATTTCCCCGCAGAAATGCTCTTTTGACGAAGGCGATTCCGACCGCAACTTGCGCCCGCCTAGCCTTAGCGAATTTACAGGCCAGGACGACATCAAGGAAAGCCTTTCTATCGCCATCGAAGCCGCAAAACAGCGCGGTGATGCGCTGGACCATTGCCTGTTCGCAGGCCCTCCGGGACTTGGCAAAACGACGCTTTCAAGCATCATCGCCAAGGAAATGGGCGTGAACATCCACATCACGAGCGGCCCGGTTCTCGAAAAAGCAAGTGACCTTGCCGGGCTGCTGACGAGCCTGCAAGAGAACGACATTCTGTTCATCGACGAGATCCACCGCCTGAATCGCGTGGTCGAGGAATACCTCTACCCCGCCATGGAAGATTTCAGGCTCGACATCATGCTCGATTCCGGCCCTGCGGCAAGGAGCGTGAACCTCCCGCTCAAGCACTTTACACTCGTGGGCGCCACAACGCGCAGCGGGCTTTTGACAGGGCCGCTCCGCGACCGCTTTGGCCTGCAATACCGACTGGAACTGTACAACGAAAAAGACATCGTCAAGATTCTCATGAGAAGCGCCCGCATTCTAGGCGTCGATCTTTCTGAAGAAGCAGCCAAGATTCTCGGCGGCCGCTGCCGCGGAACGCCCCGTGTAGCAAACCGAGTCCTCAGGCGCTGCCGAGACGTAGCGCAGGTTCGCGGTACAGGAGTCATCGACGAACGCGCGGCGCTCAAGACGCTCGAAATGCTTGGCATCGATAGCGAAGGGCTTGACCCGACCGACCGCAAGATTCTCGCGATGATGATTGACAAATTCAACGGAGGCCCGGTCGGTCTCGGGACAATCAGTGCCGCCATGGGCGAAGAGCCGGACACGCTCGAAGAAGTCTACGAGCCGTACCTGCTACAGAAGGGGCTTATTTCCCGTACGCCACGCGGTCGCGTCGCGACGCACAACGCCTACAGGATGTTGCATAAGCCTATTCCCAAGACGCTGATCAACGAGCAGACGGAGCTGCCACTGTAAAAAATTACCTGAATTCCGGTGCAATAGTCAACACAAGGTTGATGCCATGCAGCCCGTGGAACGCAAACTGCATACGGAACAGGAACATATCCGGTTTACGGACACGCACACCAAAGCCCCATGAATTATAGAGGTTCTTTTTGGACCAATGGTTGATCTTATCGCTAATGATGGCATATTCATCAAAAACAACGCCATCCACTAGACGGTCGATCGGCCAGCGGTATTCCGCCGAAAATCCAAGAATAAAGGGACTCGCCCAAGAATCAGCGAACCCGCGCAGCGGATAGCGGGCATCCAGCAAATGAAAGGCCGAATACGGAGCGCCTCCCTTCTCGACCTCCCACATTCCCATGAAACGCAGCTGGAACGCGAGTACGCGATGTTCAAAAAGCGTCTCCACCAAATTTTCCGGGCGCCACACGCGCAAGACTTCGTTCCACGAGAAGTCCGTATAGAACTTTCTCGTCTTGCGGCCTTCTTTTGCGGAAAGCACATACTTGTCGGCACGGCCAATAAAGAAGTAGATCTGGTAAAACGCATCAAGGCTTATATAATCGTGATTCTTGCCGCCATCTTTCAATGCTTCGGATCGTTTCAGCCCCGCCTGGGCCAGGTTTTCCTCGGAAATTCCCCCATAATCGCTAGTAAACACATACGAAGCCTTCAAGCTTATACGCTGGCCTCTCGACGGCGCATACGGAAAATCCAAGTTATCAAAAACGATATTTGCATATAAAGGAATTTCAAAATGATTCTGGTACAAGCCTCGATCTGCAATCGAGTACTTCGCATCATCCAGCACAGAATCCTTTAAGTCCGTAAAATTCGCAAGGTGATAATCAAAATCAGAACCAAAGCTCAAGTTCAAGTTTCTCGATTCTGTAATCGGGAACCCAAGCTTAGCCCCAATCGTAAGCAACGTATCGGACTGATGGAACAGGCTCTTTGTCCCTGGAATTACAAAGAAATCATCGCGGTTCATATCCAGGTTGACATTCACGGAACCGTACATTTTCTTGTTCCAAAGTCCCTGCTTTGAATATCGCAGCTTAACTTCGACATCGCTATTTGCAAAATAATGGCCTTCAAAGACTCCGTAGTCCCCTTCAATAAAAACATTCCTATGCCGGTAGCAAACGCCAAGCATCGTGGAACTCCCCGGTTTCAGGTTCAGGACCGGATAAATGAGGATATTCTTGTTGGAGCCAAACGTAATCAGCTCCACGGCCTTGTCTACAACGCCATTATCGATTGCATATTGTAACGGAGCCGAGATCGGGTAAACCAGCGAACCAAAGAACGGCTGGACCACATGGATAAACGGCCATGAAAGGATCTCGGTAAACGACATGGAACCAGAAGAGGAGTCCTGCACGGCATCGCGCGACTCCTCCGCGTGCGCCGTCAAACACAGCACACCCACAAGCACCAATAATGTTACAAGTCGATCCATTTTTATCTTAATATATAGTTATATTGAGAGTAATGTTTTCTCTATTTGCCAAAATTATTAAAAAAATAGCGATCTATCCCAAAATAGTCCTTACTGTCTTTTTGGCGATAGGAGTGTTGAGCATTTACCCCATCATGCACTTGCGATGGGATTTACAGCTACAGGACACAATCACCAGCGCTCGCGAACCGAGCAATGTCAAAAAAATCGAAGATGAATTCGGAGGACTTGGCAGCCTCATTGTCATACTCCAGTCCGAGGATTCAAGCGCAAACTACCGCATTGCCAAGAATCTCGCAGAGCAAATGCAGAAGGATCCATCCGTCCATTTTGCAGATTTTGAAACCGATATCGACTTTTACAGAAAGAACAAGTTTCTCTACGCAAGCGAAAGCGATATCGAAATCATGGTTCACCGCATAGAGAAACTCAAGCGCGACTACATATTAAAGAGCAATCCGCTGTACATCGACTTAAGAAGCGTGATTGATTCGATTACGCAGACAACGGCAGAACAGCGCGCACAGCTACTGAGCGATCTCGAAAAGAAATATTTCGACAAGCTCTCCGTGAGCCATTCCAACAAAACAGGCACGATCCGCATTATCGAGATTTACCCGTCACACTCGATTTCCGATTTACAGGCAAATAGGCAGCTATACTATACCGTACAAAGAGCGCTTCAAAAACAAGAAAAGCCAAGCGACTTGCACATACACTACGCCGGGAAAGTCTACGAATCCATCCAGACCGGCAAGCGGCTCCTGCCCGAAGCGAAAATGGTCGGCATCGTAACGACCGTTCTCATTCTCGTGCTTCTCATCCTCAATTTTTACAAGCAACCGCAGCTGATCCTCATTTCGGCATTGCCTATCGCGACACCGATTTTCACGACGATGGCATGCTCCTACATGTTCTACGGGCGCATCAACCTGTTTACGCTCTTGCTTGCAATTGTACTCCCCGGACAGGCGCTGCAAATTATCAACCACGTCCTCAACCGATACTTCCTGGAACGCGAACAGAAACTCAGTCCGCAGCTCAGCATCGAAAGCGCCCTACTCGGCATCGGCCCTTCGACAGCCGCATCCAGCGTTACATTTGCCACATTGTTTGCAAGCCTCATCCTGATTCCGTTACCAGGCCTCCAGGAATTAGGCGTTCTCGGATCTACAGGCTGCATCCTGAACTGGGCAATGACGCTCCTTTTCTCAACCGCACTTTTGCAGGTGACCCAACGAAAAAAGCCGTTCACGGTAACGCATGCCCTGATCCACCGCAAGCACCGAATCTACATGCTTTCAAACCAGGTGAACTGGATTATCTTCTCGATTATCATTGTCGCAAGCCTTGTGGGGCTTTACTTCGGAGGAACGAAAGTTCACATCCGCAACGACTTTTCGGCAACAGAAATCAACTACAAAAATGCAACCATCGACTCGCTGATTGCGCAAACGGGATTCATGAACAAGACTCCCATAATCGTGATGATTCCAGAAAGCGCAGAAAGCGAGAACCTGCTGGAGCAATTTACCAAGCTCAAGAACGACGGAGAACTTTCGACCGTCAATTCCCTGTTTACGCTTGCGCAGTTCTCCCCCAACTTGCAGCAGAAAAAAATGGAAAAGCTCCGCCAGCTGCACAACTTGATCACAAAGGAATTTCGCGCAGCGCTTTCGAAAAGCGAGCTGGAAAATCTCGAAAAAGTAGAACAGGCGCTAGAATTCGACGAAACAGACGACTTCGAGCCGCCCGAGTACATTGCCAAAAAATTCCGCGACAAGCACGGCAAGCAAGGAAGGTTTGCATTCATCTTTAGCAATATCCAGGAGAACTACGGCAGCGAGTGCACCAAGCTGTACAAGGAACTCCACCAGATTGAAGGAATCGACAACGGAACATACCAAATTGCAGGCAGCCCCATCACGCGCGCCATATTCCTCGACCGCATCACGAACAACATCCGAAGGCCGTTGCAAATCGGAGGCGTTCTGGTCTTCCTGTTCATGCTCGTTTACTACAACCGTTTAAGCCGCGCCTTGTTCACGGCCCTCCCCTCAGTTTTTGCGGCATGCTGGTTCATTGCGGCGCTCAACTTCTTTGATGTCAAGATTTCGGCGTACAGCGCCCTCATTTTCCCGATTCTCATTGGCGCAAGCGTTGACGGTTCGCTCCAGTTTTTCACGGCATATTACGAAAAACAAAATGGAACGGCGCTTACTATTTTAAGGGATAAATTCTTTACAATCTTTCTTTCGCAGATGGCGGCCTTCATCGGTACATACGGCATGCTCATTTCATCCCATCCGGGACTACGCAGCATGGGTTATGTTTCGTTGACAGGGCTTATCTGCATATTCATCGCCCAGTTCACCATCTTCCCCCTCATCGCAGGCTCTCTCGACCAATACCGCCTGAGAAAACAAAGGAAAAAGGAAGCCCACAAATGAAATCGCTTTCCGATAGAACGCAAAACATTGCAGCATCGCTCACCGTCGCCATCGACACGATGGCAAAACAGATGATCGCAGACGGCAAGGACGTCGTGAGTCTCGGCGCAGGCGAACCTGATTTTGGAACGCCAACCCCCATTCAAGATGCAGCTATCGAAGCTATCCGCGCAGGCAAGACACGCTACACCGCACCCGTCGGGATTCTCGACGTGCGCAAGGCAGTCGCCAAAAAATTGGAAGAAGAAAACGGCCTCCATTACGATGCATCGCAAATCATCATGACAAGCGGTGCAAAGCATGCCGTGTTCAACGCGCTCGCCGCCCTCATCAACCCAAGCGACGAAGTGATCATCCCGGCCCCGTACTGGGTCACGTATCCGGAACTTGTGAAGTGGCTCGGCGGCACACCCGTTTTTGTTGAAGCGGGCATTGAAAAGAATTTCAAGATCAACGCGGATGACTTGCGCAAGGCATGTACACCGCGCACAAAGGCGATTCTCCTGAACAATCCGTGCAACCCGACTGGCGCCGTTTACAGCAAGAGCGAACTTGAAGCGTTAGCAAAGGAAATTGTCGCGCAGGACATCTACTGCATCTCAGACGAAGTTTATGAATACTTTGTCTACGATACGGAATTTACAAGTGCAGCGGTATTCCCCGGAATGGCCGAACGCACAATCGTAATCAACGGTTTTTCGAAATCGCATTGCATGACCGGCTGGAGAATCGGTTACGATGCCGCCCCCGCTCCGATTGCAAAGATTATCGGCAAGATTCAGGGACAGGCCACACACCACCCGAGCAACGTCGCACAGTACGCCGCCCTCGGTGCACTCAACATGGACAAAAGCAATGTTCACGCCATGCAGGCCGCATTCCGCAAGCGCAGAGCCTACATGCTTGAACGCACTTCGTTCTTGAAAACCAAGCCGCGCGCACCCGAGGGTGCATTCTACCTGTTTGCTCCGGTGAGCGATTACTACGGCAAAAAGACTCCGGACGGCAAGGTAATTGCAGGCTCGATTGATTTTTGCAGCGCACTTTTGGAAAGCAAGGGCCTTGCGATTGTGCCTGGCGCCGCCTTTGGCGACGACACCTGCGTCCGATTCTCGTATGCGGCAAGCGACGAAAATCTCGCAAAAGCTTGCGACCGCTTTGAAGCGTTCGTGAAGGAACTCTCGTAATAAGGAATTGCGATGTTCCCATTCCGCCTCGTCAATCCAGACCCGTCAAAGCCGTTTACCATCGGGCGCAAATCGGATAACGTTTTGCAATTCGATAACCTGATGGTTTCGAGGTATCACGCGGTTCTGAATTTTACGGACGGCAAATGGATCTTGCAAAGCTTGACCCAGAACAGCATCACGATGCTGAACGGGAAGGACGTGACGACCGCAGCAATTAGCGACGGCGACGTGATTCACATTGGGCCGAGGCAGTTGCGGGCGACGCTCCGTGGCGCGGATTTGACGCTCTTGATCATGGAGCGTGAAGCGGAAAGCGATATGCAGACCGTAACGCTCTCGACGGAATGGAGAGAAATTGAAATACCCGGAATCGGGAAAGCGAAATGCCGCGGGATTGCGAGCCGAGATGCACGCAGTTCTGGAAGTGCCGAGATCAAGTTCGCAAAAGCGATTGTAGACGAGAGCGGCAAACGTACGCGAACGATTGCAATTGCAAACGGTGACGCGAGCCGTTTTGAATCGGCCGTAGTCGGGTTCCGCAATAATGATTTATTGATTGAATCGCAAAATTCGGGCTTTGATGTTTTCGCGCAAAACGTGAATGTTTTCGCAGGCAAAAAGCAATTATTAAAGGGGATTGATTTCGAACTTCCCGCCGGCGAGATTCTTGCGATTATTGGGCGTTCCGGACAAGGCAAGTCTTCGCTTTTAAAGATGATTCAAGGCATCAACAGTTGCGACAAGCAGAGCATAGTGCACATCGGCGGTGTCGATTACCGCAAAAACGAGATTCGCAGGCGCATCGCGATTCTGCCGCAAGACCCGCCGCTCCGCCCGGAGCTGACCGTCGAAGAAACCATTCTCGACGGTGCGCGTTCGTCGATGGACGTTCAGAACTTCAAGCAAGATGCACTGGCGCGACTCGAAAAGTTCTGCGAACTTTTCGGGCTGAGCGGACGCAAGCATAACCTCGTGAAGACGCTCAGCGGCGGCGAAATGCGCCGCGTCGCGCTCGCACGAGAACTCATGGGCAATCCGGGACTCGTGATTCTCGACGAACCGCTCTCGGGTCTTGACCCGTACAATTCGAGAATCCTTTGTACGCACCTCAAACAGCTAGCGTTCCTCGGCCATACAATCATCCTCACAACGCACAGCTACGAAGCTTTGCAGATTGCAAATAAAATTCTCGTACTGCACCAGGGCGAAGAAGCGTTCTTCGGGACCGTTCAGGCGGCCTACACGCACTTCAACACGAACGACCCGCAAGCACTCCTCACGAGCATCACGCAAAGCAAATCAGCCGAGTGGTGCGCATCTCGAACAGAATTTCGAGCAGCATCTAAAGCAATCGAAAGCCCGAACAGCGTCAAAAAGAAAGCATCCAAATATTACTTTGAACGTACCAGGCTCCCCCGCAATTTTGCCTACACCGTGCGCATCACCTTGAAGCAGTGGTTCCGCGACAAGGGCCGCATTGCTGCGCTTTTTGTGCAGCCCGCGATTATCGGATTTTTGCTCTCGCAGATTTTCTCTAACCAAAGTTCGCTCTGGACCGTAGCCTTTGCGATTATCCTTTGTGCGAACTGGTTTGCGCTTTCGCTTTCCATCCGTGAAATCGTACAGGAGAAAGACATTCTCCGCGACAAGTTCCGCCGAGGCGTTTCCGCACTCTCGACGCTTACAGCCAAATGCACACTCCCCATCATTTTCACGATGATGCAGACAGCCATTGTCTATGCGTTTATCAGTAGTCGCATTACCCCCCACCCCCCAATTGCGCTTATCGCCTGCGTTTTCGCCTGCATCGCCATCCCCGCAACCACCATCGGGCTATTCACAAGTACACTTTCCAAAAATACGAGCCAGGCAAACGCCTTCTTGCCGCTGCTCATCATCCCGCAAGTCGCGCTCGCAGGCGCCCTCGTGCCGCTCGACCAAATGCAGCCCATTGGCCGCGCCCTCTCCAGCATCATCTGGTCGCGCTACAATCAAGCTTCACTCCTCAACATTTTGCTGGAACGAAAAGACGACATTTTCAACACGATTTTCGCCATCGCCATCGCACTTAGTTTCTATATTGTTACTGCAATTTTACTACACAAATTAAAGAAGCCAAGATGATACGTCCAGAACAACCGCAAACTTTTCCGTACCCCTTTAACGAAAACTATGAACTATTGGGAACGCTCGGCAAAGGCGGAATGGGCTACGTCTACAAGGCCCTCGATAAAAAGCTGAAGCGCGAAGTCGCCTTCAAGATTCTCGACTCGACCTCCGATGAAGAGGCCATCAAGCGCTTTTATCTCGAAGCGCAAGCCATGAAGGAACTCGACCACCAGAACATCGTTCACGTGTTCGACTTTGGCCAGCAGGACAAGCAGCTCTTTATCGCGATGACTTACGTGCAAGGTATTTCGCTTGCCGAAATTTTGCAGAACAAGAGCAAGCTCTCGTTTGAAGCCATCGAAGTCATCATCAAGCAGATTGCACGCGGCCTCCTTTACGCGCACAGCAAGGGCATCGTCCACCGTGACGTGAAGCCCTCGAACATCATGCTCACGCGCGACAACCGCGTCTACATCATGGACTTTGGCATTTCGTACATCCAGGAGATGGAAAAGGAACGCCTCACCCGCACCGGCATGACGATGGGGACCCCCGAATACATGTCGCCCGAGCAGTGCCACGGTGACGAGGTTACGCTCCAGTCCGACATTTACAGCATGGGCGTGATCCTTTACGAAATGACTTGCGGGCGTTTGCCGTTCGAAGGCAGCCGCCCTGTAGAAATTGCGCTCAAGCATGTGCAGGAACCGCCTCCGGCTCCGGAGCTTTTCCGCGAAGATATCCCGGATGGACTTTCGGCGCTTATCCTCAAGTGCCTCAAGAAAAAGCTGAACGAGCGCTTCCACGACATGCAGGAATTCTTGGACGAATGCGATCAGGTATTCCCGCAGCGCGACACGCCGCACCAGAATTCAAGTCTCGGTCGCAAGACCGGCAGCCACCGCAACGTGCCCTCGATTGCAGAAGCCGCCAAGCGATTCGGCAGCAACATGACTCCGCACAAGCTCATAATCGTGGCGTTCTCGGTGCTGTTCCCGCTCATCGTGATTTTGCTCATGCTCCTCATGTTCACGCACAAGCCGCAGAACATGCTGCACGAAGTTGAATGGAGCGAGGTCATCGCGAATTACGAAACGAGAGCCATCGAACCCGAAATGTCGAAGGGCTACCCGCTTTCGAACTTGACCGACGGCGACCTGACCACCGCTTGGCTCAACAAGATGCCGCTCAAGCCACTAAATCCAGTACTCGCCATGTACTTCGACCAGAATACGCTCATCACGAACATCGGTATCGCAATCGGCTACCAGAAGTCCGTCAACGACGCTTTCGGCGACCGCTTCCGCATTTTCAAGAAGCCGCACACGCTTACCATCGAGACGAAGGACGGGTTCAAGCAGCGCGTTAAGCTTGAGAATATCAGGGGCATGCAGTACCCGAACATCCAGGCTGTAGAAACGACAGAACTCAGATTCTATCTCGAAGACGTGTACGAAGCCGACAACGACGACTACGCCATCTCCGAGATTCGCCTCCTTGGGATGGAAGTGAAGTAGCATCACCGTCACCCTGAACGAAGTGAAGGGTCCAGTTATTTCTAGTATTACACTTGTCATCCTGAAGCCCACAGGGCAGAAGGATCCAGTAAAGTCTTGAGTTATGAAACAAGATTTTATTGGATTGGGCTAAAGCCCCAACTCTTCGGGCTTCGCCCTCAGAATGACGTAATGAAAACCAACAGTGTCATCCTGAAGCCCACAGGGCAGAAGGATCCAGTAAAGTCCTGAAATAGCAATTAAAAGGGGAGCACATGATTTCTAAAAAATCACAAAATAAGTCAAAGGGAAATTTTATCGAGACGCAGGCCGTCGCGTTCTTGATGCGCGAAGGCTATGAAATCGTCTCCCGCAATTACGCTTACCACGGCGGAGAACTCGACATTGTCGCCCGCGATAACGGAACTCTCGTATTCGTCGAAGTCAAGTCCGTCTGGAACAACCAGGAAGGGAATCCGGCCGCCCGCGTGAACGCCCTCAAGCAAAAGAAAATTTGGCAGACCGCCTGCCACTTTCTGGCAACGCAAAATGCAATCGCGCCCAAAGGCTTCGACACGCCATGCCGTTTCGACGTATTGAGCACCCGCGCCTACCAAGAACCGCTCCAGTTCGCGCACTACAAAAACGCCTTCGAAGCAAACGAAGTCCTCCCAAGGATTTAACGCGATTTTCGTCACAGCTTTTTCCCGACTTTTTTTGTATATTATTCCTCCAAAAAGCGAAAATACAGATAAAGAATAATATGCGACTCGAAGTACATCCTGAAAATCCGCAAGCGCGCATTGTCAAGCAGGCCGCCGAGATCCTCGAAAAAGACGGTCTCGTCCTCTACCCTACTGAATCCGGCTACGCCATCGGCTGCAACGCCGAATCTTCCAAAGCCATTCACAAGCTTTACGCCCTGAAGAAGCCCATGAAAAAATTCTTCATGGCACTCATCGTTCCCGATATCCGCTTTGCCTCTGGTTACGCCCACGTGAGCAACTTTGCGTTCAACATCATCAAGCAGCGTGTTCCCGGCCCGTACACATTCATCCTCCCCGCCGACCCGCACATTGCGCGCAAGCTTGACGTCAAGCGCCCTGAAATCGGCATCCGCATTCCGACGCACCCGTTCTTCAAGGAACTCTTCCAGCACTTTGACAAGCCCATCTTGAGCACCGCAGCCAAGCTCAGCGACGACGACATCTACGAGACAGACGAACTCTGGAAAACGTTCCAGCATTCCGTAGACATGATGGTGGACTGCGGCAACATCGAAATCAACCCGACAAACGTCGTGAGCCTCGTCGGCGACAGCGTGGAAGTCATCCGCGGGGAACTCGTCTAAAGTCGCGCGATTCTTGATTGCCGCGATTCTCGACGCATTAGAAAGGTGACGCTTAAACCCACTCATGTTTTAGGTATTTTTAGTCAAAACTCGCTCATATTTTAGATACATCCATCAAAAAGTAGCCATTATTTTAGTCTTTTCGTAAAATTTTGACTATATTAATAGCATGTACCTAAAACGTAAAATTGACGATTTTTTAATATCCTGGAAAAATTCCGAACCCAAGAAACCCTTGATCATCAAGGGCGCAAGACAGATTGGCAAAACAGAGTCCGTTTTGCATTTCGCATTAAGTTACGAAAACCTCATCAATATCAATTTCGCTTTAGAGAAAAAATACACCAACATATGCGAAGACGGTTACGATGTTCAAGACATCATAATGAACATCTCCCGAATTGATCCTACAAAAAAATTTATCGAGGGCAAAACCCTAATTCTATTCGACGAAATTCAAGATTACCCAGAAATCGCAACCGCACTTAAATCGTTCTGTATCGACAAACGCTTTGACGTCATATGCAGCGGTTCCATGCTCGGAATCAATTACAAGAAAATCGAGAGCAACAGCGTGGGTTACAAATCCGAATTCCCGATGCAGGCGCTCGATTTCGAAGAATTTCTCTGGGCTATGGGCTATGCACAAGAAACCACCGACGACCTACTTTCACATATGGTCTCAGTGACTCCATTTAACCAGACAACGTTAAAGGTATTCGAAAACCTGTTCCTAGATTACTGCATTTTAGGCGGAATGCCCCAAGTTGTCAGAACATTTATCGAAAAGAAAAGTTTCGAGGGTTCCCTGGAGTTACAAAAAGAGCTGCTAGCCGATTACAAAGAGGACATAAAAAAATACGTTGAAGGAATTGATAAAACCAGAGTCCTGAACGTATTCAACCACATTCCCATACAGCTTGCCAAAGAAAACAAAAAATTTCAAATATCCAAAGTCGCATCCGGCGCCAAATTCAAGGACTACTGGGGATGCATCGAATGGCTAAGCGACGCAGGAATGATCAACCTATGCCACTGCCTGCACACACCCGGCCTCCCCCTAAAAGGAAACTACGAGGAAAACAAGTATAAAATCTACTTCAAGGACACAGGACTCCTAGTCGCAAGTCTTGATGATGAAGCCCAAGAAGATCTCCGAAGCAACAAAAACATGAACGTGTATAAAGGCGGACTATACGAAAACATCGTCGCCGAAGCACTAAGCAAGCAAAGCTATGAATTATTTTATTACAAAAAAGAAAATTCCACACTTGAACAGGACTTTTTTGTACGCACCCAAAAGTCGCTTGTCCCAGTAGAAGTCAAAGCGACCAACGGCACCGCAAAATCGCTCACGACTTTAATAAAAAGCGACGCCTACCCAGACATCGTCCGCGGCATCAAGTTCATTCATGGGAATGTTGGATTCACCAATAATATTTACACATTCCCATATTTCTGCGCATTTCTTTTAAAAAGCTTTTTAAAGACTGCAGACTTTTAAGAACTTCAAAAAGAGAAAAGGGCCGTCACATGCAATGAAGCAATGTGCGGCCCTTTTGCTATACCCGGTTCGCGAGTCGAACGCGAGTTTAATCCTTAGGAGGGACTCGTTCTATCCATCTGAACTAACCAGGCTCTTTAGCGACCGCGAATATAGAAAAAAAACGGCAATTCATCAAGCAAAAGGGCCAAAACGGCCTGCATCAAGAGATAAATCCGGCAATCAGCAAGCCCTGGGCGCCATTCCAGAGTTCGAACTTTAGATGGCGGTAAGGCTTCCCAAAGAGGCCGCATTTTTAACAAATTTTGCCGAATATAATTTATTTTAGGAATAATACACCATTGAAAAAAGTTTTTTACAGCATTGCCACGTACTTTTCAAACAAACTTATATCTTTTATTCTCAAAAAGCAGACAACATATACAATATAATTTCTTTATTTATAAATCAATTTAACTATTTTCTGTTCTCAAAAAATTTATAGAATTTTAAACAAGTACAATCAAGTAACAACTATTCCACACATTCGCCACAAACAACGTAAACCATTATTTACTCCATTCTGTATAACAGCTTGTTATTTTGTATCATATAACAGCTTTTCGTAACAATAAAAACTGTTTTGCATTTTATCTTACACAGGAGAAAAATAATGGATAAAGAAAAAATCTCAATCGGATGCCCAGACCCATTCAGTGTTGCGGAATTGATTGAAGGTAAAAAAATCGACTGGTCTAAGAAAAAAGACGAAATCGACGCATTGGCCGAAATTTTTGGCGTCACGAAAGAAGCATTTTTAAAAGATTCATTTACTCTTTTGAATCCGTTCGTAAAAATCAATTCAAAAGGCGAACTCACTGCAATTTCAGAAAGCGAAGCTACAACACGCCTTGAAACATTCCTGAAAAATAACGCAAGACCGCAAAAGGCTTTGGCAAAGGCAGCCTCCACAAAGGCCCTCACGCCAGCGCAAAAACGCAAAAACGTCATCAGCGTCCTGCTCAACAAACAGGTGACGGAAAAAAAATTAGCACAAGAAATAAAAGCAAACAGAATTGTAGTTGCCAACAGTAACAATTCCGTCTACCTGCCAGAAGGAATGACGTGGAAAGACAAGGGCTACTTCTTCAACGAGACCGCCCACTGGTACGACATTTGCCAAAACAGCATTGGCGACTGCTACTTCCTCGCGGCTCTCTGTTCCGTTGTTTACGCAAACCCGTTCTGGATTAAGAACAACGTCGCCCTAAGGTACAAAAACGGTATCCAAGACGACACCCCATGGCATGCAATCGACTTTTACGTTCCTAAGACCGGCTCCTACAAATCAAATCAAGCATGGTCTGGAAAACAAGGAACCGTACAAACCGTCGTCGTTTCTGAAGAACTTCTCGTCAACGAAAAAACCGAAAAAAACTACGGTGTCTGCGGACCTAAGGAAAAATCGGGAGCAGCTATAAAAAACGTTTCCAAATCAGAAATGGATTCTTGCTGGCCAGCCGTTTACGAAAAAGCCTACGCCAAGTTCCTCGAGAAATGTACCTCGGACTATCCCGACTTGAAAGGCAAAATCAACGGCGGCAATGGCGGCGGAGCGCTCAAGGAAATACTCCACACTGAAAACGTTGTTACAAAATCTCTGGGCAGCCTGACCGTCAATCAAATCTGGGATATCGGCCTTAAAGCCCACAGCAATCCGACATGCGTTTCCATTCACAGCTACTGGGATAAGGGAAAACAAGTCTACTATTCCAAAGCCGGAACTAAACAAGAGTACATGGATATGGGCCTCTACATCGGCCACGTCTATTCATTCCTGGACGTCATCATGATGAAAGACTCCAAGAAATACGTCGTTCTCCGCAACCCGCACGGCCGTAACCTCGCCGCTATCAAAAACAACCCGGCGGTCTATCACGACAGCTGGACATACAACTATGGCGCCAATCCGACAAACACCTACCGCGGCGTAAGCAGCATCTACAGGTTCGTCGATGGCAACAACGATCCGCAAAAATCACGTGGAACATTCCTGATGGAAATCAATGAATTCAAGCGCGTCTTCGAAGACGTGTATTACTACGACGGTCCCGCAATAGACGAAGGCCTGACCTCGCTCATCCCATGACAACCATCAACCACACAAAGATTTATACAGGAGATTTACAATGGAAGAAAAATTAAACGCAATTGGATGCCCGGACCCGTTCAGTATCGCCGAATTTATCGAAGGAACAAAAATCGACTGGTCTAAGCAGAAAGACGAAATCGAAACGCTCGCAGAATGCCTCGGCGTGACAAAAGCAGGCTACCTGAACAACATAAACGCGATTCTCCGCCCCTTCGCCGAAGAAGATTCCAAAGGCACGATCAAGATCCTTTCGAAGGACGTCGCACAGAAGCGCCTCGAAACGCTCATGACGAAGATTGCAAGGCCGCAGAACAGCGCAAAGATCCTGAAATCGGCAAGCAGCCTCACATTCCAGCAAAAGCGCAAAAATGTTGTCAGCATCTTGATGAACGTTCAGGAATCCCAGAAGGTCATCAACCAGAAAATCAAGAGCGGCGAAATCACAGCAACAACTGACGCCGTCTATCTGCCCAAAGGCATGTCCTGGAAAGACAAAGGCTACTACTTCAACGAAACCGTACACTGGTACGACATTTGCCAAAACAGCATTGCGGACTGCTACTACCTCGCCGCGCTCTGCTCCGTCGCCTTCGTCAACCCGTTCCTGATCAAGAACGTCACCGGCTTAAGGTTCAAATACAGCGAAGGCATCCAGGACGAAACTCCGTGGCATGCCATCGAATACTACGTGCCTAACGGCACTTACGAATCTTCAAATGCATGGAGTCATGCCAAGAAGACAAAGCAGACCATCGTCGTTTCCGAAGAAGTCCTTGTCAACGCAAGCGGCTACAACTACGGTGCATCCGGGCCAAAGGAAAAGCTGGAAGGCCTCGTGAAAGGCGACAAGTCCAAGCTCGATTCCTGCTGGCCGGCCGTTTATGAAAAGGCGTATGCCAAGTTCCTCGAAAGATGCACTTCGGACTACCCAAACATGGACGGGCTGATCCATTACGGAAACGCAGAAGACTCCCTCAAGGTGATTCTCCATACAGAAGACGTCGAAACAAAATATTTGTCAAACCTCACCACGTCGCAGATCTGGAGCCTCGCCGGAGACGCAGATACGAAACCTTCATGCGCATCCATCAGCGCCCCCAAAGTAGGGACCGAAGCAGATTATACAAATATGGGCCTATACACCTACCATGTATATTCGCTCCTGGGCCGCACAACAATAAACAACAAGCAATACGTCATTCTCCGCAACCCGCATGGACGTAACCCAAACAAGCTCAAGAACAACACCCACGTTTACCAAAGCAGCTGGAGCGTCGCAAATACGGTTAGCGCAAACAACACGTACAGAGGGACTAAGGACATCTACAGGTTCGTCGATGGCAACAACAACCCTCAAAAGTCACGGGGCACGTTCCTGATGGAACTTGCCGAATTCAAGCGAGTCTTCACGGCTATCGAGCGCTACAACGGGGCAACAATATCAAACGGTTCAACAAGCTTGACCCCGTCCATTTCGATCAGGCCTATCCCGGTTCCCAAGCCTATCCCGGAACAGCTTAACCCAATAAAGCCGATTCCGAAAAAATAATTGTCTTGTAGCCATAAGCAGGTCCCGGTTCGCCGGGGCCTGTTTTTTTTTTACTTTGCAGGATTTTCTTCGGACGAAAGCTTCGTCCTTGCGTCGTACAGGCTCTTGGAAATATGCGTAAACGCCTCGACGACAACGGGGTCGAAGTGGCTACCCGCCCCTTCCATAATAATCGCCATCGCCTTTTCGTAGCTAAAGCCTTTCTTGTAAACGCGTTCGGCAATGAGCGCATCGAATACGTCGGCCACAGCCATGATTCTTGCAGACAAAGGAATTTCTTCGCCCTTGAGACGGTTCGGGTATCCAGAGCCATCCCACTTTTCATGGTGATAGCAAGCCATTTCAATAGATTCATTCAGGTAGTCGGCATCGAAAGCGCCCTTTGCATCATCGACGATTTTCTGGAGGATCTTGCCGCCTTCGGTCGTGTGGTTCTTCATGATGGCAAATTCTTCATCCGTAAGCTTTCCGTTCTTATTCAAGATCAAGTCGGACACCGCAATTTTTCCGATATCATGGAGCGGAGCGGCCTGCTTGAGCTTGTGGATATAGGCATCCGTCAAGATTCCCCTGAACTGCCCCTCGGACTGAAGTTCCTTCGCAATGGCCTCGACATACTGAGCCGTCTTCTTGATATGGTCACCCGTGCATTTATCGCGCGCTTCAACCATCTCGGCAAATTCCATGATAATGACTTCCTGCATGCGCTGGATGCGCTGGTTCTGGTCATGCACCTTCTGGATAAAGTTGAACGTGTCATCCGTCATCGCATTGAAGTAGTCGTAAAGCTGCCCAATTTCATCTTTGGACTTGATCCCGAGACTTGCGACATCGTTCACGGAATTCCGCATACGGGAAAGGTCCAGATCAAAGCCCATGTCCAAAGCATAGTTCGCGCGCATCGTCGCCCCAGCAATCTTCTGCGCTGCATAGGACATCTTGTTCACAGGAATCACGATCCCGCGCTTCATCAGCTCGAAAACAATCATCATGATGATAATCGAAAGCCCGAAGAAAAGCGACAGGAGCTTGATAAAGAACATCGCCTCATCGCGGACAATAGATTCCATGGAAACGTCTGCAGCCACGTAGGCAACCGTTTTCCCGGCAGCGTTCCGAATAGGCTTGTAAACCGTCAAAAGCCAGCCAAACTGGTCATCCGAAATAATCGGCTCAATCTCTTCGCCATTCAAAAGCTTTGGCAGATAAGGCAAGAACGACGGATCAAATTCAAGTACGGAACCAGGCTCGCCCTCCGCCTCGCCATCTACGTCCAAGTCAAAAACGACATGGCAGCCGTCTTCCATGATCTTGTAGACATAGAGGTATTTTGTATGCGGAAAGCTCTTCCGAATCTGTTCAAGAATCCTCTTTATGCGGTCATAACCTTCAGCTTCATGGCCGCGCGCAATATACTCATCCACCCTTTCAGCATCAATCGCGATCGACGCCGACTCCGTCACTCCACGCGCGGTACTTATATAGTCGTTGATCGAATTGTCGCGATACAGGAACAGCCCGATTGTGCTTGCAAGCCCGCCCAGAAGCACCTCGGCGACAATCACCATCAGGACAACCTTGTTCAGAAGGGAATTGCTGAACGAAGCCTTTTCCGCAGAATTGCCCCGTGCAAAATTAACTTCGCTCAAATATTCCTTGACATGATTTGGAATAAAGTGGTAGATGAGCGCCGACAGCAAAACAATCACGCTTTTGTCAAAAACATCAATGACGACATCGGCACAGAGCTGCGAAGTGAAACGGTCCCAGTGCATCAGGTCATGGAACGCAATCGCAAACGGCGCCGAAATCCCTTCGCCAAAATTAAAGCCGTATAGTGCATAGGTGAAAATCGACCCAATGCCGCCGCCGATCATCGCAAAGATTAAAATGAGAACCAGCAGCTTCCAGATGCTCTTGAAAAAACCGCGACGGAAAAGGAACGTCGCGACAACCGCAATAAAGATGCTCAAGACGCCATAATACATGGCAACAGGCTCGGCGATCCCGTTAATGGCGTTCACGCCAAAGCCGACAATCACGGCAGGCAAATACCCACCCAGCATGGCGGTAAGCACCGTCCCCAGACAATCCAGAAAAAGCGGTATGCCAAAGAAAATTGCAAGCTTTGCGGGGACCACGTTCAAGAGCAAGCCTAAAACAATCAGCAGCAGGGCCTTTCTAGAACGCCACAGAAAGCCCCTCACGACCTTCAGAATCCATTTTAGGCTAGACACGACTTCCAAAGCATACTTTCTCATACCCAAATTCTTCCTTTTTGCTTATTTAAAATACATAAAAATAAGACAAAAAGAAAGCCCAGTTTCAAGGAACCAGGCTCAAAAATTAACGGTATTCGAATTTCGCTTCAAATAAATGCTTGCAGTTATTACTGTCGTTGCCCCAGTGATCCGACGAACCCGCAAAAACCTGGATACCCAAGTCAGCAGCCCCCGCAACAAGGCGGCTCATGCCGGCAATCCTCCAAATACAGCGGAGAATATCGTCGCACTCCTCGCGGCTCAGCTTGCAGCCATCCGTCTGGCCCGCGAGCATATACAAGCCGTCATGGATGAACGGAGCCGCGTTATAAACATCGTCGCCCTTCTTGATGTCCGGGACAAAGCGCTTCGCAAACGCCGGCGCCGAAGCGCCATCCGACATAAACCCTCTCCTGAAACGGAAAGTCAACATGAAATCGCGGAACTTTTTATCGGCCTTTGTATAGCGAGAACCCTTGACATACACGTAACGGTCCAGCTTGAAAAAATACATCTTGCCGTTGCCGTCAAACACAAGCGGAAAATCAATCTCGATGGACTCCACCGTTATGGAATTTCTGTCCTGCTGAAAATTCTTGCGACTCGTCATCTTGTCGATGAGCATCTTTAATGTTGCCATAGACTCCTTCTCTTAGCATGTTAGACACAGAGAAAAGATAAAAAATTAAAGGCGTTTTTTGGGGGGAATAAGAATTGTGAGTATTCTTTCCATTAAAACATTTTTTCAAATCTAAATAGCAAAATTATTCCTTTTTCTCAGTCTTTTTTTCATTTTTTTTCATTTCAGTATCCACTTTCACCCCATCCAAATCATAGTCTACATACTTTTCATCAATATCGTCAGCTTTCCAATTCAAATGATAAGAAGTTGGACCAGTATGATAACCAACTCCAATAATCAAAAAAGAAGAATCCTCTTTATGGACAAATAATACGTGACAAGAGTCTCCTTCTTTTCCATTTTTTTTCAAACCACCATGAGAAATATGGAAAACCGTTTTACCCCCATATAAAAAGTTTGTGCCACCACCACTATTTAATTTGTGATTTTCCATATAAGCAACACATTTTGAACACCAAATTGGCTTGTTCGCAGCACTTCGTTCACACAATTGTTCCACAAAAACTTCAGTTTTTATCTCAAAATGTTGTTTTTCTTCAACAAAATCTTCTATTCTATCTTCAACATCACTTAAATCAGAGCAACCTTCAATGGATATTTTATCAACACCAATTAGACTATTTATCTCGCATAAAACATATGCTTTCATTTTTCGTATAAAATCGCAAAGTCTGTAGCCGTTTATCACAGCATGTGGATTAACAAAACTATACGCAAATAAATCACCTAAATTTTTTAACACACATGTCACTTTTCTTCCCGGCATCATTTCTTTCCGAGTCAAAGATAATTTTTCTTGAACACAACCTACTACATTATCTTCAATACCATTCAAATTCTTGCACCCGGAAATATCTAGATTTAAAACACAGTCCAGCCTACACTCATGATCAAGCACATATTCTTGCATTTGAAGTATAAACGAAGCAACATCTACACCAAATATTTCAGAACGAGGATGAATAAAATTAAATGCGATTAAATCACCAAAAGTTTGAATTCCATGCGTTTCAAAGAGTTTTTCGCCTTCTTTAATTACAACAGGTGCAGAAGCTAATTTCTGAGTGTTATGCATTCTAGACGGGACCTTCTTTTCGAAGTTTTTTTTGCCCTTTCCAATTACAACAGGTGCAGAATCTGATTTCTGACGAGCTGTACAACTTTCTTCTACAACTCTTGCAACATCTATTAAATTTTCACACTTGGAAATATTTAGGTGTAAAACCCAATCCAAACAGCCCGTTTGTTGATTTACATAATTTTGCGTTTCAAGTATAAACGAATTAAGATCTACGCCATATATTTCAGAGTGTGGGTGGGCAAAATTAAACGCAATCAAATCACCAAATGTTCTAAAATTCCAATAATCTAAATTATTTGTGTCTAATGTAAAATCCAAACATTTTAGAACATCTTGCATAGTCCTACAATCAAAAACTTTTTTTTCCCCCAGAGTATCAAAGGTATATCCTTTTTCTATTATCTTACTTTGAATATACTCAATAAATTCACCAAAACAAATATCATTAAGAATCATCGAATCATGCGTATAACCGTAAACAATCAAATCTTTTAATGTAACAATCCCCAAAGATCCCAGCGGTGGAATAATTCCTTCTTTCTTTTTACAAGAAGCAAATGTTAATTTTTCAACATTGCGCGTTTCCGCGAATCGCATTCCATCAGCATAAGCATCTATAGCATCTACAACACCTTCAATAGTTGTACGTTCACTGATATTAATAAATTCCCATTGAGTTTTGGGAATATTTTTTAACCTTTTTTCTAATTCTTTGCGAACTTTCTGAGCGATGACGCATTCCTTGCCAACATAAAAAATTTTCATATGACATATCGCATCAAAAAAATCATTTACATTATCATATAATTGTTCTACAGAAGCATTTTTTGTAGATGCTATACTGATACATTGTATCAAATTATTAAATTTATTTTGAGCAACAAAATTCCCACATTCAATCTGTCGGCACTGCACCGCCTTCTCCCCCATCACATCGGCTTCATGCTCTAGGGCAGTATTATCATTCACAGGCATTCCGTTGATGTTCGTGGTTGGAGAAACGCGGCCGGCCATTTGCTGAGCGACATGCCATGCTTCGTGCGGTAGGTGTTTTTCTTGTCCAGGGGCAACATGAATGTCAGTTCCCTGCGTGTACGCAAGAGCCTGAACCGTAGCGGGCTTAGGACTGTTGTAATGCACACGCACATCGTCCATCGAGAAGCCAGAAAGGCTCTCAATGCCAGCCTTTAAGTTATCCGGCATTCCCGTGTTGTTCGGTCGAGGCGTTTCCTCACGCTGGGCAGTACCGTTCGCCAAATCTGCTTTGCGCTGGAGGGATTCGCTCTGAGAAGACACATCGAGAACTGAGGATGCGGAGGGAGCATCCTTCTTTTGCGTGGGGGATTGTTTTTGTGCAAATGTTGAATTCATAAGAAAATCCTTTAGGGATTCACAAAGACTTCGTTCATCTATTTTGATACATGAATTAGTAATTCGTCTGTCAAGATTTCAATCCATTCAATTTTTTAAATTGATAGATTTATAAAAACAAACTGCAAATTACAATGTTTTTACAGCCTCAATAAATTTATAGAATTAATAAACATTCCCATTTTCATCAATATGTAATTTCGTTTTCTTCCCTTTATAATATTCTTTACCATTAGTAGCAGTGTACCTATGGCTAGCATTTCCCGAAACCCCTCTTCTTGCGTCAGCAGACACATAGACTCCATCATTCATTGATATAGAAACGTTTTTATTACCCTTTATTTGAGGAGAAAAACAGTCGTCGTTTACTCTACGGTCCTTTAAACATTTATAAAAAATTTCAATATAGGAAGAACCTTCTTTGAAACCACCCTTTGCCGCCAAATCTCTTTCACCTGTATGACAACCAGCCAAGTATATTTCCCCAGCATAGCCTTTGGGCAATATAGCATTTACTTTTTTAGCCAAACGTGACGGCGAGTACGATGCGAAAAAGGAGCCTTGCTCACCATGTGCATTTATAACCAAATTTTCATACTTGTGAACTTTTGTTGCATTTTGAGCGCTTACGAAATCAAATTTTTCATCTATTCTATCATTGATTTCAGATTCAATATCATTCCATTCTATTAGTTCCAAATCTTCCGGTTTTTTAGTTTCAAAGGTTATGGGAGCATACGGTTTTAGTTTTTTTAAATCATCAAATTTCCCCGACATGCAATATTTATCCCATAGAATCTCTGCTCTTGTTTTATATTTTTTTTTAAGACGTTCTGTATGGCTAAATAAATATATAGAATTTTCACCATTATAACCCAAATTTGTACTTCCTTGCATTATTCCATCAAAAAATTCATACGCATTTATAACACGAAGCATTTGACATGTATTACCCAAATTATAATTGATTTTTTTATTACTTACGTCAATTTCAGAGACCCTCTGCACCGCCTTTTCCCCCATCACATCTGCTTCGTGCTCTAGTGCAGCGTTATCATTCACTGGCATTCCGTTGATATTTGTGGTTGGAGAAACACGGCCGGCCATTTGCTGGGCGACGTGCCATGCTTCGTGCGGAAGGTGTTTTTCTTGTCCAGGGGCAACATGAATATCGGTTCCCTGCGTGTACGCAAGAGCCTGAACGGTAGCGGGCTTAGAACTGTTGTAATGCACACGCACATCGTCCATCGAGAAGCCAGAAAGGCTCTCAATGCCAGCCTTTAAGTCATCCGGCATTCCCGTATTGTTCGGTCGCGGGGTTTCCACACGCTGGGCAGTGCAGTTCGCCATATCTGCTTTGCGCTGGAGGGATTCACTCTGAGAAGACGCATCGAAGATGGAGGATGCGGAGGGGGCATCTTTCTTTTGCGCGGGGGATTGTTTTTGTTCGAAAGAGGAAAACATATTTATACCATACAATTTTTGAAGAATGGGAAGACATCCCTTTTATCAACAGCTAATCATATCGAATTAAATACGTAATTTCGTTTGTTTGCCACTTATATATACTCCTTCCTCGCGTAAACAAGCGTAATGCCATTTCGAACCATCTTCTGAAATCATTAACGAACCTTCATCAAAGTCGAGCGTTATCGATTTTATGGTAAATTTGCCTTTTTCTATTTTAACATTTCCTTTTTTGCCTGTATTTTCATAGACATCATTCACTAATTTCATACATTCACATTGTGGAAAAAATAAATTGTCCGTATTGAAATCAATTTCTTCTTTTTTTAAAAAAAGGAACTTATCTTTTTCGTTCTTGAAGTATAAACGAATCTCTTTTGCTTTTATTTTTTTCACTTCATCAGTAAGTACACAGACTCCTTTTTTAGTTGATATCGCGGTATTTTTATTTCCTTTAACAAAAGGAGATATTTTTTTCGCCCCAGCTAACTCAACCAATTTAGCACGAAATTGTTCAATAAATGATGATCCAACAACAGGTTCTTTTTTTTCATTTATTTCACGTTCTCCTGTATGACATCCTGCTAAATAAATTAATCCCGAATAATGATTTGGCAACAGCTGTTCGACATGATAAGCGAGTAAATAGGGTCCCATGTCTGCAAAAGATTCTTTTGATCCATGCGCATTTATAACCAACATTTCTTGTTCTCCTAGAACATCTGTATCACTTATCGAACATTTTAATTTATTTATATAATCTGTATATTTACCATAGGCATCTTGGCAATCTTTTGCCCAAATGGTTATTTCAGGACAGTAATGTTCTGCTCTTTTTTTTACAAATTCATTCACAGTACCCTCCGTCACAGCATTCCAATAATCATTGAAAGCTTTTTCCACTTTTCCTTCATAAAGCGATCTCAATGATGCAGTATTCCCAGCTAAAGTGGCATTTCTTTTCTGTCCCCAAAATTGCTGATAACCATTAATAACACGAAGCATTTGACATGTATTACCAAAATTATAATTGATTTTTTTATTACTTACGTCCATTTCAGAGACCCTCTGCACCGCCTTTTCCCCCATCACATCGGCTTCGTGCTCTAGTGCAGCGTTATCATTCACAGGCATTCCGTTGATGTTTGTTGTTGGAGAAACGCGGCCGGCCATTTGCTGGGCGACGTGCCATGCTTCGTGCGGCAGGTGTTTTTCTTGTCCGGGGGCAACATGAATATCAGTTCCCTGCGTATACGCAAGAGCCTGAACGGTAGCGGGTTTGCTACTGTTGTAATGCACACGCACATCGTCCATCGAGAAGCCAGAAAGGCTCTCAATGCCAGCCTTTAAGTTATCCGGCATTCCCGTATTGTTCGGTCGCGGAGGTTCCACACGCTGGGCAGCGCCGTTCGCCATATCTGCTTTGCGCTGGAGGGATTCGCTCTGAGAAGACGCATCGAAGATGGAGGATGCGGAGGGGGCATCCTTCTTTTGCGCAGTGGTTTGGCGTTGTACGTATGTGGTATTCATGTTTTCTCCTTTTTGTAGAGATCCTTCGACTACGAACCTTCGGTTCTTCGCTCAGGATGACAAAGCGTTACCAGGTGGGCAGGAACAATCCGTGTATGCCGTTCCCGGAACGGAGTCCGGGAAGACATGCAATGTCAAGACTTCACTGGATCCTTCGGGCGTTCGCCCTCAGGATGACGAAGCTGAGGCAGGATGACGAGAGGGAGGTTCCCGCTCGGAGGCGGGAATGACATTTACGCGAGTTCTTCCTCTTCGGGGACGGCTTCGCGCTGGATGGCCTTGCCCTGAACGGGTTCCTCGTCATCTTCGAAGGTGGCGCGCTGGAGGGCGCTGTTCATCATGTCGGCTTTGCGTTGCAGGCTTGCGCTCTGCATCGAGGAGTCCATGAGGCTTGCGGCGTTATTGGAGGCCATGCGCTGGATGGCATCGGATTTTTGAGAGTACGTAGAGGTCATGAGATGTTTCCTTTTTTTGAATGTTAATGGTTTTGATGGATTGCCGTGAATGGCACACCTTTTATTCTACTCGACGGGTCGGAACGTCCCTTTTTTCACGGGCCTGCAACAGAATAATGGCTACGGCAACCATGAACAATACGATATTGGGCAACAAGCCCAGCAATCCGTTTATAAAGGTGACGAAGGGGTCAAACAGCATAACGACAGCCATCGTGATAACAGACGGCAGCACAACTATACCGAGCAGCAAAACCAGGCGGGTTCTGAAGAAATCCTCCACGTCATCTGATACAAAATAGCTCACGAGGACTCCGACCGCAATAAGGAAGGACAAAAGGTTCAAGAGTCGGAAAATCCAGCGGTGCTTACAGGCAAAAGCGGCAATACTCCCCTGTCGTTCATACCGATTTTTCCCGATTCCAAAAAACTGGACTATACACGTGCCGAGATTTCCAGGCGCAAAGCACGCATCCTTGGCCTTGACATCCGTGGCATAAGGGCCAACAGCAAAGCCAAAGTAGGTATCATTGTAGAACGGTTCATCGTTTTGCAACTGGTACCACTGTTTATTATCAAACCAAACCATCGGCACAACAGAATGAATCACATCGCGACGGTTCTTGCCTTCCACTTGCTGGTCCAGGTCATTTAAAACAAAGCGCTTACTATGCGACGTGGGTTCTTCGAGAACCACGAACAGATAGTTCTTTAATTCATTCTTGCTATACTTTTGATAATCTTCAGGGAACACGCCTATGTCAGCAAAATACTTATAGCTGTAAATTCCATTGTTATTCCCGAGACCCATGGAATCCACAAGATCCAAACGATCCATCATGACATTTACATAGGCATGCGCATTTTCCGCAGAAAGGACCTTGTTCAACTTCCTAAAAAACACCTTGAACTCATTTGTAGCAATGGAATCTTTCGGATAGTTCTTGAAACGCAGAGTCACGCCATCGCCACGGTATTCGAAATCGTCCGCATAGAAACTGAGCGTATTCACAAACCGCTGGAATCCCGAATTTATTTTCTTGTTCACGACCATCTCGATTTCATTGACCAGATTCTCAAAAAATTTTTTAAACGATTCTTTTGAATCAATGTAGTTCCAGTCGTCTTTTTGGACAATCCAGTCAAATTTCACAAAGTGGCGGTGGACTTCATTGACAAACTCATAATTTTTTTCATCGCTCAGGTATTCCGAGGCAAGCGTTCCAGAAGGCAAGTGAAGTGTTCCTTTGTCATCGGCGTATAGCCCATAAAATTCCAGTCTTGTAACGCCTTCAAAATCTATCCATTTGGTGGAATCGCCGACATACCAGTACGGATAAATTCCAAAAATTTCGCTATCAAATTTATCCTTCGAGCTACAGCCACAGGATTTTTTCCCGTTTGTCAGCAAAGGGTCGTCGTTAAAGCCATCGACATGTTCCAACACCGCACTTAACGATGGCAAAATTGAATTACGGTAAAGGGTGTCAAGATAATCAAGCGTTCGCATCCACTGTTTATCGGAACAATTCTTATCCTGAACACCATCTCCGTCAAAAGATTCTCCACACATATTGTTAAAAAACACAGCCAAAGCCTTCAGGGCGTAATGGTGGACTAACGACGTATCAGGGAAATCAACCCCTTGCATGTTCTTGAGCACCTGCAAGGCGACATCTGCCGGTTTCGCCAACGAATCCAGCTTGGCTAGAGAATCAACCTTTTCAGGCGAGATTCTATAATAGTTCATAACCGTGCTTTTCGCAAATGAAAGCACCGAAAATGCGAGAACGGCTAGACACGTGATTATGTATTTGATTTTCATAGGATTTTTCCCTCTTTGTGTAATTCCTTTGTCAACGCCTTGATGATGTCATCGTTAGAAATTTTTTTGCGACAATCTTGCACAGCGCTTATAGCGGCATAACGAGCCACATTTGTGAGCGCTCCCCCCGCAAGTTCATACTTCTGTGCAAATTTGTTCAAATCGACGTCACTTTCAAGTATAGCTTTTTTCGAGAAAATGTTAGACCAAAGTCTCATGCGCTCTTCGGGTTCCGGGAGCGGGAAGTATATGGCATTCTGGAAACGGCGCGAGAAAGCTTCGTCAATGTTCGACTTCAAGTTGCTTGCCAAAATGACAATGCCCGGGAAATCTTCGACACGCTGCAACAGGTACGAGATTTCCTGATTGGCGGCACGGTCGTTCGAGCTGTTCGTCTGCGTACGCGAGCCAAAGAGCGAGTCTGCCTCGTCGAAAAAGAGGATCCAGTTGCGGTGTTCCGCCTGGTCAAAGATGTTCGAGAGGTTTTTCTCGGTTTCGCCGATGTACTTCGAAATCACCTGCGACAAGTCCACTCGGTAAACATCCATACCGACTTTTGCGCCGATGAGCGTCGCCGTAAGCGTTTTCCCTGTACCCGGCGGGCCGTAAAACAGCGCACGGTAACCGCGTTTGAGGTTCTTGCGGAGTCCAAAATCGTCAAGCACGGCTTCGCTTTTTTGAATCCATGCCATAAGCTGGTTGATGTCGTCAAGCGTCTCTTCGGCAAGCACGAGATCTTCCCACTGCAAATTCGTCGTGATGAGCTTTGCCGGGAAATGCATGCTGAAGTCAGGCTTGTTTTTAACGCCGGTCGTAAAGTACTGCAAGTATTCCGAGGATACACGGAGCGCGGCCGAATTTGCAGGTTCACCGGGTTCGCCGTATTCAAGCTGTAAAATGCGTTCTACAAAAAGTGTTGACGAGGTGTCAAACAGCGCCATCATCTGTATGCGCTTTTCAATATCGTTACCCGCAAGCAAGAACAGCGCCGTCTCGCACGTGGGCAAGAACCCGGAATGGCTCTTGCTGCGCCACCCGCCAAATTCCGTGTACGGGCGGCCCAGAGTGCGGTTATTCAACAAGAACGAATCAAGCGCCTGCGGGCAAAGGTGCGGCAAAAGCGCAAGCGCAATGATCAGGCGCTCGTAAAAGCCCAGTTCAAAATCAGCGACAACCTGCCCATACGGGGTTCCTGCATCAAGTTCCGGCGGCGGGAGCATTTCGACCTGGAGCTTTTTTTCTTCGGAATCGTCGGCCGAAAAATACTGCGAGAAACGCAGGTCAATCACAGACTTGCACCATTCGATTTCATTTGTCAAATCAAGGCTCATTGGCAAATCATCTCCATTTCACATTCAGCATTTTCTTCATCCACGGGTGCTTTATCATGGAATAGCTCCACGGCAACTTATCAATCAAAATATCGTACGTCTTTTTCTCGACCGAGAGCACATCGGCCGCTCCCGTAGTTTCGATTATTCCCGGTCGTACAAAATACGAGCCGCGCAAACCATCGGGCGACATATTCCCCACCGCTTTCCAATTTGCAATTACCGCCTTGAGCAGGGAATCGACAAGTTCCTTCTCGCTATCCGAAAGGCCCGGGAGTTCATCGGCATAATACACGGGCGTCACAGGCAAGCCACAAAGCAAATTCATAACAGCCGCGTTTCCAGGAGGCTCTTTGTAATTGCCAAAAGCGGCGTACTTGAGAACCGCAAGCGATTTTTTCTGAGAAGCCTCCGAGATAAAAGCGCCTTTTTCGGTGCAACAAGTCCGTTCGAAAAGAGGCGGCAAATACGGAGAAATCAGAACCAGGCCAGAATCGGCAACCGCCTCCGCGTTCTTCAGGGGCGCTGGATGATCGCTCTTCTGCAGTTTACTAGAGTTTTTCATCTGCAAAATTTTCTGGTAAACCACACATGCAATTTGCTGCCAGTCCAGATGCGGAAATTCAGCCTGGATTTCCCTCAAGACCATTTCAGAGAAGCCAAGCGAATTAAACATTTCGCAATCATGTTCCGCTTTCCATTTTTCCAAGAAACTGTCTAGCGCCCTCTCGATATTGCTCGATTTTTCCATCGGTAAATATTGGCGATACACGTTCGCAAGCATGCTCGTGACAGGATCGCTTTTGGCCTTAAACACAGCAGTATCAAGCTTTGATCGAAGAGAATCCCGTAATCCGTCCAGAATCCGTAAAAAAACATCCCCTTCACCGTCGAGATTCAAATCAACCGACAAGGAATCCAGTTCTACATCGCCTTCAATGTGAATACCATCCAGAATTTCGTCAATACACTCAATGAACGGCCCGTTCGCAAATCCGTAAAGTTCGCTTTCCGATACAATCGGATGCGCCGGATTTTCAAATTCGATATTCAAGCTCATATCATGAATGACGTTCTGCGATGTACTCATAACCAGTCTCCATTCGAAGCTGTCAAGCCACGCTTAAACCACAGTTCCATTTCTGGCGATACTTTATAACTTTCAGGCTTCCCTTTCATCCATTCAGAATACAGCTTTGCAAAGCCCTCTTCTTCGTCCAGCGTTTTCCAGAAAAAAATCGGGAGCAGATGCGCCGGGATTTCACTGCTGACAAATTTTTCTATTTCATCTCTAACATTCTTTTCCAATTTTTCCAGATCAGCAAAGAATACAACACGAACTCGGCCGGCGCCTTCGATTCCGAACAAGCAATCGGTATAATAAATTTTTAAAGGATCTTCGTTATCGTGTAAAATACCGAGCATAAGTTCCACATGCCGCCGCCAAGAAGATCCTACACGGTGGCATAGCAATTCCGGAAGTTCACGCAAATACTGTTTTTTACAACAAATCGAACGGTATTCAGAAACAAGCCCCAATTTAGGGAAACGAACACCATACATAGCAAGCATTTGATTGAACGGGCGGGAATTACATTGTTTACAATCCAAAGAATCCAGATCTACAGAAACATTTTCATCAATTGAATAAATATTTGGGAACTTTTCTAGTATTCTTAAAAATTTTCTCATTCCATCTTCAATCGGATAAAGATAGTCCATGAACAATTGCGGATTGTTGCCTTCCCTATAAATAGCCGGGAACAGCTCTATTATCGGAGATAGATTGTTCCATTTATGATAATCGCCCTCTGGGAGATGTTCCCAATTCATTGCATTTTTATCATCAACCTTTGGCGAAAAACTTCCTTCCCAATTGATTTCTAGTTCGCAAACAAGGTCCCCCATGCAGCGCCATTTTTTCCACAAGCTCCAAAAGCTTTCAACAACAGCGTTTTTTATAAGATCGTTTTTAGGTTCCGCAACACAAATTATTACTTTATACCAACCATTATCATCATCAATGTTAAAAATCACCTTTTCTGGATTTTTATACGAACCATCTTCTTTTTTATAAACAATTTTTTTCTCAAAAAACAAAGAATAATCATCCTGGGTTACAGTGCATAAACTTTTAATGCGAGACGCACTGTACATGCCCTGATTTTCATAATTTATTTTTCCATCGGGTGAAACAAGATAATCTTCGATATCAAAACTTGACTTGTAACCAACCTCCGTCAGAGCAAATACAATCTGTTCCAGAATGGTAATGCCTGGATCATGGGCGTTATAATCCGTCCAGATTTTTCCACTCAATTTCTGCACAATCTCTATAGCTTTTTGCCGTAGAGCCGCATAATCAAAAGGTCTTTCCTCTTGACGAGATATAGTTATAAGATTAGTTTCACTCATTTTGTAATCGATCCATTCATTTGCGTATCGTACCAGAGCTTAGTCAAGTGATAACGTACTTGAACCTTTTTTCCTTCCTTGAAATTACTGCGGACACGCAACTGGAGCGTGAACTCGAATTTATTTTTGCACTTATGCCAGCGGACATCGATCTTTGACCCGCCACCACCGCTGTATGAGCGTGTAATGTTCACTGACGGGTGCGAATTGAACACATTCACCGCAATGGCATGAGTCAGCGCAAAACGTCCATCACCATCCAGCCCGCCGACACCAGCAACGACTTCAAAGCATTGGCATCCCGTCAGGACATCGGTCACATCATACCACTCTCCATCTGCAATGACTTTATACTTTTCATCTTCATAACCGACGCGGCCTCTAGATGCGATCATGCCGTTAACATCTAGCTCACCTTTAGGAGAATTGCAGCCAATACCAACACTTACATTGGGCAAATCCATTGATGGATTGTCCGAGCGCTTGCTCACAAGCGTCACGGCGTTCTTCACGGTATCCCGATTTAGCCGCATATTTACATTCAAGGAAGATTCTTTACTTTCCTTATTGTTTGCAATATTGACAGACCAGTCGTAATCCAACGTCTTCTGATCCTGATACAAACTAATTAGACATCCGTCTTCCCCCCGCTGACGAAGTTCCATGCCGTTAGCTTCAGAAACGGCAATGCCCTCGTCAAGAGAATTCACTACAGAATCAATCAGGCAGTGAAAATCGTCTTCAGCCGGCATGTTCCCTGCGCTAAAGCGCTTTTTCAGTTGTTCGCGAGTTTCTTTGTTGAGTGTATTATTTTCTTCAGGCATTTATTTTTTCCTTATGATAAAGGTTTGACCTATTTCAAGCGCCCCGTACCCATTATTGACTGGAGTATCAATTCTCGTTTTCACTTCAATAAAATGCTTTCGCATCGGAACAGGAACGCTACACGGAAACGATCCGGAAACAACACTATCATCCATTTCTTCGTCAACGTTTACATCAAATTTACGGTCATCAACCGATTTAATTTTCATCAAGGTAAATTTTCCACGGTCCACTTGTTTCACATAGTCCAAGCTTTCAATAAACGTTATGAGTTTTTCTTTTTGAATCGACCAGCCAAAATGCTTGACAATCCCACCAACTTTAGACTTGTCAACATCATTTACGGAAAGATACCATGGTGAAAGAAAACGGTTTATCTTTTCGTTCAAGTCCAAAATGGCCTCGCCTTCATTTTCAAGCGAACGAAGCACGATATTACAACGGACTTGCAATTTGTCGAAAAACGGATTGCGGACTTGGACCTTTGAAATCCCAGGGCAATTTTTTTGCACAAATTCCCTTATTTTGTACAAAAGGTTTCCACGGACACAAGGGTCCCACTGAAAACTTCCATCATTATACAACGGCGATATCGGGATTAGCAACAAGCTTCTCGGGCAACAAGTATCTATAGATCCATTCTCTTCGCTTACCTGCGTATGCGGGAAACATTTTACCTTGAGCAATTCTGGGAAATTTTGCAGAACCATGCGTTCATAATCTTCTGCACAGACGCACCGATTCTTGTTGTACAGGGATTCAGCCACGCGGGTTCGCATTTCAGAGTCCGTTTCACAGCGCTTTCCGCCAAAGGATTCTTCAAACTGGTAAACATTCGAAAAGCCTTCAACGCTCGTCGTAAGCTCCTTAATCGTTTGCGGCTTGCAGTGTTCTAATTCGGAGTCATCTTCAAAGCCCGAAACACGCTTGACCTCGAGCGACTGCGTGAACACGGTCAACAATCTTGAGCATTCCCTCCAGTTTTCTTCGCAAGGTTCAATCCGAATCCAGTAATAGCCTTTCGGCATCAAGCAGGAATCATTCACCATATCGTTCGGCAAATTCAGCGTCACGATTCCAGAAGACGTGAAATTCGTCGTAGAATCGGCCAGACGATTTTCATCTGGAACTGGAGTCCATCCTAAAGGACCGAGATACGACCATTTGCATTTTTCGTTCCCGCTGCTGCGCATAGCCGAATCACGATTCAGCAAGAAATAGAAATTCGCTTTTTTCGGTTTGCCCTTAAAGAGAATCCCTAAGTAAAGGATTCCACTTTCAAGAATGAACTTTTCCTTTTCACTGAAACCAAACGGATGCACAAAAAAGATTCCGCTATCCTTATGTCCGTCATTCAACTCAGGCAGGATCTTTGTTTGCGCCGTATAATCGGCATAAAGATCTTCAATACTTGGCGTATAAGGCTGATTTGGCAGTTTTATCTTTTTCTTATTGTCCTTATCCTCTTTAACCTTGCTCAAATAGGAATTGCATATAACTTCCGATACTTCTCCATGCAAAAAAGCCTTGTCAGGAGCTACAAGCTTCATCTTGAAGAAGCCATCCTTCATTGATGGCGAATACATGAAATATTCTTCATCTGGAATATTTACACTTGTATTCAAGCAAACAACGCTCTTGAACGAGATATCGAAATCAGGCAGAATTTCTTCGTCCTTACGTTCATAGCCTTCATTTTTAACAGTCTTAAAAAGATTGCAGAGAACCTCCTTTTTTTCAGGAGGTACCCACGAACCGTTGTAAAGTCCGCTCAAGGCCACCTTAAAATCAGATGTATGCGGAGGATTTTCATATTGACTATACCATTCTGAAAAATCCTTGCACTTCGGAAGGCCGCACCATTTTCCATGAACCGTAAACGAATCAAGATCCTTTCCGCAAGTTTCCTTGCAGCCCAAAATAAACGAATGACCAAGAGCAGGAACAGGGCCAAAAGGCTGCACCGGCAATTCCATCGAAACCGGGCCAAACTCATTAGAGGCGACAATACCGCGGCATTTGGACACATTCACAGCGATGTTGACCGATTGCAATTTCATTTGCCTATAAGCATACCAAAGATCTTGCGACCTATGCGGATTCATCAAAAGCCTAAGCATCGGATGCTTGAACCGAAACTCGCCACCGTGAATTTCTGGATTGTAATTCACGATCGGAGGGTCGGAATCGTTGAGCGTAAATTCAAGAGACATCTGATTGCTGGCAAGGCCATTCATTTCATTACCAACGACAATCCTGTAGTTTTTGACATCAAGCCAGCCCTCGCTCGTCGTAAGTGAAACTCGAAACGCGCTTGAAAATACAGCTAAGAACTCTTTTGGCGCACCAGAAATTCCATCAAAGACCGTATTCTTTATAGAATTTGGCACATACGTAAAATCGACTTTCACATTCCTTTCACCACTGGACATGTAGAAAATTCGATCCGAAATGCATATACCAAGCCTTGAGAACTTGGTTCCTTCAAGAACATCATTCGATCGGGTCAGTCCAAACAGTGGATAAGGCACCATTTTCTGTTCAACCGCCTGGCTTACCTTATAAATAGGGAGTTCCGTTTGCACAATCGGATAATCCGCAACATTCGAAAGCGTGAGGATTTTTGCAACCTTTACATCATTGAGGTTTGCATCGCTAATAGACTCAAATTCAATATCTTCGCCTTTGCTGTTTACACCCGCACTAAAGCGCGTCCCTTTCGGAAGCACACACGAAACATTTTCGTTTTCGATATCAAACGTGACAAAAGCATGATCCCCATCAAATTCTCGTTTATCTTGCCCGAGAACCTTCCTGTAATAAAAATCAATGCGCTTATCTGGAAACTCGTTAATTTTATCACGAACATTCCCAAAGAGATTCGCACTCGCAGCATACAAAGCAACCGCAGGATCCGTCTTGCCATCAGCGTCAATGACACCGTCCATCATCAAGGCGATATCCTTAGCATCGGCCTTTTCAAAAAAATCAGGAAGCCCTTTATCCTTTGATTTCTTAAGCAGTTCTTCTAAAATATTTTGCGTTTTACGGTTATCTACAACAAAATAATTCTTCTTAAGTTCATAGAACTCGCGAGTACGATTACTTAAGCCATCTTTTATTCTATAAGCTGCAGTCATATTCAAATTCTTCAACTTTTAAATGCTTGCATCCGTCGCTTCATTCAGATAGAACGGGAACACCAAATTCATTCGGCTATTCGTCGAACGAACAACATAGACAACTTCGACTTTCAGGACCTCTTTCTTTTCACTCTCCATCACATTCACATTTTCTACATCAACACGGGGTTCATTCATCAGGATTGCGCGACGAACTTCGGACTGTATAAGCGTAATCAACCGTAGTGAATACGATTCAAAGCAATAGTCCCTCAAGCGGCAGCCAAAATCCGGGCGCATCGTACGTTCCCCAGGATACGTCATCAGGAGAATACGAAGGCTTTCATGAATATCCTCTTCGAACTCCGACATTTTCGTTCCTGTATCCAAGAACATTACCGGGAACGACCAGCCACGACCTAAAAAAGATATATCCCGCATTTCAGCCCCCAATCATCACCGTGGGGCAACCCACTACAATAACGCCGCCATGCGCTGTACTGTCGCCCATTCTTGCCGCAGGCTTTCCGCAAATCAGGACCGTCGCAGAGCCTTTTATGATCGAATCAGGAGGGCCAACGCAAACGCAGGAATCGCCCATTACAGCAGCAGGCATTCCACCAATCAAAACCGTTGGCGCACCAGGCCCTACGACAGGCCCTCCCACATGCGGCACAGGCGATGGGAATGCAGGGGTCTGCATGGGACATGTATGCATATCTGTAAGTCTAGCAGCGCACGCCATAAAAGCTCCTAATTGATCATCACCATAGCACCTTTAATAACGGTCTGACCAGAAGCCGAAACTTCGGCCTTGGCACTACCCTTTCCCGTAAAGCCAATTTTTCCATTGAACTCCACGTTCAACCCATCCCCTTTAAGGTCGCCTTTAGAAGAAAGCTCGATTCCTCCGACAGCCGAGACTTTAAACTTCCCCTTCGTATCGAAAGATATATCTTTATTCGACGATACCTTAATACCGCTATCAGACATTTCGATCTTATTGCCCGAAGAATCC
Source organism: Fibrobacter sp. (assembly GCF_045112255.1). Classification (GTDB taxonomy): domain Bacteria; phylum Fibrobacterota; class Fibrobacteria; order Fibrobacterales; family Fibrobacteraceae; genus Fibrobacter. Next base: position 46,222 of record NZ_JBGUHR010000015.1, read on the forward strand.
TCGACTAGAATCTTTTTTCCATCATCATCAAGTATAAATTTGCGATTACCGGGCGTTGCAATCGTAATCGACTTTTTTTCTTCGTTGAATTCGAGATTCAGCTTTTCACGCGTGAGGATCTGCTTGACATTGTTCTTTTGTTCCAAAGCATGCGGAGGAGCAAGCTTGGAACTGTAAAGGCTCCCGAGAATCACAGGACTCGAAGGGTCGCCACCAAAAAAGCCAAGAACCACCTCGTCGCCTACTTCCGGATAGAATAAGCACCCAACCTTATTCGATGCATAAATGCCCCCAAGGCGGGCCCACACATCCTGTTTTTCATTTTCCATTAGCGGGATATTCACCTTGACGCGGTTCAGCTTTTCAGGATCGTCATGTATTTGCAATACGACACCCGTCAATAACCCATGTACACCGCAGTTAAGCCCAGACGCAATGGGCGCCGAGGTCTCGAACTTTTCGTAGAACCATTCTTTAGGCATGCCAAACGAAAATTCCGTGGTCCAGATTCCATTGCGGACATTATGGTGGATTCCAGAAACAAGCGCCCCGCCTTTAAAACGGTTTCCGACATTCTTGAGATTCACCAATTTTCCGAGATTCGCCTTTGTCGTCCCGACGCACACCACAGAACCGCAAATACGCGAAAGCTCATTTTTCAGCTGCTCCGATTCCGCCCAGGAATTTAGCGCACTCTTGGAAATCTGGGTGCTGGTCTGAAGCGTATTCGCAGAGACCTTCAGGACATCGGCAAGCTTGTTTCCCGTAAAGCTGTTTTGGCCCCCCAGAGTTTTGCTTGTGGACTTTCCAGAAACGACCTGCTGGGATGTCACATCCCAAGATTTGGCAGTGACATTCTTGACCATGAACAAGGCATTTGCCTCCGCCTTGAATTCAAGAATATCCGTTCCCCAAATGAGGTCAACGTTAGCATCCCCCTTAGAGTTGATTTTTTCTATGGACAATCCACTGTCATCAGCCAGGAGCCAGCAGCCATTCGCCTCTGCACGAGTCATCATAAAATCCCAGTCCGTACAGTAATACTGCAACATTTCTTTATGCACTTCGCTGCCCATGCTAGACTTTATCGAGACCCCATAATTGCCTATCAGTTTTTTTACGATATCGTCATCGGATTTATCCAGGAAATTCGCATTTTTACGTGCACACGTCATGGCAATCGCCTTATGGCGGCATTCGATTTTCACGCAACAGCGGCCACTTTTATCAATCGATATTCCGTGGCGCAAAACGATCCCCTTGAAAATCGGAGTCGATTTCGTTTCATATCCAGCCTTAATTGTCACTTCGGAACCAGGAGCTAGCTCCTCACCGTCACTTAATGGAAACGAGCCATTGCTCATTTCACCGTCTTCTATGACAATAACAGCTTTCGGAATGGAATTGATTCCATAGTAGACGTCAACGGAAACAATCGGAAGGATCGAAGACAACGCCTTGCCACCCGATTCAATCACGCATTCAACAGGACCTTCTGCACTAAGAATTGGCGAATTACTCATAAAGACCTCAATCAACCAACGGAGGGAACACCAGACGCGTTCCGGGAACAAGGTGGCAAAAATCAGAAAGGTTATTTACGCGGGCCACCTGCATATAGTAAGAAGGATCGTTGTAGACCTTGTTGCAAAGATTCGGCAAAGTATCTCCGGCCCTAACTTCAATGACATGCGTCAAATCAGGAGAACTCTTGTTTGATTCAGCTTCAAGATCCTTAAAGGTCTTGAACAAGGCGAAACTCAAGTTCACTTCAGCTCGAATCGGATGGCCATCTTTATCGAACAAAGCAAACTTGGTCTCCATTGAAAGAAGACGGCCCTGAACTTTTAAATCACCCCACAAGATATCGACGACAGAAGGCTCATGATTTTTTCCATTGTAATCGTAGACAATGCTTTTCAGCTTTTTTATCATTTCATCAATGGACCCATTGAAAGGCCATTTTTCAACAGGAATCGAACCGGTTGTATCTAAGAATATTTTAGGGATCGTAAGAACAGAGGCTTCGTACCGGTCAAACTTTTTGCTTCGCGGTTCGTTATAATCAGAATACTTTATAGCATCCTTAATGCTATAATCCTGCGGATTAACCATAACCGAAAAGCTTTTGTTATTAGCCGATAATGTAAGCATTCCGTCTGCAGCCATCTTAACGTTCCTTCTTATTTTCTATAAATTCATTCACATAATCACGGCACTCATCCAGTATTTCAGTACGCATTTTCTCAAGAGTCCTCTGCATATCATCAGAAGAAACTCCCGCTACATGGACATTTATCGTCAAATTCTTTATATCCAAGGACATGTTACAAATCCAGCAATTTAAACGAATAATATTTCAGCGTTATCGTTTCGAGAGCGATTTCGTTTTTCATGGCATCAAATTTTCCGAGAGTCCACTTTACAGGATAAGCATGCTTAAAAGCCCACGACACCAAAGGTTCTTCCGATTCACTCAGCAAAGAAACAATGACGTCCTTAGGCTTGATGCTTTCTTTAGACAGGGGTTCTGCCAGAATGTCTTTACACCAGTTAAAGAAAGCATCGCCTTTTTTTACGAAACCACGCTTTAAAACCAAATCAGTAAACTTGCGCGATTTCGGGACGTAAAAGCAGTTGTAATTGTCGCCCCCAGACTGAACCGGTTCAATTTCCAAAGAACATTCGATTCCGCTCACTTCACAGAAGGAGACTTGAGCATCGCCCACAGTCACCCTAAAATGAAACGCAGCAGGAATATCCCATTCTTCGAGTTTATTCAATTGGGAGGATTCACCTTCAGGGGGCATACGCAATTACCTTCTACTTATTTTCAACTTCAAAGCCTTCGTGAACAATTTCAATGCTTTCGATAGCAACTTCGTTGCCTTCGGCCTTGAGATCAGTTCCCGTTACTTTGGTGGGCCATGCATTCTTGAGCTTCCAGGTCACGGTCGGCGTATCGGATTCGTCCAGAAGGCTTATCGTAACGTCGGTACGTTCGATGGTATTCATCTTGATTTTCTTGAACCATTCCCAGAGCTTGTTATTGCCCTTGAAAATGCCCTTCTTCATAGTCACATTGCCGAACTTGATCAGTCCAGGCATCTTGACCACCGAGTAGACCTTGCTATCGCCAGCGCGATACTTGATTTCTTCAGATTGTGCGTCAAGACCAGAAACCTCCTGGAAGGACATCGTATCTTTACCCCACATTACCTGAAAGTGGAATTTTGGCATAGGCCAAATATCAGGACTTTGGTTTTCACCAGCCATATTATATTACCTCCAATTAAGATTTCTGTTGAAGTTGTTGGAACGTGAGTTCAATAAATTCCGCCGGACGGATCAAGGCGACCTTGACAGTGATTCTCAAATAGCCTTCGAGAATATCATCGGCTGTCATGGTATCGCCAAGCCCCACATGCACTTCATATGCATCTTCCGGAGTCTGGCCAGCAAGGCCGCCACGTCTCCAGATGCCGTTGAGGAAGTTGTCGATCATATTTTTCATTGTAAGCCAAGTCGTAGCCGTATTGTTTTCAAACACGTAAGCCTTACAAGCCTGCTTGATCGATTCTTCGAGCATGATAATCGTGCGGCGCACATTGATATAACGCCAGTCAAGGCTATTGCCATTCAGCGTACGAGCGCCCCAGACCTTGATACCGTCGCCAATAAAGTAGCGGATGGCATTTACAGCCTTGCCGTTCAAAGGGACATTCAAGTCCTCCTGTTCTTCGTTGGTCATGTTCACTGCAGTCGATACAACGCCATTGATGCTGACATTTGCTGGAGCTTTCCAAACGCCATTGCTGTTATCGACACGGGCGTAGACACCAGCCATTGCAGCAGAAGGAGCCATCAAGTTGAGTTCATCGAGCATCTGAGACACCATTTCGACATACGCCGGGCAAACAGCCATGAGCTGATTATGCATATCCGTCGAATCATCATTCGTCATGTCGAAGCTGCTCAAGCGATCGAAAATTTTGATGAGATCTTTGTTTTTATTTAAATAATCGTTGTAATCTTGTATTTTTTGTAAAAAACTACAAAGATTGGTTAATTCAGCCTCAATCTTTTCCTTATCAGTCTGATCTTTAGGAACAGTTACCGCATTCAACTTCGTTAAAACGTCTGCATAATCCTTGTCCAACTCAATCGGGAATATTGAATCTTGAGTTGGAAGACCAGCTATACTGGGATTCGCATTGAACAAATCTTTGCAGTCATCCTGAGTCAAAACAGACAGATCGGGCAACTCCGGCAAAACAGAAATTTTCAAATCATCCGCTAACAGTTTGTATGGAGTTCCCGTAACCTGACCTTTATCATCTTTTTCAGGTTCAATGATTGCAAACGAGACCTCATTAGAAGAAACGACATTCGTTTTAACCCACGGGTAATAAGACGCGCCGTAGTTGAGATACATCGTTCCAACTTTCTCGCGGAAATCAGCGACGCAATCTTTTTCAAGATTTCTTTCGGTAAAGCCCTCAAAAACATCCAAAATCGTAAAGCGATTCTGCATTTTATTGCAATGAGCAAGCAATGCCGTATGCACATTTGCGCATAGACCAGCATCAGCGAGAGAAACCGCATCAGGAATAATCATCAAAGTCGGTTCCTGTTCCTTTTCGAACGGAGTAATGCCTTTGCACAACACTTCCTGATCAATTTCATTATTCTCAATTACTGTTATTTTTTTTGTATTGTCGGTCGGATCCGGTTTTTCTTTTTCAACCGTATAGCCGCCCACAGAGCAGATATAGCAGGTTGTGCCACCGTTCTGGAAGAAGATCCGCATGGAATCGTAAAGGCGGAACGCCGGCTTCGCACTAAGGACAGCCTTGGCGTCATTGCTATTGTCTTTTTTATAAGTATATCTTACAGACGGCGCACCGCCGAAGATGCTCAGATATTCGGCAAAGGACGTAATACGCACCGGCTTGTTAATCAAGCTGTTTTTGTTGTATTCCGTCTTTTCGGTATAGCCGATAAAGGCTGGAACCGCCGTAGCGACTTCTACGACCGATCCCGGGAAAGCGTCCTTCTCGACGAGATAGACGCCAGGGGTTTTGTATGCTGTTGGCATTTATGATTCTCCTATTTTTATGGATTAACAAAACATTCTGCGACAAAAATCGAGCCTCCGTCCTGACCCGTTTTTGTTTTGGCAATAGACTTTGCATTTGCATTCGGAAGGCATTTCATCAGAACCTTCGACGTCGCTGAGTCAAGCAGCTGGAACCGTGGAGGCGCCCCACTTACAATCGGAATTTCGCGTTGAGATACATAAAGCGAAAACCGCGATGATCTTTCAATACACACAAACTGCACCGGGTCATCAGTCTTCAACGAGTCATTTATGAGCAAATTTTTATTCGCATACGCGCCAGAAACGCAATAGCACCACCTCAATTTTTTCGTCGGTATCTTTACAGTACATGTAAGATAATTTTCATGATTTATATATTCCGGTTCCAAAACAACTTCAAGCAAAAAAAGCACACCAAACATCTGTTGCAATTCAGGCAAAGTGTTTTTTTTACGCCCTTTGACACACACACCATTTGAGCATGACACATTCGCAACCGGGAACTCATCATGAGCAACATTATCAAATTTTGTCACATTCCAGACCTCCGAAATAGAAGCCCTGACGAAAAAGGAAAGCGTCATTTTTTTTGAAATAATGTTTTTATGAGGTTTGTAATAAGCAAAAATTCGAACTTTTCCATCGTAAATACGGCAGAGAAGTCCTTCCCTTCCCATTATTTCCGCTGTTTCAGAGGACGGGGTTACATTAAAACCACAACAACTCCCGTTGTAGTACTCATGGCATAAAGATACATCGGCAATTCTTTCATATCCTTCACGTTTATCTTTTTGATCCATTATATTAACCCCAACTCTGAATTTTCTGGCAACCGAATAACATACGGCTGGTAATACGAATAGTTTCCACCAAGAGCAACCGTTTTTAGGCGATAAACAACAGAAGGAACATATTTTGCACCAACCATTCCCCACAAATTGTTCAACTCTTGCATATTCAAGTTTTCCATGTCAATTGCAATTTTTTCCAAGCCCTCAGGCAAGTCTGGCGAATTCGAACGGTCGAAAAAAGAATGATCCATGAAAAATCCAACCGTTTTAGACAAATAACGCAACGAATCCAAATAATTCCGGCCTTTAAAATTTGCTGCAATAACAAAATACAGGTTCAAAAAGACCATTTTGGGCGGAACAACAGCTCGATCGCCAGATACTTCTGGGACAGAATGATTCTGCATCATGCTATCCCGCTCCATATTCACAAGAAAAATGTTCAACTTATTTACTGCGTCTTCATATTCTTTACCATCATTTTCAAGCATTTTCGAAACAACAACAAGATCTTCACGGACAGACATTTCCTGACGCAAATGAAGATTTAACCTCATAGCCAAATACTGTAAAGAAGCTCCTATCATATTCTATACAAGTACCAACATTTATATTTTATACACATACATTTATATGCATTTTTTCATTTAAATTCATTCACCTTAAGTCGCAATATAATATTCTGTCAAGCTTTTTGTAAATTGTAAAATTTATTTTTCTACAGTTCATTTGTTTTTATAAACAAAAGTTTGTATAAGCGCAAATCAGCAGTTTTTAAAGCATTCAGACCTGCAAAAAATGTCAACATTTTACAATAATTTTACGAGTAAAAATCGAAAAATTGTTATGCGTACGCAAAGATCTGCATTATACAAGCAGCGTTATAGGTAATCCATATAATACGCATAAAAGCAAAAAAGACCTTTCGCGAACAAGCAAAGCTCCACAACGCTGGCAAGCGGCCAAAAAAGCCTGTTTTTTGTGTAAAAACGCCAAAAATTACGCGTTTGTAATAAAATTAACAGATTATTTTACAATAATACTATGTGATTAGGACTGATTTTATATTAAATTAAGCCCATGTTTGAGCAAAATACAAGGCAAGAGCTGACCTCTCGCCAAAAAGAAATATTGTCTCTTTTACGCAAGGGACTCACAAATACAGAAATATGCAAGACTTTAGGCATTTCGGCGAATACCGTTAAAGTGCATCTTGCAAATATTTATAAGATTCTCGAAGTCACGAACAGGACTGAAGCTGTTTCTACGCAGAACGAATCCGCTATAAAGATCGACGATTTAAAAAAAGATTTAATCATCGTTTTCAACAAAGAAAACGACTTTGCAGCAACGCCAAAGGCGCAAGAACTTTACTTGTCCGTCGTCGAGTCCTTCCACCAGTATCACATATTCCGCATTATAGATTTTCCAGAAAAAGATCTTGTGCCGGGATTTGTCATTAGCGTTTCTGCAACACGCGACAACGAAGAAGTTCTATTTATTTCCATCAGGCAAGGCAACTCTCGAGAACTGCTCTGGACAACATCAATCAAGGTCAACAGCGACGACATTTTGCTTTTAGCACAAAAGACATCTATGCTTTTGTTCAGAAGCCTGGTTCTTGCAACCGCTAAAATGAAGTACACCCCATCCAGTTCCATCCCCTATTGGTGGTACGCTTCAATGTACTGCAATGTCAAACTAGAAAACCGTAGCAAAGAATCATTCGATATCAGCAAGAAAATGCTTACGCCTCTTGCGACAGGCAGTGAATACAATGAACAGGCCACCTACATGTTGTCGATGGCTTATTACATAGCCTTTCTTGAAAACTGGGGCGACAGGCAAACGAACAGCCTCGCACTGGGAGAGCTTGCGCGCAAAGCGATGTACAATGCGCCGTATTCGGTCTATTCAAAGGTCATCATGGCCTTCTACAACACGACCATCGGCAACAAGGCAGAGGCAATTTCCTACCTCCAGCAGACCATTGAAGAAACCCCTCTTTTCATTACAGCCCGCATATACCTCATACAAATTTATCTGCTTACAGGGGAAGAAGAAAGAGCGCTCAAGCTCATCGACGAATGCGAACGTCTAATTCCAGAAACAGCAAATAAAGCATCGGTCACCCACGCAAGGTCATTGATTCTTTTTCTACAAGGTCGATACAGCGAGTGCAAGAAACTAGCCAAACAGGTTTTACTTTATACGCCCAACGCGATGGCGGTTCGCCTCATCATGATAGCATGCTGCTATAAAATGGGTCAAAAAGCAGAATGTGAAGCCCAAATCAAAAAACTATACGAGAACCATCCGTCTTTTAGCCAAAACGACATAGAGCAGCTTTTAGCCGGTGTCGCCCCGCAAAAGAAAGCCTTTATTATGGAATCATTACAAGAAATATTCAAAAAATAATACTCAAATAATACATAAAATAACCCCACATAATTCCAAGGATAAACGCTTCGTAATCATACAAATTAGTACATACAAACGCCAAATCAGATTATTGCGAAATAATACCATTTGATTCTACTTTTAGCACAGATCTTAAGAACAACGAATCAATCAGTTCTTAAGACATGCTCAAACAACTAAAACAGGAGAAAAATCAAATGGATAGCATCCGCTACTTCAAACTTCACAATTCGGCAGCATTCGTAGTACGCATTAAAGTCGAAGTGACTGACAAAGACGGTAAGATTTACGAAGTTGGAAAAGACGGTTACGATGACATCTGCGTCGGCGCCGAAAGAACATTCGATTTGCTGAACGACCCGAACAGAACTATTACTTCGGGCGATACAGTACGTTTGAAAGCCGATGTGTCTGGCGGAACAGACAAGCTTGCAGAAGAATCTTTCACTTACGACCCGAACTCTCCGAAGACGGCTCGTTACAAGATCACCGGTTCTCTCTTTGGCAAGACCCTCCATTTCGAAGACTGCAACTAATTTTCAAACAAATTAGTAGAGCGAAAGGTGAAGACCCATTTGAGGTTTTCACCTTTTTAATACTCAATATAATCCAAATGGGTTATTGCGAAACAGCGATTATACATTTATTTTTGATTTTGCAATTAACAAAAAACTTTATACAGGAATAAAACATGAATACGCAAAATGCGCCGCAAAACGAAGAAGAAAAAGAAATCGAACTCAAGGACTTGAAGCCAGGTGACATTCTCATTTTTGATGGAGAAACAGACGACCTCATTTCCCGCCTTATCATGGCATTTACCAATTCCAGAGTTACCCACGGCGCAATTTTCATGCAAAACGGCGAGAATGCAGCATTAGCAGACGCCGGGCAAGACGGGATCAACATGCACCTTGTTACAAGTACTCCAAACGCTCGTGGCGTACACGTCCGCCGAATCACAAAGAAAGGCGGTTTCGGAGACGATTTCGACAAGATCGTGGCTCCAGTCACCGATATCGCATACGACTACGTCAAGCAGGGACTCGTTTATCCTTACTCGAATCTGGTTTTGCTCGCCATGATCCTCATTTACAAGGATGTTTCTCACGTAAGCCTCAAGCAAGCTGCAATTATCAAGTTGTTAAAGATTGCAGCCGCCGAACTGAAGACCTTAATCGATGAAAAATACCACGATGGCAAACACACGATGGTTTGCTCTTCATACGTGTACCAGTGCTATCTGGATGCATCCAAGAACAATCCTGATTTGAAGATCAATATTAAAAACGGCGACGTTGACGCCAATCTCAGAGCCGGCAAGCGCACAGCAACGCTTTTGGATCTTTACGCCGAACACGCTGCGGAATACAACTTCAACAAGACTTTCACCGCAGAAAACGACGAACCGGTAACGGAATCCACTCAAGAAGTTTTGGAAGATCTTGTTGACGATAAAAATGAAGATCACGTTTACCTGCTGAAGAGCAACTTCTTGAGCAACGCCATTGAAGATTTCTTGAAATCGCTCTTGAAGGCAAGCGGCATTGTCGTCGATAGCATCAAGGATTTGATCGACAACGCCAAGCAACAGCAGGCCATGTTCGTCACACCGCACGACTTGTATTGCCACACGACAAATACGGTTTCAGTCGGTAAAGTTCCTCTCGACCGACACAGCGAAAAATACAACCCGTAATAGGGTAAAAAAATACCTCAAACATAGTGCTGCAAGAGCTTGAAAAGGATCCACCTCCCCAAGGAAAGCTCTTGCAGCATTTTTTATACAGAAAAGGCGGGACAAAGCCCGCCGAAATGTAACCTGCTGAAAGCCGAGCGTTAGGCGCTCACGCTTAATTCGCTCACGGCAAGTGCAGGAACCTTGTAGCTTGCAAACGGATCGCGGTATTCGTTACCGACCGCCACAATGTTCTTGATGATGTCGAAGAAGTTCCCGCTGAGCGTGACGCCATCGACCGGGTGCTGGATAGCCCCGTTCTCGCACCAGAAACCATGCGCACCGATGCTGAGTTCACCGCTCACGGAATTGCAGCCGGAATTGCCTTCCAGGCGCACCACGAGCAAGCACTTCGGGAAAAGCTTCAGGAGTTCCATCGTCGTCATGCTTCCTGGCGGTACGAGCATATTGTAGAAGCTCGTGGACATCTTGCTGCCAAAACTACGAGCGCCATTGCCGGTCGTTTCGCGACCCGCTTTTGCTGCGGTTTCGAGATTGTAAAGCGCCGAATTGAAGACGCCATTTTCGACAACCTTCACGCGCTTCGTGAGGCAGCCTTCGGAATCGAAATAGAACTTGTGCTCGAACATTTCGCCAGTCGGATCGTTCCACAGCGAGAAAACGTCGCTTGCGATTTTTTCGCCTTCCTTACCGTCGAGGCGGGACTGCCCCTTCTGCATTGTTTCAGCAAAGAACGGCTGGCTGTACATGCCAAGGAAACGCGCAGAAATGCGTTCCGAGAGAATCACAGGAATCTTGCCGCTTTCGATTTTCTGGGCGCCAAAAAGTTCCGTCGCATATTCGGCAGTCTTGCTTGCGATTTCATCGACAGAGAATTCGTTCCAGTCGCGGCCATTCTTGACAAAGTTGCCAAGTTTCTTAATGCCGTTGCGACTTGCGACTGCACCTGCACCCGCAGAAGCGCAGTTCGAGCGGGCTTCGTAGAAAAGTCCCGTATTGTTTGCAACAACGGAATAATCATGTTCGATATCGCCACCGAGGTACGGGATGTTCTCGATTTCCTTGGACTTTGCAAACGTCGCCCTTTCAAGCTCGATGCAGAAATCTTTCATGGTCGCAAGGTCAAGCGATTCAAGTGCCGGATTGTAGTTCGGTTCGCCCTTCGGGAGTTCTACCGCATTCGGGAGTGTAATGTCGATCTTTTCGGTCCACTGCGTGTGGCAAAGAGCGTCCTTGAGCGTCTGGCGCAAGGCTTCGTCGGTGAGTCGTTCCGTATGCGCGTAACCTGGGCGGCCATCTTTGATGACGCGGACCCCAAGCCCTACGGAATCCGAAATTTCAGTACTCTGGACCTGCCCCTGAAAGACGGACAAGCCCTCGGAATGGGTGTTAGAAGCGATTACATCGAACTGTTCGGCTTCGCCCTTGGCGAGGTCGCACATGAAAGAAACGGCATCTTTAATATTCATATCGCAAGTATAATAATTATATAGATGTCACCCCGGATTTATTCCGGGGGCGGCATACACTTTTTAGTATTACCTATCGAGAAGCGCGGCTTTTGCGTTCGAGCATTTTCCAATAGGCGGCGGGGCTACCCGTCACGGATTCAAGCGCATTCGCGATTTCGGTCGAGATGCTGATTTCACCTGCTATCAGCTGGTCGAGCATTTCTACAGAAACGCCCACCCTGCGGGCAAATTCCGGCTTGTCAATTTTGAGCCATTCAATTCCTTCGAGGATCGCCTGTCCCGGCGTCGCGGTTCCATGTCTTGGCATAATTTTAGTCGCTAGTTATTAGTTCACTTAATTAGGAGTTCGGAATTCGGAATTTAAATAATCGCGGCAAAGCCGCCAAATAAATCAATTCCTAATTCCTACTTCATAATTCCGAATTTTAAAAATCCACGTTTTTCCAGCCTTCGGCGCCAAAGCGAAGGTCGCGTTCCACGAATTCCCAAATCAAGAGCTTCTTGCCCTTGAGTACGCTAGCCTTGCGAGCAAGCTTTTCACGCACGAGCGTCGAGGCGCCACCGTCACTCACGATGCTTGCAACACGGGCGTTCATGTTCTTCGCAAAATGAGCAATCCATCCGGCGTTCACCGGCGAATCGGTCTGGTAAATGCGGCTGAAGCTATCACCGAGAATCAAGATTTCGGACTTGCGGAAATCGTCCTTGAAGGGAGTGATTGTAGTGTCGTAAAGTACGGTGTCTCGTTCGCAAAGCGCAGACTGCGCTGTAAAGCAAGAATCGTTCTTTTTGCAAGCGCTCTTTGCAGCATCGATACAAGTCGAATCCACCGGGAGCTTTTCGGTGCGTTCCTTGATATTCTGCAGAGAAACGACATGCCCAGTCACCTGTTGCATCTTGAACACATTGAACTTGTTAAGCCCGCTCATTTCGCCCACGTCACCCATGCGGTCGGCGACGGAATCTGCAGCAATGTAGCGCACATCATCCTTTCCGCGGAATTTGACTGTTCCTGCATCCACCATCTCGCGGACTTTCTTCGCAATCACATCAGCCGCAAGTTCAGCACCACGCGGAGTCCAGTGCGTATCGTCGTTCAGGTAAAGCGCACCTAGCTTGTCGTCGTCAGCCTTCGCTGCCAAAAGCGGCGTGTACAAATCCACCGTGTTAAAGCCAGCATGCGTGAGCGAATCGAGAATTTTCTTGCCGTGCGACTGAAGTCCGGCGGCGTTTTCAACTGCGGCAACATTTCCAAGACCAGCATTTTCGGCACCCGCGACTCGAGAATTGCGCCCCGTCAAGCGCTCGGTATAGATGCTCGGCTTGCCCGGCGTAATCACCACGAGCAATTCCACGCCCTTCGCCTTGAGCTGGTCGCGGAACTTTTCAATCGCCTTCACCGGATTGTCGAGCTTTGCACTGCGCACATCAAGCGGAGACGGTTGCACCAGGAATTCCACATCCTGACGGTAGAAAAGCCACTTGTCTTCGGGCTTGGCCTCTTCCCTGCCGCACGACTTGCCGATGCAATCGCCCGCAGCACCGAGAACGACCTTCTCGCCCGGATCGCTAAAGAGATTCCACACCGCAAGCTGGTACTTCGGGCGCAAAGCCAACACAATAGCGCTCTCGTCATCAATCTTATTTTCAAAAGCACGCAAATAGCGGCTCGTCCACACACCGTAATGTTTCACATCCAGGAACGCACGCCACAGCGACACATGCCCAAGGTCAGCCACGAGCGACTTGATGCAAGAATCCGCCTGCGGGAATGATTCCGGTTCGTCCTCCAGCTTCGAAAGCAGCGTATCCGCCAACTTGAGGCTCTTGTAACGAGCTTCAGATGTATCGAGTTCGGCATACGTATTCACCGAAAGCACAGCCGCTTCCAAGTCCGAAAGCGAAGACATCACAGGCTCCAGCGCATCGGCCACTTCTGCACCCGCAGCAATCGCCTCACGCGCCGCCCGCCACTTCACATCGAGCGAGTCCGCAGCCGCAGCGACCTTTTTCTCGCGCACAATCGGAGCGTAAACCACATCCTTGAAAATGTCAAACGGCTGGAAACGCTTTTCGCCACGCAGGTCATTCACCGCCTGCACGCCAAACGGGAGCAACAGCAAAATCGAAAAAATAACGACAGGGATAATATATTTCTTATTCACGGGAAATAAAATAGAATTTTGCAGTGATGTTACTAGTTACTACTTTTCGTTAACTGTTTTAATTTCGCTCCATTTGGCGTTATTGCCGATGTTGCGGATTAAGCGGAAACCGGCTAAGAGTGAACTTCCTGATTTGTAATGTCCATAATCGAAATCTTTCCAATAAGAGATATTGTTAAAACTTATGTTTGGGGCTGTAACAACTCGATAACCACCTCCTTTCATGCAACTTATATTGCTGAAGTTGTATCTAAGGTATTTCTTTAATAAAACATTTTCTTGAACAAGGCCAAATATGTCATAAAGACCATATCCGTTAGGTAACAATTGACCAACAGGTTCTGTATCTTCATATTCGTGTTGTTCTTTGACGAAGTCTGAAAACTTGGCATATTTTGTAGCCTCTTCAAAAGTTGCAGTAACATCTCCCCAAGGCGCTTTCTTTTTTGTGTCCCCTCCTCGGGCGAACATCATCCATTCGTCGTAATAAGGGAGTCTATATCCATCGGACGTCTTATCTTCTGTAACCTTTATGTATGGATTAGGGTAGAAATATTCATCTCCATCAAAAAATCTCGTTCCGTAGTCTTTAAAGTCCCAATAGGTTATTATATATCCATTGGTTAAAATTGCAGGGCTATGGGCTTCGATTGGCGAAAAATGATAATATGGCTTAAGCCCTTCTTTAATACTGCGAGCATTAGCGTATTTCATAGCCTGCTGTACGGATAGCATGTTAGCGGCGGTGTCATGCGCTATACAATTTTCATTTCGGATACTGCGTTTTTTTCTTGACAACCATTTTTTATGGTGCTTTTGAAAATCCCAATATTCATATGTTGCTTTTTCTGGAATGCTATCCCACATCAATTGTGTGAACTCGCAGTTTGTGACGGGGTACTTATCTACTAAGTACGTTCCGGTAACGGAAACAAGCCTTTCAGGATCTTCATTTTGGGGGCCACAAGGTACTGCTCCGTACTCCCCTGCATTGCAAACCATTTGCATCTGTAATTCTTTTTCGGAGTATCGATTAAAACCTAACAGAACTTTTTCATTCTTGAAATTCAAATACTTCATCCCGACCGCTAAATTGATTTTCTTCGAACGATCCGCTTCTGAGAAATACACATTAACAGTTTCAACTCCAATAAGCATCGGGGCTTGGAATGCAAGACAGGAATCGCTAGATATAGTCGCATTCAATGATGTTTCCCACGCGACAACAGGCCCGTCAACACAAATTTTGACGATTTCGTTTTTCTCCACTTCGAGCCAGTTTTCTTTGCTCAAAGTATCGCGGCTTACATTAAATATTCTTTGAATTTTATTTTCAGGAATCTTTTCCAGATTTTTTCTCGGTTTGACACCTTCAACCGGCGTTTTCACCAAAATCGTGCCATGAAATCTTTCGGCGAGCCCAACAAGTTTTGAATACTCCAAGCTATCCTTATACGCACCGCGACATTCCCCATACTTGTCGTAATAGAATTGAGCATTCGCAAGTGCAAAGCACATCGTTAGGAGCAACAAAATACATTTCATACAATGGAATATACAAAATTACGGATTCCCTTCGCTCTGCTCCGAAGATGATGCCGTAAGGAGAATTTTACTGGATCCTTCCGCTTCGCGTCAGGATGACGGCTTCGTGGATAACACGCCTATAGCGCACTGCACACGCGAGCAATTACCCAAAATTCGTCAAATTGCGCGTTTTATCGCCATAAACGCAAAAAGACATTTTCAAATAATGAAAAAAAACTAAATTTGGCTTCACTATGAATACTTCTATGAACGATTTATGGGTGGGTGTCGACGTAGGCTCCACCACTGTGAAAATTGCTGTAGTCGATCCCGAGACATCTAAGCTTTTACACTATACATATCAGCGTCATAACGCCATGCAGGCGCAGAAGGTCTATGAGGTCCTGCGCGAAGCCCATGCCCTTTTCCCGGGCAAGAACTTCAGGGTCACGTTCTGCGGTAGCGGCGGTCAGCCGTTCGCCGAGGCCACTCACGCCTTCTTTGTGCAAGAAGTAGTCGCAAACGCACTTGCTGTGCGTGCCACCTACCCCGATTCCAGGGTCGCCATCGAACTTGGCGGTCAGGATGCCAAGGTTGTCTTCTTCGAAAAGGACAAGACCACCGGCAAACTCATCGCCTCCGACATGCGCATGAACGGTGTCTGCGCCGGCGGTACGGGTGCATTTATCGACCAGGTCGCGGAGCTCCTCCGCATCAAGACGGAAGTATTCGAAAGCTACGCCAAGCGTGGCCAAAAAGTCTATGAAATCTCGGGCCGTTGCGGCGTGTTCGCCAAGACGGACATCCAGCCGATGCTCAACAACGGCATCGCCAAGGAAGATATCGCCCTTTCGAGTTTCCACGCCATTGCAAAGCAGACCATCGGTGGCCTCGCCCAGGGTATGGAAATCAAGCCGCCTGTCATTTTTGAAGGTGGCCCGCTCACATTTAACCCGACTCTCGTGAAGGCATTCAAGGAACGCTTGGGCATCTCCGATGAACAGGCGATTGTTCCGGAACATTCCGAAGTGCTCGTCGCCATGGGCGCCGCTCTCGCTAACGGCTCCATGTTCGCAAACCAGGAATGCATGTACCGCGAAGAGGGGTCTCTCGACGCGCTCGTTCACTTTAACGAAATCCGCCAGGCCGAGAACAAAGCCAAGGCAGCCTCCGACCTTTTCTTCCAGAGCGAAGCAGAATACAAGCTGTTCCTGGAAGAACACAAGATGGCGGACAACCATTACCCGCAGCCGCCTTCCGGCACGACCATCAACGCCTACTTGGGCATTGACGCAGGTTCTACAACCACGAAGTTCGTGCTCATCGACGAAAATGAAAAGGTCATCGACGGCTTCTACGCAAGTAACGACGGTGAACCGCTCGCCGTCTTGAAGCGCGCCATGGTGGACCTCGCCGACCGCTATGAAGAATACGGCGTGAAGCTCAACATCTTGGGCGTGGGTACAACCGGTTACGGCGAACAGCTCTTTGCAAAGGCTGTCCATGCGGACTACCACACGGTGGAAACAGTCGCCCACGCAAACGCAGCACAGCGCCTCTGCCCTGACGTCTCGTTCATCTTGGACATCGGTGGCCAGGACATGAAGGCCATCTCCGTGCAGGACGGTGTCGTCACGGGCATCATCCTCAACGAAGCCTGCTCCTCGGGTTGCGGTTCATTCATCGAAACTTACGCCCGCAGCCTCGGCATCCCGATGGAAAAGATTGCGGAACTCGCATTCAACTCCAAGAGCCCGTCTCAGCTCGGTAGCCGCTGCACCGTGTTCATGAACAGTTCCATCATCACGGAACAGCGCGACGGTAAGCAGCCCGAAGACATCATCGCGGGTATCTGCCGTTCCATCATCAACAACGTCTTTACGAAGGTCATCCGTATCCGCAACTTAAGCACACTCGGCAAGAAGGTCGTGGTGCAGGGCGGTACGTTCAAGAACAACGCCGTTCTCCGCGCCTTCGAACAGTACACGGGCCTCAAGGCCATCCGTCCGGAACGCCCGGGCGAAATGGGCGCAATCGGTATCGCTCTCCTCACGAAGAAGTTCATGGAAGAAAAGCGTGCCGCCGACCCGAACGTGCAAAGTAAGTTTATCGGGCTTGAAGCCATGAAGACCTTCAGCTGGCACAACCAGCCAGGTCAGCTCTGCCAGTACTGCACCAACCACTGCTCCCGCACTATCGTCACGTTCAGTGACGGTCAGAGCTTTGTGACGGGCAACCGCTGCGAACGCGGCGAAGTCACCGCCGACCCGAACGATCCGGCAACGAAGAAGCTCATCGCCGAAATCAACAAGAAGATGCAAGCCGTGCCGGACATGATCAAGCGCACAAACCAGCTCTTGGTCAAGGACTACGCTCCGCAGATTCTCTTGCCGCAGAACGGAAAGACCATCGGTATCCCGCGCGTGCTCGAATTCTGGAACAGCCTCCCCTACTGGAAAGCATTCTTCACCGCCCTTGGCTACACCGTTGTCGTGAGCCGCCAGAGCGACTACAAGATGTTCGAAGCAGGTCTCCATAGCGTGCCTTCGGATACGGTCTGCTTCCCCGCCAAGCTCGTCCACGGCCATGTGCTCAGCCTCATCGAAAAGAAGGTCGATCGCATCTTCTTCCCGATGATGATTTCGCTCCCGAGTGACCACACCAAGTTTAACGCCACGACGGTCTGCCCGGTCGTACAAGGCTACCCGAACATCTGCCAGAACACAGACGAACCTGAAAAGAATTACGGCATCCCGATGGACCAGCCGATTTTCCACTGGGCAAACACGAAGCTCCGCAGAAGCCAGACGATCGACTGGTTCCACGACAACTGGAACATCGACAAGAAGATTTTGGACAAGGCCGTCACGGAAGGCGAAAAGGCACTCAACAACTACCGCACCACGCTCCTCGAAGAAGGCCAAAAGATTCTCGACGACGTGAAGGCAAACGACACCTTTGCTGTTGTAATTGCAGGCCGCCCCTACCATGCCGACTTGCTCATCAACCACAACATAGCAAGCCACTTTACCGCAATGGGCATTCCGGTGCTCACCACCGAATCGCTCCCGGGCGTTTACGATCAGGACGTTCCGAGCCACACCCGCGTGGAAATCAAGAACACGTTCCACTTGCGCATGCTCGGTGCAACGATGATTGCATCAAGAGATCCGCATGTTGAACTTGCCCAGATCGTGAGCTTCGGTTGCGGACATGATTCCGTCTTGACCGACGAAATGATGCGCATGATGCACCGCGATTCCAACAAGGAAATGCTCATGCTCAAGCTCGACGAAGGCGACGCCCGCGGCCCGGTCGGCATCCGCATCAAGAGCTTTATCGAAACCGTGAAGGCCCGCCGTGCGGCAAACCTCCCGGAAAAACCGATTTCGAACGAGCCGCAGTTCCACACGCCTTTCGTTGCAAGCGACAAGAACAAGCGTATCATCTTGACGCCGAACCTCTCGCCTGCATTTGCAATCCTCGCAAGTTCCTACATCCAGGGCAAGGGTTACCTCTCGGATTACCTCCCGGTTGCAGACAAGCGCGCTATTGAACTCGGCAAGAAGTACGTGCATAACGACATTTGCTTCCCGTGCCAGATCAACATCGGCGAATGCCTCAAGTGGCTCGAAGAACACCCGAATGTTCCGCAGAACGAAGTCTCGATGTGTCTTGCCAAGAACTGCGAAAACTGCCGCGCCGTGCAGTACTCCGTGCTTGGCCGTAAGGCTCTTGACGAAGCAGGTTACAAGGACGTTTCCATCATCACGACTGGCGTTGACACGACTGGCATGCATCCGGGTTTCCAGCTCGGTCTTGACTTCCGTCTCCACACGCTCTGGGGCCTTGCATTCATGGACGCCATTGAAACGGCTTACCGTGCACTCCGCCCCTACGAAATCAACAAGGGTGAATCCAAGAAGATTTACAGCAAGTGGATGCCGGAACTGATGAAGACCGCCGCAACACTCAAGAAGACGGAACTCGGCTCTGCCAAGCGCCTTGTCGAAATGTTGCGCCAGTGCATTGACGAATTCAACAAGGTCGAAATCACGGAAGCTCGCCAGAAGGGCATCCGCAAGCCGCGCGTTGCCGTGCTCGGCGAAATCCTCATGAACTACCATCCGAGCGCAAACGGACATGTCGAAGACTACCTCATGGACAACGGCATGGAAGTTTACCTCCCTGGCATGATGGACTTCTTCCGCGTCGACGAAGTGGTCCGCGCCGAAAAGATCAAGCGCGGATTCTCAGCCAACCCGATTGCAGACCGCATCGAAGGTGGCGTCACCGCAAAGCTCTTTGCACACGCCGCAGAAACAGCGAAGAAGGTCATGCAGTCGTTCAAGCTCTACGAGCACCACGCCGACTGCTTCGAACTCGTGAACTACATCGACGGCATTATCGACCCGACGTACAACACGGGTGAAGGCTGGCTCATCCCGGCAGAAATCCTTTACAACTCAAAGCACGGCATCAACAGCTTCATCATTGTGCAGCCGTTCGCCTGCCTCGCAAACCACATCAGTGGCCGTGGTCTCACGAAGGCTGTGAAGGAACGTTGCCCGCACGTGCAAATCTTGAGCCTCGACTACGATCCGGATACCAGTTTCGCGAACATCGAAAACCGCTTGCAGATGCTCATCATCAACGCTCGCGAACTCGAACGCGCAAACAAGGTGAACGTTAGTCGCTAGTCATTGACCATTGGTTATTAGAAGAGGAACCCCCGACGGGGTTCCTTTTTTGCATTTGCCACAAAAAAGTGACCCACCGGCGTTGAACTGAACCCAAAAAGTTGGACAGTTTAAAGTTAGGATAAAACAGTGTTATGAGTTCGGTATTG
>NZ_JBGUHR010000016.1:0-2109 GCF_045112255.1 Fibrobacter sp.
TAGATTGCATCGTAGTATCTACTGAAATGTGCATCTTCCTTGATGAATTTCAACAAATCCCGCTCCTGCTTCCGGGTGATTGCTTCTCTTGTCACAGAATCGTTGACAATCACCGATGCCAGCTCAAATCCAAAGGGATTTTTCCGAATCAGGTCATCGTCCACCGCCATCTGAAAAGCCGGTCTGAGAACGCCCCGGATGGAATGAATGGAGCTGTAGCCCCTGCCATCCACCTGCTGAAGCTTGATGAGCCACGCTTTTGCATCCGACAAGCGCACCTTGTCAATGCGCTGTTTCCCAAACGCTTCTTTTTTCAGAACATTGATTACCGTCTTGTACCCGGCAACGGTATTGTGCCGGACACCCGTTTTCAGGGACACATACTTCTCCACCAGTTCCAGCACCGTGTAATTGCCTCCGTTGGTTACGATGTGGTCAAACAAATCCGCTTCAATCTGCTTTTCTTTCTCCCGCAGCGAAAGTTCCCGTTTCTTGCCTTTGGGCATTGGGTCGTTTTTGTCCAAACGCCAACTATACACATTTTTCTCTTTTCCGTCCTCGTCAATGTAACGGAACCGATACCTCCCGTCTGCACGCTGGTACTCGCCTTCATGCAAAATTCGATTACGGTTGTCTCGTCTTTTTTCACTCATTGAAATCTCTCCTTTACTGTAAAAGGAGAGCCAGACTTGCACCGTTATAATAGCACAAGTTTGGCTCTCCGTATAGGTCTATCATAGGAAATCGGCAATTCTGCCAAGCACTTTTTTATACTGCCGTTGCCTGATCCAGATACCGCTCGAATTTCTCACGCTTAATGAGGGCACGGTTTCCGTTCATCACATAGAAATCCTCGTTGGGATGCCCGTCAATGAGCATCCGCAGCTTTCCTTCTCCGATGTGGTAATATCCGGCAGCTTCTTCAATGGTCAGCGTATATCTGCGCCAAACAGGAATCTCCATATTTTTCGTCATAGGCATTTATCCTCCATAAATGAAATGTGCCAGGCAGAGAACGGTCAGCAACGAAGTCCGGCAACGGACTTCAAAAGACCTCAAATACATTCTCCATCTGGCTTTTGGTTATCTATTTACTTTTCTTTTATTTTTCTGTAGTTTTGGTTGTCAGAAGGAAAAAAGCGTTGGAAATCAAGGCTTTTCCCGGCAACCGGGTCGGCAACGGGATTGCAACAAAGAGGGCAACGGGCTGTCATTTTCAGAATGGTAGCTCAATCTGCTCCGTTATCTCCACAAACCCGTCAGGGATTTTGTCGGACGGGTTGCCATTGTCCGTTGCTGTCTTTTCACGCTCCCAGCCCTTTTGTCTGCCGAATCCTACGAACATCCTCGGATTGGAGAAATAACGCCAGCCAGTAATGCACTGGTTCATAATCTCATTGACCTCCCGGATTTCCCATTGTTTCGGCTCGTCAAAAGTGTGGTTCAGGGCTTCCTTGTAGAGCTGCTTGGAGCAGACCGTGTCCCCGGTGTACTTGTCCAGATAGGCCTGAATCTGTCCGGCTTTCGTGTCCTCCGGCATGAAGTCCCGCTGATGCTCTTTCAGGTACTTTGCCATTTCCGGGCTGAATTTCAGCTTGAAGTTTCCGCTGCGGTAAATTTCCATGGCTTCTGCCCACATCTGCCGGATGTAGGCTCTGGAAGCAGCTTCGTCCTCCAAAATGTGAACCTCCGACCGCTCCGGGTACACCATGACCGGAATAAAGCGGCGATTGCCGGAACGGTCAAGGGGCAGGAAGTCGAGAGCGTTGGAGGTGCCGCCGAATACACACTGTCTCGGTCTGTCTGCCGGGTGGGTTTCGTAGGGGATTTTGTAAACCTCCTTCTGGCGGCTCAGGAAGGACTTGATTTCCTCAATGCTCTTGGCGTTGGCGGTTGCCATCATCTCGGACATTTCGATAATCCAGTGACCTTGCAGCTTGCGATACACATTGTCATCGTCCAGCTTGCGAAGGTCATCCGAAAACCACTCGTCCCGGAGAGCCAGCAGCCGGAAGAAGGTAGACTTTCCTGCTCCCTGACCACCGACAAGACACAGCATGATTTCAAATTTACTGCCGGGCTTAAAAGCCCTTGTAATCGCCCCCAGCA
>NZ_JBGUHR010000017.1:0-39834 GCF_045112255.1 Fibrobacter sp.
GTCATGAGATTGCTCCCACTAGCACCTCAAGCTAGCGTGTCTACCAATTCCACCACGACCGCGTGGTCCTTAGCGGAACGGCACAAATTTAGTTTAAATGTTTGATCTTGTAAAGGGGGGTGCGCACATTTTTATCAATTTTTTTGCGTGAGGGCTTGACCTTAAACGCCTTCAACGAGCTTGTCAAACACTTGTCCGCGGACTTTGTAGTTCTTGAACAGCCCAAAGCTAGCGCATGCGGGGCTCATAATGACCGTTCCGCCTTCGCCAATGTTCAAACTGTCTGCAAAAGCATCCTCGAGCGTGGGGAAGATGGCGGTCTTGATTCCCGCTTCGTCCACGCCAGCCTTTTTCAAGTCGGCGAGCATGCGTTCTGCGGTTGCGCCAATCAGCGCTACGCGCTTCAGGTTCGGGCGTTCTTTCACCAAGATGTTCGAAAGTTCCGTGAAGTCGGCGTTCTTTTCAGAACCGCCAAGAATCAACGCAAACGGGCGCTTCATGCTGCCGGTCGCTGCAATCGTTGCGTCCGGGCGTGTGGCGTAGCTGTCGTTGTAGAATTCGATGCCGCGCTTTTCGCCCTTGAATTCCATGCGGAAGGGGAGGGTCTCGTAGCTCTTGAGCGCTTCGAACGCGTCGGCGACTTTAACGCCCAAAGCCTTGCATGCGAGCGCTGCTACAGCCATGTTTTCGAGCTGGTAGATGCCGCGCACCTTACAATCGGCGAGGTACAATGTCACACCGTCAATCGTAAGTGTAGCTCCGTCGATTACAGCATCTCCGTCACCATTGCTTGCGCCATCGGCGAGGCTTACTGCGTACTTTGTCTTGGCCGGGCTTTCGGATGCAATCTTTGCTGTCGGTTCTGCGTCTTTCAGATAAACGCATGTGCCTTCGCGCTTTTGCCAACGCACAAGGTTTGCCTTTGCATCGCGGTATTCTTCAACGCTCTTGTGCCAGTCCAGATGTTCCGTCGAAACGCGTAGTACGACGCCTACATCCGGTGATACAGATAAAGTCATGAGCTGGAAGCTTGAAAGTTCCAGAATGCTGATACGGTCCGGAGTCTCGTCTTCAAGCAAGTCCAGTGCCGGTACGCCGAAGTTTCCGCCAATCGCATTAGCCTTGCCACACTTGTCCAGAATGTGGCTGATCATGCTGACCGTAGATCCCTTGCCGAGTGTTCCCGTGACGCCCACAGTTGCTTTAGATTGAGTTTGTTCCAAAAAGAGTTGAATCTGGCTCGTCATGAGTCCGCCGTTCATCTGGAAATGGAACAGCTCCTGGCTCATTGGATAAACGCCGGCAGAACGTACGACGGTCACGCAGTCCTTAAGTCCGTCCAAATATTTTTCGCCACTGCAAACCTTGACATTCACGCCTGCGGGAACATCCGGGAGTGTCACCGGGTTCTTGTCCATCACGACAATGTCCTTGACGCCTTCGCGGAAAAGGAAACGCAACGTGCTCTGGCCCTCAACGCCAAAGCCCAAAATTCCAACTGGAGAGACGAGTGTGTTCTGCATAAAAACCTCTAAAATAGTAGCTAGTCCTTAGTCTTTAGTCAATAGTTTGTGCTTGCCTAGTATCTAACATTCTAACTATAAACTAATAACCATTGACTAATGACCATAGACCAATGGCTACAGGCTAAAAATAGCAACCCTTACCGCAAATGAACGCCTAAACTTATCATGGTATGGTTTAAAAACTGCTTTGTTAATTTGTGTAAAATAATGCCGAAAGCAAAAAATCCGCTCTCTTTCGAGAACGGACTTCTGAATGCGGTTTGACCGACTTGAAACCAAGTCAATCGAAACTTTTACTTCGCGGCTTTCTTCTTGCCTTTTTTAGCCTTCGGAGCTTCAGCCGGAGCAGCCGGTGCAGCTTCAGCGGCAGGTGCCGGAGCGGCCGGAGCAACAGCAGCCGGAGCTTCTGCCTTCACTTCAGCGGCAGCCGGTGCTGCAGGAGCAGCTTCAGCCGGAGCGTTGAAAGTTGCCGGGAGAGCCGGAACTTCCGGAACAGCCTGTTCGGCTGCGTTTTCGCGAGTAGCCTTCTGCATGGTGGATTCTTCCACAACTTGATCCTGCTTAGCCGTGATGAGGCCGAGAGCGAAAACCACGATGAAGAAAATCACAGCAACGACACGGGTCAACTTCTGGATGAAGGTCGCTGCGCCGGCGGTAGAAAATGCAGATTGCGAAGTCATGCCACCGAGACCTGCCAAACCGCCCATCTTGTCGTTCTGAACGAGGACGAGGAGAGCAAGGAAAAAGCAGAGAAACACGTGGAGGACGATCAATACCCAAAAGAGAGTTGTCATTTGTGACGTTCCTTTCGTTAAAAGTTACTTGGCTTCAGCGGCGTCGATGATTTCCTTGAAGGTGTTAGCCTTGAGGCCTGCACCACCAATGAGACCGCCGTCGATATCCTTCTGAGCGAGGAGGCCAGCAGCGTTAGCACCCTTCATGGAGCCACCGTACTGGATGCGCATGCCTTCTGCAACAGCTTCGCCGTAGATTTCCTTAACAACGGAGCGGACATAAGCCTGAGTTTCTTCAGCCTGTTCGTCGGTAGCGGTAACGCCAGTACCGATTGCCCAAACCGGTTCGTATGCGAGAACGCACTTTGCTGCGTCTTCAGCAGAAACGTCCTTGAAAGCGCCCTTGACCTGGAGGCCGAGAACTTCCTTGAGGATGCCGCCGTTGCGCTGGTCGAGAGTTTCACCGATGCAGATGATCGGCTTGAGGCCAGCTTCGAGAGTCTTCTTGACCTTGAGGTTCACGGTTTCTTCCGTTTCGTGGAAGTACTGACGCTGTTCGGAGTGACCGATGATCACGTATTCAGCACCGATTTCCTTGACCATGTCGATGGAAACCTTACCCGTGTATGCGCCCTGGTCCTTCCAGTGGATGTCCTGGATGGCGAGCTTCACGTTCGTGCCCTTAACAACGTCTGCAACCTTAGCTGCAGCGAGGTAAGTCGGAGCGATGACCACTTCAGTCTTCTTCACATCCTTAACGGCTTCAACGATATCCTTAGCGAGCTGAACGGATTCGCTAACGGTCTTGTTCATCTTCCAGTTACCAGCAATGATATACTGACGCATAATTAACTCCTTGAGAGGTTTAAAATTTAACGCGCGTAAATGTAGAAAATTTTTAGGGGATTCGTCATCCCTGCAATATGAATTGTCATCCTGAACCTGTATAGGATCCAGTGCCAATTTTAAACCGGGCATATAAAAAAGCCCCTCGGCGGTTAAACCAAGGGGAGCAGTTGTTTATTTAATTACGAATTAGGAAGTATGAATTAGGAACTGGTTAATTAGGCGGCTTAGCCGCGATTATTTCAATTCCAAACTCCGAATTCTTAATTTCAAACGCTAGTGTTCGTAGTTGCTCGAACGGCTAGAAGACGGCGGAGGAGATCCGCCATAGCGGTCGCCTTCGATCTTGTCGAGGACGAGTTCTGCTTCGTAGCCCTTCAGACGGGCCTGTTCCGGAGCCTTCCAGAAGAGGCGGGTGATGAGCTTGCCTTCACGAGTGAAGTATTCCCAAACCTTGCCGTCGGCAGTTTCGTGGTCGGGAGGTCCCCACAGGAGGTTGACCATGTCGGTCGTCATGCCCTCTTCGATATAGCCTTGCTTGAAGGTGTTCTGCAAGTGCTTGTCGATGCCCATGCTTTCCTTGGAAATGAAGTACTCACGTTCGTATTCGTTCTGGCCAACGCCGCGTTCAATCAGCACGGGAGAGGAATACTTGTTGTTTGTACATCCAAAGAGCATGAGTGCACCAAGGGATAGTATGCACAGATGGGAAAATTTCATTGGATCTCCTTGTATTCAATGACCACAAAATAAGAATTTATTGCGCGAGTAGCTAAATAATTTTTAGATTTTACACTGAAATGAATAAGATTAAAGCCTTGTTTAAAATTATTTTACTTAATATTGCCGTTTGCGCGTCCTTGAGCATCGCCGCGATGGGGGTTGACCAATCGAATTTGGTTGGTCTTCGTTATGGCCCGAACCTGTCGTGGGGCGGCATGGTGAATACCCCGCTGGTTTGGGGGCAATGGGTGCCTCAGATGAATTTGGGAGTTCGTTACACTTGGCTGGAACCTCTTGGGGAAATGAATTACGGAACTCCGCTTGGTTTAGCTTCGGCGTACCTCAAGATGGATGCTTCTGTTGAGGTTTCTCCTTTTTATGGTGGCTACCGCGCCGGGCTTGGACTTCGGCCGTTTAAGGTGAATCCGCAAGTCGAATTCAATTTTATTTATGAAAGCTACTTTTATTTCAAATCCAACTTGGAAATGGTGAATGCCGATGTGAAGGGGAATGGTCGCATTGCAGAAACCTGGAATTCCGATTATATCTTTGACAATGTCGGAAAGTCGGATACTTCGGAATTTGATTATGCGCAGTTGTTCGATATGAGCATCAATCTGAGCTATACCTTTTCTCGAGGCAGCATCATAGGCGTTGTCGCCCATTATGTCCTTTCTGATATCAGCACGGACTTTGATGGCAAGAGTTACGACTACAAGCGTAATATTCCCGTGTTTAGCCGCGATTATATTGTTGAATTAGAAAGTTTTGGACGTTTTCCGATCAATAACAACATTGCAATTGTATATGACGGATCGTATTTGAAAACTGGAATATTGCGTAGTGGTGGGAGCGTCAAGAAGGAATCTTTAAGTTACAGGATGTGCCTTCTTGGAACCCATATTTCTTGGAAGGAAGGCCTTCGCAGTTTTATTGTTAAGGCTGGCTTGTGGAGCCGCGACAAAAAGCGTTTCTATAACGGATCATTCGCTCAGCAGTTGCTTGTTCAGCTTGAGTATAAGGGGTATTTTTCTTTCCCCTTCCATGGCAATTTTCCCAAATAATTTTGGCACCGGTAAAAGAATCTTGGGCTTGACGGGCTTCTGTAGCGGGTCCGTTTCAAGTGCCTGCGACGGATATGCGGAACGAATCCAAAGGCTTCCGCTGTAGTCTTCGCTTGAAACGCTGGCGAGGGTTGGGAAACGTTCTCCAGCGTAGGATTTCCAGTTGGCTAAGGAAAAGTAGCGGGGCTTTTTTGTTGCTCCCCGCATGACCATTTTTTCTGGATTGGGAAGTGAATCGACGACGATGCTCCACCAGGTATTGGATGCCGCCGTTGAAAGCACGTTTACATTAGGTTCTTGCTTTGTAGAGTCCGGGCATTTGAAATAACCGTTTGCTAAAAGCTCCAGGTCGTCCAGCTTTAAAGGCGTTTTTCCGATATTGTCTCTAAGGTGGTGTAGTCCAAGCTGTCTTTTGACCTTCCCCTCCTTGAATTCCATATAACGGTATTTGCCTGCGGTAATGTAAGTGAACGACGGGCTGTCGTTCAAGTTCACAAAAAAGGTGTCAAGAGCATCGCTATGGTGTCTCCATTCGATGGACGCTCTCGTTTTGTTACGCTCTTCGTTGATGAATTTTCCCTCGATGTTCACGATCATGGATGAGTTCGTTAAAAGGCGAGGGCAAATTTTTTGCGTACTGGTATTGGCCATCAGTGCAGACGTTAAAAAACTGATGACGATAACTGTTTTTTTTGTGATTAGAAACATAAAATTAAAATAGATAATTTTAGGAGCGTTTAGTTAATACATAAAGTTAAAGTTGTGTAAACTTGTATAAAAAAGAAAACCCCAGCCTATCCCAATGGCTAAAGGAAAGGCCGAGGTTTATGTTTTTTCAGGAAGAAAATACGTTATTAAGCTTCTTCTTGGATAGCTTCGCCTTCACCGTCGTCACCGAGGTCGACAGCGTCGTTTTCACCGAGCTTGAAGAGTTCCACGTCCTTCATGCTTTCGCGAATCTTCTGTTCAATCTCGTTGCAGAGGTCTACGTTGTCCTTCAAGAAGAGACGGGTGTTTTCACGGCCCTGGCCGATGCGTTCGTTGTTGTAGCTGAACCAGGAGCCGCTCTTCTGGATGATGTCGAGTTCGCAGGCGAGGTCGAGAATGGATGCTTCGCGAGAAATGCCCACGCCGTAGAGAATGTCGAATTCGCACTGGGTGAACGGGGCGGCGACCTTGTTCTTCACGATTTTCACGCGGGTACGGTTACCGATGACTTCTTCGCCGTTCTTGATGGCGGCGATGCGGCGAATGTCGATACGCTGCGTAGCGTAGAACTTGAGGGCGTTACCGCCGGTGGTGGTTTCCGGGTTGCCAAACATCACGCCGATCTTCATACGGAGCTGGTTGATGAACAGCATGCAGGTGTTTGACTTGGAGAGGATGCCTGTGAGCTTGCGGAGTGCCTGGGACATGAGGCGGGCCTGGAGGCCCACATGGTTGTCGCCCATTTCGCCGTTGATTTCGGCCTGCGGTACAAGCGCTGCCACGGAGTCCACGACGATGATGTCGATAGCGCCAGAACGCACGAGCGTTTCGGCAATGTCCAAAGCCTGTTCGCCGGTATCCGGCTGGGACACGAGGAGTGATTCGATATCGACGCCGAGCTTGCGGGCATAGACTGCGTCAAAAGCATGTTCCGCGTCGATGAAAGCGGCTACGCCGCCGAGCTTCTGGGCTTCGGCGATTGCGTGCAATGCGAGAGTCGTCTTACCGGAAGATTCCGGTCCGTAAATTTCGATAATGCGCCCGCGGGGGAATCCGCCTACGCCGAGTGCCATGTCGAGCTGGATGCAACCTGTCGGGATGACCGGGATATCCTCGACGGGCTGCTGACCGAGGGCCATGATGGAACCTTTACCGTAATTCTTTTCGATTTGGGCGATTGCCGCTTCGACTGCTTTTGCTTTTTCGCTGGAAAGGTTGCTGGTGGGTGTTGTTGTTTTCTTGGCCATTTTTGACTCCGTTTTTTATCTTTTTGCTGTTAATATACTAATTAGTGAACTTTTGTGCAAGTGCTTTTTTGGCTATTTAACAAAAAAAGGAGCTTGCTCATTATCTTATACACGCTTTTTTCACGGATTTGTTCCCTGTTTCCTGCAAAAATTTCGCAAAAAGCTTCATTTTGCAAACTATTGGCGACACACATCCATACGGTTCCGACAGGTTTTCCCGGTTCTGCGCCGGTAGGGCCTGCGATTCCCGATGTGGCGACTGCCCATTCGCAGTGGAATTTTTGGCGGGCGCCTTCGGCCATGGCTTTTACGGTCTGTTCGCTGACAGTGCCGTATTTTTCGAGGATCTCATCGCTGACGCCAAGTATTTCGTGCTTGACTTCGTTCTGGTAGGCGACGATTCCACCCTTCAAAATCGCAGAGGAACCTGGCTCGTTGACGATGCTTGACGCGATAAGCCCGCCTGTGCAGGATTCCGCCGTTGCCATCATCTCGCCGCGCTTGATCAGTTCTTCCTTGATCTTCATGGCTAGTTCGTGAATTTCGTGTTCGATATTGATCGCTTCGTTCATCATTACACCCATAAGTTAAAAACATTGAATGTCAAAAACAGACATTTTTTGTAAATACCCGAAAAAAATTAAATTGTCATTCCCGCCGATTCCCGTCATTCTGAGCGAAGCGAAGAATCCAGTCGAGTCTTGTGCCGCAAAAATTAAATAACTTTGAACACCTTATTACGACTTTGTATGATTCTTTTTCTATATTCGCCCTCGATGACTCTGAAATCTTCGATAATCGCACTTTTTGCGCTCTGTGCGTTAGCTTTTGCACAGACGGTGCCCGTCGCCTCGCCTGACTCGGTTCAGGGGAACGTTTCGGCTTTGGCACAAAATGAAGGTGATACTTCTGTAGCAGATGTTGAAGATGACGAAGATGAAGGGGAGGCGGATGCCCCTGCCGATGAAAATTTTGAAGTATCATCATCTCCGCTTTTGAAAGGTAAAACAGGCATTGAAGCGATTGATACGCTTCCCGTTAATGAATGGGACATCCCTACAAAGCGGAATTCTCTTAAATACGCAATGCTTTTTAGCCTTCTTCCCGGTGGCGGCCAGTATTATACGGAACATTATGTCCGTGGTGGATTCTTGACGGGTATTGAAGGTTTGTTGATTTACGATGTCTTTTTTAACAGAGGCTACCAGCGTGATCGTCTGCTTGACCGCGCGCGCCCTTTCCAGGATTCCGTTCTTTACTTTACGTCAAAGCTTATGAATGCTCCTCGCGATAGCGTGGAATTTTACCACAGCAAGCGCCTGGAATTTCTTGACCGCGTACGTGCACAGAGCGATAAGAAGATGGAACAGGAAGACGTGCGAAAGGCTGAAGTTGCCTGGCTTATCGGCGTTCATCTCTACGGAATGTTTGATACCTTTGGAATTTGGTACAACAACAACCATCGAAGCACCGAATATCGTGATATGAAAACAGCCCTTCTTTGGGCGCTATTGCCTGGTGGCGGACAAATTTTCAATCGTGACTTTGGCAAGGCTGGGTTAGTTTATATGGGCATACTCGGTGCGGTGGCTAGCGTTTCCACATCCCAGAACATGGTAAATTATTACCTGGATCGTAAACATTTGATCGAAAAGGAAAATCCGACTTCTCAAGAATACGATCGCATCAAAGAGCGTGTGACGTACTATCGTAAGAACCGCAATACGTACATCTGGGGCGGGGTGCTGATTTACTTGTACTCCATTGCCGATGCCGCCGTTGATGCACTTTTAAGCGATTTCGACAGCCCCTTGCACATGGCTCTTCTTCCAAATTTAGAAGGCGGCGCCCAGGCTGTCATGACCCTCGATTTTTAACGACGCCTCTCGTCATCCTGACGCTGAAAGCGGAAGGATCCAGTTAAATCTTGCCTATGCCTTTTCCATCTTGAGCGCTGGCATTTGTATGCCGTCATGAATTTTCGTAAACGTCCCGTGGTACGTTCCGTCTGCGTTGCGCATAAATTCAAAACGGGTCACCATTGCGTAGGTGAACATCCCTTCAACAAAGACTTCGTCTGGCAGTCCACAGCGCGAATGCTGTAGTGATGCGATCACGCCTGCGTGTGTGATGCACAGGAACTCACCATCGTCAGGGAGCGTGTCCAGGAATTTTCCTGCACGTTTATCGATGTCATAAAAGTTTTCGCCTTCGGGAAATCTGTATCCGCGGAGATCGCTTGTCCAGGCGTGCATTTCTGAACGGGGAACCGCTGTGAGCTTTTGACCTTCCCAAGTCCCGAAGTTAAGTTCGATTATGGCCGGTTCTTTTTCGACGGGCAGTCCCAGCATTTTAGAAGCCTTGTCGGCAAATTTGGTACAGCGGATTAGCGGACTTGAGAACAAACGCGTTGGCTTTGCTCCTGATTCTACGAGCGCCTTGAGCGCTTTGTCGGATTCTTCTTCAAAAGTTGGGGAGACGTCAAAGTCCAGTCTCCCGTAGCAAACGTCTTTCGGGTTGTAAGGCTTGGTGTGTCGAATCGTCCAAAGAATCATAGATAGGCTCTTAAGTTATAGGTTGTAAGGCTGTGCATAGCGAAGGCAACTCAGCAGGCGAGTGTTGCGACAAAGCTTGCTTTGTCATAACCGAGTCAAAGAGTTGGGGCTTTAGCCCAATCCAGTGACATTCTTTAAATAAAAAACGCCCTTGACGGGCGAAAAAAAATCCTAGGCTACCTGAGCACATAAAGATCCGCAAGTCCGTTGCTGCTTTCGCCCTGGCGAGTTGCCCGCAAATAATCATTGCGCAGGGCCTAGGACTCCGAAATATAGAATCAAACAACCGTTTTTGCAAGGGGAGTCTCGCTTCGTGAAACAAAATGTCCCATATAATACATCCCCCATGAAGTCCTTTCGAAAAAGTGGTCGAAAATACCCCATTTTTTGTACTTTTCTTCGTAACTAATGTTTTACTGTTAAAATTTTGTTACTATATTCAGTAAGAGGTGTTTGAGGATATAGATCTTTTGGGGGTCTGTTATGAAAAAAGGAAATTTGAGTTTGAGAACATTTTTGAGTACGGTTGTGGCCGCGATGGGTCTGGCAGTGCCAGTTTCGGCTGAAGATGAACCGGCTGTTGAACGTGATATCATTAAATTGGATCCGCTTTACTTTCAAGGGGTGACAACTGAAGCGGAAAACCAGAAGCTCTGGAACGAGCTTATGAAGTATAAGCTCTGGGGTACGGAATCGTTCTCTACAAAAGAAGAATTTAAGATTGAAGAACCAAGTGGCTACACCGGAACTGCGAATGGCGATATCTGGTTTAAGGAACATACCCATACGCTTGGTGGGCCGATCGTTTCTGCGCAAAATCTGAATTTTCAAGCCGGTAATACGGACCATGATAAGTTTATTAAAGGTCCTGTTTACGCAAAAGATCTTAAACTTCCGGATAACTGGAATAATGGCAGAGACCAGTCGTACGAAGGAATTTATTGCTTTGAAGGCAAAATTGAGTTTGATATCCCAAATTTAACTGAAAAACGTGACGATTACATTAAGGTCCTTAGTCAATATGTTGAAGTTATTCACAACAATGGGGGGCAAATCTATGCGGACTGGGCTGATCCCTCAGAGTTTACAGCTGAAGAAATAGCAAGAATCAAGCTGGATGGTCCTTTTAAAAATTGCCCGGACGATGTTCCAAGACCGGAAGTCAATCTTACTGTGCCGTTGCTCAACGATGATGGTATTGTGTGGGAATCGGCTATAAGCCTTGATGGGGGTGATACTCAGATAGAATATGTTCATATTCCTCCTGTTACTTTAAGTGACCTTGAAAATGAACATTTCTGGTATGATAAGTTTGTTCAGAATATTTTCCTTCAAAATCATGGGAAAACGATCTATATCGTGATGCCTTCGGAAAAGCAGAACTGCGATGCAACTTTGGTAAGCGGAAGTGGTGAGTGCGAATACCCTAAAACAGGTCGTTTAACAAGAATATTCTCGAAAGAAGGTGTCAATATTCAAGGATCGGCTAGCGATGCTAGAATTCTGGTCGCTTATGTTAATGATGATGTAGAGTGGGTCGATAATGCCTGGAAAATCAAAGATGGCGACGAATATAAAGAAATTACTGAAGAGAATTTGAAAATCGTTTCTGATGACGAATACGCCGGAAATCTTTTGTTCTATACTCCTGCTGATATTTTATGGCCCCAAATGCAATCGGACGGAGCTACTGATTTGCAGGGAACATACATGACGGCGGGTGATTTTTCCATTCAGGATCACATGAATATTGCTGGACAGCTTATTGCCGGCAAGAATCTTTCGTTTGGTGCAAAGTTTAATGGAAAGTTCCATTACGTTCCGTTCAACGCTATCGAAGTTAAGCCTGATATTTTCTACAGCAATGGCTTTAAGGAAGATAATTACAAGTGGTATAACATGCAGTTCTACCTGACGGACACTGCACATACCGACGTTTCCATTGAATATTGCTTCTCGTTCTTTGACGAAATTGAAGGAGCAGATACGAAGTATGCAGCCTATAAAGGTCGCATTTCTAAAGAATTTGCCAAGCGTGAAGATTTAGGTGAGAACCCGACTGAAGAAAGCGACATTCACTTTATGCCGTTCTGTGCGGAAGGTAAGACGAGAACACTTGTGATCAAGAAGGGCAATCGTAAACCGACTGTCGAATCTTTGTCGGCCTTTATAAAAGTTGTCGATGATCAAACCGTTGAAGATGATGAATTCATGTTGTTCAGAATTATCAACTTGAATGGTGCGACTATTTCTGGTAATAGATTTGATGGTGGTCTCTTGATTAAGCTTATCGATTCTAATAATCGTAGACCGCACTTTATCAATCCGGAAAAAACAAACCTTGCCGTTCCTGAAAACGCTACAAAGGCAAATGCAGGAACCATCCGCGCTGTCGATGATGAAGGCGATGTTTTCCGATTCCGTATTGTAGGCGGTACTGCAAAGGATTTGTTCGATATCAATCAGACGACTGGCGTTGTTACCATGAAGGATGGCGTCGATCCGTTTGATTACGAAGCTTGGTATGAGCTGAAAAAGGACGATCCGACGAAGGAACCCTACGACATTAAGGTCGAAATTTGCGATGCCAAGGCGACGTCTTATAATGTCTTGCTTTGCGATGACTTTACATTCAAGGTAAGCATTCAGGATGTCAACGAAAAACCGTACTTTACCTCTACCGATGTAATCCACATTGCCGAAAATAAAACGAGTGCTACGGATACGGTTAAGTTTGCTGATCTGGACAAGTATAATACTAATGGCCTGTTTACGATGTTTGATGAAGTTATCGCTGTGGGCGGTGATACGGACATCTTTACGGTAACGCAGGATGGCATTGTCCAGACAAAAAGAGGCGTGGTTCTCGATTATGAAGTAAAGAATGAATATAAACTCACGTTGCAAGTCCGCGATGGCTCTCGTAATTCCGAGGGTGAATTGATTTATCCTGACCTTTACGATGAAATGGTCTTTAAAATTGTCGTGACGGATGTTAAGGATGGTCCGGAGTTTGATGCTCGCGCTTACAACGGAACTGTCGAAGAAAATTCTCCGGCAGGGACCAAGGTCAAGATGAAGTCTCCGATCATTGCGACAACAACGCAGGCTGGAGCTACGATTACCTATAGTCTCTTGGATGAATCTAAATCGTTTGTAATTGATCCAAAGACCGGCGTGATTACCGTTGCCGAAAATGCAATCCTGGATTACGAAAAGAAGAATGAATATAAGATGAAGGTGGTGGCTACGGATAAGGCCGACATCGTTGATCAGACGGCCCAGTATGATACCGCTGAAGTCGTTGTCAACCTGATCGATGTTAATGAAAGGCCGATCTTTGTCGAACCGACTAAGAAGCTCACGTTCCCGGAAAATGCTAAGGGGTACGTCATCGATACGCTTCTTTTTGATGATTATGACAAGGTGGTGAAGTTCCGCAACAACAGGTTCGAGCTTGTTGGCGATGTCAATGGCTTCTATCTGGATCCGGTTAAAGGCGTTCTCACGACAACGCGCAAGTTCGACTACGAAACGGAAGAGAAAAAATATGACCTGAAGATCCGTATTTACGATGCTTCGGACAAGAGCCTTATCGATTCTGGAATCGTTACGGTTGAACTTATCAATGCCAATGAAGATCCGTATCTGAAGGAAGTCGTGTTTGAAATTCCTGAAGATGCCGCTGTTGGAACGGAATTAAAGAAGCCTCTTGAAGCCATCGACCCCGATGATCTTGATGGCTCTGGAAAGTATACGTTCTACATTCTCGAAAAAGGCAAGGAAGTTTCTGCGACCAAGGAATTTAAGCTTAATCCTGAGACTGGGGTGATTTCTGTTGCCTCCGCGCTGGATTACGAAAAGAATGAATCCTATGTTCTGGATGTTCGCGTCAAGGATGCAGATGGCGGTTCCTCGGATACGATCGTGACGATCCGCATAATCGACGTGAACGAAGCTCCGTCTGTTACTGTCGATACAATTTATGTGAACGAAGATCAGGTCATTAAGGAACCGTTCGGTTCTGTCAAGACGGACAAGGACGATCCTGATACTAAGAACCCGGATTTCCGTAACAACATTTATGAAAATATCGACAAGAGTGATGTCATCTTTATTAAATCTAATGGCGATGCCGTTCTCCTGAAGCCGGTTGACTATGAATCGGATTCCGTATATGTGATTACGGTTCGCGTAACCGATAAGGACGATAAAACATTGACATCGACCAAGAAGGTTGTGGTCAAGGTGAAAGATGTCTACGAAAAATCTGAAGTCGTTATAACTCGTGTTGAAACGAAGGACTCGGTTTACCTCAAGCCGGATACTGTTTATGTGAATGTGCCTGTCGTCGATATTGAATGGACTGCCGATGGAAAGCCTCGTTCTAGCCGCGATACGCTCCATCTGGGTGTAAATCCGATTACCAAGACGTATAAGGATCCGACTAAGAATGCTCCGGGGTCTGCAACGGTAGTCATCATTTATAGCACGGCAGCTCCGATTGTGACTGTTTCTGCAAGTGGCGAAGATGTTAAGGCTGAAAACATTTACACCGTTGTTGAAAAAGCGACAAAGAACGATAGTGCCATTTATGTGAACGATAAAAAGAACGATATCAAGGTGACGGTCAAGGATTCCGCATCCAATGTTTCCAAGTCGTTTACCGTGAAGCTGGAACTTGATACGGTTGCCGTATCGTCAAAGGAATTCAAGAATATCAAGTCGATTGCCGATAGTAAAGTCACTCGCAAGAAGGACCCAGCTTCTGGAATAACGACGATTCCTGAAAATGGTTCTTATACGAAGAACTCCTACACCGATGAAGTCAATGGCTTCAAGGTGACGGTGACCTACTACACGGACAGCAAGGGTAAGGACGTTAAGCGTTCTGTGATTACCTCGTCGGGCAAAAAGAAGGATATTGCCGTTATTGAAGTCTCTTACACGGTCAATATCGGAGGTAAGGATGTTACGCTTTCGTACTTCGCCGATGCTTCTACGGGTGAACGCGTGACGCTCAATACTGGACTTACCGATAGCGAGTCTGTGCTTTCTGCTGATGGCGATGATGTTACTGGTTCGTACAAAGTGTCTTACACGTACAAGGACAAGAGTGGCAACACTGTAGATGTCTCCTATTTCTTGGATGAAAAGGGCAAGATTGCAAAGAACAACGAAGGTAACATCGGTTACAATGTTGGGTATACCTATGTGAACATCTTTGGCAACTCTTCCAGGAAAGATATTTTTGTCGTGCTGGACCAGAAAGGACCTGTCGTAAAGATTGAATCTCCGTATGAAGATGCCGTTCTCAATGCGAACTTCACGGTTGTCAAGTGGACCGTCAATGGCGAAGAACAGGATACCTTGAGAGTCCAGGGGCTTGAAAATGGTGTGAATACAATTGTTCGTGTGTTCCGCGACAAGGCTGGCAACGAATCTCGCGATTCTGTGCATGTCATGGTGAAGAAGGCGAGAGAAATAGACATTGATGTTGAAAAGCCGGTGACTACGGTTGACCGCGATTCTGTTGAAAAGTACTACAAGGATAATCCTCCTAAGGACAATCAGGATTACAGTGTGACATTTGTTGACCAAAAAACTGGCAAGGAGACCGAAGTTATCGCTGGTATCCATGGTAAAGCCAAGGATGGATCTGGCAAGGAACCCTATGAAAATTCTGAAGGCGGACACCTCGGACCGACATTGATGGTTGACGCTCGTGTGCCGGTTGTCAATGCTGTGGGCGGACTGGCAACGCTGGACGACATCATGAGCGCAGGCGGAATGGTCGCACTGGAAGGTGTGGACGCCGCTAACGGAAAGAAGATCCCTGTGGAAGATTATGTGAACAAGTACTGCACGGACGACTTCAAAAAGGCTATGAAGTCTACGGATTACAGCCATATGAATCTTTACTCGACCAAGCTCAAGGTGAAAATCTGGGTCTATACAAATACGGGCGCGTTTGCGGACTACTTCAGCTTCGACTACGATCTGGATGATCCTGATTACGTGAATGATGGAGGCCTTTTGAAGTTCTACTTCGAGATGAAGCCTGACAAGAATGGCGACATCAGGACGAAAAAGGGACGTCTCTATGGTACTGGGGCTTATCTCTTCAAGACTGAAGTCAGGATGAGTTCCAAGCTCCGTTGCGACTTGCCGCCGCTTAGCGATGACCAGGCTAGCAAGAAAAAGAACGCCGTCATCAAGACGAGCGATGAACTCTTGAGACCGTTCGGCTACAGACGTCCCGTGAATAAGTAGGTGAATCGCTTGTTGATAAGTTGTAGGGTGGAACTTCGGTTCCGCCCTTTTTCTATTTCTCGGCTGCATATAATACATATGATGCAGACCTGTTGTGGAACTTTTGAAAAAAACAGTAAAAATGGTACTTTTTTCTTACTTTTTTTTAAAATTTTCTATTGCATTAAATAAGGTCGTTACTATATTTCTTTAGTATAAGATATAACTTGGATGTTTGGGGCGTGGAAAACTGTGGCAAATTTGTGTGAGGATATTTGCCGTAGCAAAAGGAGCATAAAAATATTATGTGGTTAGGTAAAACAAGTCTTAAAGTGGCTGCCTTGGTATTGGTAGGGACTGTTTCGTCTGTATTTGCGCAGGGGTTGGCTCCGATACAAATCAGTGCGGATGATTGGGATTATCTTACAAATTTTAAGTTGTATGGCCAAACAGGTATATCTTTTGGCAACCAAGATGAATTCCCTGAAGAAAAAGGATGGGTTGGTACCGCAACTGGAAGTTTGACATCGACAGGAAACAATGGTGTAATTGGTGGTCCTGTTATAGTTGGTGGTGATGTTGATCCAGTTTCGTCTTTGAAATTTACGAGCGGTCCCATTCGCTATGGTGGAGCGTATAAGAATGGCATATATAGTGGTAAAAGATGTCATGGTAATGACGACTGCTCTAGTGAAGAAGTTCCTTTAATTAGGAATCTGCTTGAGGTGCCTAGTGCAGGCGCCATAAGTGGGTTGGAGCGAAAGGTTCCTGATCGCCAAGCTTTGGAAATTGAAGTGCCGTACAAGGGATCTTATGATATCTATTTTTCGTCCCTTACTTTGGGGGATGGGGCTGCTTTAATCATAGAAATGCCCGATGCTAAACACGCTGTAAGGGTCTTTATAAACAGCTTTGCTGTTGGTGACCATCCGATGATTCTTGTGAAGTATGCAAAAGAAGACTCTTATCGTTGTATAGCGCAAAAAAATGCAGAGTTCAACCTTGATAATGGTAAAAAGATTACATGTGGTGGTGATTACGAGGGCAACTTGCTTGTGTACGTCAACCATAGTATGAAGTTTAAAAATACTGACAATTATCCTATTGATGGAACGTTTGTTTTTAATGGAGAAGTTGAATTTGTTAGTAATTTCATGTTCTCTGGTCAAATTATTGCAAAAAAACTTAAATTGGGAAGTGATATAAAAGGCGCTAACTTTAAGTTTGTGAAATTTACGGATCCTGCTAAGATTGTTCTGAGTCAACAAAATGCGACTTTTAAGGAAGATGATTCATGGCATGTAATTGGTATTGGCCTAGATTCTGACGAAGGCGAAACCGATGTAACATTTGATTATTGCTTTGAATTTCATGGTTCTGATGTTCCTGGAGTGTATGCTGTACCTGCTGATGTTGATGCCTCTGGAACGGGACATAGTTTCCCGATATGCGGAAAGGCTACTGGGCATATAACAATCCCGAAAGGATATAAGGTTGCTCAGAATGATGCCAATAGAATTTTTATAAAGCCTGTTGTTGATGGCCTTGTTGAGAAAAGCACTGAAAATCCTGGTGAAAAAATGTGGTTGAAAATTACCAATATTAAAGGTGCTGAAGTTTCTAAGGATAATTATGATGCAGACCATGGCTTTAATATTTATATTACGGATTCTGATGAATTACCAAGGGTTTCTAGTGAGTTAGTTGTTAATGTCAATGAAGATGAGAAACATTTATTTA
Organism: Fibrobacter sp.; assembly: GCF_045112255.1. Classification (GTDB taxonomy): domain Bacteria; phylum Fibrobacterota; class Fibrobacteria; order Fibrobacterales; family Fibrobacteraceae; genus Fibrobacter. The sequence goes on from NZ_JBGUHR010000017.1 coordinate 17,396, forward strand.
CAAAAGATGAATTCAAGTACGTTCATTCTAAAAGAGCTTTTGCTTCTGTTATCATAACGGGACTTCCAGATAAGGGAACTTTGTCATACAATGGCTCGGTGATTACATCCGTTGGTAGTTCTGGCTATAAGGTTGCCGTTGCTAATCTGGGAAAGTTGGTTTATCAAGCTGAAGAAAACCATTATGGCAACGGCTATGCTAAATTCAAGTATAAAGTTGTTGGTGATGGTGTAGGCGATGTCACTTCTAAGGAATACACGGCTACGGTTAATGTCGCTGCCGTAAATGATAAGCCTACTGTTGCGGATGCTACTTTCATTGTGAGTGAATTGGATCACCTTGTGTCTGGCGGCCCAATTGTTGTAAATGATGTTTCTGCGGCTGATGTTTCTTCATCTGATTTGGCCAATGAAAGAAGTAAGGATACTTATACTTACAAATTGGATGAAACTTCTGGTGACTATGCGGAATTCAAGAAGGTATTTGATATTAGCAAGTTGTCCAATCAGAATGCGACAATCACGGTAAAGTCTGGTGCCGTATTGAACTACAACAAAAAGAGCAAATATGTTGTTTATGCAACCGTAACGGACGATGCCGCAACAGAAAGTGCCCCGAAGCATCCGGAAACATCTGATAAGTTTAAGATTACGATTAATATCAAGAATGATAACGATGCCCCGACTGTTGGGAATGAAAGGTTTACAAAGCCAGAGAAAAATCCGGATGGTAAGGACTGGCCGAGTGGCGAACCCGTAGGCGTGGTGACTTCTGCAGATGACCCTGATGGTGATCCTTTGACCTATAGCGTCATAACGTCGGGTGTTCCGTTCAAGTTTGATAATGGATCTGCAAAACTCGTCATTACGGATGGTAGCAAGCTTGATTTCGAAACCAAGCCGACCTGGACTTTCAAGTTCTCTGTGACGGATGGTGAAAAATCTGCTGAGGCTACAATTACTGTGGACCTCACGGATGTGAATGAACCGCCTCCGCAATTTGTTTTGGAAAAGGAATATAAAGTCAATGAAAATTCTCCCAAGGGAACAAAGTTGTCTCCAACATTTATTGTTGAAGATTACGATAAAGTTAGCGGAAGCCTTGAAGTATTGAAGTATGAATTGTCCGGTGCTATTACGGGCGCCGCAGCTGCTACGACAACATTGAAAAACAAGACTTTGGCTGATATCTTTGAAGTTGTTGAAGTCAAGGCGAATGGCGGTAAGAGAGAAGTGGCTATTCAAGTCAAGAACCAGTCCCTGCTTGATTACGAAGCTCTCTATAAGGCATCTACAGGTAATGCTACGTATCCTGTAAAGATTACTGTAACGGATAAGGCGAACCATTCTGTTTCTGCTTCGACCAAGATTACTGTTTTAGATGTCAATGAAACGCTTACTGCCCAGGGTGGAAGCTTTAGTCTCCAGGAACACCTGCCGATTGGAAGCCCGGTTTGTAAGACTTATGCTGAAACTGTTGACAAAAAGCCTGGTGACTGCTTGGAGGTGGCTCGTGTTACCGCTTCTGATCTTGACATCTATAATCCATCGTTCAGTAACCTGACATATGTGATGTCTACGACCAATACTGCTGATGCCAGCAAATTTACGGTTAACAGGTACAATGGTGAATTGTATTCTAATCATGAATTTGATTATGAAACAGAAAAATCGACATATATATTCAAGGTGACTGTTTCTGATGGCGTTTTTTCTAAGGAAGTCGAAGTTACAGTGAAGATTCTCGACATTGTAGAACCAACGATTGAATATGATACAGAAGGTTCAGCTTTGGTTAAGGAAGGTAGTGAAGGAATCGTTGAAGACTTTTCTAAAGTCCTTGAAAAAATTGAAGATGACGAAATCCAGCAAAAGTTGAAAGAAATAAAGAGTGATATTACATATGAAGTTGACCAAGATGCTAGTGCTAGTGCGAAGAACCTGTTTGATATTCAGGACCAGTTGGGTATCATTACTGTTAAGTCAGCACTAGACTTTGAGTCTCTTTATCCGAATAATACCTATACGGTTGTTGTTGTTGCTTCAGGATATAATTCCACCAATAATCTCATTCGTATAACGATTAACAGAAAAATTGTTGTCACGGATGTTAACGAACCGCCAACGATTACAAATTCCACTGCGATTTCTGTTCCTGAAACAAAAACGAACGCGGATGGCGCTATTGGATACATTGAAGCTACGGATCCGGATTTCTGCTCTAAAGTTTCTGCATCTGCATGCCCGAATGGTAATCATCCCTATCTCTTCAATAAGTTGACTTATAAGGTGGATGAAGTTCTCGAAGTTAATGGAAGCCTGGATTTCCCGTTTAACGTGGATCCTTTTACGGGAAAAATTACTGTTGCTCCAAGCAAGGAACTGAATTATACAAAGCAGAATAAGTACATGTTTGTGGCAAGAGTGACGGACAGTTCTCGGGATCCTGAAAATCCGCCGCAATCGACAACGAAAACAATTACCATCCTTGTTACGGATGTGAATAGACCTTCTAAGTTCGAAGTGCTGACAAGTCCTTATGAAGTGGAAGAACGTGCCGATATCGGAACGGTTTTGGATGGTGGTAATATCGTCGTTTATGATGAGGATGCTGCCGATAAGGATAAACTGAAAATTACGATAACGGATAAAGACGCTACAGCTGCGCTTGATGCTGCAGATCTTTTTGAAGTTGTTCAGGTGGGTAAGACCGATGCTAACTTAAAGAGCAAGTTTGTGATCAAGACCATTGCTGACCTTGATTACGAAAAACTCTATAAGGCGACTGAAGGTGATGCCGTATTTAATGTTACATTGACGGTTGAAGACACTAAGGGAAATAAGACGAAGCAGGATACAAAGATCCGAGTGATCGACGTGAATGAAGAACCTGCATTTAAGAATCCGCCTTATAACTTTAAGGTTAGTGAAAATACAACGAAGTCCACCTCTTTGGGTATCGCAAAGGCTGAAGATCCGGATATCTACAATCCCAGCTTCGGTACATTGTATTTCTCGCTTAAGGGTGAAGAATCGGCCTTGTTCGATATTGATGGACGTACTGGCGAAATCTTTACGATCAATAACGCTAAGTTCGATTACGAAACCAAGAAACTCTATACTTTCAAGGTCGTCGTTACGGATAAGGAATTCGAAAAGGAAGCTGTTGTAACGGTCAATGTTGAAAATGTCGAAGAAGGGCCTGTATTCACGGATATTCCGGTCCTTACTATTGACGAAAACACATTGAAGGGGGCTAAAGTCGGTGAAGTGCTTGCCATAGATGATGACTGCAAGGGCTCCTTCAGCACCACTTGCAAATCTCCGAAGTATTCTATCACGGCATCAGAAATCGCTCCTGATGATTACAAGGCGTTTACGTATGTCGATGGTGTTATCAAGGTGGCTAAGGACAGCATATTGAACTATGAAGTCCAGGATGAATACATTGTCCATCTTGTCGTGACCGATGCTGCAGACCCGACGCTTTCTGATGGTATCGATGTCAAGATCAAGGTTAATGATGTGAACGATGCTCCGACGTATAAAAAGAAAGAATACCCGTTTGAAGTCCATGAAAATGCGAAGGCGGGCGAATTTGTCGGCTCTGTTGTCGCCGATGATGAAGATTCCTGGAGTGTGCTGAAATATTCCCTTTCTGATTATGAAACGGGTTCTAAAGATGCAAATGCGTTCAAGATTGAAGACGGTAAGATCTATCTCGTTTCTAACGCCCTGAACTTCGAAAAGAAGGAATACTATTATGTCTGGGTGACGGCTACGGATAATGGTGAATCCAGGGGCTTCAAGAATTATAGCGCTACAACCCTTGCAATCATTCATCTCCTGGATGATGCGGATAAGCCGATCATCGAAGATGATGGCGAGGAAGGCTATGATGTTAAGGAAAATACGATTGATAAGAATACTCCGACAGGATTCGAAATAGCTTGCTATGACGTCCATGATGAAGACGTACGAGATAACAAACCTCAAGTGGAAAGTCTCGTTCCTTACGTGACGGATGCCGGCAATACGGATGCTGACCGTCTGTTTGATGCGAAAATCAAGAAAGTCGATTCTAAGTATCAGCTCTGCCTCATTGTGAAGAATGGCGACAGGTTGAATTATGAAACCATTACCCACACTCACAAGGTCAATGTTTCTGTAATGGATGCCGATGGTGAAACTGACGAAGTTACGAAGACTATCAAGATTGTTGACGTGAACGAAATGCCGGTTATTTCGGGTGGTTCTGAGTTTGTCCTTTACGAAAACAAGGGTGCAAATTCTGCATTCGCTAAGCTCTACCCAGATGATATCGATACCTCTAAGGTATTTACGGATAACGTGTTTGCCGCTGTTGGGGGCGATACGGATCTGTTTACGATTACTGCGGATGGTAAGCTTAAGACATTGCGTGATTTCGACTATGAAACTGCAAAACGTAAGGTGTTTGAATTAGACGTTACGTTGTCTGACCGTGATTCGAAAAAATACCCGAAACTTAAGACGAGCAAGACGATTGTAATTACGCTTAAGGATGCTCCTGAAATTCCGGTCATCACAAAGAAGGATTATGATGTTGATGAAGGTGCTGAAGAAGGCGTTCTTATCGGTCAGCTCGAGGCTACAGATCCGGATGGCGAAGGAGTTCTCATCTTTGAACTTGCCGAAAAGAGTCCGTATGTGACGGTTTCTCCGGAAGGTGAAATCAAGGTTGCTAAGGGTGCTGACATTGACTATGAAAAAATGCAGAAGTTCACTATCAAGGTGAGAGTCAAAGATATTGATGGTATGTCTTCTGAAAGTGAAATTGTCATCAAGGTCAATGACTTGAATGAACCTCCGACGCTTAATCCGCAGGAATTCACGTTCCCTGAAGATTCCAAGCCGGGAACCAAGAAGGGCCCGATTGAAGCCAAGGATCCTGATACCAAGAACAAGGAATTCAGCACACTGAAGTTCTATCCGATTGATGAAAACGATAAGTTCGAAATCAAGACGAGTGGTGACATTGTCCTGAAGGGTGACCTTGACTACGAAAAGGAAAAGTCCTATGTAATTAAGGTCTATGTGACGGACGGCGAGTTCTCTGACACCACCGATATTACCATTAAGGTTGGTAATGTTGTTGAAAAGTCTGAAGTCGAGATTACTCGTGTTGAAGCTGGTGATTCTGTTTACATCAAGCCGAAGAACAAGACGATTTACACGAACCAGGAAGTCATTACTATCGAATGGAAACAGGATGGCAAGCCTATGTCTAGTCTTGATACCCTGAAGGAAGGCTGCCAGATTATTACCAAGTCCTATAAGGATAAGAGTAAGGATGTTGCAGGCTCTGATTCTATTGAAGTATGCTTCAGCAAGTCCGCTCCGGTTGTCGATATCGATACGAAGAGGATCAAGGTCGAAGCCGATAACATTTACACGATTGTCGAAGATGTCGATAAAAAGGACTCGTCTGTTTACGTGAACGACAAGACGAAGGAAGTTACGGTTTCTGTGAAGGATTCTGCTTCTGGCGTCAAGGAATCGTTCAAGGTTGTCGTTGTCCTGGATACGCTTGCAATCTCTGACAAGACTGTAAAGGACATGGTCAGTGTTTCCAAGTCTGAAATCACGCTTGAAAAGAATCCGAAAACAGATGTCTATGAAAAGCCGATTGGAGACAAAAAGAAGATCTCGTATACAAAGGTCGTGAACGGAGACTCGGTTACTGTTTCTTACTTTGTCGATGACAAGGGCGAAATGGTCAAGTCTACCGTGATTGATGAAGATGGCAAGAAGACTAGCGTCGAAGTGATTGAAGTTTCCAAGACGGTCGATGTCAAGGGCAAGAAGGTGGTTGTTTCTTACAAGGCTGATGCCAAGACGGGCCAGATCCTGTATGGTGACTCCGAAGGCAACTTGCTTGTTGAAGCTCCGAAGAACTCTACTGGAAAGGATAGCGATAGTGGCGATGTTGACTTGAAGACTGGCGTTGGCGCCTTTACGGTGACTTACATTGCCAAGGGCGAAGAAGGCGACAAGACTACAGTTTCTTACGTCATTGACGAAAAGGGCAAGATCGTTGCTAATGAAGAAGGTGACAGGGGTTATCTTGTGACATACACCTATACGAACAAGTTTGGCAACTCTGCTGACAAGTCCGTGTTCATGGTGCTTGATAAGCTTGCCCCGATTGTTGAAATTCTTTCTCCGTCCGATGGCGATGTTGTCTATGCGAACTTCGTCGATGTTGATTGGTGCATTGCCGTTGATGGCGACAAGAAGAATTGTGTCAAGCAAGATACCTTGAACTTCCAGAGCCTTGAAAAGGGTGTGAACACCATCAAGCGTATTTATCGTGACAAGGCTGGCAACGAAACGATTGCTGAAATCAAGGTCATGATGAAGAAGGCTAAGGATGTGAATATCGATCTTGAAGAACCAATGGTTATTGTTTCTATTGATTCTGTGAATAAGTACTATGACCTGAATCCGCCTGAAGAAGATCAGACCTATGCAGTGACCATTTATAATCCGAAGACGGATAAGGAAGTTGAAGTCATTAAGGGTACTTCGAAGAAATCCAAGAAGGGCTCGGGTGATGAACCGTATCCGGGTTACAAGGGTCACATTGGCCCGACGGTTACCGTCGATATGAAGTTGCCGATTGTTAGCGCCGTTGGTGGTCTTGCGACTTTGGATGATATCATTATCAACGGTAATATGGTCGCTTTGGAAGGTGTCGATGCCGATGGCAGTAAGAAGGTTTCTGTCGATGAATATGTCAAGAAATACTGCTCTGAAGAATTCCAGAAGGAACTTGGCAAGGACTATAGTGCTGCGACGCTCTACACTTCTAAGGCTCGCGTGACGCTTTGGTTCTTCACGACAAGCGGCCAGTTTGTCGATGAATACAAGTTTGATTATGATATCGACGATCCTGATTTAGTGGACAAGGCTGGCCTTGTGAAGTTCTTCTTCGAAATGAAACCGGATATGAACGGTGAATTGAGAGATGCTAACGGTCGCCTCTATGGTACAGGTCCATATATCGTGAAGACCAAGGTTGAAGTTCGCTCTAAGCAACGTTGCGTGGTCCCGCCTGTGGATAGCAAGTCTAAGATTGGCGATATCCTGAAGTCTAGCGATGAAATGATGAAGCGCTTTGGTTATAGACGCCCGGTGCTTCGCGGAAATGAAAAGGCATCTAAGTCTTCTAAGAAGGAAAACAAGAAATCTTCTTCGAAGAAAAAGTAAGGCGTAAAGCTTACAAAAGAATCCCGATCAGTAATGGTCGGGATTCTTTTGTATAAATAAAAAACGCAATTTGGCTATTAACTATCTTTTGACAAAAATGAGGTATTGCATGGGTATCGAAGAACGTTCTACGCTAGTATTTGCAAGTGGAGTTGGCCGAATCAAGGAAGAAAAGCCGAAGGCAAGCCGTCCACAGGGCGATGGCGTCGTCCGCATTATGCTGAAACGCCTTGGCGGTGGTAAAATGGCAAGTGTTGTTTCTGGAGTGCCGATGGATGAAGATGAACTTAAGGACCTGGCTCGCGCATTAAAGCAAAAATGCGGAGTTGGTGGATCTGTTAAGGATTTCAATATCGAGATCCAGGGCGATAAGCGTAACGTTCTCAAGGCCGAACTTGAGAAAAAGGGCTATACAGTTAAGCTTGCTGGCGGGTGATGTGATTTAGCTTGCCTTTCTTAAAATTCTATTGCCATTTCTTACAAAAAAAGTAAATTTATTGTAAGAAAATAGTTGGAGAAGTTTTATGTTCAAGCATCTGTCGTTGTCGTGTTTATTGCTTGCGATGATCGTTCCATTGTCTGTTTCTGCAGCACCCAAAGTGGGTACAATCAGTGCTGTTGTTCCCGAAGCTTATAAGAGTAAAAATAGCTGTTCTGATAGTTCTGAATGGACTGCTGCTAAGTATGGTGCCAAATTTGAACTGAACAACTGCTTTAAGACCAGTGATGGCGGTGCTATTGAGCTGATGTTGAAAGGGGATCATAGTGTCCTTACGATTGCTGAAAATTCCGTTGTCAGTATTAAGGACCTTATTGAAGACGATGGATCGGGTAATTTTGTTGTAAAGCCTGATATCCGAAAGGGATATATGGGTTTTAATGTTGAAAAAGATAAAGGCAATAAGGTGGACTTCAGTACGGGAACGGCAGCAGCATCGATTCGCGGAACGGAGGGCTTTATTGGCGATAATGGTAATGCTTTTTTTGCGGGTCTGAAAAATGGCAAGTTGATGATTTTGCCGGTTAGCGCCGATTCTCTTTCTATTGGCGAAGGTGAAACCGTCTTTGGCAAGGATGAATTTGCTGTGTTAAAACTCAAATCTTCTGGAGATATGGGCTTTGCAAAAATTCTAGACACGCTTCTTGCAGACACGTCAATGACTTTTGAAGAAATGAAGGCGGCTGTAATATATGCGGACTCGGTCTATCAGGAATCCTTATTGCGGAAGTCCTCTGCTGCAAATCGGCAGGCTGGAGATCGTGATAATATGATTCCGCAGATTAGGTATTCGTCTTACGATTCGTTGCGCTGTGTTGCTAATGTCTCGGTGTCGGATGTAGTCAAAGGGACAGAAGCCCGCTTGTCTGTGGTGATGGATGGAACGCCGATTTCTGAAATTTCTGTAAAACGCAGCATGCCCAAACGCCTTGCTTTACGCAGTGGCGTTCATGAATATGAATTTGTCGTAGAGAATGATGCTGGACGTAGCAGTGCGAGGAAAAAATTGGGCTGCTATCCCATGAAGCCTTTCTCCGTAAAAGTTTTTGGCAAAAAGCATGAACACATTCAGGTGCCGCCTCCGCCTCCGATTCCAGGAATCGAAGATGTGATTATGCAGACTCTGCAATTCCAGATTCGTGTTCCAGAATATGATCCGAGTTTCTTGAATAAAGTTACTGTTCGACAGGATGGCAAAGTCATTTTGCAGGAACGCTTGTCCCAAATCCAGAATCTGGATTATCAGATTCCTGTAGAATTGAAGCGTGCGCACAAGAACCGCTTTGATATTGAGGTCATTCACAAGAGTGGTTATGCCGTTAGGACGGCTAAGGTTTATGAGGTTGATAAATGATTTTTCGAGGAATCGCTCTAGCTTCTTTTTTGGCTATCCCCGCTTTGGCGCAATCGGCTGTTGATTCAGCGGACTTTTCGCAAGGTGATTCTTCGTGGGTTATAAATGGGTCTGTCGGTGCAGAATTTGGTTACCATTCTGTCGTGACTCAAAAAAATGAATCTGATGAAATTTTTGTAAATGGCAAAGATTCTGTCTATCCAGGGAAAAAGTACAGGAATTATTTTCAGGTTCCTGGAATTTTTGGCGCCTGGAATGTGTTTCTTCACATGGAATCGCCATCTGGGCAGAAAATTGATTTTACGTTGGATGCATCTAGCGATAAATGGAGAAAATTTGATCCGAAGTTTATACAGGCGTCTTACGAAGACCGCTTCCAGAAACTCGTCTTGGGCGATATGTTTGTTTCGGGTGGCGAATTGTACTTGGCGGGTATAGACCTGCTTGGTGCTAGTTATGATTTCAACTTGAACCTGAAAAAAGATGAAAATCCGTTGCTTGTCCTCAGTGCGTTTGGCGGCGAAAATCGTGCGCCCAAATTGCAAGGCGACAGGGACCCGGATCAATATAACAAGTACATAGCCCTTGATGAAGTTGAAGCGCAGAAAATGGTACTTGGCGGCAAGTTGCTTTGGAACGTGACGAATGATTTTGACGCTACAGTAGGATTTATTGGGAGCAAGGATTATCTTGAGGATCCTTTCTTGCGTGATGGAACTACAAAAAATGTGAATTTATCAGATCCGATGTATTCTTCAAGGACTTTCTTTGGCGATATCAACGGAAAAGTTCTTGGAGGACGGGGCGCCTACAATGTGCAGCTTGGCTTTGGCGGTGCTGACACTGTGAATGTCGTGGCACACCGTGCGGTGAACTCCGTATTTGAAGAAGCCGGGCTTGACGTATCCCGCTTTGCACAGTTGCGCCGATTGATGAATAATTCTTCTACAGTGAACCGCATGAATCGCGAAGAACTGGAACTCATTTTCGGCGATAATATGGACATGAGTGTAGACGAAATGCGTGATGAACTCAAGCGTATTTTGAAGGTTGCGCAAGATGTTCTGAAGAAGTATCGAGACGAAAAGAATGAGGATCCTTCGGAATGGACCGCGCAAAATCTGGCTTTGTCCGGTGCGTATAACTGGAAAAACAATGTGACGATGATCGATGCGTATTTCCGTTTTGTCGGTCGTAATTACTATAGCGCGGGTTCTCCGGATCTGTTGCAAAATTCACGCCAGCTGGGTGCTAAACTGGACCAGCAGGTCAAGGATTTCTGGAAGCTGAATTTTGGTTATGAATTGAATATTGAAAATGCTTCGGGACATGGCGATGCGTATAACGTATTTGGATTTGCCGAGGGTTCCAAGCTTGGGCTTTTGCCGGGAGCAGATGATGACTGGCTCGAAAAACATGAACAGGATGCACCGAGAACGCTCTATATTCACGACTTTGATTTAAAGAATACGTTTAAGGTTTGCGATTCTGTTGAAGTCATGGCCCGTTATGCTCTCAATTACCGCACTCGTAATACGCCCCAGAGACTTCACGGCAATTACTTTGCTTCTTCGGGAATTTATGCGGATTCCTGGTTTGATATCCAGAAAGGGAAACCTACAGTTGATGTGAAAACCGATGACGGAACGATTCAGCTTGATTCTGCACATTGGGCAATGTATGATGAATTAAAGGATGAAGAATACTTGGCGACTGAATTTGAAGAACGCTTGCTAAAGCATACTGTCGAGCTTGTGGCCACGTTCAGGTTCCCGAAGAATGTGCTGAAGGTTGGCGGCGTCTGGACGTATCGCACGGATATGTCGAGATTTAAGCAGGATGACTTGCTGGAAGATTTTGATTTTTCTGATGAAACGTATGGTATCTTGGGTTACTATTTCCATGGCGGTGATTATTTTGACGCTCGTTATCCGATTTCTCTTACGACGACTCTTGAAACGGTCCGTAATACGGTCGCGCTGACGCCCAGGTTCAGACTTTACAATCGCAATGAAATGAGCGAATTTGAATGGAGCCTTCTGGATAATGCCTCTATACAGTTGAAGCCGGGTTTTCTTGATTTGATGTTGCACGGGAATATCCGTCAGATTTTCATGAGCCGCAAGGAAAGTGGTAAAGATGTTGATGAAATGGAAATGGATTTAGATTTTTCCGCAGGAACAAAGTTCCAGCTGACAGAACGGTTTAGTACGGAATGCACGTTAGGCGCTTTCTTTAACTATCGTCCGGACAACAAGTCTGAAGATTATAGAGATATCTACGGTAGTGTTTCCGTCAATTACGATTTCTAGTTATGCATATCGGTTGTCATTTGTCCTCTTCTGGTGGCTTTTTGGCGATGGGCGAGACCGCTCTTTCCATTGGAGCCGATACATTCCAGTTCTTTACACGTAATCCGCGTGGCGGCGCTGCAAAGCCTTTTGACAAGGCCGATGCGGAAGCGCTGAATGCATTTATGGATGCGCATGATTTTGCCCCGATTTTGGCGCATGCGCCTTATACGCTGAATGCCTGTGCCGCAGATCCGTCGCTGAGGCAGTATGCTCAGGATGTCATGAAGGACGACTTGTATCGCATGGACCATTTCCCGCATGCGATGTACAACTTCCATCCAGGTAGTCATGTGAAGCAAGGCGTTGATGTTGGCATCGAGCTTATTGCGAAACATTTGAACAATATTCTGCATAAAGACTTGAAGACGAAAGTGCTCCTGGAAACGATGGCGGGGAAGGGTAGCGAAGTCGGGCGGACATTTGAAGAGTTGCGCCAAATCATTGACCGCGTAGAGCTTGATGATAAGGTTGGCGTCTGCCTGGATACTTGCCATGTTTTTGATGGCGGCTACGATATCGTGAACCACTTGGACGATGTCCTTGCTGAATTTGACAAGGTGATAGGGCTAAAGCGCTTGTGTGCGATCCACTTGAATGATAGCAAGAATCCGATGGGCAGCCATAAGGACCGTCATGAAGTCATTGGCGGCGGAAATATCGGGCTTGAGGCTCTTGTGAATGTCGTAAACCACCCGGCATTGAAGGGACTTCCGTTCTATTTGGAGACGCCCAACGAATTGCCTGGGTATGCCGCAGAAATCGCCTTGATGCGGAGTCGTGAGCGCTAATGGCCCAATTTCTATATTCGCAAAAAAAGAAATTTTTTAGCCTTAATGCCTTGACAAAAGAATAAAAAACATCTATATTTGGACCCGTCGATGCTTCATAGCTCAGTTGGTAGAGCCCGCGACTGTTAATCGCGTTGTCCTTGGTTCGAGTCCAAGTGAAGCAGCTCAAAACCCTCGATCGAAAGATCGGGGGTTTTGTGTTTATGTCATGGCGAACGGATGGTGCTGTCATGGCGGACTTGATCCGCCATTTCCATCAGTTGTAAAAATCCCGGGCGGTGGAACCGTCCGGGATGAATTGTATGATTTCGAGAGGTCGCGCGTTCGACTGGTTGATCGTTCGAGAGGTCGTGCGAATTACCTGCTTAAGGCTGTCCAGCGCTTTTTGAAGCGAGGCTCATCGATAATTTTGCCCCAGATGAATCCGCGTCGGACGCTTTCCCTGCTTATCGAGCGCACAACGGTGCGCTTGTTGAGCGGGTCCGCATTCTCGCTAATTCCTTCTGAATAGCCGTTTTCGATATCGCTTTGGCGGGCGATGGCGGCGGCTTCTTCTCGTGCCCTGCGGGCGCGTTCTTCGAGAATCTTCAGCTGATTCTGCTTATCGCTTGCTGCCGTTGATGCGCTTGGCTTAGGCGTGGCTGTTGCCGTTTGGGCAAAAACTTCCGCTTTCTGCTCGTGCGCTAGCAGGTTGTTGAGTTCAGTGATATCTTGCACGAGGACGTCGTATTCACCTTCACCCATATCGTGCCCGATAATGCGGTGCTGTTGCAGCAAGTTTATCATTTCGATAGCGCTTCCTTTGGACATTCCAAATTCATCCATCAGGTATTCGATATCGATAACGTCTAGCTGAATGATGTTTTCTGCAACTTCCCGCATCGTCACATGGTTGCCCATGCGATGGTGACTTTCGGGAATGGGAGGCGGCATCGGGGATTCCATTGTTCCCTGGGCCGCTTCTCGCTGCGCTTCTTCAAACTGCTTGATGTACTCTTGCAATTTGCGTGCGGCAAAAGGCTTGGACTCAGGGGGGGAGTCCTCGTTTTCGTCGAAATTTTCGTCGTCACGTTCATCTTCGAACTCTTGCATCGAATCGTCCGTTGGAGCATGCTGTTGCTGCTGTTCGGACTTCTTCTTCGCGTTAGCCCTTTTGATAAGCGCGTCGATGACGAAAATTGCAATGAATATGAGTAATGATTCCATGGGTTAAACCCTTCTGGTCAAATTACTTGCTTGCTTCCGGTGCAGAACCGATTTCCTTACGCATCTGCGTGTCGGCTTCGATGTTCTTGAGATTGTAGTAGTCCATCACGCCGAGCTTTCCGTCGCGGAGGGCCGTTGCCATGGCCATCGGAATCTGGGCTTCAGCTTCGACGAGCTTGGCCTTCATTTCCATCACTTTAGCCTTCATTTCCTGTTCGGCGGCGAATGCCATGGCGCGGCGTTCTTCTGCCTTGGCCTGTGCAATCTTCTTGTCGGCTTCGGCACGGTCGGTTTCAAGGATTGCGCCGATGTTCTGGCCCACGTCTACGTCTGCGATGTCGATGGAGAGAATTTCGAATGCCGTACCTGCGTCAAGGCCGGAGGCGAGCACCTTCTTGGAAATCATGTTCGGGTTTTCGAGCACTTCCTTGTGGCTCTGGGCAGAACCGATGGAAGACACGATGCCTTCACCGACGCGGGCGACGACTGTTTCTTCGCCGGCGCCACCGACGAGCTTCTGGATGCTTGCGCGTACGGTGATTCGGGTAATGGCGTGGAGCTGAATACCGTCGAGAGCCACGGCGGAGACTTTCGGGGTTTCGATGACTTTCGGGTTCACGGACATCTGCACGGCTTCGAGCACGTTACGGCCTGCAAGGTCAATGGCGGCTGCTTCCTTGAAGTCGAGCTTGATGTTTGCCTTGTTGGCGGCGATGAGTGCCTGGATCACGCGGAGCACGTTACCGCGGGAGAGGTAGTGGGCTTCGAGCAAGTTGGTGTCCACCGGGAGGCCTGCCTTGCAGCTGAGAATTCGTGCTTCTACGATGACCTGCGGCGGCACCTTACGGAGACGCATACCGATGAGCTGGAAAATGCTCACGTTTGCCTTGGAGAACAAGGCCTGGAGCCAGAGGCTAAAGAACTTGCCGATAAAGGCGAGAATGATGATGACGACGATGGCGGCAATGATAATGCCAACGGTGAGAAGAGTATCCATTTGTTTTTCTCCAAGTTATATGTTTTTTGTTTTAATCTTTATTGAAAAAAGTACGATCAGACTTGAACTATCTTTCGTCTTTCGTCTCTCGTCTTTCGTCTAGAATTACCCAGATATGTCCTTCCTGCACGGATTCGACCTTGACCTTTTCGCCGGCTTCGATGATCTCGCCGTGAGTCTGCACGTCAAAAAGCTTGGTGCTTCCATCCGGCATGGTGAAGCTTGCCTGGCCTACAGGGCGGAGGAATGTTTTTGCGGTTCCGACTGTACCAATGGCGACTTCCTGCACATCTTCGGTTGGGGAGACTGCTGTTTCCATGTCGGTCTTGAGCATCGGGGTCCAGCCTTCGGGTAAAAGTGGAATCAGGTACTTGCTTGCGGCAATCGGGATGATGAGTGCAACGGCTGCACTCCCGAGGACGAAGAATAGCCCGAATAGCCACGGGGTTGCATCGAATGTTGTTTCGACCGCTTCAGGGACGTATTCCGGGATGTTTGCCGTATCAAAGCTCATGATAAGTGCGATAATCATACAGGCGATGCCGCCGATGCCGAACAGGAATGTGCCCGGCATGACGAATATTTCGACTAAGAACAAAATCACGCCTGCTACAAGCAGGATGGCCGGGAAGTAGCCGTCGAGCTGCGGTGCGAACTGCCCGAAGAAGACGATGCCGATTAAGATGATGCCGATAATGCCGAACATCCCGAATCCCGGCGTCTTGAATTCTATGTAAAGGGCGCCGAAACCGAGAATCAGGAGGATTCCCGAGATGGCGGCGATGGCGCTTGCGATTTTCTCGCCCGTGTTCGTTTCGACTTCACTTTTGCGTTCGATAGCGAGCTTTGTTTCAAAGTCTTCGCGGTTCTTGAACGTGCCTCTGGAAAAGCCGAGTTCTTCGGCTTCCTTGTCGGTCATGGTCAAGAGTTCGCCTTCCTTCACGAGAATCTTGGGAGAACCCCAGAACTTCTTTTCGCTGCTGTCGAGAACGGCGAACTTTTTGCCTTCGATAATAAGCGTCGTGTCGCGTTCGGTCGCTTTGCCTTTGTCGAGCTTGGCGGTGAGCTCGAGAACCTCAAGTTCTGGCGTTACAAACGAGGAGGCCAGCAGTTCTGGGTAACCGTTGCGCTGGGCGAGGTTTCGGAACTTGGCGCGGAGCGGAGACTGGATCTTTTCGCCTACGATTTGCGGAGTGCCGTCGCCACCTTGGACAATCGGGGCGCAGTCGCCAATCGTTGTCGCTTCGAGCATGTAGAGCTTTTTGCAGGCAAGGGCGATGAGGCTGCCTGCACTGATGGCCTTCTTTTTCACGAGGGCGATTGTTTCGGGACCCTTGACTGCCATGATGGTATCGACGAGGTCGAAGGCTGCATCGAGGCGACCGCCGAACGTGTTAATTTCAAAGACTATGTAATCGGGCTTCTTTTCGATGGCTTCGCCGATGGCTCTAGCGCAGAATTCGTACATGGCGGGGTCAACATCGCCTTCGAGTTTGATCCAGACGGCCTGTTTCTTGGGCGCGGAAATTTCGGTTTTTACGGAATCCTTTTTTACCGGATCAACAACGGCCGTTGTGTCGGCAAGTGAAAATGCGGTTAAAAATGCCAGGAAGAGAAATAATTTCGTTAATATTTTCATATCGTCAATGTATAAAGATTTGATTTCTTACGAACATCTTTTTTGTGAAAAAAAACACGTTTTTGCGAAAAAGATGGTCAATGTTGTATTTTTTTGAGAATTTCCCCTCAGATTTGCGTTGTAAAATGTATAATATATCCTGAAATGTTACAAAAAACTTATGAATGATCAATTTTTTAAACGAAATTTAATCGTATCGCTGCTTTTGGTTGCGTTTTTGTTTATTGTAACGAATGTCTCTTTTTTGTACATAAACAGAAAAGCAATTGATGATAGCTGGGATTCCCTGGACGAAGTCGCTTATGCTTCCGAAGCCAAGATGGGCTTTCTGGGCCGTTCGCTTTTAAGCGCTCTCTCTAACATTTCGACTGTGGTGGGGATGGAAGAAAACCTGCTATCGGAAAACATGGTGCGCTTGGTTCGTGGTTCGCGTATCGGACCGTTGGTGTCGGCCGCTCGTCTTTATTTGCCCGATGGCCATATTATTGCGGACCATGCGGTTGTTTTCGATTCCTCGTATATAGAGAACTATAAAAAAATTGTATCACCCAAGCCGTATGTCTCTAAGGTGGGTCGCGATGTGGTTCATTCCGAAAATATCGTGTTTGAACAGCTTGTGCCTGTCCGTCGTAGGGGGCAGGTGGTGGCCATGCTTTCCGCTGTCTCTGAAATCAAATCGCTGTATAACTATGTTGCCACTAATGCGTTTAAGGGGAAAACTTCCCTGATCGTTGTGGATCGTCGCGATGGATCCTTTGTTGTCGAAAAAACGGGAAAGTGGAAGAATTTCAATGATTTTGTTAGGACGCTCAAGCCAAAGAGCGGGTATTCGCTTGACGAGTGGGCTGCAGCGGTAATTAAGGGCGGGGCGGCCCATATGGCATACGGAGAGGAATCTTCGGATGAATCGAAACTTTTGGTGGCGCTACCGCTTTTCGGTGGGAGCTGGTCCCAGATTCTGTATGTCAATGAAAATATTGCTTTTGCCCGAGTTGATAAAATTCGCAGGTTCTATATAGGGATTTCTGCGATTGAATTGCTTGTTATCCTGTTGTACCTGTTGCGCATGGTGTGGAATGCTCGCCGGGTGGCAGAAGCCGAGAAGAATGAGTATTCCGAAATTGCCGATGCCTTGAGTGGAACTTACGAGTGCATTTTCTATGTGAACGTCCTGGATGATACGTTTGATACGTTCCATGCCGATACGCTTATGAGCAAGTTGCACGAAGAGGTGAATGGGCGGGATTTCTTCTTTGAGTCCATCGCGAGCTTGCGGCATAATCTTTATGAAGATGATCTTGAAGTCGTCATGCATTTTATGGAGAAGGGGGCTTTCCTCAAGCGGCTTGAAGAAAGCGCTAGTGCTGCCGTCGAATACAGGCTTGTTATTGACGGTGTGCCGCAGTTCTATAGGATGAAGGCTATTAAGTCCAGTAAAGATGAAAATCATGTGATTGTAGCCGTTGAAAATATTGATTCCGAAGTCAACAAGGCGATTGCCCAGCGTCAGGAAATGGATCGCAACAATAGGGTGATCGAGTCCCTTGCTTCGGATTTTGACTTTGTGAACTACGTAACGCTTGGTGATGATGCTTCGACAGATTTTGTGGTGACTTACCGTGCAAGTTCCATCCTTTTGAAGTCTATTCCTGGGTGGTCTTCGGAAAAGAGTTTTGCAAAGAGAATGGACTTGCTGCTTAAATATCTTGTCTGTGATTCCGATAAGCTCCAGTTCCGTGAACAGACTAGCCGTGATCGCCTTGTTTCGACGTTGAAAGATGAATCCGTGGTTCATGTCAATTTTAGAATCAAGCTTGATGGCAAGGACGTCTATTACCAGATGAAGATTATTGCCGACAAGGATGAAATCGGCAATCTCAAGGGCATTGTTTTTGGTCTGCACAGTGTTGATGAAGAAATCAAGAAGCAGATGGAAATTCAGTCGAACCTGAAGCAGAATCTTGAAATCATTGACATCCTTTCGGAAGACTATTCGTCGCTGTTCTATTTTAATTTGGTTGACGGGTCTAGCGGTGTCCTTGCGGTTCGTGAAGATATTAGGGAATCGTTAAATAATGTTTTTGCTTCGTGTGACAGGCTTGAAGATGTATTTAAGGCTTTTGTCCTCGATATGGCGCACCCTGATGACCGCGAAAAGCTTTTTAAACTTGCTTCACGAGAAATTGTGGCTGAACAGCTGATGCACCAGAAACGACTGACGATTGTATTTAGACATTTGTATGGATCTGAATACAAATATACTCGTTTGGTGTTTGCTAAGGCTGAACCGCTGGATGTTCCGCCAAAACTTATTGCAGTTGGCTTTGTTGAAGTGGATGCCCAGTACCGTGCCGAAACGGAGCACCAGGAAAATATTGAACGCATCATGAGCCTTTCGGACCAGTACGAGGTCGTGTTCGATGTCAATATCGATACGGGCCTGTTTAGTGTTTCTTTGACGGGTGGAAAGTTTAATGATGTTGTCGATGAACAGACGGGTGAGGGCGTAGATTTCTTTAAGGATCGTGAAAAAGATGTCCGCAAGATAGTTTATAAGGACGATGTGGATTCGATTCTCCAGACGCTGAACCGTGATACCGTTATCGCCCGGTTGCAGCATGAAAATTCGTTCTTCCAGGATTATCGTCGAGTGACCAGCGAAGGTCTCAAATGGTATCGCATGAAAGTGACCAAAATGGGCGACTGGTCCAAGAGCCGTCGTGTGCTTGTTGGCCTCTTTAACAACGATGTCGTTTACCGCAAGGAAATGGCGCAGCAGGCCGCCCTTGAACAGGCTCTTGAAATGGCTAAGTCTGCGTCGCGTGCAAAGACGATGTTCCTCAACAACATGAGTCACGATATCCGCACTCCGATGAATGCAATTATTGGCTATACGGAACTTGCGACCATGCACATTGGCAACAAGGAACAGGTCAAGGGATTCCTTGGAAAGATTGAACTTTCGTCGAACCACTTGCTTTCGCTGATTAATGATGTGCTTGACATGAGCCGTATTGAATCTGGCAAGTTGAACCTGAACGAAAAACCGGAACGCCTGCCTGAAATAGTCCATACGCTCAAGGATATTGTGCAGGCGGATATCAATGCGAAAAAGTTGCAGTTCTTTGCCAATAGCATCGGCATCCACAATGAAGATGTTGTCTGTGATCGTCTCCGCCTGAACCAGGTGCTGTTGAACGTGATTTCCAATGCCGTGAAATATACTCCGGCTGGAGGTTCAATTTGGTTCTCCGTTGAACAGAAGGAAATCTCTGATCCGGGATACGGAGTGTACGAGTTTAGAATAAAGGACTCGGGCATTGGCATGAGCGAAGATTTCTTGCCGAAAATTTATGACGCGTTTACTCGTGTGAATTCCTCGACGGTCTCGGGTATCCAGGGAACGGGCCTTGGCATGGCGATTACAAAAAATATCGTCGATATGATGGATGGCACAATAGATATCAAGAGCAAGGTGAATGAAGGAACTGATGTTGTTCTGAATTTCAAGTTCAAGCTTGTTGAGTCTGAGCCGGAAATCGTGAAAATCAAGGAACTGGAAGGTAAGAGAATTCTTGTTGTTGATGATGATGTCGATTGCATCAAGAGCCTTCCGCAGCTTTTTGACGAGCTTGGCGTCGAAGTGGATTGTTGCTATTCTGGGGCCGAGGCTTTGGAAAAGGTGGAAAAAGCGAAGGCGGCTGGCTTTGCTTATGATGCGTTCCTCGTGGACTGGCGCATGCCGAATATGGATGGCGTAAAGACGACCAAGATGCTTCGTGAAATCCTGGGCCAAGATATTCTCGTGATTGTGATGTCTGCTTATGAATGGTCGGATATCGAGGATAAGGCTCTCAAGGTGGGAATCCGTAATTTTGTAAGTAAACCCGTGTTCTTGTCCGATGCGAAGAATATATTGATGCAGAGCTTTGGCTTTGCTCATGCCGAAGCTCCGGTGTTTGATAAGAAGATTAACTTTAGTGGCAAGAAGGTGTTGCTGGTCGATGATAATGAGCTGAATCGTGAAATTGCCCAGGAAATTCTGGAAGACTGCGGAATCCAGGTGACGACTGCCTGCGATGGCGAAAAGGCTGTGGAGTACATGAAGCATGTACAGCCGGGTGATTGTGACTTGATATTAATGGATGTCCAGATGCCAGTTATGGACGGCTACGAGGCGACTCGCCTGATTCGTAAACTGGACAATGAATTGGTGGCAGGTATTCCAATCATTGCAATGACCGCTAACGCTTTTGCCGATGACCAACAGGCCGCTCTGGATGCCGGCATGAACGAGCACGTGGCAAAACCCGTGAACGTCAACAAGCTCAAAGAAGTACTTTCGAGGTTTCTTTGAAAGACGAAAGGACGCGCCTTCGGCGCTACAGACGAGAGACTAGAGGGAAATAATGACACTTCGTGCTCGTTTTAGCCCGAAATTCTCTCGTCTCTCGTCTTTAGTCTCTCGTCTAAATACTATATTTACCCGCAAATTGCATTTTTGCCTGGGTCCTGTGACCAGATTCGCCAATTCCACTGGTGCTAGAGCAGTAAACTCGGACAAAAACATGTAATGAAACAAACAATCAAAAAAAAGGAATGGCTAAAATGGCTACTATCACTAAAGAAAAGGCTGCAGAACTCACCGCTAAGTTTGGTGCTAACGAAAAGGACACCGGTAACGTCCGCGTTCAGATCGCTATCCTCACGGAAAAGATCAAGAACCTCACCGAACACATCAAGACCAACAAGAAGGACTTCCACTCTCTCCGCGGTCTGTCTATGATGGTTGCAAAGCGCAAGAACCTTCTCAAGTACTACGGCGAAAAGGACATTATCGCTCAGCGTGCATTGATCAAGGAACTCGGTCTCCGCGGCTAATTCTCTGACTGGAGATTTTTATGTCAACAGAAGCTTATCAAGCTAAATACGGCAAGATGCTCGACCCGAAGGAAGTGTCTGTTAACCTTCCGGATGGCCGTGTCATTACGTTTGAAACTGGCCGTATCGCAAAGCAGGCACGTGGTTCTGCTGTCGCCAAGATGGGGGACGCGTTTGTCCTTTCTACCGTTTGCTACGGTGAAGAAAAGGATGGTGACTTCTTCCCTCTGACAGTTGAATACCGCGAAAAGTCTTATGCTGCCGGACGCCTGCCTGGTGGCTATAGCAAGCGCGAACCGGGTCGTCCGAGCGATGAAGAAATTCTTTCTGCTCGTATCATCGACCGTCCGATTCGTCCGATGTTCCCGGAAAACTTCACACGTGAAGTCCAGGTCGTCGTTCAGGTTCTTTCTTCCGACAAGAAGTTCGCTCCGGACGTTCTTGGCGTAAGTGCAGCATCTCTTTCTATCGGTCTTTCTGAACTCCCGTTCGAACAGCAGGTTGCTGCCGTTCGCGTGGCTGTCGTTGATGGCCAGAACATCGTGATGCCGACTTATGACCAGGTTGCCGTGGCCGATCTAGACCTCGTGGTCGCCGGTACGGAAGACTCTGTGTGCATGGTTGAAGGTGGTGCTTACGAAGTGTCCGAAGACACGATGATTGGCGCTATCCTCGCTGGCCACGAAGTCATTAAGGAAATGTGCAAGGCCCAACAGCAACTGGTGGACCGCTGCTCCAAGCCGAAGATGGAACTCAAGCCGAAGTTTGTTGGTGAAGAACACGACAAGCTCGCCGCTTTGGTCAAGGAAGTTGTCTGGGACGAACTGAACAAGGACGTCCACTCCAACATGGTGAAGACGGACTTCTATCCGGCTATGGCAGACCTCTGCGCTCGTATGCTCGAAGATCCGCGTATCCTCGCTGTTATTGGCGAAGGCGAAGCTCAGGATCCGAAGCTCGCTGCCGATGCTAAGGGCATCTTTGGCGAACTCGAACGCACGGCTATGCGCGAAATGATTTTGAACGAAGGCGTTCGTCTTGACGGCCGTACCACGACCGAAGTCCGCCCGATCGAAATCGAAATGGGCGTGCTCCCGCGTGCTCACGGTTCTGCAATCTTCCAGCGTGGCGAAACCCAGGGTCTCGTCATTTGTACGCTTGGAACAAAGGCTGACGAACAACGTTTCGAAAGCTTGCAGGGCGAAGGCGCAAAGAGCTACATGCTCCATTACAACTTCCCGCCGTTCTCCGTCGGTGAATGCAAGAAGCTCGGTCTTTCTCGCCGTGAAATTGGTCACGGTCACTTGGCCGAACGCTCCCTCGCTGCAGTCCTTCCGCTCCCGGAAGACTTCCCGTACACGATCCGCGTGGTTTCCGAAATCATGGAATCCAACGGTTCTTCTTCCATGGCCTCTGTTTGCGGTGGCTGCCTCAGCTTGATGGACGCTGGCGTTCCTATCAAGGCTCCGGT
>NZ_JBGUHR010000018.1:0-13815 GCF_045112255.1 Fibrobacter sp.
CTGGAACTGGAAAGACAATTCGGACTTAAAATCCGAAGCACGTAACGTGCGTATGGGTTCGAGTCCCATATCGCCGATAGGAGATAACTAACATGAAGAAACTTAAACGATTATAAAGGTAGCAACTGCCTATCAGTTGCAAGTCCCTATGCGGGATTGGCGCAGTTGGTAGCGCAATGGACTTTTAATCTATGGGTCGTCAGTTCGAGCCTGACATCCCGCACTATGCACCTATATTGTAGTGGTAACAAGGTGGTCTTCCAAACCGCAATCGCCAGTTCGAATCTGACTAGGTGCTCTAACTTATCGGCATGTGGAGTAATTGGTAGCCTCGCCAGAATCAGAATCTGGTGGTCGAAAGATCGTGAGGGTTCGATTCCCTCTTTGCCGACTATCGCCCGGTGACGGAACTGGCATACGTTTCAGATTCAAAACCTGACTTTTGCGGGTTCGACTCCCGCCTGGGCGACTATATTTTCTAACAAAGGAACTAACATGATAACCGTTTCACAGATCAACGAACTTCGCCAGCAGACACAAGTGAGCATGCTTCTCTGCAAGCAAGCTCTTGAAGCTACTGACGGTGACATGAGCCGAGCCAAGGAATGGCTCCGCAGCAAGGGTAGCGAAGTCGCTGGCGACGGCGGATCGTTCGGATATTCTCTGTTCGATGGCGCTACCGAAACCCGACAAGGTGTTGCCGAAGGTGGAAAGGGTTTCCAATGGACTGATGGCGTAGTATCTATCGACATCCGTGGTTTCGACGGATCGTCTCCGAGAACTCTGTGGGGAAGCGACAGACGCATACTGGTCTGCAGACCAGTCAAGGCGTAACTTCTGCCCACGAAGCTCAACTGGATGAGCTGCGGATTTCTAATCCGCTGGCTGCGAGTTCGACTCTCGTCGTGGGTACTACTTGCAATCAAAACACTATTTGCTATATTTCATTATGTATTGAGCTATGGTGCAATCGGTAGCACATCGGATTTTGATTCCGGTAGTTCTTCGTTCGAGTCGAAGTAGCTCAACTATTCCCGGTCATGGCGGAACTAGGTAGACGCTGGTGCCTTAGGAGCATCTGTCGAAAGACGTGGGGATTCGATTTCCTCTGGCCGGACTATTAAGAGGTTTTCTATGAGACGTTTGTTCATTATCCGCAAGGACTTGGATTTATCTGCTGGCAAGCTTGCGGCGATGGTCGCACACTGCGCCGAAGGCTACTGGACGCGACTTATCGCGAGGAATGCCACCGCTGGAGAACAGTACAGCGTTCAGTTCACTGTCGACAAGGACGTGATGGACGAATACATCAATGGCATATTCAAGAAGACCATCTGCGAGGCGAAGAATCTCAACCACTTGATGAAGGTCAAGGAAGTTGCCGACGGCCTTGGTCTTGTACAAGGTGAAGATTACGACTTCATCGATGACGCATGCTTGACGGAGCTGACTCCGGAAGCTGTCGACGAGAAGGGCAACGGATATTGCCGTGTAGGTGTGTGGTTCAAGCCGTTGTCTGACGAAATCAGCCACACGCTGTCTAAGAAGTATCAACTTTATCATTAAACTATGCTGACGTAGCCAAGTTGGTAAGGCCCGTGGTTGCAACCCACGTATTCGGGAGTTCGAGTCTCTCCGTCAGCTCTAACTACTTATGAAATTTGGATTGATCGGAAAGAACATTGGATACAGCAAGTCCAAGGAACTGTTTGAACAATGGAACCTTGACTACCGAGTTTACGACGTCGACAGTGTCGAACAAGGTCTTGAGCTGGTTATTGACGACAAGCTCGACGGATTCAATGTGACAAAGCCGTTCAAGAAGGACATCATCCAGTATCTTGACGGATTGATGCCCAATGCTGAACGTATTCAGTCGGTGAACTGCGTGAAGGTGTTTGCCGATACGTTGATCGGTGAGAACTTCGATTGCGATGCGTTCCGTAACTCCTTGTGCCATTACATCAGCAACCACGACGCTTGGGAATTCGACTTCCCTCACCGAATGGCGATTCTTGGAAATGGCGGCGTGACGCCTTCGATATTGGCGGCTTTACACGAAGTCGTGGACGGCGTTTCATCCAGTCACGAGATTACGGTATTCGCTAGGACTCCGAAGGACGGTGAAACACCTATTGCCGAGTTCGATGCGAAACGGTTCGACTTGATCGTCAATACGGTTCCGTTCGAGGCTGGTATCGACATCGACTTCAACAACAAGGACAAGTTCATCTATTATGACTTGAACTATGCTGACCGCCGATTGGTCGATAAGGCCGAACTTAACAAGCATTGTTCTTGGTCGCTCGACGGCATGGATATGCTGGAACGGCAAGCTGAAATGGCCAAGAACTGGTGGTTGGCATAAAAAATTACAAAAATTATCCAATACGGGTTGCCAAGGCTGGATTTTATTGCTATATTTTCTGGCACGATGATCCGAGAGATTATCGAGAAGGTTGACATATCGGATGATTCTTATTGTTCCATAGCTCAGTTGGTAGAGTAGCGGACTGTTAATCCGTTCGTCCCTGGTTCGAGTCCAGGTGGAACAGCTATTTAATGCAAGCATTCTCGCCAGAAGTCTAAGACAACTGAAAGGCCACTATAGCTGTGGTGGATTCCGGATGTCGATTCCTAGATGGAATGGCGAAACCCCAGACAGTAATTGTTCGTAGGGACAACGTTATTGTTACGGCACGATGAAATTCATGCTGGCCGGATCCAACTAAACGGATTCGCTGACCGAAGGTAAAGTTCCGACGGATAGCGGGTGATTTACGGTCTGGGTAATTTTAAATTCACACTTGGAAGTAAAAGGTAAAACTTCAACCGCTGCCGACTTCGGGTCGGGTTCCGGAGAGTTGCCAACATCCTAAATTGGTAGTGTGGAGAATGGGGTTCGTTCCGTGCGACAGATTATCGAACTCCTACAAGCACAGAACGTCGCGTAAGGTTCTGTGCGAGGCGCTTTACCGTAGTACGTGACAAAACGGACAAGTTTGATTCGACGCGGGTGAGTGGAACGGAATACCATTCGAGGCTCATAACCTCTGAGATACCGGAGTTCGACTCCCGGACCCGCTACTATTTTTGAGTTTAACGACAACATGGACAAGTGCAAACGCTTGGTGCGACATGTTGTCGGTTGTGTTTCACGGACGGTGATAGAGCTGAGTTACTTCGTATTTTTGGTATACGCCCAACACTTAGTTCGCCCGATGCCTCCGTGTAAGTTTGAAATGTCGCGATGGTGCAATCGAGGGGTCTAAAGCTCGACGCGGCCTACTAAACGCCGAAGTTACTACATACGGCGATGGCATGTGGGAAAGCACACTCTGCATCTTCCCTGGTAGTAAGCAGAGAGATTGCGGTTCGAGTCCCAGTCACGACATCAAAATGCGATGAACGGTGGTTACGTAGCAACGCCTAGTAGTTGGGACTCCGTAGCGCATAGCGGACGTTAAAATAAAGAGTGCGCAGCCTTTTGTTAAGAACTAAAAATCGTGCTGAGGCGGCTGTACGACAGAGCCGGGTGAATCATGATCATCTATGCACGATACCGAGGGGATAGAGAGATTAGGGATCCGTCAACCGAGTACGTATAGGCCGGATACGCTCGAAACAGGTCAAAGCAATTTACTGTCGTACGCATTTTATGAAACTCACTGAACCAGGTTTTCGAGGGAACGTTTAACCGCTGGGCACCTAGACCAGCTAGGTGAGTGCCACCGCCGATGGTGTATACGTATCACCGATGGTTTATCTGGTTGCTAAAGAAACGTCCCGCCCATTATGGAGTCGCTGCCCAAAGCAGCGTGGGGCGCGTAAGCGCCGTCTGGTGTGAATGACGTTAAAGACACACTATTCCCCTAGAGGGCAATCGACAATGGGTCTGGTCGTAAAAGAGCTGCCCCGTACGTCTCCCTCAGTATCGTTAAGGGAGACACACCTTTAAAAGCTGGCGTTACTAGTGCGCATCGTAGCTCCCTGCATTGGTAGAAGCGACATCGGAGTAAAATCCGTGAGCTGACGTGCAAACTGTGCGTCCCAACAACGAGCGGCCTAATCGTAGGTGTAGGATAAGTTCTCGGATCTTAGGGAGATCTAAAACCGAGGCCAAGTTTTTATGAGTTTTGGATACCAGTGACAGTATACGGTTACTTCGGATAATGATGTGGTTCGACTCCATGGGGCGCAAGCCCATGCCGCGTGGGCGGCAGAATCCGTATGCGACAATTCTGTATCCTAAAAAGTTTGACGGACAGTGATAGAATAGAGTTTCATCGTACGCATAAACGAAGAACGTTGGTTCGAATCCAGCCGTCGGTATAAGTTCAAAATTACTCCGACGTCGTCTAGTGGTCTAGGATCTTAAAAAAGCTTTGTTCGGCTTATTCTTCCGTCTTTTTTGATTTTTGAAATGTACTTAAACAATATCTAGCGGTGACAGATTAGAGTTTCATCGACTGTTAATCGAGAGGTTGTTGGTTCGAGTCCAATCGTGCTAGCTAGCCTAGCATGTAGCTCAATCGGTAGAGCGCTAAAAAAAGCTTTAGTCGCCTATTCCCTAGATATTATTTAAGTATATTTTCTGTGAAGTTTGAACCAGCAGTGATAGGATAGGGATACTTCGCAATAGGTGCCGTGGGTCGTCGGTTCAAATCCGGCTTCGCCGCCTAGCTTTTTATGCGGCGGATAGCTCAGTCTGGTAGAGCAACGATCAAATCTCTCTGTTCGCCCATTCTCTGGTTCTTTTAATTTTCTGGTTTAGCCATATAGACTAGTGAACGATATGGTGAAACCAGCACACCTAACACTGACGACAACGTGACCTTCAGGGATTTGATCACCCAATGATGTGGTCGCCAACCAGTTAATTTAGCGGGGTACGAAAGTTACCGTGAAAACGTTAGGGAAAGTGTTTAACTACAACTAAAAACAAGGAAGACAACATGTCAAAGTTAAATCCGTCCACAAAGGGCAATTCAATGGACACTACTGTCCGTTTGGCTGGCGGGACCGGTGCTTATGCTGCGAAGTCGTCCAACATCGACACGCTTCGCCGTCTCGTACTCGCCAACTTACTCTGGGAAGACATTGCTTACGCCGATGGCGAATCAGTGTCCGAAGAAATCTCCAGCCTCATACCGAAGTGTGATGCTGTGGAAGTCGCAAAGCTTGCGGTAGAATGCCGTGAGAAGCAGAAGTTGCGTCATACGCCGTTGTTCATCGCAGCGGAAATGACGAAGTACGCAACGCATAAGGTTTACGTGAAGGATATCCTTCCGAGGATCATCACTCGCGCCGACATGCTCTGTGATTTCCTTGCGATTTATTGGAAGGACAAGAAGCACCCGCTTGCAAATTGCGTGAAGCGTGGTCTTGCCGAAGCGTTCCATAACTTCGACGAATACCAGTTCGCCAAGTATGACCGTGACGCAGTGATCAAGCTCCGCGACGTGCTCCGCATGGTGCATCCGACTCCGCGCAACGAAGACGAAGCCGCATTGTTCAAGCGCATCAAGGAACGCTCCTTGAAGACGCCGGATACTTGGGAAGTCGCGATTTCCTCTGTGTCCGCAGACAAGAAGGCTGACGAATGGACTCGACTCATCCAAGAAAAGCGTCTCGGTGGTCTTGCGTTCTTGCGCAACATGGCTAACTTTGTGAACAACAAGGTGAAGCGCAGTGTTGTTGAGGAAGGTTTGAAGAACCTCAAGGGAAGCATGCTCTTGCCGCTCGACTATATCAAGGCTGCGAAGATGGCTGAAGGCTATACTCGCGAAATCGAAGACGCGATGATCTCGTCCTACAAGCACTTGCCGAAGCTGCCGGGTAAGACCTTGTTCATCTTGGACAGGTCTGGTTCCATGGGCCGTGCGATCTCCAGCAAGAGCAATTTCACTCGTCTGGACGTTGCTTGCGCGATGGCTATGTTGGCATCGAACGTGTGTGAAGACTTCAGCTTGGTCGTAACCGCTGGTGACGACTGGACTAAGGTTCACTCGTCGGTCGCTGTCGACTGTCCGCCGCGTGGTTTCTCCATGACTCAAGTGGTCGACCGTTGCAATGTCGGCGGTGGTGGTATCTTCACTCGCCAGGTGCTTGAATGGTCTCGCAACCACTTCAAGAACGACGAGTTCGACCGTATCATCGTGTTCTCGGACTCTCAGGACTGCGATCTGCCGTCTAGGCAGACTCCGAAGCCGTTCGGTAAGTACAACTACATCTGCGACGTAAGCGCAGAGAAGCACGGCATCAACTACCGTGGAGTTTGGACTGCCGAAATCTCCGGCTGGTCGGAACACTTCTTGACCTATATCGCAGCGTTCGAAGGACTTGAAAACAAGTTCGAGAGCGAGCCGATGAACTAAGGTTGTGTAGGGGGCCATGTCGTTGTGCGTATGGCCTTAAATGAGGGAACGACGGCGGGGCCGTGAGCAGACGTGCTCGTAAGCGGATACCCAACGCCCAGATGAAAACCCTACTTCTTTTAACCATCAAACAAGGAACCATCATGTCCAATAAATCAACAGATACTCTCAAGCAGACCGATAAGATGACTCAGCGGTCGATGATCTTGAAGGCTCTAAAGGCTGGCCGTACGCTTACATGGCTCGACGCCGTGAACGACTTCGGCTGTTCTAAGCTATCCACTCGCATCGGCGAAATGGTGAAGGCTGGCATGGTCAAGGTGAAGCGTGGTTGGATGACCACCAACACTGGCAAGACCGTCCGCACTTACAAGATCGATCGTTCTCGCAAGAAGGACTCCTAGAGGTTGCCGATGCCTAAAGTCATAGCAGTAGACTTCGACTCTACAATAGCGTTCGACGCATGGCCACGGATAACCGATAAAACCACGGTGAACTCGGCGGTCGTCAACTGGATCAAGAAGCGCCAGAAAATGGGCGACAAGGTGATCCTCTGGACATGCCGCGAGAACTACGGTGGCGTAAAGTTTCCGGATCACGAGTATAGGAATGACGCACTGTTGTTCTGCACTCGTAATCAGATATTCTTCCATAATGTCAACGCGAGTGACGGAGAGGTCGGTTTCGAGGAAGGCAAGTATGGTCGCAAGATCATGGCTGATGCCTACATCGACGATCGTTCTGTTCCGTGTGGCCGAAGCCAGTTCTGGTGGAAGGTCTATCTGTGGCTTATGGACAGAAAGCTTGCAAAGATGTAGTGTTTGGGTATCCAGAAAACTACGCGCTTCTACCTCAGCGTAGCCAGTATGGTCGTCCGGGAAGAAAGCTCCTCAAGATACCGGATGTAAAGACAAAATCTCTTCTGGGATGTCTATAAATGCCGTTTATGGTTTGGGCGGCGAACCAGTGAGGGTCAACGGGGTATGGGCTAATTGGTAAGCCGCTAGCTTTGGGAGCTAGTATTTACTGTGGGTTCGAGTCCCGCTACCCCGACTACGAGGGACAGAAGGCGTCTACCTTTTGGTAATGTTTCATCGCATTACCTTACCTCATGAATTTTGAAAACATATAAACTTGTTTTGCCTAGAGGAATTAGACGGTTCCTCAGTAAACTAAAGGTAAAACAAGATGAATAATATATGTGAAAACTGCGGATGCAGTCATGACGGTTCGTATGGATCTGGACGGTTTTGCTCAAAACGCTGTAGGATGTCATACATTAGTCAACAAAATAGTAATCGCTACATTCCTCATAATACTGGTCGAACTTGTTTTAAAGCTAAGGGCGGCTGGATCTGCAATCATTGTGGGTTAGAATTTCGTACAAAACGAGATAAAGAACAGCATGTACGTGAAATTCATTATGGCTGCGATAGTAAATTAACGCATGCTTGGAATTATGGATTAACTAAACAGACTAGTCCCATTATTGCTGCTGCGGCAGAGAAACGTTCAGATGATATTAAGAGTGGTAAGCAAATTGCGCCTGGGTTATTATTTGAATGGACTGCGGAACGTAGACAGCAACAAAGTGAACGCAAAAAGCAATTATATCAAGCGCACCCAGAAAAACATCCAAATAGAAAATGCGCTGGCAATCGACTTCGGATGACATATCCGGAACAAGTTACCTATGATTTATTGATTGCTTATGGATATACAGTTATACATAATTATCATTATGTAACTGATGCGTTTAATCGCTATATTGATTTTTATGTACCAGCGTTACATCTTTTTATCGAAGTCGACGGCGAACGGTGGCATCAAGATAGTAACGTCGATGCGGACAAAGATGTTGATGCTAACTTACATGGATATATAACGTTGAGAATAAAGCCTAAATTAGGTATATGTAATCAAGTTAATGCGTTTTTTGAAGAAACTCGATATTAAAATAATCTGCAGCGGTTCAATCAAAGCATTGTGAGTGAACTCCACCTCTTCCATTCGTGAGAATGACCTGCGTGTAACATAAAATGATGCTTGCGGAGTGAACACTAAAGAGCATGTGTATGGGGGCCGCTGACTACTGCAAAGTCCGGAATATGCAGTCAGAAAACTCCGCACCAATTTTGTGAGGTGTCTATGGTCGAAATCGAAGAATTGTCGCATGAAGAACTTCAGCGCATAGTTTCAGAAGCTGGCGCTGAAGCCGTCAAGAAGGCATTCGCGGCTGGCGTACCAGTTTGCGGATCCGAAGGCGACAAGATTTTCAAGTACTTTCCAGACGGAACCAAGAAGGTCATCGGAAAGATCGAACATCCGACGGTGCCTATAGACATCCATCAGCTTGTGGGTTCGCAGCTGCCAGTGAAATAACTGGGTATATACAGTACGGAACCGACACCGTATCCATGACTGCGGTTAACGTCATGGTCTGCACGAAAGCCACGCAATCGGTGGCGACTAATGCACCGTTTCCGTGCTGACGGGTTAGGGCACGGCATGTCGTTACGGAGCAGCGGCGTAGTGTCCAGTGGACGCTCCGGCAGTGATTGGAAAGCGCTGTGGCGAGTGAAGAATTTGCCGAACTGGAAGTGATTACCCAGAGTGATTCCCGCCGAGAGGGCTTGCGCAAATCTCGGCGAACAAGTTTGAAAAGCGTCGATCGTAAGCGGAAGAAGATCCGTTAGACTCGGAGCAGCGTATAGGTTTCCGCAACGTGATAGTTCTGCGACAGAATATCCGCCTGTATCGACGTAGATGGCTAACCGATTTCGTTCGGGAATGTTGGATGCATGGTTGATGATGTTCGGTAGGCCATGCGACTGTAAAGCAATAACCGACTGCTATACGTCGGACGCCGATTCCTTTTGGACGGACAGCTCGATGGTGCGAGCAGCGGACTCATAACCCGTCGGTTGCCAGTTCGACCCTGGCTCCGTCCAGTATCAAAGTTTAAACCGAGCTGACTGCATCCCATGATGTTTGATGTGGGAGACTGCTAGGCGAGTGGGTGTGCTGGTGGCCACTGGACATACCCTTTTCCGAGAGCAAGATATAACAAGTCGACCAGAGAAACTTGCCATTCGTCGTACAAGCATACTCATTAGTGTTGAGCGTGTGACGGAGCAGCGATCAGCTCGGTCGTTTTTTATTATGAGGTAGAACATGTCATCGAGAAAACAAACCCAAGAAGAGATCAAGGCTCTTGAGTCCAAGATAAAGAAATTGAAGTCGCAGATGAAAGAGTACGACGACGCCGACCTCGACGAATTTGCTAAATCGTTGAATGGCGCATTGATGTTCTGCGAAGACGAATACTTCATCAATGTCCGTGTGACAAGAGACGGTGACATGGTCAAATTCAAATCCGACTGGCTTGTCATTAACCGTCCTTTCAGCTTGCCACAAGTGGCCAAGCGCAATCCGTATGGATGCGCCAACGGAACCTACACTGATGCGAAAGAAGTCTTGGATATGGTTAAAAAGGGCGAGATGCGAGTCATCAGCGACCCGAAAGAAATCAAGGAAGTTATTGACAAGAGCATCTATGGCTATGACCTTGCAGACAATGCTATCCGCATATCCATGTTGTGCCAAAAGCCGTCGATTGGCGGAAAGCTTACCCAAGTGACTCCGCAGAACGCGGCGGAAAAATTGCTTAGCCTCAACGGAACGCTGTACCATAAAAAAGATAAGTGGAACGATCGATATACGTTCTTCCGTGTACTCGACGTCGGAGATGGCAGTGTAGTTATCAAGTCGTATTATATTGAATTCAGCCGCCGTGAAAAGGATTCCAGCGACTTGCCTGACGCGAGTTTCAGCGCTGTGCTCAATGTCCGTGTCAGCCCGATTGACAAGCGGAATAATGGCTTAGACAAGGAGCTTAAATCAGCCATCAAGTGGGTCAATAACGAGATCGATGATGCTACCCCAGTGAATTGGGATGAGCTTACCGAACGAATGTCCGACATACGAAAGCACGAAATCAACGATAGGCTCTATGCGACTAACGGACTTATCAAACTGATTACCCAAAAGAGGAAATAACCATGTTTACTGTACGACCGACCGTATTCGAGACGAACTCCAGTTCGGAACATTGTTTGACCGTCGAAGACGGCATGCGCGATATCGAGGAATTTCCGATTCCGGATGATACTGGTAAGGTACACATTCCGCTGATCGGAAACGCCGACGACTTGACTGAAACGAAGGACTTCGTGTCCTTGGTTCAGTACGTTGTCCTTGCGTCGCTCAAGGGTAATGGATACGAGAACTTGTTCCGTATGAGTGAGGAAGACCTTCACAAGCTTCATTACTTGATTACGACGGCGTACAAGATGGCTGGCATTATGGGTGTTGACGAGATTTCGTTCGAGCCGCCTAACAAGGACTATCTCGGCGTCGAACTGTGCGGAAATACCCTATCTCTGTGGGGTGGCTGCTATACGGATCTGTCTACTATGGAATGGGGCATAGATGATGTGATCAGCCGACTTGCTTGGGCTGTGAGGGACAGCAACGTTGCTCTCAGACTGGCCACGCCGTACCTGGCAAATTATATGGGCGAAAGCAAGAAGATCAACTACGCTGCGGCAGCGCTCGCCATGCGCACACACGGCCACTTTCAAGACTGTTAGCGTCCGTAGCTCAATGGACTAGAGCGTCGCTCTCCGAAGGCGAAGGTTTTGCCAGTTCGACCCTGGCCGGACGCATTTGTCCACGTCGTCAAGCTGGAATGGCCTCGCTCTCCTAAAGCGATGTTCGCTGGTTCGACTCCAGCCGTGGATACTACAAACAAACCAAAAGGACACAAACCAATGATTACTGTAAGAAACCAAGTTTTTGAAACAAATTCAAGTAGCTGCCATTCGGTCACGCTGGGTACTGAACTCAGACCGATCGAAGAATTCCCGATGCCTGACAAGGATGGCGTCATCCAGATTGAACTGCCGTTTACCGAGGAATGGTATAACGGCTTCAAGACATTCAATGACTACTTGATCCTCGCGCTCATGTATATCAACGGCGGCGAAAAGCTGACTGGTTGGAACTGGTCTCCGAACGGAGACGACCAAGTCGACTTGCTTCGCTGGATCAACATCGTCTACTCCATGCGCGGTCTTCCGCACGTCAACAGTATCAAGTTGGTCTGGACTGGCTTTGTAGAATTCAAGGAAGACGGTTCTGGTATTAGCTGCGGCGACACCGACCAGACATACTATTCGATCAGCTCGTTGCAGAGTGGTTATGGTCTTGAAGAATTCTTGCGCTCAATGGCACAAGAAGTCGGCCCAGACTCCAAGCTGCCGGGTATCGAAAAGATCATGGAACCCATCAAGGAAGAAGATTACAATGCGAATGTGGCGATGTACAACGCGGCTGTCGCGGCCATATACAACACCACTAGCTGCATCTGCGAGGATCACTAATGCGTACTATACGAATGAACGTATTCGAAACCAATTCGAGCTCGTGCCACGTCATGACCGTCATGAACGAGGAACAGCTCGCACAGTTCGACAAGAAGTGGAACGAACGGCGTAATGTCTATCCGTGCCGCCGTCTCCGTCGAGCCGATTCCGACAGCAACGAAGCTGGTCTGTACGAACTCATCGACGACGACACCTTCTTTGCCGAAATGTATCCGAGGTTTGAACAAGTTGCAAAGACCATCGACAAGGATACTGCACGAAAGATTATGGACATGCTGTTCATGGAAAAGTCCGATGACGACATCTTGAAGGAATTTCCTACGGTCAACAAGGAAGAACTCCAGATGTACGACTGGACTTACGTTCGCGGCAGCAGTGAAACCGTGAACTTCTGCGAATCGTATGTCGAAGGACAGATTTCGGCTGGCAACGGAAAGTTTGCCGTACTCATTTCGATGGCTTGCTAAATAAACTCATTTTTGCTATATTTAGCAAGCACTCAAATCGGAGTTACTATGAAATACTTGTTACTATGTGGAGTCCATGGCGACGAACAGAATGCCGTTCTCTCCACTATCAAGACGTTCAACAGCATCAAGCAAGAGAATCACGAGTCAATCCAGATCGACTGCTTGGTTGTGAATACGCCAGCGTTACGCGCATGTCAGCGTGAAGTTCCGGAGAAGCCAGGTGCTACGATGGACATGAACCGCATGTACGGAACCGAACAAGATTTCAAGCCTGATGAAGCAGTATCGACTATCAAGCAGAAGATTATGGAAAGCGATGTCGTCATCGACGTACACAACTCTTATGCTTGCGCCAACAGCATCTTGATTTCCAACAGCGACTACGCGGAAGACTATGTGAAGTTTGCCACCGAAATGGACATCTGCTACATCGTCACCGAGTCCGCTACGAATACCGCCAAGAAGTTTGCGATTGAGGCTGGCAAGGTCGGCATCACCGTTGAACTCGGCGGTATGGGTTACGGCCCGGAATTCAAGACTGTCATCGACAAGGATATGCAGTTCATTCACCGACTGATCATGTCTCTCGAAGTGTACGCCCAGCGTGGCGGAAAGTTCGAGAAGAAGGCTCCGCTGGTTCAGAACTGTATCGTCCGTTCGATCTATGCCCACACTGAGGGCATCATGGACTACACGAAGGAACTCGGTGATACGTTCCGTTCCGGAGAAGTGATCGGCTGTATCTATTCTCCGTCTGGCGTCATCGTCGAGAAGGTCGTGGCTCCGTTCGACGGATGGGTTGCCGATGCTATGCCCAAGATTTGGGTAGAACCGGGCGACGTGATCTGCGACTTGCAGCCACGCGCTGGACGCATCTGATAAACTGCATCAAAAGGATTTACAATGGAACTCGCCGCGTTTGCAATCTGGAAGTTTCGCAACATTGAAGGTTTCCTTCAAGGGATGCATTCGTCCGATGTCGACGTTACGAGGTATGTCGAACCTATCACGAAGCTTGTAAGCTGGATCCGTTATGACATCAAGGCAGAAACTGCAGTGATCGAGCGGACTACCAAGAAAAATTCGATCTGGTCTATGACTGGCGGCGACGCCGTCACGGAGAGAGTCGAGTGCAAGTTCAGTGAACTCGTTGGGAAGCTCAAGGAATTGGGGATGTATGTCGAACGTGCCGAGCACGATAGGCATCGCCTCGCTGGGCCTCAGAAGGAGGATGCGTGATGGGTAGCGAAGTTTAGCTCCTAGTGGGCAAACGGAAACAATCGTGGGGGCTCGCAACGACGAAAGTCGACGAGGACAAGGGATCAAGCCGATTTCCTAACCCTGAAAAGGGCTGAATGGTGCCTCTGCTCGAAAGAGCTCTGTGTATCGGATCTGTATGCTGAGATAGCGCATATTACGGTTCCCGGCGGTGAGGCCACGACACTGCGCTCGGCAGTGAAACTATACGGACAGTTGGATACTGTCCAGAATGGAAGGCGAGAGCTGGACACCGAGCAATAT
>NZ_JBGUHR010000019.1:0-4421 GCF_045112255.1 Fibrobacter sp.
CACTTACATCCAGTGGATCGACATGCACTTCGCCGACGACGTAGCGCAAGAGTACATGGTTGTAAGGTTGGAACGCTGCAGAATCGCAGCACTCAGCCAGATGAATCTCAAGCCGGGAAGCATCGAGCCAGCCTCCTTCAACCTCTCTATCAACTACGAAATCCGTCGAATCATCCGCATGCCGGATCCTAACGAACTGATGAACGCAATCTGTATCGCCCAAGGCGCAGACTCCTACTACTAGAGGTAACCCATGGCCGACAAGAATAAAAATTACCAGCAAGGAACTTCGTCTGGGATCGACTCGTCCCATGACGCTATGCTCGCCTTCTACATGGAAAAGTTCTATGCGGCAGCACGTGGCCACCTTGTCAACAAGTACCACGTAGGGTTCTGGGGAGACTACGTCGCCGAGGCGTTGCGCATAATGGACAGAAACTCGTACTCGGACAAGTATTCTCTGACCAACACCAAGACGTTCAAGAACACTACGGACGCTTGGCTGAAGGCTGCGTTCAACCAGTGGGCCGACCTATTCTACGACCGCGACACCCACGTACTCAACATGTACTGGGCGGCGACTTCGGTCAAGATTGGCGAGGCACAGTCCAACACCGTTCCGGTCGCCGGACTCGATACCACTAAAGGCATGAAGTATCCGCTTATCCAAGGCGACAAGGGCCCTCAAACTCTTACGATTACGATAGTGGACGACCCTTACATGATGTGGTATCAGTTCTTCAATGCTCTGTACAATGCACAGTTCAGTCCACTCGTACTGAAGACTCGTAGCACTTGGCACAAGATAAATATCGCCGTAGACCTTTATTCCGACGCCACGACCATCATGCGCAGCAGCAATGGCCAGCTGGCTACCGAAGCCGGGCCTTACATCACCGATATCAGCCTTAACCAGATGTACGAATTCAACTCGTCGGTTCTGACGAAAGCACCTGACATGAAGATGGGGTTCACCGACGACAAGCCGTTCACCTTCACGGTATCATTCCAATATCCGAACGCTTTCCAAGGCACCTTCAAGCAGCAGCTCCGCTACTTGCGCGACAATACGTGCGACGGTACTGACGTGACCGCGTACGACGCCGTAAACAAGCGTCTGAAGAAGCAGTTCTTCGAGGACGACTACAGCAGACTGAAAGCTTCAAAGGGCGTCTACGAGGCGTTCAACGAGAAGGAATACTACAGCGAATACAGTCAACGGTACTTCACTTCAAAGAATTCATAAAAAAGGCGGCCAGATGGCCGCTTTTCTTATTTGATCATCGTAATGACTCGCTGGTTGATATCCAGTATCTTGTTCTTGCCGTAGAACTTTATCATGTTCGCGTAGGTGTTGTACATCTTCGCATTAGTCCTCGTTAGCGGCAGTTCAGAGATAAAGTCATTGTAGATTGTCGTCATGTGAGTGGCGGTCAACTTGTAGGCCATCTTGCCGATGACGTTGACGCCCCAGAAGTCCTCGACCAGCGGCGTATAGAAGATACCGTCGCCAGCGGCGGAAATGGCAGAAGGAATCTTGACCGGATCCACCGACATCTTCACTCGGTCGAACATTCCGCAGATGTAGTTCATGTAGGAGTCGATACGGTTGTCCATGACAACCAGAGTCTCTGGGAACTCCTTGTCCATAATCATCTTGCTGCAGACCTTGCCGGAGACCGGAGTCACTTCGATGCCCTCGGCGGCAAGGATGTCGTTACAGATTGACTCGAAGGATGTCTTGGGCTTGTAGAAAGTCTCGTTGTACGGAACTTCGAGAAGGTCGAAGGAATACTCGTATCCGTAGCCGATCATCGTCAGCTTGGATACGTTGATGCCGCGCCAGCGAGTAGTACTGAGAGCCTTGCCGAAGGTATCGACGAACTTCTTCGGCATACCGTTCTTCATAGCCGTAATCAGCTTCGAAGGAGTATTGCCCTTGTCCGCGTGGAGCTTGGCGATAGGATCCTTTCTGAAAGCGTCGCACACTTCCTTCCATTCGGACTCGTCCTCGAACGAGTTCTTGTTGAGAGGGAACGCGATTACTCCGTTCTTGGTATTCTTGAGCTTCACCTTGTCGTAAGGGATGTACAGATGGCGCGGATTATGGAACTTCTCGAACTCCAGCTTGATAGGAGAAATGGCGTCAAGCATTTCGACGGTGCGAGCGCTCACCATGTCCTTGTAGGTGTCGAGCGGTTCGCCCAGCCTAGCCGTAGCCAAGAAATGAACATTTTCGCCGTTGAGCTTACGGCGAACTGCTTCAATTACAGAATCAAGGCTGTAGCCAATTATGTAAGTTTCATTACTCATGCAATTTTTCCGTCGGCTTGAATGAAGGGAAGCACGTACTGTTCCAGCCACTTCGCGCCGGGGAACTCGAACAAGATATCGAGTATTCGGCACTTCTCGTCGGCAAACACGACAGCTGGCAACTTGTTCATGCCCAAGTCCGTATAGATCAAGTTCTTGAGCGGTTCTGGTTCAACAACCGTGCGGACACAGCGCACCGGGTCGTCGAAAAGGTTGTACTTGTTGAACCAAGCGAACATGTCGCTGAAACTCTGCTTGCAAGTGGGACACATCTTGTTCTCATCGTAGAACAGGAACACCCACATCACCACACGCTGACGCTTCTTGACGTCGCTATAGGCGTCTTGGCCATACTCCAGTAGTCGCTGGCTCAAGGGCTTGTATTCGCCGCTGATAAATACGCCATCGCTGCAACAGACCGACATCGCTGTCACCTTCCAAAGTTAATGTTTAAATTACATCTTTTTAGATAATTGTCGATGAATCGAACAATTTTCCGGTATTTTTCTCGGTCGCTATGAACCAGTTGACCCCATGAACCCTACACCATTCGGAGGCAGCCTCCCATTTGGCTAGGTTCACGATAACGTCCA
Organism: Fibrobacter sp.; assembly: GCF_045112255.1. Lineage (GTDB taxonomy): Bacteria > Fibrobacterota > Fibrobacteria > Fibrobacterales > Fibrobacteraceae > Fibrobacter. Next base: position 2,907 of record NZ_JBGUHR010000019.1, read on the forward strand.
TCACCTTCTGGTCATAGTTGGCCTTTCGCTTGTTATAGCGCTCGAATGCCGCCGCGTCAGACCCAGCCTTGGGCGGCTGTGGCATCTTGGGCTGGATAGCGTACGACGTCGGCTTGACCTCTATGAGCCAGCGGTTGACCTTCGTAGCGCCTTCCGGCAGAATTTCCAAGTAAATGTCCGGATGATAGATGGACACTCGGCCATACTTCGGAGACATGTAGGGAATCTCGAACACCTTCGGTTCATAGGCCCAGAAGGTGATGCGAGGGTTGGTATCACACACCACGAATATCTTGCGCTCCCACGCGGACTTGTAGTACGGCATGGGCAGATTGGGCATGTACTTCTCTGGATGCAACAGATTGTAACGACCCTTGTGGCAGTCAGTGTAATAGTTATGCTTCGCCATGCAGCCTCCTATGACAAGGCAGCCGCGTACATTCTCCGATAGTAAGTCGCAAGAGGTTCATTCGGATAACGTACGGTAAACTTGTACCCAGCGATCTTTTCCGTGCGAGTCTTGTCGAAGTCGTCCGGAATTTCATAGGTAGGCTTGACCGATTCCGGCAAGTCTGGGTTATCGACGGTCGGCAAACCAGTAGGATTCTTGACAAAGTCTGGCTGACGACCGACGTAATCGGCGGAACGAGCGCTCGTCGTATTGCTGCTGAAGTCGGAACCCGGCCTTTCGATTTCGCCGATGTTGTCGTTCATGTGGGACACGTAATTCTTGCTGACGGCGTACTTGTTTCCAAAGCGCACCAGCTGGTACATCTTCTCGACATAGTACGAATCCTTCTTGCTGCCAGCGACCATGCTGTCGGAAATGCTCATAAGGATGTTCTCGTCGCGTTCGGTAATCTTCTTCGTGCCGACGTTGACGGAGTTTTCCGTTTCCGGAGAATAGGCGAAGTTGACCGCGTCGGAGAACGAGCTCGGCTCTTGGTTATCATCGGTCGGCATCATGTCCTTCATGCTGATAGGACGAGACAGTTCGTATTCCTCGGCCTCTTCCTCGTCTGGACTGGTATTGTCGTCCTTGTTCTTGGACTTACGGAACCAAGACATGAGCAAATCCCACGGAGACTCGTTATAGAGCTGGCGAAGGACGCTTTCACGCGGAGTCATTCCGTCAAGGTCAACGGCGATACAGCAAGTGTAGATGTCAGCTTCCATAGCGCGACGCCAATACTTGTCGTCAAGGCGCAAGTCCTTGTACAGCTGCTTCGTCTTGTTCTTGATCTTTTCGGACAACGCTGGGCAAGCGACTTCGAGGCACTTTATCCATCCACGGTAAGTATTGATCATGTCGATAACGGACATGCCCAAGAATTCCTTGCCGTTGTCGTATTCCTTGGAATAAACGAACAAGCACTCGAACGGGCCAAGTCCTTCGATAAATGCAGTCACGTTCATCTTTGCACGGAGCATGGACACATACTTCTTCATCAGCCAGCGGAACGGCTTGATGAGCAAGTTGAACACATAGACAATCCAAGACTCGATGTAGTTGAA
>NZ_JBGUHR010000020.1:0-32506 GCF_045112255.1 Fibrobacter sp.
TCGCCAAGTCCAAGGGCATTGAATCCGTGGTCTTCGACCGCGGCGGTTACATCTATCACGGTCGCGTTCAGGCTCTCGCTGAGGGAGCTCGTGAAGGCGGACTCAAATTCTAGTGAGGTACACTTTGGAACGCGAAGCTCAAGTTTCTGAATTTGAAGACAAGGTTGTACACATCAACCGTTGCGCTAAGACCGTCAAGGGCGGCCGTCGCATGTCCTTCTCCGCTCTCGTTGTCGTCGGCAACAAGAACGGCAAGGTCGGTGTCGGTCTCGGCAAGGCTAAGGAAGTTTCCGAAGCTATCCGTAAGGGTACCGAAGCTGCCCAGAGAAACATCGTGGAAGTTCAGCTCCTCGATGGCACCATCCCGCACGACATCGAAGTGAAGAGCGGTTCTACCCGCATCCTCCTCATGCCGGCTGCTCCGGGTACTGGTGTTATCGCCGGTGCTGCTGCCCGTGCAGTTCTCGAACTCGCCGGTGTCCGCAACATCCTCACGAAGATTCACGGTTCCTCCAATCCGAGCACTGTCGTCAGCGCTTGCTTGGAAGGCCTGCTTTCTCAGAAGAACAAACAGGACTGCGCCAAGTTGCGTGGTTTTGAAGCCTAAGGAGTAATACCTAATGAAGAAAGTTCGTATTACTTTGATCAAGGGTATCGTCCGTCGCCTTCCGGTGCACCGCGCTAACGTGGCTGCACTCGGCCTCCGCAAGATCGGACAAACTGTTGAACACAATCTGACCCCGTCCATCCAGGGCATGATCAATGCCGTGAAGGACATGGTCAAGGTCGAGGAGATCTAAGATGGAACTCAATACTCTCAATCCTGGCAAGGCTGCCAAGGGCAAGAGCCGCAAGCGCATTGGTCGTGGTCCGGGCTCTGGCTGGGGCACGACTGCCGGTCGTGGTGAAAATGGTGCTGGTGCTCGTAAGAGTGCTAAGGCCGGTCGCGTCGCTTTCGAAGGCGGCCAGATGCCGATTCACCGTCGTATCCCGAAGCGCGGCTTCAAGCACGCTGGTGTTGAATTCCAGATCGTGAACCTGAAGAAGCTCGCCGCTGTTAGCGCTGTTGATTTCGACGCCAAGGTCCTCTTCGACCTCGGCTTCATCAAGAACGTCGAACTGCCGGTCAAGGTCCTCGCTTTTGGTTCTATCGACAAGGCTATCAACGTAAAGGTTAACGCTATCAGCGAAAAGGCAAAGGCTGCCATTGAAGCTGCTGGCGGCAAAGTTGAGATCATCTAATGGAAGCACTCAAGAAAGCCATCGATGCGTTCGTCAATGCGTTTAAGATTCCGGACCTGCGTAAAAAGATCCTTTTTACGCTTGGTCTTTTGATCGTCTATCGTATTGGCGCTCACATCTCCATCCCCGGAGTAAACGCTGCCGTCTTGGCAGAATACTTCAAAAATTCGAATAACCTGTTCGGCCTGTATGACTCGTTTACCGGCGGTGCATTTGCGAAAGCAACTGTATTTGCCCTCGGTATCATGCCGTACATTAGCGCAAGCATCATCCTCCAGTTGATGGGGTCGGTGATTCCCGCCATCCAGATGCTCCAGAAGGAGGGTCAGGAAGGTCGCGCTAAGCTGAATCAGTATACCCGATACTTCACGGTGGTCCTTTCCGCCTTGCAGGGATGGGGCATTTCTATGTGGCTTTCTAACCTCAAGGTGACGACGGCCGCCGGTACGGGCATCTCGGTCCTTTCCGAGAACTTCTCGTCCGGACTCGGTAACATCGGCTTTCGTCTCCTTGCGACGTTAACCTTCACCGTAGGTACGATCTTCTTGATGTACCTTGGCGAGCAGATTACCTCGCACGGTGTGGGTAACGGTATTTCTCTTATCATTTTCGCCGGTATCGTCGGTGGCCTTCCGCGGGCCATCTTGGCCGAATTCGAAATGTTTAATGAAGGCATCCAGCCGCTTGCGATCGAGGTCTTTATCTTGGCGCTCGTGGTTGTCATTGTCGGATTTATCGTTTTCGTCGAGCAGGCGACCCGTCGCATTCCACTCCAAAGTCCTCGCAGGACTGTCGGAAACAAGGTCTTGGGTGGTCAGGCTAGCTATTTGCCTTTCAAGGTGAACACCGCTAACGTGATTCCTGTGATCTTTGCATCTTGCATCATGTTCATTCCGGCCATGGTTGCATCTTGGTTCCCGAACGTATCTGCGATGCAGGCTTTTGCTTCTGCATTTATTCCGGGACACGTCTCCTACAGCGTAGTAGATGCCCTCCTCATCATATTCTTCACCTACTTCTACACGGCAATCCAGTACAACCCGAACGACATTGCCGAAAACCTCAAGAGAAGCGGTGGGTTTATTCCGGGAGTCCGTCCGGGTAAGCAGACAGCAGAATACATTGACCACGTTTTGACCAGAATTTCATTGCCTGGGTCTCTTTACCTCGCTTTAATCAGCGTTGTTCCCCTGCACATGAAAGACGCTCTCAATATGAGTTTCTATATTGGGGGTACCTCGGTCTTGATCGTGGTAGGTGTTGCTCTGGATACTCTTCGTCAGCTCGAAGCCCAGTTGCATACCAAGAATTATGAAGGTTTCTTGAAACGTGGCCGCATTCGCGGCAGGATGGCATCTTAGTGGCTAAAGAAGAAGGTATACAAGTAGAAGGCGTTGTGTTGGAAGCTCTTCCCAACGCTTTCTTCCGTGTTCAACTCGGAAATGGTCACGAGATTCTGGCCCATGTTTCAGGAAAAATGCGCCGGCATTTCATTAGAATCTTGCCGGACGACAAAGTGTTGGTCGAGATTTCCCCGTACGATTTAAATCGCGGGCGAATTACTTACCGTTACAAGTAATAGGTATTACAAAAGAAGGTCAAACCTATGAAAATCAAAGCCTCCATTAAACCCAGATGTGAAAACTGCAAGATCATCCGTCGTAAGGGTGTATTGCGCATCATCTGTTCGAAGAACCCCCGTCACAAGCAGAAGCAGGGATAAGGAGATCGTATGGCACGTATCGCTGGTGTCGATTTACCGAAAAACAAGACTGTTGAATACGGTCTGACGGCAATCTATGGTGTCGGTCTGTTCACCGCTAACAAGGTCTGTGCTCAGTTGGGCATTGACAAGAACAAGAAGTGTGACGACCTGACTGAAGAAGAACAAGGTAAGATTCGTCATCTTTTGGAAGATGAATACTCTGTGGAAGGTCAGCTCCGCGCAGAAGTTACCTTGAACATCAAGCGTTTGCAGGACATTGGCTGCTATCGCGGCATCCGCCACCGCAAGGGCCTCCCGGTCCGCGGTCAGCGTTCCCGCACCAACGCCCGCACACGTAAGGGCCCCAAGAAGACTGTGGCTAACAAGAAGAAGTAAGGAGTATCATCGTGGCTGAAGAAGAAATCAAGGAAACTGCTGCTGCCGCTGCTGAAGCTCCGGCTGCTGCTGAAGAAGTCAAGATCAAGAAGGGCAAGAAGCGCATTGACATCCAGGGTATCGCCTGCGTGTTCGCTTCCTTCAACAATACAATCGTTTCTATCACCGACGCTCGTGGCAACGTTGTCGCTTGGGGTTCTCCGGGTAACTCCGGTTTCAAGGGCTCCCGCAAGAGCACGCCGTTTGCAGCCCAGCTCGCCGCTGAAACCGCTGCCCACAAGGCATTCGATCTCGGCATGCGCAAGGTGGACGTTCGCGTTAAGGGTGCTGGTGGCGGCCGTGAATCTGCCGTCCGCGCTCTCAAGAATGCGGGCCTCGAAGTTCTCTCTATTCGAGACGTGACGGGCATTCCGCACAATGGTTGCCGTCCTAAAAAGAAGAGAAGAATTTAATCCAAAGAGGTATCGCCAATGATGTGGAAATCACTTCAGATGCCGCGCAGCTTCCAGAAAGTGGAAACCGGCGAAGATGGCCGCTACGCCAAGTTTGTCGTAGAAGCCTTGGAACGTGGCTGGGGTATCACCCTCGGTAACGCTCTCCGTCGCGTACTCCTCTCCTCTCTGCAGGGTGCGGCTATTGTCTCCGTGAAAATCGAAGGCGTTGACAAGGAATTTTCGACGATTCCGGGTGTTAAGGAAGATGTCACTGACATTATCCTCAACCTCAAGAGCATCCGTGTAAAGCTCCTGTCTGATCATGATGAAACCCTTCACCTGGACATGTCCGGTGATGGCGAAGTCACGGCCAAGGACTTTATGGACAATCCAAATGTCACTATCCTGACTCCGGATGTTCACATTGCGACATTGAACGGCAATGCTTCTTTGTCGATGGACGTGAAGATCTCCTGCGGTCGTGGTTATGTTGTTGCCGACGAACTTAAGGACAAGGACGCTCCGATTGGCGTTATCGCCATGGACGCGAACTTCAACCCGGTTCAGAAAGTCGCAATGCACATCAGCGATACCCGCGTTGGTCAGAAGACGGACTACAACCGTCTGGAACTTGAAATTACAACAGACGGTTCCATTGACCCGGAAGACGCTCTTGCATACGCTGCAAAGCTTCTTGTGGATCACTTGGAAATCTTCATCAACTTCGAAGGCGATCTCGAATCTCCTGAAGAACTCGAAATGGATGAAGAACGTCAGCGTATCGCTAACCTCCTCCGTATGCGCGTGGACGATCTGGAACTTTCCGTTCGCTCCAGCAACTGCCTCCGTATGGCAAACATCCATACCATTGGCGAGCTTGTTCGCAACAAGGAAAACGATATGCTCAAATACAAGAACTTCGGTAGGAAGTCCTTGGTTGAACTTAACGAGGTGTTGACGTCGATGGGCCTTTCTTTTGGCATGGACGTCGATGATTACTTGAAGGATTAAACATGAGACACGGTGTAAAAAACAAGAAACTGGGTGTTAACGCCCAACACAAGCGTGCCATCCTCCGCGCCCTCACGACTTCTATTCTCGAGAAGGGCATGGAAACGGATCAGAACAAGCGCTATGTGCGTACCACTCTCCACAAGGCTAAGCTTGTGCGCAGCTGTGTAGAACGCATGATTACCTACGCAAAGAAGGGTGACCTTTCTGCACGTCGTGAAGCAGCTCGCTTCGTGATGGACCCGAAGGTTCTCCAGGATTTGTTCAACACGATCGGTCCGCGTTATGCTAACCGCAACGGCGGTTACACTCGCGTACTGAAGCTCGGCCCGAACCGTGCCGGCGACGCTGCTGAAATGGCTCTTATCGGTCTCGTCGAAGACGAAATCGTTGCTAAGGCTAAGAAGGCTGCTGAACCTGCCAAGGCTGACGCTGCTGTTGACATGGTCGAAGGCGAAGGCAAGTCCGCTAACTAAGATCAAAAACGGTCAACCGCTTTTAAAAAGGGACATGGTTTTTATACCATGTTCCTTTTTTTTGTATTCATAGCCATTGACCAATGGCTAATGACCAATAACTAGTGACTAGGTTCTAACTCTTCATTTTATTTTTTGTATAATTAGGAAACTTGTTGTCCTTTTACTCAACAGTGGATGAGTTTGTAATATGCGATCTTTTATTGTCTGCATCCTCTTGATGTGTGCGTGTGTCTTTGCTTCGGAATCCATGTTTGGCAGTTCGGGCAATGGCAAAAATGTCATGTTCGATGACGGTCCTTCTATGCGCGGTGCCGCATCGCTTTCGCCGGCGTTTGCAGAAATGGCGGTCGATTCCAATTACGTGCTCGGTCCGGGTGACTTTTTGGACTTGATGCTCGAGGACAAGTATCTCTCTGTCCAGATTTACCCGGACGGAAGGGTGACTGTTGAAGAATGCGGTTCTGTTGACGTGGGCGGAAAGACCTTTGCCGAAGCTCAGAGACTCATTCTGGACCTGGTTTCTAAGCGCTACAAGCGCGAGTTCTGCTTCGTGCAGCTTGCAGCCCTTAAAAGGTTCCGTGTGAATGTTATGGGCGCTGTAGCTGCTGTTGGACAGCATGTCGTCGATCCCCAGAACAGGCTTACCTTCTTTATCCGCACTATTGGCGGGCTCTTGCCGAATGCGAACAAGGAAGATATCCAGATTATTCGCGGCAAGGATACGATCCATGTGAACTACAATAACATGACGACAAACGGTAATTTTGACGATGACATTATGCTCGAGCAGGGCGACAAGATCTTTGTTCCTTTTATCCCGATGGGTGATAATGTTACCTTGGTTTTCCCCGGATACAGGACCAGTGTCGCTTACCGTTCCGATAGGACGCTCCAGGATTACTTCGACCTTGCGGGTGCAAATAGAATGCATAACTATGGCTACAAGGCCGTGTGTGTGCGCGAACCGGACAAGGAACCCCGCTGGATTACTCTTAACGAAATGAGCAGTACGACGGTTGAACCCAATACCGAAGTTGAATTCTTCATCAAGGAATTGTTTGTGTACCTGGGCGGTGCCGTGAATTTCCTCGGGCGCTATGCTTACAATCCGACATGGCATGCTATCGATTATATTTCGTCGGGCGGCATGAATACGATAACGGGCAACTGGGGACAGGTTAAGGTCTGGCGTGGTGAAAAGCCGAAGGCTATTTCCATCAACGTGGCTACAGATCCGATTTTGCCGGGCGATGTTATTGAAATTCCGAAGAGCCATTACGAGTCGTTCAAGGACTTTACCTTGTTCATGGCGTCACTCTTAAGTGTGGTTTCGTCTGCGTTCATCATTTACGTCAATTACAAGTAGTTTATGGAAAAGCAAGAATCTACAGGTTTTATCGAGTTTTGCCTTCGAGTCGTCAATAGCGACCTGAAGCATTTCAAGTTTTTTTCTTGGTTTGTGACGATCCCGACCATAGTCGCTTTTGTCTTGGTCATGTGGGTTATTGAGCCTAGGTACGCAGCGACTGCGGTTGTTACTCCGCCGGCATCGACGCAGCCCATGTCGGGGGCGCTCAGCGGCCTGATTGGCGGAACTGGAATGAGTTCCCTTCTCGGGATTTCTATGGATAACGAGGATGCGAATGTTGTATGGACCATCCTCAATTCCTGGGAACTGCACGACAAGGTTATTGAGCAGTTCAACCTCGCAAAGCACTACAAGTTCAAGGGCAAGTTCCATGCGGACTTGCTGAAGGAGTTCCGCAAGAATTTCGGCTTGAACTACAACAAGGAAGACATGTTCTTCCTCTATTACAGGGATACGGACCCGAAGCGCGCTGTGCAGGTTATAGAGTTCATGCTTGAAAAAGCGGATTCTGCATTTAACTCGTTTAAGACGAATCAGGCTCGCCAGTCCAGAGAGTATTTCCAGACGCGCTTGGATTCCTGCGAACATGTTCTGGATTCTGTGCTGAATTCGTTTGTCGACTTCCAGGTGAAGAACAATGTCTATGAACCCTCGGTACAGCTTGGGGCGACGATTAAGTATTTGAGCGAGTTGCAGGCCATGCGCGAAGAAATGGGCATGGAAATGGACTTTGAAAAGCTCGACCGCGGCGAGAATAGCAGGCGCTACCAGGAACTCCAGAAGCGTGTCAAGGGAATGAACGTTGCGCTTGGCAGTGCGCTCAAGGGCAAGCATAGCAACATTGGCATGATTGAACTTAAGAAGACTCCGGAACTTTATGCGGAGTACCTGAGGCGCGAGTCTGAGATCCGTATCCAGGAAACTTTGTACAAGCTGCTCCGCCAGCAGAGCGAACAGATGCGCCTGGAAGAAGCCAAGATGCTCAAGAACCTCCATGTGCTTGAACCGCCTTGGGAAAACGACAAGAAGATCTACCCGCTCAGGGCTGTCACCTTGATCTTCGTATTCCTGGTGGCCTGCATTATTGCAACGATTATTTGCAACTTGCTCGACTATCTGGAAATCGAATCTAAGCGCGGGACTTCTGTATCCCGTGAATGGAACTCTTTTAGGGCTTACTTCCAAAAGAAAAAGGTCTAGTTTGTGTTTGCATGGGTGAGTGAATATCCGGTCAGTTCCGCCCTTTTTCTGGTAGTCATTTTTTGCCTATTTCAGTCATGGTGGTTCAAGAAGGATTTCTTTAGCCCGTTAAACGTCTACTGCTTTACGCAGTGCATTACGCTTGCCATTTCGTATTTCCAGATCGATAGGGCAATGACGGATTTTCATTTGTACACATGGGGTGTATGGCTGTTTGGCATGCTTTCGTTTGCTGGAGGCTGTATTGTAGCTAGGCTCTATGCGAAGTCAAAGGCGATTCCGGTTCAGGTGCATCCTGCGGTGTGTGCAAATCAATATAACTGGACGTACCACTTGCTTTTGTCCTTTGCGGTGTTCCTTGTCTTTCTGGTTGGCGTCTATGGGCTTTACCAGAAGGTCGGGGACCTCATCATATTTACGCAGAATCCGGCAAAGTGGATGACGAAGTATGTGGATTACGGTTACTATTCGCTGCTGTTTAATAGCGGGCCGCTGTGCGTACTCCTTTTTGGCGTTGCGTCTTTCAAGAAGTTCAACAATGTTGCATGGGTGCGTCATGTTTCGTTTGTGATGGTGTTTGTGACGATTGTTGTAAATCTGCTGGCATACCCGAATAGGACCTCGCTGTTTTTTAATGTCGGCTTTTTCCTGATCTTTATAAATTATTTGTACAAACGAATATCGCCAATAATAATTGCATCCCTGCTTGTCTTTGCAATCATAGCGTTTATTTCGATAGGCAGCATTCGCGACCAGTACGGCGGCGGTTCAGTCGAGGGAAAGGCTTTGGATGTGGTTGTTGAACTGCCTTACAAGTACTTGGCGAACAATTACTGGAACTTGGACTATGTGCTGAATCCGATGAACGATCAGGAAATACATCCGCATACCTATGGGATCGATTTCTTTAGTGGCTTATTTGAATATGCAAAGTTGACGACCTCGTTCAGGAACAGCTTCCGCTGGGACAATGCCTTTAACGATAGAATCCAGAAGGTTCAGGGCTTTAACACGGTGAACTACCTCTGGGATGTCTATAAGGATTTCCATTTGTTTGGTGTTATGCTCTTGCCGTTCCTGTGTGGGCTTGGCCTGACGGTACTGCATTTGCGTTTATGCAGACCTTTTACTCCGCGCCAGATCCTGATGTACACTTACTTCATCTACTTTGTCGGATGGTGGTTCTTTACGTCGGGATACAAGCAGGGAATCTATTGCATCTGGGGCATGGTTATTTTTGTCGTCTCAACAATTTGTACAGAACAGCGGTGTGTGCAGGATGACAAATCGGAAAAAGCCAGCCTAGCGGAGCCTGTGGTTCTTGATAAAGTAAACAAGCAGGAAGAGGCTCAGGCATAGGTCTCCGGTGAGGGTAAGCGCCGGAATGTAGTCGGCTTTTAGAATCCTTGCGCCGCCAATGCATACCGCGATATTGATGATGCCGCCGATGGTAATCATTGCGCCATAGAGCCAGGTGCGCTTTTCCTTGAGAAGTGTTGAAATCATTCCCATGCGGGTTGCCTGCAATATCAGGGAGCATGCTAAAATGCGAAGGCAGAAGCAGCTTGTGTCCAGTGCCTCGCTTGTCCAGGGGGCTGCAAAGAAGATGATGCGGAGCGTGTACTGCGGCAGTAGCCAGAAGGGTGTCGTTGCGCCAATGATGAATAGGGTGAAAACGGCCTGATCGCGCAGGCTAAGGACGCGGCTGTCGGTCTGGTGCAGCGTGATAAGGCTTGACGAGATGAAGTGCACCATGAGTCCTGAGGCGAGAATGACAAGCTTGTGTGAAAAGCTGTACGCCCCTAAAAATTCTGGTGTTGCAAAGTGCGCGACGGTGTAAAGGCCGGCGGGCAGGTAGGCGAAGCTTGCTATGCTCGAAATAGCGTAGGGGCATGATGACTTGAACATCAGCTTGAAGAACTGGAACGTGTGAACGCCGATGCTGAAAATTTTTAAGGTGAACGCCTGACCAACGCCGAAGCCGAAAGCGGGGAGGGCTGCAATGACCATCGAAAGGGCTATTGCCGGGAGGGAATCTACTTTGAAGCACCAGAGCGCAATACCCATGATGGTGGTGTAGGAGAGCGTGTGGAGAACCTTTGAAATCAAAAGCTTTTTCCAGAAGTTCCCGCAGATGAAATACCAGTCGAAATAGGAGTGCTGGAAGAGGAGTCCGAGCACAAGCACCAGTTCGGCCTCGAAAACGGCGCTCCCTCTACGTACGGTAAAGGCGAATATGACCATCGCAAGAGCGGTTATGGCGGTCATAAAGAGCCTGAGCTGGAGCACGTTGATGAACAGCCTGCCTTGGGTTGCGCGTTTGCCGAAATAGGCGAGAATGAGTGTTGCCATGCCGAAGTCGGCGAGTGCACTGAAAATGGTGAAGTCGCTTTGCAGGATTCCGAATGATCCGAACTTTACGATTCCGAGGTTATTGGCGATGAGATTTTGGACAATAACCGAAACTCCCTGGATGAGGATGTTGACCAGGGATATAAAAACACCGATTTTAATGTTCTTTAGTGCTTGCAATGTGCCATAAAATAGATGTTTATGTTCCTTATGTCTTTAAGATTTTGTATCTTTGGTCTTGAAATCGCGAGAGTGGCGGAATTGGCAGACGCGCCAGACTTAGGATCTGGTACTTCGGTGTGTGGGTTCGACTCCCACCCCTCGCAGTTCTTTTTTTTATCACCTTTTTAACAACCGTTTATCGGAGTAAATATGTCCGCTGAAATCAAAGAAACAAGCGCCACCGTGCGCACCCTTGAAATTTCGATCCCGCAGGGTGATCTCAAGGCACCGTTCGAAAAGAAGCTTTCCCAGTACAAGAAGCAGGTTGCCTTGAAGGGCTTCCGCCAGGGTCAAGTTCCGAAGTCCATGATCCTGAAGCAGTTTGGACCCTCCATCCGTCACGAAGCGGTTGATGAAGTCGTGAACACGATTGTTCAGGATTCTCTTAAGAAGGCTAACATCATTCCGGTTGGCAAGATGGTTGTGAAGGAATTCAACGACGACGAAAAGAACGACATCACACTGAAGGTCGAAGTCGAAGTTGATCCGGAAATCGATATCAAGGGCTACGCTGACACGGGCATCACCGTTCCGGCTACCGCCGTCCACGAAGAAGAAGTCCAGGCCGAATTCGACCGCCTCATGCAGATGTGGAGCAAGGACGAACACGTTGACCGCGAAGCCAAGAAGGGCGACGTTGTCGTTGGCGACTATATCGAAGTTGTTATTGATGGTGAAAAGCAGGAACTCCCGGAAAACAAGGAATTCCGCTCTCTCCTCGGCGAATCCGCTTCTCCGGGATTCGATGAAGGCCTCATGGGTTCTAAGGCCGGCGATAAGAAGGAAATCAACTTCAAGTATCCGGATGACCACAAGGACGAACGCTACCGTGGCAAGACTGCCCAGTTCAATGTCGAAATCAAGGACGTCCGTGAAATCGTTCCGCCGACTTTGGACGAAGAATTCTGCAAGCAGATTGGCGTGAAGGACGAAGCTGACCTGAGAAACAACCTCGCCGAAAGCCTCGCTGCCCAGAAGAAGGACGCTGCCAAGAACAAGTCCATCAACGAAGCTATCGACAAGCTCATCGAAGCTAACCCGTTCGAAGTGCCGAAGGCTCGTATCTACGACCTCATCAAGTGGACCTTGAACCGCAATGCCCAGAGCGAAAAGGACGTTGTCGAACCGACCGAAGAACAGATAAACGAACTCTCCGGTGAAGCAACCCGCGAAATCAAGAAGCACCGCATCCTCGAATTCGTTGCCACGAAGGAAAAGATCAAGCCGACTCAGGCCGCCGTTGATGAACGCCTCCAGCAGATGGCCGCTGCTTACCACGTGGAATTCGAAAACTTGAAGAACCACTTCCGCCAGTCTGGCCGCATCAACCAGCTGCGCGACGAACTTCGCTTCCAGATGGCTGCTGACTTCATCGTCGGTATCCGCCCGGCTGCAGAAGAAACAAAGTAATAAGAGGAATAAATGATCATCCCTACCGTCATTGAAACTACCGGGCGCGGCGAACGCGCTTACGATATCTATTCCAGACTCCTCAAGGAACGTATCATTTTTTTGGGCACTCCGATTAACGACGAAGTGGCAAACAACGTCATGGCCCAGCTGATTTTCCTTGAATACGAGAATCCGGAAAAGGATATCACGCTGTATATCAACAGCCCGGGTGGTTACGTGTCGGCAGGGCTTGCCATTTATGATACCATGCAGCACGTACGCCCGAATATCGCTACGATCTGCATTGGTAGTTGTGCTTCGATGGCCGCCGTGCTCCTTGCTGCAGGTACGAAGGGCAAGCGCTATGCGCTCCCGCATTCCCGCATCATGTTGCACCAGCCGTCGGGTGCCGCTACTGGACAATCTACAGATATTCAGATTACCGCCAAGGAAATTATCCGCACGAAGGATACCCTTACCGAAATTGTCGCAAAGCATACCGGAAAGCCGGTCGACGAAGTCCGCGAAAAGACGGACCGCGACTTTTACATGAGCCCGGAAGAAGCAAAGGCCTTTGGCGTCATCGATGAAATTTTTGTGCCGCGTAAAGAGGGTATTTAATGTATCGTAGTGGCAAGAACCACCCGGCTGTAAGTTGCAGTTTTTGCGGAAAGCCGGCAGAACAAGTCGAAAAGATGATCACCGGTGCCGGTGCGTATATTTGCAGTGATTGCATACGCATGTGCAGCCGCATTCTTGAAGAAGACTTGGCTCGTACGAAACAGGAACAGGAAGCGAAGGAAATTTCTTCGAAGCCGCTCCCGCTCCCGACCGAAATCAAGGCACACTTGGACGATTTTGTCATTGGACAGGACCGTGCAAAGATGGCGCTTTCTGTGGCCGTTTACAACCATTACAAGCGACTCCGCTACAAGCAGACGCACAAGTCCAAGGACGATGTCGATGTCGAAAAGTCGAACTTGCTCCTGGTAGGTCCGACCGGTTCGGGTAAGACGCTCTTGGCGCAGACGATGGCCCGTTTTTTGGACGTGCCGTTCACGATTGCCGATGCGACAGTCTTGACTGAAGCCGGTTACGTGGGCGAAGACGTCGATAGCATTATCGTGCGCTTGTTGCAGGCTGCCGATTACGATGTGGCGAAGGCTGAACGCGGCATTATCTTTATCGACGAAATTGACAAGATTGCAAGGAAGACTGCGAACCCTTCCATCACGCGCGACGTGAGCGGTGAAGGTGTGCAGCAGGGCCTCCTGAAGCTCTTGGAAGGTACGGTTGCGTCCGTTCCGCCGAAGGGTGGCCGTAAGCATCCGGAACAGCCGCTTGTGCAGGTGAATACGAGAAACATCCTGTTCATTTGCGGTGGCGCCTTTGAAACGCTCGACAAGATTATCTCCCAGCGTGTGAACCAAGGTGGTATGGGCTTTGGTGCCGATATCCACACGGCAAGCGAAAACAGCTTGAGCGAACTCTTCAAGCAGCTCGAGCCGGAAGACTTGATCAAGTTCGGCCTCATCCCGGAAATTGTCGGACGTTTGCCGATTGCCGTTGCTCTCGAAGAACTTGATGAAACGGCTCTCCTCAACATCTTGACGAAACCGAAGAACGCTCTCGTGAAGCAGTACAAGAGCTTGTTTGCAATGGACAACATCAAGCTCGAATTCGATGACGAGGCTCTCAAGGAAATTGTTCGCGAGACGATGACCCGCAAGACGGGCGCCCGTGGCCTCCGTTCCGTGATGGAACGCGTACTGCAGCAGGCGATGTTCAAGATGCCAGGCTCTGGCGAAAAGAAGTTCACCGTGACTGTCGAAATGGTGAAGGACGGCCTCAAGCACAATAAGAAAAAGTCTTAGTTGCTGCTGGGAGCCGCGAACTCCTGAACGTAGCGACTTCACGAATGCAAATTTTAGCAGTTGCCGAAAAACGGTGACTGCTTTTTTGTTCCCTCACCTTTCAAAATACTATCTTTGTAGTATATGGCTTTTGACTTTAATAAAACGTATCCGTTGCTCCCTCTGAGGGACGCTGTTGTATTTCCGCTGACGACTAGACGCATTTTGGTGGGCCGCGAGATGTCTCTCCGTGCCCTGGAATTTGCCGAGAATCATAACAACGAAATTATCCTGGTTGCACAGAAGAATGTGGAACAGGAAACGCTCGACAACCCGATGCTCGACCTTTACTCGGTCGGCGTGGTTGCCCGCGTGGCGAATGTGACGCCGTTCCCGAATGGTTGCGTGAAGGTCGTGCTGGAAGGCGATTCCATCGTGGATCTCCGCTCGATTGCCTTGCGCGACGGATTTTTGCAGGTGACGGTTTCGCCGAGGGAACATTTTATCAAGGCCGAAGACAAGAGCGAAAAGTTTGAAGACGTGCTGAACATGTTCCGCGAATATGCCATGCACAGGAACATTGCCGATGGCATGGTCGAAGCGCTCTTTACGATGGATAGCCACATCAACGCGTTTTACGGGATGATCCCGTTCCTCTCGATTTCGCTTTCCGAGAAGCAGGCGCTTTTGGAACTCGAAACGATTGACGCCCTTGCGGAGCGTCTGATTAGCCTGATGCAGGTGGCGCAGGAAAATGAGAACGTGATGATCCGCGTTCAGCAGAACGTGCGCCAGAAGATGGCTCAACAGCAGAAGGAATGGTTTATCTCGGAGCAGATTCGCCAGTTGCAGGATGAACTGGATGGCGAAAATGGCGGTGCATCAGAACCGGACCAGTTGCTCAAGAAAATCAAGGCCAAGAAGTTTAGCCAGGCGATTGAAGAAAAGCTCGAAGAAGAAATCGGTCGCATGCGCATGATGCAGCCGACCTCCCCGGAATACGCGGTGAGCCGCAATTACGTGGACTGGTTCCTCTCGCTTCCGTATGGTGTTTACACTGATACCGTTTTGAACATGAAGAAGGTGAAGGCGGAACTCGATTCCAAGCACTTTGGCCTCGACAAGGTCAAGGAACGCATCATGGAATACGTGGCCGTGCTGAAGCTTACCGGTACGGAACGTCGCGCCCCGATCCTTTGCCTTGTGGGCCCTCCGGGCGTTGGCAAGACGACTCTCGTGGAATCGATTGCAACGGCCATGCAGCGTAACTTTGTCCGCATTACGCTTGGTGGTGTGCGTGACGAAGCTGAAATCCGTGGTCACCGCCGCACCTACATTGGTGCAATGCCTGGCCGATTCATTCACGCGCTTCGCCGTGCAAAGTGCATGAATCCGGTGATTTTGCTCGATGAAATCGACAAGATGGCAAGCGACTTTAGAGGCGACCCTGCAAGCGCCATGCTTGAAGTTTTGGACCCGGAACAGAATCACGACTTTACCGACCACTTCATGGAAGTGGGTCTTGACTTGAGCCGTGTGCTCTTTATTGCGACGGCAAACAGCGAAGGCGAAATCCCGGAAGCTCTGCGCGACCGTATGGAAGTGGTGCGCTTGCCGGGCTACTATCCGCACGAAAAGTTGCAGATTGCGGGCAAGTATCTGCTCCCGCGCATTTGTGAACGCACGGGCGTGAAGCTTGGCGAACAGGTGAGCTTCAGCGACGAGATGATTAATGCCGTGATGCGCGGCTGGACCCGCGAAGCGGGCGTCCGTGAACTCGAACGCGTGCTTGAAAGCGCGGTGCGCCATCGTGCAAAAGACATCGTGATGGGCAAGAAGATCAAGCCGGAAGTCACGGCGAAGGTGCTTCAGGATTACCTCGGTGCTCCGAGATTCTTGGACAACCAGCTGCCGGAATCGGGCCGCCCGGGCGTTGTGACGGGTCTTGCCTGGACAAGTGTCGGTGGTGAAATCTTGCCTATCGAATGCATGCTCTTGAGTGGCAAGGGTCAGCTGATTTTGACGGGTAAGCTTGGCGATGTGATGAAGGAATCGGCTCAGATTGCCGTTTCGCTTGTTCGTGAACGCTTGCAGCGCTTTGGTATTGATCCTGCGATTGTGCGTAAGACGGACATTCACATTCACGTGCCGGAAGGTGCCGTGCCGAAGGATGGACCTTCTGCAGGTATTGCGCTTACGCTCTGCCTCTTGAGTGCGTTTACGAAGCAGCCGATTTCGCCGGACATCGCGTTTACGGGTGAAGTGAGCCTTACGGGTGCCTGCCTCCCGATTGGCGGTCTGAACGAAAAGGCGCTTGCTGCACTTGCCGCAGGCGTGAAGACGCTCCACTTGCCGGAAGGCAACAAGAAGGATGTGGCTGAACTCCCGGAACCGGCAAAGAAAGGCCTCAAGATTTACCCGCACAAGCACATCGACGAAATCGTGAAGATTTTGTTCAAAATGCCGAAGGCGGCGGGACAGACGAAAGACGAGAGACGAGAGACGAAAGTGGAAAAGCCTGCAAAATCCGTTTCGAAAAAGTCTTCGAAAAAAGCGTAATTACAATCACTTCCTACCGTCTACTTCTAACAGTCTACTAAAACTATGGAATTCACACTTGATGAAATGCGCGAGCACCTTGCAGCTCTCGAAGCAAGGATTGGCGAGGCTTGCAAGATTGCAGGCCGCAGCCGTGATTCGGTTAAGCTTGTGTGGGTGAGCAAGTTCCACCCGGCAGAAGCTGTGGAAAATGCGATTGCTTTGGGCGCGACGGACTTTGGCGAAAACCGCGTACAAGAAGCGGAACTCAAGTTCTCTGAACCGCGCACAGCAAAGGACGGAAGCCGCGTACGTTGCCATGTGATTGGTCCTGTGCAAAGTAACAAGCTCAAGAAGGCGGCTCTCGTGGCCGACTGCATCCATTCCATTGCAAGTATCGAAGCGGTGGAAAAGCTCGAAAAGGTTTGTGCGGCGGCTGCAAATGGTCAGGGCAAGGTTCTCGATATTTTGTTCCAGGTGAACGCTGGCGAAGAAGAAACGAAGAGCGGCTTGGATGTTCACGAAGCTGAAGCGTTCCTTGAAGATTTGGAAAAACGCGCGGGCGCAGCAGTCGATGGCAAGAGCGAAAACTTCCCGCATTTGCGTTTCCGCGGTCTCATGACGATTGGCAAGAACACAGGCGTTCCTGAAGATAGCCGCGAATGCTTTGCGTTCTTGCGAGGTTTGCGCGACAAGTTCTTGGCGCGTGGTGGTGCCTTTGCTGCGTTCGATCAGCTTTCGATGGGCATGACGCTTGATTTGGAAGTCGCGATTGAAGAAGGCTCTACGATGATTCGCGTAGGGACGGCGCTCTTTGGCGAACGCGATTACAGTAAGCAGTTATAGACCGTTCGCGCTAAAGTTAAAATTAAAATGTAATATGTGCTCACTCTCGCAACCGTTCTTGATTGATATCAAGAACTTGTTGCTCACAAACGATCCTGTGTAATGCAGGTCGTCATTCTGAGGACAGAAAGTCCGAAGAATCCAGTTATTTTTTTATCGCAATTTCCATGCTGGTGTGCATTTGTGCGACCTTGTCGCCGAGCACGTTGTGCAGAATCTCGTAGGCCCCGCAAGGGGCTTTTCTTTTAGAAATTGAACGCGAGGGCGATGCCGCCTTGCTCGGTCGGGATGATTCCCATGCTGAATGAGCCGTTGCCTATGATGTCACCCTTGTAATTGTTGTAAATCTCCACCGCTTTATCTTTTTTAGAGTTGCCGATGCGTTCGACGATTAATGCGGCAACGATGATTACTCCACCAGCAAGTATTTTTATTTTATAGCTGTTGGGCGCTCGATAGCCGGAACCTTCTGCAATTCCATAGCCTAATAGGAATCCACCACCGAATGCCACTCCCCACGAAATATATCTCATCGTATTTCCTGTGTTCCATTTGCTGATGGCTTCTGGAACATTGGCAAGTTCTCTTTCGAAAATATCGCTATCGACCTCTTGACCGTCAATGGTATAATCGGTTGTAAAAAAGCCTCTATCCATGGTTAGCGTGTGTTTTGGGGCCTGTGCAAAGGAAAGAGTGGCGGCGCAGAGGACTAATAAAACTGCGAAAAGATTTTTCATTTATAATACCTTGTTGAAAGACAATCTATATTAAATGATAAATTAGAATAAATAAAAGAATGGATTAGCCTTTTCCTGGAATAATCAATCTGTTTTCGCAGTTTCCGAGACTACACTTCAATTTCCATGCCGGTGTGCATTTGTTCGACCTTGTCGCCGAGCACGTTGTGCAAAATCTCGTAGGCGCGTTGCCCCGTGCAATGGCCCGTGTAGATTTTTTGGACGTTCAATTCGCGGAGGCGTTCGGCAAATGCTTTTACGCGGTCATCGGGCGTACGGAAAAGGTGGAAGCCGCCGAGGATGGCGTAGATTTGCTTGCCGGGGAATGTCGCTTCGATTTCCTTGATGATGTTGTCTGCGCCGCCGTGGCTACAGCTGTTCATGATGAAAAGGCCTTTTGGCGTATCGAAGACTAGACTTTGTTCGTGGTCGAAACTGTCGTAGCGGTACTTGCCGTTTTCCTTGACGCTCATGTGGGCGCGTTTGCCGATTTCGTCGAGGTTTGGAGTCTTGTGGCCGACGAGCGTGACTCCCGGGAAAATTTCGCAGTCGCCTTTTGCAAATACGATGCGGTCAGCGTTACGCTTGAGCGTTCCTTTGCGGATGCCGATGTATTCTTGGTACGTGAAGAACTTTAAGAATTTGTGCGTGTGGTAGCAGTTTTCGCGGGCAGCGTCGCGCAAGTAAAATTTGGCGTGGTTATTCTTGTTGAAGAATTCCTGCATGCCGTCGGCGTGATCGTAATGCGCATGGCTCAAGACGCCTGCATCGATTTTGGAAATGTCGATACCCATGAGTGCGGCATTCTTGGCGAAATGTGCGGAGGCTCCCGTGTCGAGCAGAATGCGCTTGCCGTTGAATTCAGTGTAGACGCAAAGCCCCCATTCACCCTTTAATTGCTTTTCGGAACCGCTGATGTTGTCGATGAGGATTTTAATAATCATGGGATAAGGGGATTCCCGCTCGGAGGCGGGAATGACAAATGACTAGTTGACGCCTTTAAACGCTTTGTAGAAATTCAAGAACTGTTCGGGGCTGAGTTCTTCGGCGCGGATGGTCGTGGGCCAGTCCAAAAGTTCAATCGTCACCTGGATTTTCTTCTTGTCGTAATTACGTCCGAAGGAATTTGCGAGTGTCTTTCGCTTTTGCGTGAATGCGGTACGGACAAAGTCGAAGAATCCGTCGGGCGCCTGGAGGGCGTCTTCGCGCGGAGTCAAAAGCATCGTGGCGCTATCGACATTTGGCCTTGGCGTAAAGTGTTCCGGCCCGATCTTGCGCAAAATCTGCGTGTTTGCAAATGCTGACACGAGCACGGAAAGGCTTCCGTAATTGCTGGAGCAGGGTTCGGCGCAAATTCGTTCGGCAACTTCGAGCTGCACCATTCCCATAAAGCCTTTGGTCAAGTGCAAACGCGGCATAAGCCCTGCGATAATGGCTGTACTTACGTTGTATGGCAAGTTGCCGGTGACCCAAGGCTTTGCGTGTGCGTCCAGAAATGCCTGCAAGTCAAACTTCAAAAAGTCGATGTTTACAATGTTGAAGTTCTTGTAGCCCTTGAATTTTTCGTTCAGGACTTCGACGCATTGCTCGTCGATTTCTACGGCGGTGAGTTCCAGCCCGCGATTGAGCAAGTGCTCCGTAAGAGCGCCGTGACCCGGCCCAATTTCAAGAACGAATTCGCCAGCTTCGGCGGGCAAGTCGCCTGCGATGGCGGTGGCGGTTTCAACATCGAGAAAGTTCTGTCCAAATTTGCGACGGCGTGCTCTATCCATGACGGGGAATATAGAAAATGGCGTTGAATCATGTGTGTGGTTCGCTACATCAAAAGTTTCTAAATTGGAATCAATGTTCTCGAGAATAATCACATTTTGTTTTTTGGTGTGCAGCCTAGCTTTTGCCGATGGTCTTTCTTTTGCACTTTCTCCATCGCAAAATGCACTTGCCGAACAGATTACGCAAAAGACGATGGAACTCGACTATGTCGAAGCGTTCAATTTGGCGCGTAAGCTCCGCCTTGAAAACGATGGTGTGGGTTGCCTTTTTCAAGGCATCATTCGTGTAAGTCTGTACGATGACAAGGGAGATACGGCCTCGATAAAAGCGGCTGCCAAGAATCTGGAATCTTGTAAGACTGAAGGGCTTTGGGACGCTCTCCGCAATTATGAAATCGGGTATATCCTTCTGGAAACTGGTCATGCCATCAAGGGCGCGTTGCAAACGCGTTCGGCTGCGAAGTTGTTCAAAGAATCCCCGGATCTGGAGGCGAAAGCATTTTATGCTGTTTATGCTTACTTTATAGACAATAGCTTAGTTTGGCTTCCGTTTAAATCGGATAACCGCGAAACATATCTTCAAATGCTCGATGAGGCGTCTCTCAAGTCGAAACGTTTTTGGCCGCTGTTCTTGACACCGCTCATTTGGATATACTTCGATCGCAAGGATTTTCAAAAGGGCTTGGAACTTGCTGAACTCGGGCTTAAAAAGGCCCCGAATCATCCGATTATGTTCCAAATCAAGGCGGACATGCTCTATAGACTCAAACGCTATGACGAAGCCGCCGCTGCCTACGAGAAAAGTGCCGCCGATTATCTCGCTCGCACCGGAAAATCCATACGCTACTGGTGCTCGGTATTGAACCTTATCCGCATTTACCATGATGCTGGCAATGAGACCAAGGCTAGTGAACAACGTAACAAACTCAAGGACGCTGAATATAAAAAGCTTGAAAAGTGGATGCCCAGTTGGATTGTGGACGATCTCAAGGACCGCAAGTTGATTTAATCCCCCTGGGTAAAACGCTAAGTCATACAATTATGGGAAGAACGCCTCTAGGCTTCTCCCAGCTTTTTCTATCTTATTTTCTGTAGAACAATTGGCGGCTTTAGAGACTTTTTTACTGTCTACTTCCTACCGCCTACTAAACAGAGGTTTAATATGTCCGTTGCAATGCAAGATGTGATGAAACAGTCCGGGGTGGCGTTTGGTACGAGCGGTGCCCGCGGTCTCGTGAGCGCTATGACCGACCGAGTGTGCTATGTGTATGCTCGTTCCTTTATCAAGTACTGCGAAGCGTCTTACAAGTGCGAACATACGATTGCGATTGCGGGTGACTTGCGTCCGAGTACGGAACGCATTTTGAAGTCGCTCGTGCAGGCTGGCGCCGATGCGAACTGGAAGGTGATCTACTGCGGCCGCATCCCGAGTCCGGCGATTGCAATGTACGGCATCGACAAGCATTTGCCGACCATCATGGTGACGGGTAGCCACATCCCGGCAGACCGCAACGGCATCAAGTTTAACCATCCGAATGGCGAAATCACGAAGGCCGACGAACAGGGAATCGTGTCGCAGTCGGTGGATTTTGACGAAACGCTTTTTGACGACAAGGGCATGCTGAAGGCTGCACCGGAACTCCCGGCGGTCGAAGCGGAAGCCGAAGCAAATTACTGCAAGCGTTACCCGGACTTTTTCGGTAGCGATGCTTTGCACGGACTCACGATTGGCGTTTACCAACATTCCGCTGTGGGCCGCGATATCGTGGTGAAGGTTCTCGAAAGCTTGGGTGCGACGGTCAAGCCGTTTGGCCGTAGTGATGTGTTTGTGCCGGTCGATACGGAAGCCATCCGCAAGGAAGACGAAGAACTCGCCCGCGAATTTACGCACAAGGATTACGTGGACGCCGTGTTCAGCACGGATGGCGATTCGGACCGCCCGCTTTTGGCTGATGACGTGGGCATGTGGCTTCGCGGCGATGTGCTTGGCATTTTGGCCGCGCAGTCTCTTGGCATTAAGCGCATTGCGACTCCGGTGAGCTGCAATACTTCGCTCGAAAAGTCCGGCAGTTTCGAAAAGATTTGCCGCACCCGCATTGGAAGCCCGTATGTAATTGCCGGCATGGAAAGCCTGGTCGATGCAAACGACAAGAGCCTCACGGTTGCGGGTTACGAAGCAAATGGTGGATTCTTGCTCGAGACGGATTTGACGCTCGATGGCCGTACGCTTAAGGCACTCCCGACACGTGATGCGCTCCTCCCGATGATTGCCGTGATGGTGATGGTCCGCAAGGAACGCATGTGCGTTGTAGATTTGCTCCGCAAGTTGCCCAAGCGCTTTACCGTGAGTGACCGCCTCAAGGAATTTCCGACCGAAAAGTCGAAGTCGAAGCTCGCTGAAATTCGCGAAAAGAATCTCGGCGAAAAGCTGTTCGGCGCTCTCGCCGCAAAGCCCTCCAAGTTTGCAAAGGACAAGACGTTCCAGGGCAAGATCGTTTCCTTGAACGAGGTCGATGGCTACCGCATGGAATTTGATTCTGGCGACATCATCCATTTGCGCCCGAGTGGCAATGCTCCGGAATTCCGCTGCTACGTGGAAACGGAAGGCAAGGAACGCAGTGCAGAACTCCTCGCCGAATGCCTTAAGATTATGGAAGGCTGGCGTGTTTAGATGAAAGAACGGCTCTGCGAGCCTGTAGACGAGAGACGAAAGGTGATAGTGGCGCTTCGCGCATATATTGTTTGAAAATCTCTCGTCTCTCGTCTTTACTCTCTCGTCTTTTTTGTATCTTATTAATCGTATGTTCAAAAAGTTTCTTTCGTTTGCACTGACTGTTGGTTCCCTTGCGTTTGCTGGGGAGTATTGGCATTTGGATCCGGGCGGTGTGACGATGAAGTTCCTTTCGATGCGGGTCTCGCCGCGTACGGCTGCGCTTTCGGGGGCAGGCGTTGCTGATCCTGGCCGCGTGTCCGAAATCTCGCGCAATCCGCTTGCGATGAGTGTTGCAGACGAGGCTGAATTTGGGCTCAGCCAGATGATTTTTGGCAAGGGCGGTGCCGATAACTTTGTCTCGGCATACTATGGCCTCCCGGTTGGCGACAAGTACACGGTTGGGTTTGCTGTTGACTTTTTGGGTTACGACAACATTGAAGGCCGTGACGAGAATGGCCTCAAGACTTCGGAATATGGCTCTTATGCCTGGTCGCTTTTGGCGGGTTTCGGCAGCCGTTCCAAGATTTTCAACTGGGCAGCCTCGGCACGTTTTGCAACGCAGACGATTGACGACGAGACTGGCTTTTTGTTCTCGGTGGATGCCGGCGGCTCTTTCCGCGTGAATCAGTATTTTGCATTCGGTGCAAACTTCACGAATCTCGGTTTTGCAAGCAAGTATGAATCCGAGAAAGAGGCTGCTCCGCTTGCGCTCCAGGCGGGCGTGACGGGATTCATCCCGATTCTCGATCGCTGGATGATACATTTGTCTGTAGATGCGTATCGCCGTGCCGATACGAAGGCGCAACTTTTGATCGGTGGCGAAGTGGTCTATTACGACATGCTTTCGTTCCGCATGGGCTATGCTATCCGCCCGGATACCGAAGATGCCATCAGCGGCGGTCTCGGTGTCACCTTTGGCAGGGTCGTATTTGACTACGCTTACAGCCCGCGTCCGGCATTTGAGGGTGGCAATCATTACATTGCTATCGGCGTGAAGTTCTAGTTCGGTAAGTTCAAGCCTCAATCGGACGATTCATTTTTTCGCACGAGTTCCATTCGCGGAACTCGTGCTTTTTTATCTGGTAATATAAACTGCCGCGACTGATATTTAGGGACTTGGCGGCTTTGCTTTTATTGCCTTCGTTTTCGGTCAGGGCTTTTTGGATAAATGACCAATTGGGTGCCGGGATATGTATTGCATTGTATGTGTAACGTTCGCTGATATCGCTTGCTCCTTTCTGGGAAAATTCCTCGGATAAAATTTCTTCAAGTGAAATATCGTGCTGCATCAAGAGTGCGTAACGTTGGAGGACGTTTTTCAGCTGGCGGATGTTTCCGGGCCAGTTGAATTTGGACAAAGTATTGAAATCCCTTTGGCGTAGAGAAAACCGCTCGGCGTAAGTCTTTTCTGTAATTTCGTTCCAGACGTCTTTTACGATGTCGTCAAAATCCTCACGTGTGCGGAGCGGTGGTATGACGATGGGAAATCCGTTCAGCCTGAAGAACAGGTCCTTGCGAAAGTGGCCGTCTTGGATTTCATTTTGCAAGTTGCGGTTTGTCGCGCAGACAAGTCGAAAGTCGACAGGTTCGCTTTGGGTTGCTCCCAGTGGAAGGACGGAGTGTTCCTGCAAGATGCGTAAAAGTTTGCTTTGCAGGTCGAATGGCATTTCTCCAATTTCGTCCAGAAAGAGAGTACCTCCATTGGCTGCGCGTACGATGCCTTGCTGATCGCAGGATGCTCCGGTGAAAGATCCTTTTTTGGCGCCTTCCAGGAGGCTTTCAGCTAGATTTTTTGCGATGGCGCCGCAATTGAGCGCGATGAATGGCCCGTTGTTTCGTGGGCTGTGCTCGTGTATGAATCTGGCGGCGATTTCCTTGCCGACTCCCGATTCCCCCTGTAGTAGCACGGGTATGTTCGATTTCGCGGCAATAAGCATCAGTTTTTCGTGTTTCTTCATAGACCCTCCGTTATATAAACACGCTTTTTTTCGCTGTTTTGACCTGTAAATTTTTGTTAATCTATCAGCCGTGCACCATTGACATTGCTCTAGCCATTTTCTAATTTTTCGCGCGCGGCGGTAAAGTGCCGCTGCTACATTGCACAAAAACCAAGTGGCTGGCCAGATGGGTAGGCTTGGGCACGACAATCGTGAGGAAAGCGGTTGCGCTCGAAGCTGAGAGGTTTGGTGGCCCAAAGGAACAAAATGTCTAGAATCGTATGTAAGTTCGGTGGCTCCTCTGTCGCCGACGCAGGTCAGTTCAAGAAAATCAAGGCTATTGTCGAAAGCGACAAGAACCGCAAAGTCATCGTCGTTTCTGCTCCGGGCAAGCGTAACCCGAAAGAAACCAAACTGACCGACCTCCTCTACAGCACCTATGATCTCGCCTCCAAGGGCCTCGATTTCTCCACGCCGTGGAACCTCATCCGCCAGCGCTATGATGAAATCTGCAAGGACCTCGGTCTTGAAGACAAGCTTACCGAAGACCTCGACAGTCTCGAAGACAAGCTCAAGAACCATCCGGAATCCGTGAGCACGGACTTCCTCGTGAGCCGTGGCGAATTCCTCTGCGCACGCCTCATGGCAAAGTATCTCGGTGCAAACTTCGTCGATAGCTACCCGCTCATCACTTTCGATGACAAGTACCGCATCGCTCCGAAGACCTACGAAGAAATTGCAAAGGCTCTCGGCGACGAAAATCAGTTGTATGTGTTGCCGGGCTTCTATGGCTCTAACCTCCGTGGCGAAGTGAAGACCTTCAGCCGTGGCGGTTCCGACATCACTGGCGCTATCCTTGCTAACGGCATTGACGCTGCCAAGTACGAAAACTGGACCGACGTTTCGGGCATGCTCATGGCTGACCCGCGCATCGTCGAAAGCCCGCTCCCGATCGAATACGTGAGCTACCGCGAAATCCGCGAACTCGCTTATTCCGGTGCTAGTGTGCTCCACGATGAATCCATCGCTCCGTGCCGCGCCAAGAAGATTCCTATCAACATCCGCAACACGAACCGCCCGGAAGACGCCGGCACCATCATTGGCCCGACCCCGGAAAGCGCAAAGCTCCCGATTACGGGTGTTGCAGGCCGCAAGGGCTTCTCGATGATCTACATCGAAAAGTCCATGATGAACAAGGAAGTTGGCTTTGGCCGCCGTGTGCTCGCCGTGCTCGAAAGCGAAGGACTCTCTTACGAACTCTGCCCGAGTGCAATTGACTCCATGAGCATTGTCGTGGATTCCAAGGCTCTCGACGCCGTGCAGGACGTTGTCCTCGAAGACATCACGCAGCAGATGCGTCCGGACCGTATCAAGATTTTCCCGGGCATCGCTCTTATCGCTACCGTGGGTCACGGCATGACGAACAAGATCGGTGTTGCTGCAAAGCTCTTTACGGCTCTCGCAGAAAACAAGGTGAACGTCCGCATTATCGACCAGGGTTCTTCCCAGATCAACATCATCACTGGTGTTGACGAAGCCGATACTGAAAAGGCTATCAAGGCCATCTACGCCGCCTTCGTGAAGTAATTGCGATTGTCATCAACGAGATGCCGCGAGGCTTCGCGTCGAAGGAACTAGAAATTAAAGACGACTCGGAATAAAATCCGGGCCGTTTTTTGTATTTTTAGAACGAGGTAATCAAATGGAAGAAAATAAAGGATATGAAGCGAAAAGCAAAGGTAACACTTTGACATCGGTGGCATTATTCTTTTTTGGTGCCTTTGGGCTTGTGTATTCCCTTGTTGTCATGGTGCGTTCTGGTGCGTATGATACCATAAATTTTATGTGGGTTTTCAAGGAACTTTTTTTGCTCTATTATTGCTTTGTTGCCCTTCACGTGGCTCCGCAAAAAGTCGAGTTTCTTGAAAATGAGCTTGTGCGAATTACTTTTTTACTTGGCAACAGCATTACAATCAAACAAGAAATTTTTAAAATATCAAGAGCCAAGAATGTTAAAAAGGGATGGGCTGGCTGGTTGATGTTCAGGGGGCGCTCGATGTACTTTACCTCCGAGACATTTCCGGAACTGGAAAAATATTTAATTCAATAATAGAGGGGTCAAATGAGCGAAGGAGAAAAAATTCAATTCAACGGGAACCTGGCTTTACTCAGGGTTTGCGCGGTAATATTTATTGTGAACATACTCGGCTTTATTACCAATATGCTGCTTTTGGCTGGGTATAGCGGTGAATTGGCTTCGATTTGGAGCGCGCTTACGACTTCGTCGTTTGAAGATTTGCTTGCAACGGTCGGACTGTTGATTGCATCGGGGATCGGCTTGCCTGTGCTGCTCGGTGTTTTGGCGGTTGTCGTATTACTTGCGCTAGGGATATTTGCACTAGTCAAAAAGAATGTGAGAGTTTTAAAAATATTGGCGGTGCTGTTCCTTGTCTGGATTGTGTTGAGAGTTTTCGCTATCAATCCTTTAAGCGCTTTGTTTGGAAATGAAATGCGAGAAGTGAATCTTGCCCAGAACTTCATTAGCTTAATTTTTAACGTGAACGTTGTCGTTGCTGTGGCGGCATTTTTTGTGACTTCTAAAAAGCATGATGAAGCTGGAGCTATCGCATTGAATGAAGAATTTAATTTGGGACTCTTTCGGCTTTGCTCCATCTGTTTTATCGCGAGTGGATTGAACAGCTTGTTTCATTTTGTTTTTACGCAAACTCCCATTTTTCAGCTTGCTTTCTTTGGCGTTGTTTATTTAGCGGTCGGCGTATTCGCTCTTGTCAAAAAGAATGTGATTGTTTTGATGGCGGGTTCTTTAATGACGCTTATTCAAGTTTTGCTTAATTTGTTCAGCTTTGTTCGTATCCCTGAATTTGACCCTTATATGGCGATCTCGCTTGTTGCCCATACGCTTTTCCATACCTCAACCGTGATTGCTATTGCAGTGTTCTTCATTAAACCCGAGTGGGTGAAAGCTTGCTTGCAGAAGATTAAAGGGTGATTTTGCGAAAAAATGCCGCCGATTTTGTCGGCGGCTGATTTGCCTGCTCTTAGCATTATTCCTTAGCTTTCAAAGGGGCGAACTCTCAGCGTGACGCCGAGCTCTTCGCAAATCTTGCGGCAGCGTTCGATTTTTTCTTCGGGCATCACTTTCTCGACGATGGTCATCACCACGTTTGGCACGTGCTCTTTTGCAAGCACAGCGAATTCCTTCAGCGCGTCGAAGGACTGGATTCCGAATCTTGAGCGCGTGAGTTCCAGAAATTCTTCGGCATCCGGGGCGTTCATCGAGATGGAAACGGTGTTGAAACGGCCTTCGAGATCGGGCGTTACGTCTCTGCCGTGGATGAGATTTGCAAGCCCGTTGGTGTTGAGACGGACTTTTAAATTCGGGTATTTGCCGTGCAGCAGGTCGATGACCTTGCACACGTCGTGAAGGCGTTCAAGCGGTTCGCCGTAGCCGCAAAAGACGAGTTCGTTGATGACGGAGAGGTCATACTTGTCGAAAATGCTCATGACGCCATCGACGCTCGGTTCGCCACCTTTAAGCCAGAGCGAATTGCCTTCCATCATTTTCTTTGTCTGGCGCAAGCAAAAAACGCAGCTGCACGGGCAGCGGTTTGTCATATTCACGTAGATATTCTTGCCGGTGATGTCGCCGCTGTTGGCGATGTCGAGGTAGCCTGCTTGTCCAACGTTTCCAGTTACGGTATAAACAACCATTTTAATCCTCCATCAAGTCACGAAGGTACATCTCAAAGCACAGGCCCCATTGTGTGGGAACGTTATTGTCTTCGCAGTAGCGGATGCACTTTGTTACAAATTCAGCGGCCTTTTTGACTGATTCGTAAAAATCGTGGCCGTTCATGTACATGCCCGCGATGATTGAACTGATGACGTCTCCGGTTCCGCTGCGGTCGCCGCCGATGCGGTCCACCATCACGATTCGAGGCTCTTCGCCCTTGCTGTAGACGTAGTTCATGATTTGCTTGCTGTTGTACGGAATGCCTGTTACGACGATGTGTTCGGGGCCTTGTTCCGTGAGCTTGCGGCACATTTCGCCGAGTTCGGCGTCGGTGAATCCTTCGGTGCGGTATTCAACGTCAGTTAGCGTACAAAGCTCTGTCAAGTTCGGCGTCAAGATGTCGGCGTAGTGGACGAGCGCTTTCATCTTTTCGCACAAAGTAGGCGTGTAGGTCTCGTAGAGCTTGCCGTAGTCGCCCATCACGGGGTCCACCAGGGTAAACGAGCCGTTTTTCTTGAACGTCTTGAAGAAATCGATGACGATGTCCACCTGTTCTTCGGAGCCGAGGAACCCGGATGCAATGGCGTCGAAGGATAAATTCAAATCCTTGTAGGTTTGAATGTAATCGCGCATTTTTGAAGTGTAGTCGTCGAAGTAGTATTCGGGGAACTGCGTGTGTGCCGAAAGAACAGCGGTAGGTATTGTTACCGCTTGAATTTTCATGGCAGAAACAATCGGCGCCATGACAGCGATGGAGCACCGACCAAATCCTGTAACATCATTAATTAACGCGATTTTCTTCTGTGGCATGGCTAACTAAAAGTTAAAAATCTTTCTTTTCCGAGAGTACGCGCACGGATGCAAATGCTGCCGAAACGATAACCGCAAGGAGTGTGGGGCCGAGGAAAACGGAGTCGAAGTGTTCTGCGACCTGGTAGGCGATAAAGCCGGCAAGCCAGGCGAAAATATTCCAGAGCCAAGCGCCGAGCGATTCGGTGCGTTCTTTGGAGAAGTAGAACGATACCAGGAGAACGGCAGCCATCGGGGCGAACACGGAGGCGATCAGGTAGAGGAAGCTGATGTAATGTTCCATGATTCCTGAAATGGCGAGAGCTGCGCTCAAGAAACTCACGACGACACCTGCAATTTTCGGATTTATTTTACTGTAAATCGCCTTGGAGGATTCGCCAGCGGAGTTTGCCGCAAGGAAGTTTGTTGTCACTGTCGAAAGTACCACGATGATGATTCCCGGGATTCCGAGACCTGCAAGGAGAATGGCTTGCGCGATGTTGTTGCTTGCGCCAATGCCCGAAATTTCAATGCCGATGATGTACATCCAGATGCTTGCGAATGTGTAGGCGATGGCAGAAATTGCTGTTGCCTTCACGGGCTTTTCGGCGTCCTTCGTGTAGTCCGAAATGACTGGCAACCATGAAATCGGCATGGCAATGGAAATTTCGAAAATGTTCCAGAATTTGAGCGCGGTTGCTGTTGCGGCGTTTTCGGCGGCGCCTGCAACATTAGCGGCCGCACTTGAACCGCTGCCGAGTCCGAACAACTTCACGGAAAGAATGGCGAGTAGAACGGTGAGCGCTGCCATCACGACCGTCGTCACGTTTGCGGAACGGCGGATGCCCACGTAAACCCAGGCGGCGATGAGTGCGGCGAGAATCACGCATGTGAGCGGAAATGAAATCGGCAAGTTGAGCCCTGCCAATGCCGAAGCGCCTTGCGCATTCAATACTGCGACCCAGGCGAGCAACTGGAATGTGTTCAGCGCGGCAAAGAACTTGGAACCGTACTTGCCGAATGTGGATTTGGTCGTTTCCATGGCGTTCAGGCGAACGCGCGCGCCGATAAGGCCCACGAAAAAGAGCAAGATGCCGCCCAGAATGTGCCCAAGCATGAGCGGGAGCCAAAGCGAATCCCTTGCGGCCGCGGCGCCAATTTCTATACCCGCTTCGATTTCGGAAACGGAGATGGCGACGCCAAACCAGATAATTCCATTTGCAAAAAGTCCTGTGCGCTTTTCCATGTTGCACCTCCTTTTGTCACTTTTGCCTGTCACTTCGGATTTGTCATCCTGGAGCCGAAGGCGATAGGATCCATTATTTCTTGCATTTGTTTTTTGATGCTTCTTTCAAATGCGGCACAAAGATAGCAAAGCAGTAGGTTATTCACAAGGTATAGTCATATACTACTTTTTTATGCTTTGTTATAGATTTTTGCTATAGAATGATTGCATCATGGCAGACTGGAGGCGACGTCATGGCGGACCTGATCCGCCATCATCTGACAACAGGAAATCCCCGTGAGGGTTTCGTTTCACGGGGATTGATTCGTTTACCGTCATTGCAAGGGTTTGATCGATAGACTAGAGCGAACTTAGAATCTGTCTATCAATGAAATAGTTGTAGCCTTGCAACAACAGCAGAGGTGTAACTTTTTACTATTCAGCGCGAAGTTTCTTGGCGGCGGCGACGAGGTTCTTGAGGCTTGCCGTCGTTTCGATTTCGCCACGAGTCTTGAGGCCGCAATCCGGGTTCACCCACACATTCTGCTGCGGAACCTTCGCGATGATCTTGTGGAGTGCATCGACGATTTCCTGTTCGGACGGCACTCGCGGAGAGTGGATGTCGTAAACACCCGGGCCCACCTGTGTCTGGAACTTGGCGTCGTTCAAAGCGTCGAGCAACTTGAGGTCAGAACGGCTGGCTTCGAACGTGATCACGTCGGCGTCCATGTTGTCAATATCGCGGACGATGTCGTTGAATTCGCTATAGCACATGTGCGTGTGGATTTGCGTTTCGGGCTTGACCTTGGCGTGAACCAGGCGGAATGCCGGAATGGCCCAGTCGAGGTATTCCTTGTGCCAATCGCTCTTGCGGAGCGGCAACTTTTCGCGGAGAGCGGCTTCGTCAATCTGGATGATTCTGATGCCGTTCTTTTCGAGGTCCAAAACTTCGTCACGGATGGCAAGGCCGATTTCCTGGGCCTGCGTCTTCAAGGAAACGTCTTCACGCGGGAAGGACCAGTTGAGAATCGTGACAGGACCCGTAAGCATACCCTTCACCGGCTTCTTGGTGCAGCTTTGTGCGTAAACAGACCATTCAACCGTAATCGGAGCGCTACGGCTCACGTCACCCCACACGACAGGCGGCTTCACGCAACGGGTACCGTAGCTCTGCACCCAGGCGTTCTGCGTGAATACGAAGCCGTCAATCTTGGAACCGAAATATTCCACCATGTCATTGCGTTCAAATTCACCGTGGACAATTACGTCAAGGCCAATTTCTTCCTGCAACTTGATGCATTCGGCAATCTTCTTCTGGTTGAATGCGACATACTGTTCCTTGGAAATTTCGCCCTTGCGGAATGCGGCGCGGTTGGCGCGAACTTCGGCCGTCTGCGGGAAAGATCCGATTGTCGTTGTCGGGAATGCCGGCAACTTGAATTCGGCCTTCTGCACTTCACGACGTTCAAGGCGGCTTGGCTTGCGTTCGAAATCAGCAGCAGAGAGGGCGGCAAGTTCTGCCTGAACCTTTGCGTTTGCCTGAACGCGAGCGCTTGCGAACAAAGCTTTGTTCTTGGCGAGAGCGTCTGCATCAGCGCTTGCGAGCTCTGCAATTTCCACGAGCTTTTCTTCGGCGAATGCGAAGTGCTTGAGAATGTCGGCCGAAAGCTTCTGTTCTGCAGCGACCGTGTAAGGCACATGCAAGAGAGAGCAAGAAGTGCCAACGACAACATTTTCTGCAGCGACAGACTTCTTGATTTCGGCGAGGACTGCGTTCTTCTGTGCGTAATCAGCACACCAGATGTTCTTGCCGTTCACGACGCCAGCCAAGAGGAGCGTGTTCTTCGGGAAGCCGCTCTTCAAAAGTTCGAGAGACTTAAGGCCTTCAACGAAATCCAAACCGATCGCGTCAAAGCCGAGCGCGGTCACATCCTGATAAACATCGCGGATGTCGCCGAAGTAAGTCTGCAATGCAATCTTGAGACCGGCAGCGCGCACCTTCTTGATGAGTTCAACGTAAATGGACTTGAAGAGTCCGAGTTCTTCTGCGGTCACGTCGAAGACGAGAGCCGGTTCTGCGAAAGAAATCCACTTGGCGCCTGCGGCGGCGAGCTTTTCAGCGAGTTCTGCGTAAGCGTTGACGGCAGCGGCTGCGAAGTCCTTAGCCTTCTTGTTGCCGTTGTAACGTGCAAGACGGAGGAATGTGTATGCGCCGATAAGCGTCGGAACGGATTCAATTTCGGCCGATTTGGCTTCGTTGAATTCTTCAACCGGCTTCTTGCCGACGAGCTTGAGTTCGGTAGCGTCATCGATTTCCGGAACAATGTAATGATAGTTCGTATTGAACCACTTCTTCATCGGGAGGGCCTTCACGTCACCCTTTTCGCCCTGGTAACCGTGAGCGGCTGCGAAATACTTTTCGAGCGTGCTCAAGTTCAAATTCTTGTAGCGTTCCGGAACAATACCGAACAAGAATGCAGTGTCGAGAACGTTATCATAGAAGGAGAAGTCGTTCGACGGAATGAAGTCGATGCCAGCGG
>NZ_JBGUHR010000021.1:0-37253 GCF_045112255.1 Fibrobacter sp.
GTCGAACCCATCGCAGACCCGTGGGCAAACTGCAAGACCGTTGAATGCGAACCGAAGCCGATTGCCGAACTCGAAGCCGAGGCAGCCCCGAAGGCCAAGAAGGAACGCAAGCCGCGCAAGACGCCGCTTGAACGTGCAGAAACCACAATCGCCAAGCTCGAAGGCCAGATCGGTCGCCGCACTGTGTTGCTCAAGCAGCTCAAGAAGCCAGTTACCAAGGACGAACGCCTCGTCAAGTGGAAGGCTTCGCTCAAGGAACTCAAGGCTGCCTACAAGGATCTTGTGAAGGCTGCCAAGAAGTCCAAGACTAAGTAACGCTTGGTATAAAACGAAATTACGCCGTACCAGAGTCTGGTGCGGCTTTTTTCGTATTTGACATACTCCCACGACTAAAGTCGTGGGATTCTGGGAGTTGCCACGGATGGGCAACATGTCTCAAAGGTAGATGCCCCTACCTTACATAAATTTATTGCAGCGTTCCTATCCCTATCATGTTCTGCACCACAGCTAGGACATATCCAATGACGGATAGATACATCCTTCAATTCGTGGTTCCGATAACCACATTCGGAACATAACTGACTAGATGGATACCACTTATCTGCGTACATAACCGTCTTACCAGTCTTATGTGCTACATATTCAAGGATATTCAAGAATGTGTTGACCCCGAAGTCGTACATGGACTTCTTGTACTTCTTGGATAGGTTAGCCAGGTCTAGCGTCTCAAACACCATCACGTCGTAGTCACGGCACATCTGCCGTGCCAACTTCCAGTGCATATCCGAACGCTGATTAGCCACCTTCTCATGTAGCTTCTGCAATGTACGCAGCGAACCTCGTTTACCTTTAGACCTACGGTATTTCTCCGATAAGTTCCTTAAAGAATTGAGATTCTTCCGCAAAATTTTAGGCATACTGCAATCATCACCGTTAGAGGAAACCAAGAAGTTGTGCAGACTGAAATCAAAGCCAACGATTTCACCCGATTTTGCCCATTCGGTCTGTTCACATTCTTGCTCAACGACGACGTATATGTAGAAGCCATTACTCTTGCGTTTGACGGTCAATGTTTTGACATTGCCATCGAAATCCCTGCTGTTCCAGTAGGGGAAGTCTTTCTTGCCTATCTTAACCTTGTTGAAGTCGTGGAACTTATATCCAGCTTGCTTCGTCGTGAACGAATGATATTTAGCCGTCTTCTGGAAGTGAGGAGGATTAGTCTTCTTCCCAGTCTTTAGATTGGAGAAGAACAACCTATATGCTCGGTCTATTCTATCCGTTATATCTTGTATGGCTTGCGAAGGAACTTCGTTCCATTCTGGATACTGTCGTTTCAATTTGGTTAAGTGCTTCTGCAACTGATACTTGTTCAACATCTTATGGTAGATGCCGTAGTACCTACGATGCAAAGCTATACAGTGGTTGTATATCCGACCAGCAATAACAAGTATGCCGTCGAGATACTTCAACGCATCCCGATTATACAACTTATACTTGTATGTCTTCAATTCAACCATAGATAAGCAAAATGCCCATAGAACGCTTAATTTGCCCGTCAGCATTCTATGGACATTCTAAAATCTAACCTTGATAGGAGGACGGGCAAGAACTCTTATCATAAATAAGTTTATAACAATCTACAAAAACTTTTCCTATTTGGCAACCTGTTTCATCATCCCACGGCTGAAGCCGTGGGCTTTCCGTTCAGCGTAAACAAATTTATTTGTATCTGTAGATGATACGACCCCTATCTAGGTCGTATGGAGAGATCTCGACGATAACTCTGTCGTCGGTCAGAACTCGTATGAAGTTGCGCTTTTCCATCTTTCCACACAGCCGCGCAACGACTGAGTGCCCGTTGTCGAGCACTACCGTAAAGAATCCGTTACCACGTTCCTCGGTGACTGTGCCTTCGACACTAATGCATTGTTCCTTTGCCATTCATTTCCTTCAATAATGATTTGATGTGGTCTTCGATATATACATATTCATAACTAATGCTCACCACGTTATCGTTCTTGACGGAAAGTACCAGCATGCTCGATCGGTTGCGGTAAATGTTGAAATTACGCCGATCGATGCTAGCATCTATGGAAATTGCGAAATCTCCGTATACGCGGCGGTTCCTTCCGTCGATCTTTCGAACCTTCGTCAGCTTGCCCACGGCTTCGACGGCGAGCTTTCGGAACGCCTCTTGGCCCAGGTTCAGGACAAGTCTATCGTGTATATCTGTCATTGATGCCATCGGAGTTCAGTTTATCAAGATGGCGTAAAAATTTGGAATTCAAATTTAAAAGTATTATATTTATAATCAGCTTTTCATCGAGTTGTGGATGAAAACACATGAAGAAGATCGCAGTACACGTCTGCTCATAGAGGAGACTAAGAAGTTTAAAATTCTTGGACGGGATGCAGAACGCAAACTGTTCGAGGAATACAACAGAATCAAGGATTTTCGCCGAAAACAAGAGATAAAAGCGGCTATAGTCCAGTCATACCTCAGATTCGTTCTCGCCGTCGCCAAGTCATACAAGAAGCAGAACGGACTCCCAATCAACGACTTCTACGCAGAAGGCAAGCTCGCCCTTCTGGAGGCTTTCGAGAAATTCGACTACAAGACCGGAACGAAGTTCGGTTCGTTCGCCGCCTACGAAGTCAAGCGCCACATGAACATGATCGTCAATAATTGCGACATGGTGCGTGTCCCCGTCAAGACGAGGCACGATGTCCTTGACGCGAAGAAGAACGGCGAGGCCGTGGACAAGTTCAAGTACGGCGTTCTGGCCGACAATGCCATAAGGGAGACAACCTCTTTCTCGGCGTATGTTGGGAACGATTCCGATCACGGCGACTGCCACATGACTGTTGGCGATACGATAGCCGCGTCCGACCAGACGGACAGCCAGCACGGCGACGATTTGCTGCGCGATTCCCTTCGAAATGTCATGGAAGACAACTTGAGCGCAGAAGAGAATAATTTATTACGAAGATTGTATGGCTTGGATGGCTACGAGGACACCGTCAGCGAAATATCCTCCGAACGAAGGGTCAGCAAGGAGCTTATACGCCGCATGCGTACCAAGGCACTTGCTAAACTGCGAGGGCTCCACGAAGTCGCCGAGTTGCGAGCTTCCTGTGGTACGTGATGGGTCTTCTAAATTTTATAACTGGACTGTTCCATGGCGACAAGGTGGAAGTTGAATATATAACTCAAAGGTCGAATATGAACGATACTCTAATTTTTACTGGTGAACCGGACTATACGTCAGTGATAAGCAATGGTTCCGCTGACGGTAGCGGAACTCCGATCAGCCCAAGGATTATCCAGCAGATGGCTCAAGAAGATGCGCGTCTTAACGCTTCGCATCCGATTGCTGGCCAGCGTCCCAACCGTGGTCGCGGTGTCGGCGTGGCTACGCATCAGCCGCCGCCGGGTGCGCCGATCAATCCGCCGAACCCGAACGGTAACTACGTGCAGCCAGCCAACTTTGGACAGTTCGCTGGCGGTTATAACGTGCAGCCTAACGTACCGAACGGCGTACCGCAAGGCAATTACATGCAGACAAATGTTCAAGGTCAGCCTCAAGGCGGAATCAACATTCCGATTAACGGCGCACCTCAACAGCAGAATATGGCCGCACAAGCTCCGGTCGGTCTCTTGGCCGAACCGTTCTCCGAACTTGTCATCACCGATACAGAATGTCATTTGTTCGTAGACCTTCCTGGCATTCCGAAGGAGAACATCGGTATCAAGCTTACGCAGAACAACGAAGTCGCTGTCACGTTCAAGCGCGAGACGCATGTATCCATCATGTCCGCCGAAGCGAGGACGACCCAGAAGAAGGGCACCAAGAAGAAAAAGGACGCTACGAAGTGGGCTGCACAAGTCAACATTCCAGAATATCTTCTCGGCGAGCACACCGTTGTATACAGTATCATGAAGCCTGTTGACGAGAACCGCATCAGCTGTTCGTTCGACCTTGGGCAGTTGCATGTGGTTCTCGGCTTCAGGACTCCGCTCGAAGGCAAGTCGATTGCGATTGGGTAGCGCTATGATGAGACTGTGCGATATTACAGATGAAATGGCTGCTGAAAAGAAGGCGGCTATCGTCGAGAGGGCAAACGAGCTCGACTGTGAGGTGTACTTCATTGACGGTATGGACAAGGCTATCGTCGGAAGTCACTACACGAACGAAGGGAACGTCGTCGCGGTCTATGAACGCGGCTTGTGCCTCGAATGTCTTGCGTAGCAGTTCTCTGCGGATTGCTCTCATGACGAGGATCCGTATGAACAAGCTATCGATTGGTTCGAATACAATACGCTTGGTTCGCTACCGGGCTTGCACGAGAAAGCGCCGATGATAATCGAAATCCTTTAGCAAAGAGGTCGCCGCAAGGCGGCCTTTTGTGATAAACTGTATATGTTGATTATGAGAAATGTCTATGACGATGGTTGAAGCGATAAAAGAGATATGCGGTGACGACCAGCCGCTGTGCGAAGCGATCCTCGACTTGTACAAGCAAGTCCCAGACCGCACCACCTACGCGAGCGTCGGAGCGCGTCTATGGCGATGCGTCCAGTCGTGCCATGAAGGAAAACAGCTTGGCGCTATCCTTGCGCAGAAGGGCATGATGGTTCCGAAGGGTGTCATGATGCGTGTCGCTGGCGCTATCTTCCGTATCTATGCTGGTAACGCCAGCACTAATCGAATCGTATCGTTCAATCCGTCGGTCGGCGAATCGCTTCCGGACAGAATCCTAATCAACATCGCGCCGTGGGTCAGTAGGTATTACCAGACTCACGAAGTCTCCTACAAGGACGATTATAACGACATCGCGTACAACATCCTAGCTGAACACAAGGATGAACTCATTTCACTCATTGACGAGACATTGACATCAAAGGCCGAGCATCAAGACTTTGTCGATACTTCCATAGACAAGCTGCGAGAAATGAATACGACACAAGCGGACATATAAGAAGAAAGCCAGTCGATCGACTGGCTTTTAAATTTAGTGCTTACCGCAGTTGCATCCGTGATGGACTGTGGCTATCGCCTTTCGGACTACGCTTCCGACCTTGTAGGCCATCTTGAGTCCAGTGACCTTCAGCTTCTCCGGAAGTATCCAGACATAGTCCTTGATTTGCGGAAAGTCCGTGGACAGCTTCTCGATCGCCTTTGAACCGACGAATTTCTTCCCGGTCGCGTCGACGTACTCGAAGTCCGACTTGTACGCACCGATGGGGACGTACTCGACTGAATCACCGAGCTTGCGGCTGACGAGTCTCTTGAACTCGGAGCATACCGGACAGTCGCTATCAAAGAAAAGCTGCGGCTTCTGCATTATAGGGCTCCCATAAATCCGAACTTGACGCGCTGTTCTTCCGGCTGGTCTGGCGTGATCTTCTGCTTGACCGTATAGTCAGGCACTGGGCCGAACACGTCTTCCATGAACTCGTTGATGTCGTCGAACGAGGCTGCCTTCTTGTCGCGCATGTTTTCGCTAGCGCACTTCTGAGCCGCCTTCATAGGACTTTCATCGTAGTTGCCGCCATTGAAGCTTTCGGTCTTTGCGGTATCGTTGAACTTCATGACATTGAAGATGTCGGAAAGCTTGATTTCTCCCATCGGCTCGATCTCGTCTTGCTCGAAGGAGAATTCCGGCCAGCATCCAGTGTCGCTGCATTCGTCAGCGCATTCCGTCGGCTTGGCCGTCATGATGTTGGAACCGTCGGTACACTTCACGACGAGAATGACCGGGATTTCGCTGCAAGTAGGCTTCACGAAGTCACCGACATTGTACTTTACCGCGCAGTTGGGGTCGCACAAGTCCATGCATTCGGAGAGACCGTTTGCAAGTGATTTCTTGAGGCTCAAACCACCCGCATGAAGGCCGAGACCTTCTTCCATGGCGCGTTCGGCTTCTTCGTCCTGAGAACCGAAGATTGCTTCCTTGGGCT
The DNA here is from genome assembly GCF_045112255.1 of Fibrobacter sp. Classification (GTDB taxonomy): domain Bacteria; phylum Fibrobacterota; class Fibrobacteria; order Fibrobacterales; family Fibrobacteraceae; genus Fibrobacter. Next base: position 5,966 of record NZ_JBGUHR010000021.1, read on the forward strand.
TTGCACCCTTGGTCGGCGTTGCGCAGCTTCCAAGTCCAGCGGTTCCCTTGACTTCGTAGGCTTTGACCTCCGGATCCGGGTCGTATGGCTGGTTGCCCATTTCGGCATCAAGTACCGTCGCTCCGAAGTCGTCGTCCTCTGGTTCGACGTCTGGCTGAGCCATTGCTTCAAGTTCAATGGATCGAGTGAGTTTCCTCAGTTGTTCAAGTTCGTCATACGGCATAATTTTATTCCAAGTCGTTTATGCCTAGTTTATCAGTTCGTTAAATAAGTGATGCGAACACCTTAGTCATGATGGACTTCAATGCATTGATTGTCTGTGCATGATACTGTGACGGCAAGGTCTGAAACAGTTTTATAAGCGTTGGATTGTTTTGTAGCTTACGTAGCATGTCGCCGACTGATGTTATGTGTTTCCGTTCTTCTGGATCCTTTAACCGTTTCAACACTAGCGTAATGATTTCCGTCATTCTTGCATAAAATTCGCCAAGATCTGTCCAGTATTTAGACTTGTCGGACGATTTGTTATTTTGTAGTGTTTGCTGATATACAGTAATCATTTCGGCATCATGGGCGTCTGCTACATGGCGTAATTCGTGAGGTAGACGTCTCTGTAAGTCACGCTTTATATTTTCTGCTGGCTGGTCGGTGTGGATGTATATGGTTATTTCGTCGTAAATGCCAGCTTTGGCATAACCTGAGTTCGTGTTTCCCTTACATACAGAAAACCTAAGAATGACTGGAAGATTAAACGCATTCACGAACGCATCGTCTAGGCCAGGAATTTTATGCATATCAATGAGCATAGCTCGCTTATCAAAATTGAAATTAGCCTTAGCTTGTTCGAGTAACCAATCGTATGAGTTCTCCGGCATGTGTTCAATTACCCATTCGGTTACTGTCAAGATGTTCCTTGATGTAGCAACGAATTTCTCGGCAAGGTTATCGTCAAAGTTCAAATCATCGAGTGTAACACCTTCGAACAAGCTGTCTGGGCATTTGTCTGAATGGGTCATTTCATACAATGTTTTGATAGTATTGACTAGGCTGGACATAGGTTACCGCTTTTCCATCAGTTTATGCCATTAGTTGTTTCTAGGTCTTGCTGCTGTTGCTGAAGACGGCCTATTGCAAGCTGTTCTCGCTGGGCAATCTGGTCTTGTACGAACTCTAGGGCACGGTTGGTCTCCTCGCCAGTATTTCCGATTGCAGTGAAGGCGAGTTCGAGACCCTTGAGGAAGTCGACTTCCTCGACGTTTCCGCCTTCGAACATCGGCGATGCGGCGTAGTAGATGCACCAGTATAGCGAAGTCACGTGGTCGTCGTGGTTTCCGCCAGTAGCGCCCCACTTACGTCCGGATTCTGTCGTCGTCGTGAAGGACATGAGTTCGTTGATTGTCGCCTCGTCGTGCAGCTTGCAGTAGAAACGCTGGACGTACAGCTTCAGAAGCATGACGGCGGCTTGCTTGATGGTGTCGGTAGCCCACATTCCGCGAAGCTTGTTGTCGTAGTGGACAAGGTTCTCGTACTGCAAGTTGTTGAACATGATACCGAGCGTACGAGCGCCTGGGCCGTTGTATTCGATAGTAAGCGGCGGGAATCCATATCCCTTGAGTACGAGGTAGGAATATGCGCAGAAGTCTTCGATAGTCACCGTATTGGACGACATGACGAAAACTTGTTCGAGGTCGATGTTGCTCTTTGCCAGAAGAATCTGCAGAACGTGATAGTCCTTACGGATACCGTAGCCAGTATCGATTGACGCGATATAAGTCCAGCCGTTCAATTCCATCTTCTGACGGATAATCGGCTTCTGGAACATTCGCATCTGGAAGTCCGGCGGCGTGTTGGCCATCTTGAGCGGGTCGTCCGGTTTCAGTTTCTGCAAGATTTTATAGTCAATAAGTGTCACTGCAGAACCGATGAACTCGCACTCGTATTCTTGTCTGAACTTCTGTTCGCCGATACGCGCCATTTCGTCGATACCCCACTGGGCATCACGACCGGGCACTTCGTTCCACTTCACGACTGAACGGACGTAGCGAGAGGTCAAGTCGTGGTAGGAAGCCGTGTTCTCGTCGACGGCGTCTTCCCACATTCTGTAGAAATGGTTAAGACCTTGCGGCGTCTGAAAGCCAGACATTCCATTATATATGACGGAATGCGCCCATTCGCTACCATCATAATTATCGTCATCAAGCGAAAAATCGTAAACTTTGTTAAATGATTTCGTGATTTCAGTAATTGGTGTCCATACACAATCTGGCTCGGCGTTTTTAAACACGTCGTATTTTGACCAAACGGATTCTGGTAGCTTTGACTTGATTTCAAGCACCAGCTTGCGGTTCAAATGTATGTCGTGCTTGTCGCAGATACCGCCAGTGAGCTTGAATTCCTTGTTTGTCAGCACACGTTCTTTCTTCAATCGGCGGATTTCTTGCGCAGCGAACGGTATGTAATCGTAGCGACTAGGACGCTGTTTTTTGCCGGGTTGGACGAACCGCGTATCGGACTTACGTGTTAAGCCGAATCCGATTTCGTCAAAATACAAGTCGACCATACTCTGCTGGTTGATTTCGATAGACCAAGTCTCGCTAGATACCTTTACACGAGCGGTCGGCTTGATATATGCATGCGTCATTGTTGATAAAATGCCGAAGTTTGCCAGTAATACTCGTAATTGGTCGATAAGGCGTTTAGATGCCGACGTGTATGATAGTCTTTTCCGGTTCTTGTTGGAACATCCATCTCCATCAAACATGCCTCTAATCATGGCGGCGACATTTCGTTTAGACATCCGCATGAGGCGAGTCGGAATAATTTTACTGTTGGCGTGTCTATGTGGGTCAAATCCTACATATTGAAACAGCTCCACAAGGCTTGCAGATGATATCTGATAATGAAAATCATCTCGCTTATAAAATGTTAAGCCCAGGTTGGTAAACACAGAATCTATGTTATCACCACATGTAATCATCAAATTTTGGTTGCCAGCATGAGTATTGATATTGCCTTCGGCGATATATAGGCCGAATAGATATGCGATTGCCTCGGTGATTTCGGTCAAGTGGCCAAACTTGAAGCTACGGTGGTGCTTCGTATTACTGTCGTCGAAGTCAATCTTGTCGTCTCCCCAGCAGTTCATGCCGTACTTGATCATTACGTAGTCGCCGACCTTCAGCTCTTGTGCGCGACGGATCTGATAGACGCCGTCGCGGCAAGTCCAGAACTTGTGCATCAATGAGGTTTCGACTTCGGAATACCGAGTTGAAATGACTCTGGTTTCCTTGGCCGCACCGTCGTTGTGCATTATATGCCCTCGGTTCATGCCATATCGGCCTAATACTTGGTATTCTGGGACTTCGTATCCTAGAACACGTCCGTCATCGATGATGAAGTCTTCGACCGTTTTAATGCCATCTGGGGTGAATACCATGGTATCCTTGGTGACACAGCTGGTGATGATAACGCGGGTCTTCTTACCGGAAGAAATTGACGGGAACACGGAAGCCATGAAGTCGTCTGCCAATCCGTTTCTCAAGAACGCAAATTCGTCCAAGTAAAGTAGGTTGGGAGAGAAACCACGGACGCCGTCCGGAGTCGTTGCGGCCACTAGGATACGAGTATTGTTCGAGAACTGAATACTCATCTTGTTCCATAGCTTCACGCCGGGCTGAAGCCAGAATGGCAGAGCCACGTATGAGTCACGGAGCAACTGCAGCTGTTCCTTGGCCAAAGCCAACTTGTTTGCGAGCATGGCCACGAGCTGGTCGCTGTGGAACATTGCGTACCATAGGATGAAGCCACGCACGATCGTAGATTTACCGACCTGACGGCTCCATTTGTTGATGTTGAAGCGGTATTTTAAGAATCTCTTGACTGCTTCGTCTTGGAAGGGCCACGTCTTGAATAACTGCATGCCATTATCTTTCGTGTTAATGTACATATAGTTATTCATGAAGTAGAGAGGATCCAATGCGCACTTCTTTATCTCGTTCAGCTGCTTAGGGCTGAGCTTTACTGTCTCCTTCGCGTCACGAAGGTTTGTAATTCCGTTGAATGGCATTTAAGTCCTTTTTGAAATTATTTTTGCTATATTTCCATATAGAGTTTATCAAACGAGCTGTATATGCCCAATTTTTCGATAGTAATGGCTTTCATGGACGGTAAGAACTCGTTCAGACGGCGCAATCTATTCGCTGTAATCGATCGGTGTATAGAACTAATGCCGGACGCCGAAATCGTCATTGCTGAACAAGGCGAGTCGAGCCAATCGGAAAAACTTTCAACCTACAATCCGCACGTCAAGCGCATCCAAGTCGACGACGGAACTCGCTTCCACAAGACGAAATTGCTTAACGAGGCTATCAAGGCAGCCGAATCGGATGTCATCGTCATGGTCGACGCGGACAGCTATTTGAACGACGAAGCCGCGAAGTCGATAGAGAACGGCACCGAACTTCTTCGTAGGAACTGTTGCGGAATCCTTTATCCGTACGACGGCGTCGATTACTTGACCGAGGCCCATACGAGGACGCTGCTCGGCGGCGGAACAATCAACTCGAAGTTCTGTTTCCATGGTGTGCATATCCAGCGGCAGACTGGCCTTTGCAACATGTACTTGAAATCCACTTGGGAAGCTGTCGGCGGATTCGACGAGGACTTCTATGAATGGGGCGCTGAAGATGATGCGTTTACGTACAAGATTAAGCGCCTTGTAGGCCCGGTCTGCCGTACGACTGGCTACATCTATCATCTGTTCCATCCGCAAGTCAACACGCAAACGTACCAAGCGTCGTCCGTCTACACGTACAACCGCAAGCTGTGCGCTTGCATCCGCCGTATGACCAAGGAAGACTTGGACGACTATGTAGCCAAGAAGGTGACGCTCAACGAACTTGTCGAAAAGTACGACAAGAAGAAACGCTTGAATGTGCGCTTGAGGTGGGCTTGTACGCCGAAGACTCTCCTCACGATCGATACCACGATTTACGACATCGACTACGAGGAAGAAATCAGCTTCACGAAGATTCTGCAAGCGGTCATGGCTGAAGATGGCCCCGGCTACATTCCGACCTTCGTCCAAGAAATCTTCGATCCTATTCCAGACTTGTCGGACGAACAGCGGAAGGAGATTGCCGACTTCGTGGAGAAGTCGAAGCAAATCGTGGAGAACGGTGACGAATGATCAGTTTCGGTAAAGACCTTGGTGCCTTCGAGGGCGAATCGAAGTACGACATGCTTGCCGTAGCCGTGGCTCGTTCCATCGGTGTCGAGACGAAGTTCTCGTCACCCAATGACAATGCGAAGCTGGGAGTCACGCAGTTCGGTGGCGGCCTTGTGCGCCGTGCCGAAGGTAGGAACAATGTCTACATTTTCCACGATTGGTATGACCATTATACCACGAAGCTCGGAAAGTATGACAAGGCGATTTTCTTGGGTAAGTTCGACCATCCGGCGATGGATCGTGCGGTCACGCTGGAATCGTATCCAGTCGCCCATGGGATGCCTCGCCCAGAAGATCCGAAATTTCCTATATTGATCACTGGCGAATATGAAGGATACTGTCATGACTGGCTTCTGTCGAAGGTCAAGGAACTGCTTGAAACGAAGTACATGTGCATCCGAATCACTTGTCCGTACGGCGGCATCGCTGCCGACAACGATGGGTATTTCAAGATGCTGGGCGCTCTGAAGCACATGATGATAACCGAACGCGACGTTCTCGACTGTCCGTTCACTTCGATCGGTCTGCTCGGCGATTACATGGCTTCGGCCAAGTACATTCTGCATTGCGGCGGACATCGCGGTATGGTACACTCGATGGCGGTTGACACGAAGAAATGTATTTCGTATACTGGGGATGACCACTACCGTCCGTCGATGATCTACGAGCTGAACGCTAGGTTGTTGCCATATACAAGGTGATTTGCTATATTTTTCTTAAAAAGTATATTGATGGAGTATTACGATGTCACACAAAACAATCATTAAATGGTTGAAGATAGTGCTGTTTTCGGCATTTGCTGTGAATATTTTGCGCGTGTGTATACGCACTTGGAAGTACGGCGGTTCAAAGTCTACAGTGACCGTACAGTATGATGATGGAATGCCACCTGAAGATATGCAAGTGGGGATGTAATGGCTGACAAGGAAAATATTGGTACGAGGCTGCTCGACGACCTCGGAAGCATGCTTCTGAATATCGAGATCGACAGCGACCTCTGGGTTGGCAAGGACAGAAAAGCGAAGCTCCGTTATTTGAAGAACAAGCTGTCCGGCGAAAATCGAAAGAAGCTCATCAACGTGGGTACGCACCTAGTAGAGAGTGTGATTGACATAGTAAAGTCCAACGCAAGCGGCCCTATGAAGGACTACGCTGACGTTGCCGAGACTGCATTGAACCTCGGCAAGGCCAGCATGATTATCAACAACTTGTTCGTGTCCCAGAAGTACGAAGTCCATACCGACTACGACGAACTCGCGAAGTTCATGGGATACAAGAACGGACAAGCTATCCATACAACGCAGATGGACTCGACTGGCGATATCTGCCGTGCGCTTGTCGAAATGAAGCCGGAAATTCAAGAGAAGTACGGCATCAAGATTACGAAGACGCATCGTCCGCCTACGACTGGTTCTGGTACTGGCGGAGAAATGGTGACGGTCTATCTTCTTGCGAAGTACAAGAAGGTGAATGTCGGCATTGAAGTCAACTACTACAACCAGAAGAACAAGGACAGCAACGTCAATCAAGATGCTGGCTACAGCTACATCAACCTTGGCGTCTACAATGCTGACATGTTCGGTCTGTCCGATTCCGACGACGAAGACAACGTAGACATCCTTGACGATGTTGTACACATCATCTATGCGAACTACATTTCTTCCATCGACATCAAGAAGAACTTGATCAAGATTGATGGCGGCCATTTCCATACGGAACCTCGCCGCAAAATCAACTTCGACATTCACAATATCGACCTTGCCGACATGTCCAAGACTTGCCGCGCAGTGCTTTCGTCCAAGCGCCGCCGTGGCTACATTCTCCAAGGCGACCCTGGTACTGGCAAGACCGTCTCGATCCACAAGCTCGTGATGGACTTTACCGATGTCCCGGTGTTCTGGATTTCGTCCGACTCGTTGAACGACACTGGCAAGATTCGTAGCGTATTCCGCATTCTGAACATGTTCCCCGGCTCGATCTTCGTATTCGACGATATCGACGGCAACGACTTCAGCAAGAAGGACAACCTCACTACGACGTTCATCACTTGCATCGACGAGACGAACTCCAACAAGTTCTCTGGCGTTATCATCATGACGATCAACGACCCGCAGCGAATCAACTCGACTATCAAGACTCGTAACGGTCGTATCGACGAAGTTATCCACGTCAAGAATCCGGAAACCTTCGACCAAGTCTTCGACGTGATTACGCAGAGGTACAAGTGCCTTGACGCTTTCATGCCGAACTGGATGGATGGTCGCAGTGAAGAGTTCCAGAAACTGGTTCAGACGATTATCTCAGCGAACTTCACCCACGCGCACATCGCTGGCATCATCAGCGACCTCGTGGACTTGTATCCAGACGGATACACCATCGAAGACTTCGCGTCGTCGGTGAACAAGAGAATCCAGAGCATTGCCAACGCGGCGATGGTGACTGGCTCCGACGGCCACATCGTCGAGGCTAAAAAGTAAGTAAAAAATAATTAACGTCGAAACTGCGCTGGTTTCGACGTTTTTATTGGTATCGCCCCGAACGGCATCTATATATGGTATAAATATCAACAAGATATCAACAATATATAGTGGTTCGGGGCATTTTTTAGGGCGATTTTCTGTTTGCTTTCGGATTTGAATATTGCTAAACTTGCCTTTACCGAAACGATAATTTAATCTGCCGAAACGGCAAAAGAGATGTTATGTTAACACAAGTAATTAAGCGCGACCATCGTAAGAAACCGTTCGATACGAAGCACATTTATGACGCAATCGAGGCGGCTTTCAAGGATTGCACAACCCAGTACACCAATGACATTCTTGACGGACTTGTAGGCGAAGTCGTAGACGACTTGTCAGCTGGAGGTAAGAAGTCCGCAAAGGTCGAGGACATTCAAGACACCATCGAGAACGTACTAATGGACAACGGCTTCAACTGCGTGGCCAAGGCGTTCATCAAGTACCGTCAAGACCGTGCTCGTATCCGTGAGAATGAAAGCGGCGTGTATGCGTTAATACGTAAGTTGAAGCATGCAAAGCTCGCTAGCTCCAACATCTTGAGAGACAATGCGAACGAATCTGGTGCTACTCCGGCTGGCATGTTCGGCAAGATTGCCAGCGAAACTAACAAGCTGTACAACTGCTTGAACTCCATGAGCCGCAAGTATGCTGACGAACACGCTGACGGATCCATGCATATCCATGACCTCAATTTTTATGACTTGTCATTCAACTGTCTTTTTGCCCCGGTAGGCAAGTTACTAACGAACGGCTTTGACTCTGGCACTGGCTTCTTGCGCAGGGCCAAGTCTATCCAGTCTGCAGCAGCATTGACTGCGGTTATCCTCCAGTTGCAGTCGAACCAGCAGTACGGCGGTATCGCTGCAGACAATATCGACTTCGATCTCGCACCGTTTGTCGACGAATCTTTCCGTAAGAACCTTGCACGTGAACTGAACCGCTATGCGATGTATTCTCATGATCCGGATTATGCGATGTTCCTCAAGCAACAAGCCGAGACGGAAGAGTTCATGATTAAGCGTGTCTCGAAGAAGCTTGCTGAAATCGGCATAACGATGGACGCTCCGCTCGCCGATTTGTACAACGTATATCGTCCAGAATGCGTCGCTACGGCGATTGAATGTACCGACAATGACACCCATCAAGCCATGGAAGCGCTTGTCCACAACTTGAACTCCTTGCAGTCTCGCTCTGGAAACCAAGTGCCGTTCTCGTCGTTGAACTTCGGCCTCGATACATCCAACTGCGGACGAATGGTCAGCAAGAACCTTGTTAGGGCCCAGTACGAAGGTATGGGTGACGGACTCACCGCAATCTTCCCGATCTTGATTTTCAAGCTCATGAAGGGCTACACGAAGTATGTCGGCGATCCGAACTTTGACTTGTATCTCCAGTCCATCGACTGCCTCGCTCGCAGATTCTATCCGAACTTTGTCCGTGTTGACTCCTCCTTCAACAAGCCGTACATCAAGTACGAGACGAAGGAAGTCGTGCTTTCTGGCGGAAGGATGATTTCTCACCGTGGCCAGAACGATTACATCATGGTCACCGACGACACCGACATCGACACTCCGAAGGGAGAGTTCCCGGTCTACTCCGTCAACCTCGGTATCGGCGAGAACTGGGACATTGTCAAGTGCAAGGGCCGCAACGCAACTCTCCGCCGCGTGATTCCGAATACGACCATTTCTACGATGGGATGCCGTACTCGCGTCATCGGCAACATCAACGGTGCCCAGCAGACGACTGGCCGTGGAAACTTCGCATTCCACACGATCAACCTTCCGCGTCTCGCAATCGAAGCCCACCTTGAATCCGTGAGTGTCGAGCATCGCAAGGAAATCTTCTTCAAGAAGCTCGACGAAATGCTCGAAGATGCAAAGGGAAGCCTCATCGAACGATTCAAGCTCATCTGCGACAAGACGTACGAGAACTATCCGTTCACGATGCAGCAAGGTGTCTACTACACTTCTGACGACAAGGAACACGACATTCATGACAAGATTGCCGATGTCTTGAAGCAGTCTACATTGAGCATCGGTTACATCGGTATCGCCGAAACCGTCAATGTCATCACTGGAAAGACCTTCGGTATCGACCACGATGTCGACGAGTTCGCTATCAGCATCGTCAAGCACATCCGCGACTTTACGGACGCTTGCCAGAAGGAAACCCACTACAACTGGAGTACGTTCGCTACTCCGGCAGAAGCTGTCGCTGGCCGCTTTGCTACGATCGACAAGAACAAGTTCTCCAAGGAAGTCAAGGACGAGAACGGAAACCTCATGCTCGTCGCCAAGAACAAGAAGCTCGCCGACGTCAATCTGCAGCGCTTGTTCGGCAAGGGCTACTACACGAACTCTCACATGATGGACTTCTCTCTCGACACCTCGCTTGAGAACAAGATCAAGACCGAAGCTCCGTTCCATGCGCTCACCAACGCTGGCCACATCTTCTATTACAAGCTCAACGGCGACCTTACCAAGAATACCGCCGCTGTGAAGGCTTGTATCGACGCGATGTACGAAGGCGACTTGGGATATTTCACTTGTACGATGGACAGTGACGACTGCTTGAAGTGCGGTTTCCACGGAATCATCGACAACGTTTGTCCGAAGTGCGGCTGTAGCGATGAAAGATATTTTGTGCGTGTCCGTCGTATCACCGGATATCTGACTGGTTCTCCCAGAAAGACCATCCGCTGGTCATGGAATGACGGCAAGCTCAAAGAACTCGACGATAGGCATAACATCTAATGAACTACGGTAATATCGACTTCATGAGTATCGTTGACGGCGAAGGCTGCAGAGTCAGCCTTTTCGTCAGCGGTTGCCGCAACCATTGTCCGGGTTGTTTCAATCCGAAGACGTGGGACTTCAATTTCGGCAAGGAATTTACTCCCATCGAGGAGAACGAAATCATCGAGGCTTGCAAGCAGCCCTACATTGATGGTCTCACCGTCGTAGGCGGCGAACCGTTCGAGGAGGAGAACCAAGCTGGCCTCCTTCGTTTCCTCGCTAGGTTCAAGACAGAGTGTCCGAACAAGACGCTTTGGATGTTCACTGGGTACGTCCTCGAAAAGGACTTGCTCAAGGGGCAGAGAAAGCACGTAGAAGTGGTCACAGACCGCATTCTCGACTTGGTGGATACTTTGGTCGACGGGCCGTTTATCCAAGCCCAGAGAGACCTTTCCTTGCGATTCCGAGGCAGTAGCAACCAGCGGCTTCTGTCGAGGGCGGAAATCGCCGAATTGCGGAAATAAGAAAGGCGGCATCTAGCCGCCTTTTGCTATATTTGTGGCATGTACTACCTATTGCACAAGACTAACGGACTTTATTACACGAGGCAGCGGCAGACCTATCCTCTGTTGTTTGCCACGGACAAGGAACATGCCGACAAGTTCGAACTGAAGGAGCTTGCCGAACAGATGGTCGAGAACGCGAAGCTGTTCTTCTCTGGTTGGTGCCCTCAAGACATGGATCTCATAAACAAAAACGCATTCCTTCAAGAATGCGTTGTAGTCGATGCCGACGAGTGATTACTGTATCTTTGGGAACTGTCGCCGTATCAGCGGTATAGATACTGGCACCTTCGGCTGCTTGTTCAGCTCTTCGATCATATTCCAGAAGCCATCGTATCCGTACTTGGCGATGCCTTCCCTGATGTAGTTTTCCTCGTTGATATCTGCTTGTGGTCTGCAGTACTCGCATATTGGTGCTGTCATAGTAACCTCACGGCATATATTTGCGCATGCTTTCCAGTATGCGGTCGTAGATTGGATAGAAGGCGAGGAATTCGAGATAGGTTATTCCGAGCCAGATGAAACCGCCAACGTCGCCGAGGATGGATATTAACCACGTTCCGGCGGCGAGCGAAGCGATGAGCATCACGAAGATGATGCCGAGGCCAGCTATCGCCTCGTAGATAAAGTAGAAGAATCGCTTGAGCGCTAGAAACTGTTCTTCGTTCATTGCTTGTCCTCTGGGATGAGTTTCAGACGGATGTTCTCGATGCCAGTAGAAATCTTATCGACCCACGGCTTGTAGTCGACGTCCGGGAAGGCCGTCTCGAACATGATGTCCTTTTCGTTGTACTTCTTGCGGATCTTGGTGATGATTACGGAGAAGTTCTCGTCGTCGGTGTACTTGAAGGTAATCTTGACGCCCTTGCCCTTGAACACTGCCATGTACTTTGAGTCGCAATCGACTGCGTATCCGTTCTTGGCCATCATTTCGTCGATAGTCTTGCGGTTAGCTCCGGCTGTGACGCATTCTGCCTTGAGGCTGGATTCCTTCTCGTCCACGAAGCTCTCGATCTGCCTTACGACCGCGTCCACGGAAAGCTCCCGCATGACGATGGACTCTTTTCGTACGCAGTTGTAGTTGTAGAAGGACACGCGCACGTTGACATGTCCGTTCGGTACGCTGAAAGCGATGATGACACGTCCGGCGAGACGGATGTTGTTCGCCGTGTAGTTGATTTCGATCGAGCGTTCGGTGAGCATCTTCGACGGCCACTTGCCTTTCTTGTCGATTCCCGCCTTGATGTCGCTGATGTACTTGTCGAGCTGCATATTAGCCTTCCTTTTCTGCTGGCAGAGTTCCCGCGATTTCGATGTCAGTACCGAACATTTCACGGATTTCTGCGGTGAGGTACAAAATCTTGTCGGCAACCTTCGTGTCTTCCGCAATCTTTTCAATGAGTTCCAGTCTCTTGACTAGTTCTGGATAGATTCTGGGAAGCGCCGACTTCCTTGTACGATAAATGTTGTATGCGTTCGCGATGCCGTTGAGCATGGTCTGGCCGCTGTTGCACTTGATGATGGATTCGGTGTCGGAGTCGCCGAACTTGAACTTCATCTGCTGAAGGGTCTTCAAGTTGTCCTTGACTGAAAACTGTCCGTAGAACTCGCCGAACACTTCCCCGGCGGCGAACTGGCCGTGGAACGAGTAGGTGTATGTGTTAATGACTTTTCGGATCTGCTTGACTTCGTCTAGCAAGACTTCCGCATCGGATTCAAGCGCGAAAGAAATGGCGGCAATCAGCTGCTGGGTTATTTCTTCATTAAAATCGGCGTCGAAAACCATTTATCGGCCTCATTTGAATTACAAATTACAAATTAGTATATTCTTGCCTAAATGATATAATTTGAATAGTACGGCATTGTGAGTGCATGCCGGAAGCCATAACTTTTGTGTGTGAAAGGATGATAAATGAGATCACGCGACGAGATTAAAGGGTTTTTGAAGGACGTACAGAAGCAGAACCTTGGCATGGTAGACCGTGCAAAGGCTTTCGCCGAGTTCGCTCACCAAGGCCAGCTCGACAAGGGCGGCCAGGAATACATCTACCATCCGACTAGGGTGGCCCAGTACACTGCGGAAAAGTACAATGACGACATTCTTACGGCAGCCGCTTACATGCACGACGTCGTCGAGGACGGCGGATTCACGATCAGTGACCTTACGTTGTTCTTCCCGGTCGCCGTATGGAAGACGGTCGAGTTACTAACTCGCGGAAAGTCTGACGGTCGAGATGTCTACATCGGTCGCATCAGCGAAAATCTTCTCGCTATCAAGGTGAAGCTGATGGACTTGAAGGACAATATGGACTTGTCGAGGCTCACTTGCGTCACCGAGAAGGATTCGTTACGACAAGACCGCTACGTCAACGAATACTGGACGCTTGAGAACAAGTTACTAAAGATGGAGGAGAAGCTTACTCCGGACGAAATGGACTCCGAGACGTACGCCGAACTCTACATGTAAAGTTTGTTGTGTGGAGAAAAGGGAAAGGGCCGCTTACGCGACCCTTTTCTTTAATTTTCTGGAGGAGCTGCTTCTTCGGCACCGCCCTCGTCTGGAGCCGGGGCCTCTTCGCCGCCTCCGCTTGGGGCTTCGGCTGGAGCTTCGCCGCCAGCGTCTTGTGACGGAGCGCTCTGCTCTTGCTGCTGTTCTTCCGCTTGCTTCTTTTCTTCTTGCTTCTTGGCTTCTGCAGCCTTCATCTTCTCCTTCTGCACTTCCTTCGTGCTGAGGCTCTTCAGTACTTGCATGACGGCCTTGGCCATTTCGGATACGCTTGTGGAGAAAGTCTGCTTCTGGCAGAACTTTTCGACGCCAGCCTTGATGTAAGGCAGCAAAGTACGGAGAGTGATGGTCTGCTTTCCGCCTACGCCTTCTTGCATGGCGACTTTGCCGCCGTTGATGTGCGACATCGCGTACTTCAGCGTGGCTTGTAGAGCGCCGCTTTCCTTGAATTCCTTGACAATCTCGTCGGCGTTGAGCGTCTGCTTGCCTTGGTTATCGTCGTCGGTGTTGACTGCTTCCGGATCGGCGGCCTTTACGTCGTCCGATGCTGGCGGTTCGGCTTCCGGCGGCGCTGGTGTCGGCTGTTCTTGCTGCTGTTCACCGTCTTGAGGTTCCTCGGCGGGTTCTTCAGAAGGTTCTTCGCTCGGCGTCTCGGTTTCCTCTGGTGCAGAGTCGTCCTTGGGTTCTTCGAATCCGTCTTCGCCTTCGAAAATGAAGCATCCGCCGTTGCGGAACGCCTCGATAAAGTCTGGTGTATCGTAAAATGCCATGATGGCCTCTAGTTGCAATCATACGCAGTTTATATGATAAATGCTTGCTGGCCAAGGTATAAACTGAAGGAAAAGCCGCTTGACGAGAGTTTTATGAAAATTCAGACACATGTATTGACTAATCCGCAAGACCTTGACGCTGGTCGGAAGCAGACCGCTCGTGGCAACATTGGCGCAGCCTCTCAAGATGATTTGACCGCGCTAGGCAATGTTGTTGGCAATAAGGTCGATAAGGTACCTGGCAAAGCGCTTTCTACCATAGTCGGCGCAGACGTATCTGCGGACGGAAAAGTATTGACTCTCCATACGACTGATGGTAATTTGGATTTCTCTGGTGGTGAAGCGGCGTTTGAAACTATTTCGCAGAATGGACATCAGCTTACTCCAGTAGAAAAGAATATCGAGATTACTGAAACCATCCAGTCGATCTCGGTAAATGGTGTTCAGCAAACGATTGACACCAATCATAACGTCAACATTTCTATCGAATCTCCAGTGACGCCGTCTGAAACGAACCCACTGATGGATGGTACGGCCAGCCCAGGTAGTGCCGACGCATATTCACGCGGAGACCACGTTCACCCTTCTGACACGTCGAAGGCTGACAAGGTCGTGGGTGCGGCCAACGGCAATTTTGCTGGTTTGACCAGCTCTGGCAACTTGACGGACTCTGGTTTCAGTAGTGCATCGTTTGCTACGGCGGCTCAAGGTGCCAAGGCTGATACCGCATATCAGCTTCCATCTGGCGGTATTCCTAAAGCAGATTTGGATTCCTCGGTACAGACGTCTCTTGGCAAGGCCGATACGGCTCTGCAAGCCGCTGACGTTGTAGATAAGGCAAATAAGTCTGAAATGACCATTACTGCGGTTGATGGTGATTCAACGAAGAAGAACATCCAGTTGAAGACTGGGTTGTCTCAAGTTGTTGTAGTCGAACACCAAGACATTTCTGGTAAGGTTGACAAGGAAGCTGGCAAGGGTTTGTCCACGAATGACTTTTCGGACGCTTATAAAGACAAAGTCGACGCGAATACGACCGCTCGTCACACTCATGGCAATAAAGATGTATTGGATGCGACTACGGCTTCGTTCACTACCGATGACGAGACAAAGCTTGACGGCATTGAAGCTGGCGCTCAAGTGAATAAGATTGAGACCATCACTGTTGATGGAAATGCATGTCCTATTTCTGAAAAGACGGCTGCTATCAACTTATCTGGCAAGGTTGACAGAACTGAAATTACTGTTGCTGATGTTGCTGGTGATGCGACGAAGAAGACTATCCAGTTGAAGAATGGGTTGTCTCAAGTTGTTGTAGTCGAACACCAAGACATTACTGGCAAGGCAGATAAGGCAATACCTTCTGCGGCTGGAAATTTTGCTAGCCTTGATGCAACTGGCAATTTAGCCGATTCGACTAAGAATGCGGATGATTTTGCTACTGCGGAACAAGGATCACTTGCTGATACTTCTGTTCAGACGGTTAGTTTGAACGGTGGTACGCCTATTGGTGTGGATGACCATAAAAATGTTGACCTTCCGCTTGCGGCTATTGATAGTGAAAGTGGTGACGGTTCTGACGGTATCATGAGTGGCGACGACAAGGTGAAGCTTGAGGGTATTTCTACTGGAGCCAACCGAGTTGCTGCATCCGATACTAACGGAAATATCCTTATTGACGACGTCGAGACCAATGTATACACGCACCCAGATGGTGATGTTGATACGACCCCAGCCACTGGTTATGACCGTGGTATGTGGAAAGTCGCCTTTAACCAGACTGGACACGTGATCCTTGGCGGTGAGCAGACAGCGCCAGCGGCTGTTACGAAGTCTGACATAACGGCACTTGGTATTCCGGCGCAAGATACGACGTACGAATTCGCTGATGTCTATGATGCCGAAACTAATAAGGGTGCTACTGTTGCTACTGTTACTAACGCTATTGCCGATCTCAATGCTACCGAGAGTTCTGACTCGGCAAATAATGTACAAGTCACCGTCACGCAAGAAAACGGTGTTATTACTGGCGTAAGTGTTACTGACCACAGCATTAACGCTGACGATGTCATCGGAAAGGCAAACAAAGTCCAGGGCGGCGATGAAAACAACTTCGCCGCATTGACGTCGGACGGCGACATTAAGGACTCTTTGATGAACGCCAATAGTTTTGCTACGGCTGCACAAGGCACCAAGGCTGACACCGCCGTACAGAGCGTGAAGATTAACGGCGGTAGCGAGCTGAAATACGGCACGAATGTCGACATTCCGATGGCTAGCTATACTGCGCCGAATACGTATGTGGCTGGTGCGATGTCGGGCGCAGACAAGAAGAAGCTTGATGACATCAACGGATATATCGCCAGTGCCAGCGTAGCTAACCGTACCTTGACGCTGACTGACAACAGTGGCAATTCTACGACATTCAATGATCTTGGTGAGAACAACGTAATTGAACACATCAAGGTCAATAATGTTGAACTTACTCCAGACCAAAAGACGGTCAATATTTCCGTTCCTACGGTAAACGACGGTAAGCTTCTTGTCCAGCTTGGTTCTGCCGAAGCTGCCGAAACTGGATTTACTGCGAACGCGGCATCCGATGAGACCTTGGTAATTCCTAATGCGACGACCTCGGTTGACGGCTTGATGAGTGCTTCGGATAAAACGAAGCTTAATGGCATTGAAACTGGCGCTGATGTTAATGCCATTAAGACCATCTCTATCGAAGGCGATGCTTCCGCGTTGTCGATTGACGCTAACAAGAATGTGGAAATTCCGCTGGCAGCTTATGCAGAGTCTGCTGGTGAGCCGACTACATACACTTCTGGTGCGATGACTGGTGCCGACAAGGAAAAACTTGCCAAGCTAAAGAATTTCTCCAAGGTTACGATTAGCGATGGTGAGGCAACGCCGACTACGGCTGATTGCATCCCGGCTGACGAAGATGACGCCTTGACCCTTGTCGCTGGCACTAACATCACGTTGACCAAGACGCAAGGATCTAACGAGATTACGATTGAGGCGGCTGGCGGAACTACAGTAAGTGCTGGCCGAAGCATTAGTATTGTCGAAACACCGACGGCGACTGGTACGGATTACGCAATTTCCGTTGACGGTACAGTTGGCTATCTTGGTAGCATGAAGACGATTGCCAATGTGACTTCGTCTCCTGTGGATTTGCTTGATCCGAATACGACTCCGTCGATCGACTCTGGTAACGGTCGTTTCATCATTGCCGAAAACGAGACTGACAACCACATTTATCTGTATGCGCTGAAGACGGTTAAGGATGCCTTGGATCCGTCTCACGATGTCGAAGGTGTAGATGTCTTTACGTTGTCTTACAATGTTCAAGTATCTCGTGAACCAGCACACGGCTTCTATGGAATGGCTGGCGTTAAGCTGATTCGTGACAGTTCGTCCGAAGTTGTCCTCCACATGTCGACCGAGAGCTATCCGTCGAACGTTGGAGAATGCAGCGTGAACGGCTCTGCTACCGTGTGGAACAATGCTGGCAATGTCACGACGATCGATGACCGTGCGTATTATGGTTATCGACTGGTGTATGTTGGCGATACCTCGATGAGCACCCAAGACCTCTTAGGTGTAGTTGCAAGGTTCTCTGTCATTGAAAATATGAGTGGTACGGCTCAATATACTGGTACAATGGAACAGTATTCGGCTGGCGCTGGTATTGATATTGACAACTCGAAGGAAATCTCGGTAAATTATGGCTCTGGCCTTGCCATTGACTCTGGTACTAACAAGCTCATTGTGAATGTAAAACCGGGTGGCGGTTTGGCTTTTGAAGACTACGGTGGTATGAAGGCGCTCGTACTTGACACTGTTACTGAAGAAGTTGTTGAAACCGTGCAGCAGATTTCTGCTGATATGGACGCCAAGCTGACGACGAACTACCCTTATCCGATGATTACCGATGTTAGCTACGACTTCGGCAGCTTGAATATTGGCGGATCTTGCATTTGCCAGCTGTTCTCGGTTCCGTTTAGACACCCTATCAAGGTTGACGAAACCTATGTAATGGTGTATGCAAAGGATATGGGCTATAGCCAGTCTAATGTGATGTTCGGTATTTACGAATACAACCCGTATGGCAATTCTGGTGCTGGACAGACGAATTTCATCTGCGACACTGGAGCGGTATCTATCGCCAAGGCTAATCTTAATGATGTGCTGGAATTCCCTATCAAGCACGTAAATGCTGATACAAATTATAGAGATTTGCGACCAGACCGCATGTATTACGCGGTTCTTGCCATACCGCCGAGCGCTGGTAACGGCATCTTCCTTGCGTCCGCACCGAACTATAATGCCCAAGTCAATTCTAGGCCGAAGTTGAACTGGCGTATGACTAACTGTAGTGGTATTAACTGGGGTGATCCGTCGGCGGCGTCATTGGATCAACCTCAAGTTCAATGGTGGAATTCTGGTTATAATGAACACAACAGTATGAACCGATTCTTCATGCAGATCCGTAACCACGTCGCTCAAGTAAGCGAAAACTAACTGGAGGATTGTCGATGTCTAAGATAGACTATAGTGTATTGTATGCGACTGACTGGGATTCGTCCCAGTTGACCGAGGAACAAAAGGCGAAAGCTCGCGAGGCTATCGGTGCGGCATCCGTCGATGTCGCTGGTAACGAGTATACCACTGCGGAAAAGCAAAAGCTTGGTGGTATTGAGGCTGGCGCGGAACGAAATGTACAAGCTGACTGGACGATGACTGACAGCAATGAAGACAGCTTCATCCAGCATAAGCCCGCTATGATCTTGTTCACGGCGGCTGACAATTATATAAGCTTGTCTGAACCGAGCGGCGGTGGCGCTTTGCTTGTTGGATTGAACGTATCAACTGGGGATTACGAAGTCGATGGATCGAGTTCTAACGTATAATGGCCAGCTGTTGTATCGCCAGTCTGGAAAAATTATCGGAAAGGTAACACCGTTTACCTTGTCTGACTTTGCTGACATCGGTGACATCTATGCTGACTTGAATTATGGCGACAAGGTTGGGTTTGTACTTCGACATTCTGAACGTGAAGAAAATGAACCGAAGAACTTGACTCCAGCTGGTATTCAGTATGCGCTAGATACCGGAGCAAAGATCGCGGCGAATGGTACTGTTACTGCGAGTAATGTGGTATTGTATTCGTCTTCGGCCCAACGCTGTATTGATACGGCTCAAAAGATTGCCTTGGGTACTGGCGCGTTCCAGACTACCCCAGAGGTAATCGTAGATGAATTGCTTGCGAGTAATCCTTATGTTATAACCGAACCGTCTACTGGTTGGGAAGATTATTCACTGGCATCGTACGGAGAGCCATGTCTGTATGGCGGCGAGTTCCTGAATATCTCCGCCGTTACTGCGTCGATTTATGGCTATCTAAAAAACAAGATTACCAAGAAGTTGAATTTGTTTATAACCCATGACCAGCAGCTTGAAATGTTCACTGTTGCGATGTGCCAGCGTCAAATTGCGCTTCGCTTCTGGAGCGGCGCTGTGAACGACGGCATTGACGAGCGTAGATGGATTACGTATCTTGCTGGGATGGCAATTATTAAACGTGCTGACGGAAGTTTCGAGTATTATCCGGTTAAGTCACTCGATAGGGGCTTTCAGCGCGATTACGGAAATGTTTATCAACCGGGCTAAGGACTGAACTATGGCTACAACAACTGAAAATCTAATTGATGGATTGGGTGGCAAGGGTTTCTATGCGAAGTCGGCTGGTTTGGCGCAAAAGGCCATTAAAGACCAGAACGGTGACGTCATCGATACGACTTACGCAAAAACAACTGCTCTTCCGCAAGTCGACCAGACTTATAACGCGACGTCGGAGAACGCCCAGAGTGGTAAGGCTGTTGCGCAAGCCTTGTCTGGTACTGGCCAAGTTCCGTCTGTAACCGCTACTGACGATGGTAAGGTGCTTAAAGCTACCTATAGTGGTGGCGCTGGGTCGTTCGCTTGGGCGTCCGATAGTAGCAATATACCATCACCAGTTGCTGCCGATGTGAATAAAGTGCTTGGTGTGACCGACGCGAGCGGTACTATGGCTTGGGTAAACCAGACTCCAGCACAAATTCAAGCGGATTGGAACGAGACGGATTCATCGAGTACAGCCTATATCGACAATAAGCCGACTATTCCGACTGTAAATGATGGACAGTTGTCGATTAAGGTAGGCTCCGCAACAGCACAGACGTTTACCGCAAACCAAGCTAGCAATACCAGTGTCGTTATTCCAGAAGCCACTACGACTGTGGCTGGTATTATGACATCTGCCGACAAGGCTAAACTGGATGGTATCGCGTCTGGTGCCCAAGTCAACGTACAGCCGAACTGGAATGCGGCGTCGGGCACTGCTGCTGAAATCCTTAATAAGCCGTCTCTTGCGACCGTCGCGACTTCTGGTGATTATACTGACTTGACTAATCGTCCGACGATTCCTACCAAGACGTCTGACTTGATGAATGATAGTTCGTTTATTACAAGTTCTGGTGCTCCAATACAAGATGTCACGGTGAATGGTTCGTCCGTTGTTGGTGCTGGCGGTATTGCTGCAATTACAATACCGTCGATTCCGACGATTCCAGTTACCGACGTTACCGTAGGTGGTTCGTCCGTTGTTGATGCGGACGGCGTTGCCGCAATAACGTTGCCGTCTGTCGATCAGGTGTACTCCGGATCTTCCACGAATGCGCAAAGTGGTGTGGCCGTTGCGTCTGCAATATCTGGCAAGCAAGATACTATCAGCGATTTGAATACAATTCGTAGCGGCGCTTCTCTTGGTGCGACGGCGGTACAGCCGAGTTCCCTTGCTACGGTGGCTACGTCGGGTTCCTACGCGGATTTACTAAACAAGCCGACTATTCCAGCTGCGGCTAAAAACGCGCAAATAACTATCGACATGGCTGGTACATCGACTGGTACTAATCGTTCTGTCGGTATATTTACGGTTGACCAGTCCTCCGCGTCTACTATTTCGATTCCAGCGGCAGCTTCTGGAACGAAAACTGGTGATACGTATAATGTGCATGCGTCGCCTGGTGTCATGAGCTATCTGGACAAAGAAAAGCTTGATGATATCTCGGCTGGCGCACAAGTCAACACCATCGAGACGGTGAAAGTCAATGGATCTGCGTTGACTCCAGACGCAAACAAGGCTGTCGATGTGTCCGTTCCGTCAGTTAAGCTGGAAGGCGCAGCTTCGTCATTGACGCCGTCGAGCAATGTGGTGACTATCCCTAATGCGGTAGCCACTGGTGAAACTGGCGCTACGAACGGTTTGATGACTGCCGACGACAAGAAGTCTCTGGGAACCGCCGTTCAGTGCAAGGTGAATCCGGAGGAAAGCGGAACTCATGTGCTATTGGCGCAGCAGATATATGTTGTTGAAAGCGATGCTCAGATTATCGCGATTGCTAATAACCAAAGCGAAATCAACGGCAAGGGTACTTTGTTCTTCAGAATAGGAACCGCAGTTACGTAAGGAACGAATTTATGGCTGATATTCCGTATGTAGGCAAAATTGGTTGTTATTTCCCAGGTCGAGGAAACCCGATCGCGGACGTTCATTCGATTCAGTATTTACCCGCTGGCGGCAATACACGTTATTACATTGACTGCGTGTATGCGCTCCCGGCTGGTGCGACTATTTCGTCCGTTGCTGACTTGGAACAATATGTCGTGTGGAAACTACAGTCTGTTGTGCCGTATGACAATACTTGCTCAATCATCATCACTGGTGATGACACTACGCAGAAGTTTACTGTCCAAGTCATGAAAAATGGCGAAGATGTCACGTCTAGCTTGGCGAAATTTAATGGATGGGCATATATCATCAACGATGTACTGCCAGTATATCGTTTGTTCGTACATGACATCCCGTATGGTCAAGCGATTACTGACTGTACTGAGTTTTCAGTTGCTGAATTGATCGAGGGATGCAAGGTAGACGAACATATCAGTGATACACGTTATGATAATACCAAGGGAGAGTATTCGGTTGATGCCAGTGCAATCACATCCAAGGCTGGCGGCGCTTTTCCGCAATCTGGCGCTATTGTATGCCAGCATACGGTATCGGTGCCGTATACTCTTACGGAAGACACGTCGACTAACGATGTATGGATGGTTGTTAAGCATAATGCGAGCAGTACGCCGATGGAAATAAAGACTATACAAGTCGCCACTACGTATACTGGTAGTGGTAATACTTCGATTTACGTATATCATTCTAGTGGCTTACTGGTGTATAAGTATGATTCCAACTGGTATACGCCTTCGGTGACTTCCAAGACGATTGGAGGCAATACTTACAATTATATCACTATTGACTTGACTGCTCTATCCACTGGTACGTTCAGCTTGAAACGTAATGAAACTTATTTTATACGAGTGAAACACGCTAACAACAACGAGAATCACTATTATTACAGAAATGGTGGAATTCTTGGTATAGTTGGCTACACGACGGCGACGATCAATACGCCGTACCAAAAATATGACATTTCCTCGTTGACGTACGACGGAATAAAGAGTAGTGAGACGGATATGTTGTCCGTATCCACCGAGAATCATTTTGCTCGGTATACAGGCCCTTCGAACTGTTTCTCGTCTAACAACGTGTACAAATGCAAGACTACGTTCACGTATGATGGAAGCACATCAAGTGATGTTGACTTGCTTGCAATGGCCGATGGGGTTATTGCAACGTATACGGGTGCGTCTGGCGCGTTGAATCTTGGAAACCGCCCATACAAGAAAAATGGTGCGGCTATTTCGGTGACGGTAACGGATAATCCTAGTGTTATTTATACGGAACTTGATTCTACTAAAGTATTCAAGTATACTGGAAATAATTCAGCTGAGATATTTATAAAGGATAGATTTTATCGTTGCACCAATCCAATGACTGTTACTGATGTGATCACATCCGCACCGGATCCGGCCAATGTGCGTGTCGGAAATATTTATTTTGCGACGTCGGGAATCTATCATGATGACCACTCGTCTGGTTGGACTGGCCCCGGTTTTTATCAAGTTACTGGCATTGATTCTGGAAACGACAACCGTTATACGGTGGCTAAGCAGAATAGCCCAGTGACGGATGTTAGCGCCGATATGGCGGCGAAGTTGACTGAAATAAATAATAATAACATATCTACGTATTATGACAGTATGGTTTCAACTGATCTGACTGGGGTTACTATAAACACTGATCATAAGCATGAAATTCTAATGGGGGCATGATGATTTACATTCTAAAGAAGGATACGTATAGCTTCGTTGGCAGATACGACAACATGAAGTTTGCCAAGGAAATGCTTACTAAACAACACATTGATGAAGATGATTGCATCTTCACGGAGGAAATCGGTATGAGATATGTGAGCCGAATCGCTACTGTCGATGGCAAGATGGTATATATGAACAAGGAATTCTGGACGAAAGAGGCTCCGGAAATCGCGAAGTACTACGTGAATCATACGGTGTATGATGTCTTCGATATTTCCAAGCCAGAAGGCGAACGTACTCCAGTGTCATTAGACCGTTTCAAGCGCGAAATGAATCAGAATATCGACATGATTAACGCCATGGACGGAACGGCTGGCGAGATCGAGTACAACATGGACGTAGGAATGCAAATCATTGCGCTTCTTCGCAAAGAGTGCATCGATACCGTACTGAATTCGGTTACTCCAAACATGATATTGTATAAGACACGCGATATAGTATTGGCGCTTGTGTCTGGATCGTTCCGAGAAGCGAAAGGACTCGTGGAGGCGATGGAACCCGATGAGTTCTTCACCGAAGAACGCATTCGCAAGTATGCCGACATGCTAGCATCAGCTGACGCAATTACCTACCTCGAACAATAATCCGCGTTTAAAAAGAAAGGCCGCCGCAAGGTGGCCTTTTATGTTATTCGTGAAGATCTTTTGTCCAGAATAGTGTCGGCTGTCCGTAAGTGACTCGGCATTTTAGTATGTAGTCGCCGTCTTCCGTTGGAAATTCTGGAATATGCAAACCGGGAACGTCTGGAAGCTCGATGTCGCACCATTCTCCGCTGCTGCTGAGAACCTTTCCTTCGTCGCCTTCTTTAGGCGCTGGTACGAGGCCGTGCTTGGTTCCGTCGAAGTCGGTCATACCTTCGGTGGCGAGGCCGAAAGCCTTCATGCCTTGATATGTTCCTTCTTGGACTATCAAGGTTTCCGGCGTCAACGACAGAACGGTTATGTTGTCTACAACTTGTGTGGTTCCTGGGCAACAAGGGCCTGGGAAGAAGAACGGTGGAGGTGGCGGAAATCTGCGCGGAGGATCGGTCGGCACGAGACGAGGACGAGGCCCCGGTTTCGGCGGTGCGCTTGGACAAGGCGGTTCGCCTTTTATGACGGATTTTACAGTGAGTTTTGCCATAATCATGCCCTTTAACTTGCTATCAGTTTATCATTTTAACAGCATCTGATCTGGTATAAAAGTTGACGATTACGATAAACTATCATACAAGGAAATTTCGGAAAGGTCTCCCACTATGGATCTCTCTCAAATCACAGCGAATCTGCAGATTATATCGTCTTTTTTGGTCACTGTCACGGCCTTGCTGACAGCCATCATCGGACTTATCAAGCCAGTCCGTAAGTGGTTCATCAACCAGTTCCGCGCATACAGCAACAAGGAGACGAACGAGCGCATCGACAAGATCGAAGTCAATGTGGACAAGATCAGCACGTTCATCGACAACGTCGGCGAGAAGCTTACAGCGAAGTTCGCTCGCGACGCCGCCGAACAGCAGTTGACCAAGGAAGCCATCAAGGCGATCCTCCGTAACCAGATGCTCGCCAGCTACAACCGTTCAGAGGAACGTGGATACATCGGAGACTGGGATCGAGACAACTTCGAACAGCTGTTCAACATCTACACCGAGCTCGGTGGAAATTCCTACATGCATACGGTGCATGAGAAGGTCTTGCTCATGCCGCGTGTGCCAAAGGCAAAGAAGAAGACCAAGAAGAAATAGGAGGATTGCACATGGGTTGCCGTTGCAAACATAAAGTTCCGCCTCGTCCGGTTCCGAGACCGCCTGTAGTTCCGTTTCCGCCGTTCATGCACCAGACACCGACATACGTCGGCCCCGGCTGCTGTTGCTGGCCGCTGCCTCCTCACTACTGGCATCCGTTCATGTACGGCCCTTGCGGATGCTTCCCTCACTTTCCGCCGCACGGCCCTTCGCAGTACACGCCGTCGCACCTCTATCCGAACTTCTTCAACGTATGCGGATGGCCGAGGTTCATTCCGCCGTTCCCCATCTTCATGCCGAACCAGCCAGTGCCTAGACCGTTCACGCCTTGCATTCCGTTCGACCCAAGACTGAGGTGGTAGTATGTATCGCTATAACGACCCAGTATTCCCATGCTGTGGGCTTCCGGATCCACCAAGCCCTAGCTATCCGTCTCCGGGCATCGCTCCGCCTCGTCCAGAGCCTTACTACGGCACTCTGAAGATCGTGGAGCACCATCCTACCGACGACGGCAGATCGACCGCCGTACGCTATGCAGATGGCCGCTACGACGTTCTACCGAATGCTTGCCTACTTGAACCGGGCACCGGAATAAATAACGGCCCACGGTGTCAACCATGGGACGATATCCGTGGGGACATTTCGGATTCTGAAGGCATGGACTTTCCGAACTTCGCCTTCAACAACTCTGACTGCGGAGCTACATTCTGAATTAAAACAGCCAGCTCGACGAGCTGGCCTTTTTATTAGTTCACTGGCGTAAATATCGAGTCGAATGTTTCCACGTACCCCGGTTCTTCAGCCGGGGGTTCCTTTACCACGTCTGGAAGGTTTGGACGAGCGGCTACGCCGTGTGACACTGGGCCGAGGTCTACGTCCTCGCCAGCGCGGATCTTGTCGAGTACGCGGTATGGGTTCTCTCCGTTGACCGTGAAGGCTTCTGGGCCCATGTCGCCGAGGAATACCGTGTCGACGTACTTGTCGAGTTCTGGGTTGGGGTCTGCCGTGTACTTGGATGCGTTGTTGAATTCGAACTGCTGGGTTCTGGAAAGCACTGGGTTGATCTGTCCGGTGTACGGATCGTTCCTTGCGGCCATGTTGTTGAAACGTGCGATTACGCTGGTGTCCATCGGGTTGGAGTTCTCTCCGTAGCCTCTTCCGAAGCATATCATTGTGGGAAGCTCTACGCCCTCGTTTAGGGCCTTCTGGGGCGACTTTACGCCCTCGAAGCACTGCATGCCCATGACCTCGTTGTACTTGGCCTTGGCTGCGTTAATGCGTTCGTCTATCTGTGCCAGCTGCTTTGGGTCTTCGACCGATCGCTTCTTGATGGAGAGCTGCTGTATCTCGTCGAGAAGCGGACGGCGTACAAGAGACATCGCGACGAAGTTCGCCGCCTTGTCCGGTTCTACGCCTTGTTCGAACATGTCGTCGGCACACTGGGTACTGTACTGGCTGAGCACATCCGAGTTTGAAGGAATCTGTTTAGTTGCATGGAGTTCGTCAACCTTGGCCTGAAGGGCCTTGTTGTACTCGTCCATCCAGTTCTGTTGCTTGATCGTCATAGGGAGCCCTTGATGATACATGCATAGTTTATCGGTGGGCGGAAAGATATTGACATACTCTTACGACTAAAGTCGTGGGATTCTGGGAGTTGCCACTGATGGGCAGCATGCCCCAAAGGTAGATGCCCCTACCTTACATAAATTACGAGCGGCATTCCTATCTCGGTCGTGCTCCGCGCCACAGCTAGGACATATCCAATGACGGATGGACACATCCTTCAATTCGTGGTTTTGATAACCGCATTCGGAGCATAGCTGACTGGATGGATACCACTTATCTGCGTACATGACGGTCTTGCCAGTTTTATGAGCTACATATTCGAGAACGCTCAAGAAGGCATTGAACCCAAAGTCGTACATGGATTTCTTATACTTCTTGGATAGGTTAGCTAGGTCTAGCGTCTCAAACACCATCACATCGTAGTCTCGGCACATCTTCCGAGCCAATTTCCAGTGCATATCTGACCGCTGATTGGCTACCTTCTCATATAGCTTTTGCAATGTACGCAATGAACCTCGTTTTCCCTTGCTCTTTCGGTACTTCTTCGAAAGGTTTCTTAACGCATTGAGGTTCTTCCGCAGTAGTTTCGGCATACTACAATCGTCGCCGTTAGAGGAAACTAAGAAGTCGTGCAGACTGAAGTCGAAACCAACGATTTCACCCGATTTAGTCCACTCTTCGTATGCTACTTCTTGCTCTACGACAACATAGATATAGAATCCGTTGCTCTTGCGCTTGACGGTCAAGGTCTTTACCTTTCCGTCAAAATCTCTACTATTCCAGTAGGAAAAGTCTTTCTTGCCTATCTTAACCTTGTTGAACCTATGGAACTTGTACCCAGCTTGCTTAGTCGTGAACGAACGGTACTTAGCCGTCTTCTGGAAGTGAGGCGGATTGGTTGCCTTTCCAGCCTTCAAGTTCGAGAAGAACAGATGATATGCTCTATCGATTCTATCCGTGATGTCTTGGATGGCTTGCGAAGGAACTTCGTTCCAATCTGGATACTGTCGTTTCAGCTTGGTTAAGTGCTTCTGCAACTGGTATTTGTTGAGCATTTTGTGATAGATGCCGTAGTACCTACGATGCAAAGCGATACAATGGTTGTATATCCGGCCAGCAATTACAAGTATATTGTCGAGATACTTCAACGCATCTCGATTGTACAGCTTGTACTTGTCTGTCTTCAATTCAACCATAGATAAGCAAAATGCCCACAGAACGCTTAATTTGCCCGTCAGCATTCCGTGGACATTCTAAAATCTAACCTTGATAGGAGGACGGGCAAGAACTCTTATCATAAAGAAGTTTATAACAATCTACAGAAACTTTCCTTGCTGACAACCGTTTTTATCATCCCACGGCTAAAGCCGTGGGCTTTCATTTTAGCGTAATTTTAGTTTTATGGGCAAGAAATTCTGCATATATCCGCTGACGACGCTGAACGTGACGGTTCCACAGATTACGCCGTGCTGTTCGTCCATGCTTCGTGACGAGGTTCACGCACTGGTTTCGTACGAATACCGTACACCGCTTGTCTTGGTATGGAATTCCGATACGTGGAAATGGTGGCGCGACAAGATAGCGTCCGACAATTACGAGCTTTGCGACAAGTGCTCGCAGAAGTCGGACTTCGTCACCGAGGATGAACTACGCGCTATCGATCCGGAAGTTGCCGAAGAGGTTATCAGGTTCCGAAACGGAGACCGTACCGCGCTGTCGTCGCCGTCAACCATGGTGCTGTCATTCGACCACTCGTGTAACTTGAGGTGCGTTACTTGCCGTCCGTCCGATAAGCCTTTGCGAAAGTGGCACTTGGATATGTTGTCCGAGTCCGTACTGTCCTATGTACGGAAGATGAAGCGCGTGGTTATCGCCGGAGATGGCGAGGTCGCCGTGTCTCCGATCTACCGCAAGGTTCTCTCCGCCGTTGACGGGGATACCAAGATTACTCTGATGAGCAACGGAACCTTGCTGGACATGGATTTCTGGGGTTCGCTCGACGAAAGGGTGCTGCGCCATATCGACCGTGTGCATATATCGTGTGACGGAACCACAAAGGATGTGTACGAATCTATCCGGCTGCGCGGCTCGTTCGACAGATGGCTGGAGAACATGGCAGTCTTGATGGGATTGAAAGCCCAGTATGGCTGGACTACGAAACTGATGTACACGGTGAGCAAGAACAATTACGATGATTTCCGCAACGTCGGCGAGTTCGCACACCGCATCGGCTTCGACGAGCTGTACATTGGCGTTGCCGCTCCGTGGTGCCGCCCTACCGACGACGGAATCTGGATGACCGATAAAGTCCTTGGCCGTTACGAGCAACGTCTTGTAGGCGTTGTGGCCAAGCGCATGATGGAAGAATATCTCCAAAAATGATAAACTAGCCGTAGTAACGTTTAGGTTTCGCTATGGCTAAGAAGAATTCATCGATATTGTGGACGGTTGACCAGACTGGCGACGTGATTGGTAAGGACGGTCGCGAAACTGCCCAGAAGAATGTTGGCCTTGGGTCTGACTTTGTCAAGACTTCGAAGACGAACAATAAATACGTAACTCATGTGACACGTGAATCCAACGGCGAGTTGAAGGTCAACGTGTTGCAGCCTAGCTTATCGGATCTGCAAGGTCTTGGCAGCGGCGAGAAGAACAAGTCCATCGTGACTAATAATGACGGAAACATTGTCGCAGTTGCTCTTTCGGCTGAACAAATCGATCAGACGTCGACGCACACGGACATCAATTTTGTGTCTGGCGTTACCGAAGACGGTAATGGCAAAATCCATGTGACTACAAAGAAGATTACGACGGCCACGGAAAATACGGCTGGTATTACTACATTGAAGTCTAACATCTTCTATGAAAATACCAAAGACAAGTCGACCAACGTGTCTGTTACCCCGGCTGGCGTATGGGATGCCATTGAATCGCTCGATGTCAGCAGCATCACTGGATTCGGTGCTGGTAAGACTCTTGCTAGCTTGACCGAAACCGACGGTAAGATATCGGCTACGTTCCAAGACATCGCCGTCGGCGGTAGCGCAATTACATTGGGAACCGCGAGTGTTGCTGTGGTTACGGATTCTTCCAAGCACTTGAGTACACAAGACTTGAGTGTGTCATCGCCATCGGCATCTGGAAATACAAATGCGTTTATCGACACGATTTCGCAGAGCGCGACTGGTAAAATCACTGTCACTAAGAAGACGTTGTCTGTAGCGACGTCGAGCAATGTCGGCGGCGTCAAGTCTACGACGACTGGAACAACCGCCAACCGTGACTATAGTGTGGAAGTTAAGTCCGACGGAACAATGAAGGTGAATGTGCCGTGGGAGAATACGCACTATGCCTCTAAAACGGTTATCTGCAAGACCAGTTCAGGAACCGCAAACGCGGAAGTTACTGCGAGCGATACCGCATACATGAACCATGTCGAGAATGGTTCGGTCGTGTCCGC
This sequence comes from Fibrobacter sp., assembly GCF_045112255.1. Lineage (GTDB taxonomy): Bacteria > Fibrobacterota > Fibrobacteria > Fibrobacterales > Fibrobacteraceae > Fibrobacter. The sequence continues at coordinate 36,362 of NZ_JBGUHR010000021.1, forward strand.
GCATAAGATCATTGGTGACGGATTTAACGTAACGTCGGATAGCAATGGCCACTTGACCTTGACGTCTCCGATAACTGAAAGAAGTACCTTATATTCCGTGGAAGGTCACTATCCGATTATCTGGTCTCAAGATTCTGCTGGCGACCAGCGACTGTATGTCGACTATCAGACTGGTGGTGAGACTATATGGACGGGCTATTTGGTGCCGTCTCCAGCAAACCATCAAGGCGACATTTTGATGTACAAAAATAATGCGATTTCGTGGGTTACTCCCGATCCAGTCACCGTGACGACTTATTCTGACATCCGCGAATCGAGCTCGTATTCCACTGGGCTTAAAGCTACTTCGATTAACTTGATTGAAGGTAGTCGTAATACAGATAGCTACTACATGCACCTCAAGTATAATGATGGAAATGACCATATTAAAGATGCATATTTTCCGCTTTGGGGATTGCAGAACCATAGTGACGTGAAATTCGAATATACGCATGAGCCGAAAACTGGTGTGAATTATGATGGCACTCCATATACGGTCAATACGTCTCAGCGATTGGATGATATTGCTGATATCTATTATAGCAATACAACTACCGGATATGTATTCAAGGAAGGCGATGTGTTCTTTGCGCCGATTAACAGTGGCACTTATAATGAGCAGCATCAGTTGGTGTATGTGAAACAGGACATTGCGCTCAATAGCCGCACTATCCCTCAATGGTTTAGTGGTGAAGATGCTTCCGAATACCTTGTTAAGAACCGCTTGTTCGAACTGTTTAGCAATGGACGAACCAGTCGTAAGCTCGACAAAAGCCGTCCGGTGTCGGTCATGGAACACTTTATTGACTACTGGTCGGATCGGTCAATTACCGACGGCGATTCTGGTCGTTCT
>NZ_JBGUHR010000022.1:0-18044 GCF_045112255.1 Fibrobacter sp.
TAAACGAGAAAAAAGTATATACTTTAACTAAACCGGTAATGAATATGGCCGTTCATGCACCCGCTATTAAAAAGGCTACAAATCCAGGCCGATGATGAATATATAGAAGGCCAAGTCATTTCAGGAATAGCATATTTTGATAAAAATAAGAAAAAACTGAAAACAAAGATGAATTTTTTCAAAAGATAGCGGGGCGACTGTGATTTTTTCCAAGTTGTACAAATACCTCGATGCTGAAGGCGGTTTGAAGATGTTGAAATATCACAATCTTCAATTTACTAACGCTTCAAGATTAAATGATCCTTTTGATTGTCATCCAAGTTTGATAAATTTTTCAAATGTTCCTGCAGGAAGGTGCAAAATTTGGCCGCAAGATATTGTCAAATTATTGGAATCATCTCCATATAAAAGAAATTGGGAAAAAGCATGGATTTGTAGCTTATCTAAGGTTAATGACGCTTTGCTTATGTGGAGCTATTATGGAAATCATAAGGGAGTATGCATTGGAATAGATATGGAAAAAGCAGACAAATATCTGTCCCGAATATGGAATGGCAATAGTATTGGAACGCAAAAGTTGGAAGTGCAATATAGAGATATTGTAAAGAAGCCAGATTATTTTCACGATTTGGATAATGGAAGATTCTTTAATTATCAATTATCAACAAAAGCAAAAGCTTGGGAACATGAAAAGGAAGTTCGCTTGTTGCTGGATGATCCTAATCCAGGGCTTATTCCTTGTGAATTTCAACCTAAGACAAAGTGTAGAAAAAGAAATTCCGACATTAAAGATCTTCGTTTTTATCCTCAGATTGGTAGAGAGTGCTTTTGCTCGCTTTACCTTGGCATTAATATGGCGCAAGATAAGCAAGATGAAATTTTGAAAGTCGCACGATGGCTTAACCCTGAAATGAAGATTTATAAGATGACCGTAGATCCAGATGCATTTCGATTAAAGGCTCAAGTCCTTGATCTCGATTAATTTTGCACACTATTTCTAAAATGTCAATTTATGTCCTCGCAAGAATGTATATTTAATGGGATGACGGATTAACTTTAAGGACAAGGGGAAAAGCGAATGTCTTTACAGCAAGAAATTCTGAATGGCGAGAGTCGCACCTTGGAATACAAGGTGGAATTGCCCGAAGAATCCGTAAAGTGGATCAAGTCTATTGTTGCCTTTGCAAACGGTGCTGGCGGTAAATTTGTCATCGGCGTGAATAATCGTCGGGAGTTTATCGGTATCCCTAAAAAGACCGACTTGTTCGAACTCAAGGACGGTATTGCTGACAAGATTTCGCAGATGTGCGAACCGCAAATAATGTTCGACATAACGGCGGAAATTGTCGACGGTGCGCAGCTTTTGATTATTCAGGTGTTCCCTGGGATGGCGACGCCGTATTATATAAAGTCGCAAGGGAAAGAAAACGGAACGTATATCCGTCTTGGAGCTACCACTCGCAATGCCGATTTGGCAGCCCTTAGTGAACTTGAAAATCGTGGAAAAAACATCTCTTACGATGAACTTCCGTATCGTTCGCTCAAAGTGACCGACGCCGATATAGAATTTCTTTGCAAGGATTTTTCAAAACGTTCTAAACGAAGAATCACAAAAGCCGATTTGGAAAACTTACACTTGCTTGCTGGTCGATCGCATGACAAGGCGACGAATGCGCTGGCAATTCTTCTAGGCAAGCATGAATATACTTCGCGAATTCAGTGTGCACGATTCCGCGGAACAATGCGAGCCGACTTTCTGGATAAGAAGGATTACGAAGGTCCGCTTTGCAAGCAAATTGACGAAGCTTATAAGTTCGTTCTCAACCACCTGAATTTGGCAATCGAAATAAACGGGGTCGTTCATGATGAAAAGTATGAACTACCGCCGAAGGCTATCCGAGAACTAATTATCAATGCCGCAATTCACCGGAATTATCAAATGAATTCTAGTGTGCAGGTTGCTATATATGATGATCGCGTGGAAATTTCTTCACCGGGAACTCTTTATGGAACGCTGACTTTGGAAGAAGCTTTGAGCGGTCGCTCTTCTATCCGCAACAAGACTTTGGCCCGCACATTGGAAAAGGTTCATGTCCTTGAAGGATGGGGCTCCGGTTTTCAGCGGATTAATACGATGTGCCAGGAATATGGCGTGGCTCTCCCCGAATTCACCGAAATCGGGGATATGTTTCGGGTGAATTTTTATCGCCACATTAACGATGGAAAAGTGGCGATAAATTCAAAAAGTGGCGATAAAGCGGCGATAAATCCCGAAAATGGCGATAAAAACGATGAAAATGTGGCGATAAATGGTGGAAATGGCGATAAAAGTGGCGATAAAAAATCAACAAAATTTAAGAAAATGATTGTCGGTTATCTTGCCGAACACGAGGAAGCACGCTCTCAAGAAATATCCGTTTACATCGGCTTGAAGATTTCTCGCACAAAGATTTATCTCGCTGATCTTGTTGAAGATGGCAAAATCGTCTCCAACGGAGCGAATAAGAATAGGACATATTCTTTGAAGAAGTGACGCTATGTCCTTTTGAAAAATAAATTAGATTCAAACAAGATTGCTGCAAGGAACACCGATGCGTAAGAAACCGTCAGAAATAGATTTTGAAGAATACATTCGTCAGGTTGAGCCCGCTAAGCGGGAAAAGTCCTATGCGTGGTCAACGGCTATCGGCTTGCAGCAAGTCGATGGTTTGACTCCTTCGGATTATTTGCTTGAAGTCGCCAAGAAGAACATTGAAGGCGAGATTTCCCTGAATAAGGCTCAGGCTCTCATTGATTCTTATTACGAATCGAAGACAGAACGGACGGATGACCAGGACGAAACGGAAGAGGCGGACAAGGTTTCCGCTCGCATCGCCCAAGTTCTGAGTGAAAAAGCGTTCAGCTTTTCTCCATCATTTTTGATTGCTATCCACAAGCGTCTTTTTGATCGGGTTCTTAAAAATGCGGGTGAAATCCGCAAATACAATATTTCAAAAAAGGAATGGGTGCTGAACGGGGATTCTGTGATGTACGGAGCCTCATTCGAGTTGCGGATGGCTTTGGATTATGATTTTGAACGCGAAAGAGAGTTTAACTACAGTGACCTGAGTATGGACGAAATTGTCCGTCATTTGTCGTCTTTTGTATCGCGTTTGTGGCAGATTCATGCCTTTGGTGAGGGTAATACGCGTACGACTGCGGTTTTTACCATCAAATACTTGCGTTCCATGGGATTTAAGGTTGGGAACGACATTTTCGCCAAGAATTCTTGGTATTTCAGGAATGCGCTCGTCCGTGCCAACTACAAGAATGTCGCAAAGGGCATCCAGCAGGAGCCGGAGTATCTTGAAAAGTTCTTCCGCAACTTGTTAATGGGAGAACATAACGAACTGAAAAACCGCTATCTGCATGTTGACTATAAAAAGTCTCAAAACAGCAAAAATGTCCCTATAAATGTCCCTATAAATGTCCCTATAAAAGATAGACAGAAAAAGATTATTGAAGTTCTTATTAAAGACCCTCATGTGTCGGCCCAAAATCTTGCTGAAAAATTTGGTGTTACTGAAAAAACAATCAAAAGAGATTTGCAGATGCTGAAAAAGCAAAACCTGATTGCCCGAGTTGGGGCCAACAAAAACGGCTATTGGAAAGTGAACTAGTTTTACCATCTGGGCTTTTCGAAGGCTTTTTCTCCCAATTTTGTAAAGCGTTTTCCATTTTCTGTAGCGGTTTTCCACCTTTTGTCGCTCCTTTTGGTCTTTTTATCCTCCATTTGTGTAAGTAAACATTATTTTCGCAATTTTTTGTCGAATTTCTTGTCTTTTTCGAATTTTTCCTAGTATATTCTTTTCTGTGTTTAATAAAAATGCCCTTGAAAGGGGTGTTTTGGTTCAATTTGGAGATTTAAATGGCAGAAGATTTGCAAGCCCTTATGGAACGCATCCAGAAGGATGCTGTCGAAAAGGCAGAACTCGCAGCAGCAGATATTATTTCTAAGGCAAAAGACAAGGCCGCCGAAATCGTGAAGGCCGCCGAAGACGAAGCCAAGGCAAAACTCGAAAATGCCGACAAGGAAGCTCAAGCATTTACAGAACGTAGCGAACGCACTTTGGAACAGTCCGCACGTGATTTGCTCCTCTCGGTGGGCAAGAATCTCGAAAAAATGATTCTCGATCTTCTCAGCCTCCAAGTTGAAAAATCTCTTGATGAATCGACCGTGAAGAATATGCTCCTTTCGATTACTAAGAGTTACAGCTCCGATATCGAAATTGACTTCTCCGAAGCCGACGCCAAGGCTCTTTCTAGCTTTGTCATGGGTGAATTTGCGAAGCAGCTCAAGGGTGGCGTTAAGGTCGAAAGCGACAAGGGAGTCAAGTTCGGCTTCCGCGTCAAACTCGATGGCGGCAAGGTCAGCCACGAATTTACAGAACAGGCAATGGCGGAATCTCTTTCTGCCTTGCTCAGACCGCAGCTTGCAAAGATTGTAAACAAGGCCGCCCAGGGCAAATAAGGCGGTCCAATGAGCAGTCCAGCATATTTGATGGCATCGCTTCCGATGCTAGAACTGGGCGACGTTCCGCCCCTTAGCATGGCCGAGTTCCGTGGCCGTTGCGAAGGTGTGCTGGATGCCCCAGAACTCGAAGCGCTCGACGCTCTCTTAGCGGGCGAGGAGTGCGATGATGAATTTGTTCGGGAATACCAATCCCGTGAAACCCAGATGAGAAATGTTTCCGGAAGGCTCCGCGCCCAAGCGTGGGGTCCTGAAGTGCGTTTTGCGGAACGTTCTTTCTCTGGTTATGACGTCACCTTTGCTAAGATGATCCAGGACGCGTTCATGAAGTCGAATCCGCTTGAAAAGGAACAGGATATCGACCGCGCCCGTTTTTGGCTTGTGGATAGCCTTGCCGGTGTAGGCGAGGGAACCATCAAGCACGTCTACGCCTATGCGATTAAGCTTAGAATCTGCGAGCGTTGGGCTCGTTTGAACGATATCGCAGGCGACAAGGCCGTCATCAATATTATTAATGAAAACGATCCTGCATACAGGCAGGAATGAGTGGAGGTCCATTTTCAATGGCTAGTATCGGAAAAATAACCGGCGTGAACGGAAACCTGATTCGTGTCAAGTTTGAAAGCGCCGTTTCCCAGAACGAAGTGGCTTATGCAAAGCTCATTTCGAAGAATGAAGCTGGTAAGACAGAAATCATCCCTCTCAAGAGTGAAGTGATTCGTATTCGTGGTGATTACGCTGAACTCCAGGTGTTCGAAGATACGACTGGCCTCAAGGCTGGCGACGAAGTCGAATTTACGGGTGAACTCCTTTCTGTTGAACTTGGCCCGGGTCTCCTTACTCAAGTTTTTGACGGTCTTCAGAACCCGCTGCCGAAGCTCGCTGACGAATGCGGCTTCTTCCTTCAGCGCGGTAAGTACTTGAAGGCTCTCCCGCGTGATAAGAAGTGGGCTTTTACTCCGGTCGCTAAGGCTGGCGATGTGGTTGTCGCTGGTGATACGCTCGGTACGGTTCCGGAAGGTGTTTTCTCGCACCGCATCATGGTGCCGTTCAAGCTCCTTGGCAAGTGGACTGTGGATTACATCACGACTGCCGGTGACCGCGTTGTCGAAGATGTTGTCGCAAAGCTCAAGAACGACAAGGGCGAATCTGTCGACGTGACGATGGTGCAGACCTGGCCGGTCAAGATGCCGATCAAGGCATTCGAAGAACGCCTCCGCCCGTCCAAGCCGCTTACCATGCAGCAGCGCATTATCGATACGTTCTTCCCTGTGATGCAGGGCGGTACGTTCTGTACGCCGGGTCCGTTCGGTGCCGGCAAGACCGTGCTCCAGCAGCTCATGAGCCGTTATGCCGACGTGGACATCGTGATTTTGGCCGCTTGCGGTGAACGTGCAGGTGAAGTGGTGGAAACCCTCCGCGAATTCCCTGAACTGATTGACCCGCGTACCGGCAAGTCCTTGATGGAACGTACGCTTATCATTTGTAACACGTCTTCGATGCCGGTGGCAGCTCGTGAAGCATCCGTTTATACCGGCGTGACGCTTGCTGAATACTATCGCCAGATGGGCCTCAACGTGCTCCTCCTCGCAGACTCTACTTCTCGTTGGGCTCAGGCTCTCCGTGAAATGAGTGGCCGTTTGGAAGAAATTCCGGGCGAAGAAGCATTCCCGGCTTACCTCGAATCTGTGATCGCTTCCTTCTACGAACGCGGTGGCGTTGTCCGCCTCAAGGACGGTTCGACCGGCTCCGTGACGATTTGCGGTTCCGTGTCTCCGGCAGGTGGTAACTTCGAAGAACCGGTGACACAGGCTACCTTGAAGGTGGTGGGCGCATTCCTCGGCCTTTCCCGTGAACGTTCTGACCAGCGCCGCTTCCCGGCAATCCACCCGTTGGATTCCTGGTCTAAGTACGAAGGTATCATCGATTCCAAGAAGGTCGCTCAGGCCCGTTCTATCCTCGCTAATGGTGTGGACGTGAACAACATGATGAAGGTTGTGGGCGAAGAAGGTACTTCGATCGAAGACTTCATTGTTTATCTAAAATCTGAATATCTTGATGCCGTTTATCTGCAGCAGGACGCCTATAATGAAATTGACGCCGCTTGCTCTGCAGAACGCCAGAAGTACGTGTTCGACAAGATTTACACCATCCTCATGACGCCGATGACGTTTACCGAAAAGGATGTCGCCCGTACGTTCTTCCTCAAGCTCACGCAGGCTACCAAGGACTGGAACCGCGTGGCGTTTGACTCTCAGGAATTCAAGGATCTCGAATCCAGTATTTTTGCTTCCGTAAAGGAGGTTTCTGCTAATGCATAATGTTGCTTACCATCGTATTGAACGCATTGCCGGTTCTGTGATTACTTTGAGAGCCGAAGGCGTTGCAAACCAGGAACTGGCTCAGGTAACGAGCTCTTTTGGTACTTCTCTTGCCCGTGTGATCCGCATTGACGGTGACCTCGTGGACTTGCAGGTTTTCGCAGGTGCTCGAGGTATTTCTACGGACTCCGAAGTGCGCTTCCTTGGTGAACCGATGAAGGTCCCGTACAGCGATGCTTTGCTTGGCCGCGTGTTTAACGGTGCTGGCAAGCCGCGTGATAACGGTCCGGAAGTCGATGGCGAACGCATCACGATTGGCGGCCCCTCTGTGAACCCTGCTAAGCGTATCATCCCGAAGACGATGGTGCGTACGGGTATCCCGATGATTGACGTGTTTAACACGCTCGTCGTTTCGCAGAAGCTCCCGATTTTCTCGATTGCAGGTGAACCCTACAACGAACTTTTGGCACGTATCGCCTTGCAGGCTGAAGTCGACGTGATTATTCTCGGCGGCATGGGCCTCAAGCACGATGACTACCTCTACCTCAAGGATTACCTCGAAAAGAACGGTGCTCTTTCCCGTACGGTGATGTTCATGCACACCGCATCTGACCCGATTGTGGAATGCTTGCTCGTTCCGGATGCTTCCCTCGCTGTTGCTGAAAAGTTTGCTACCGAAGGCAAGAACGTGCTCGTGCTCCTCACGGACATGACGAACTTTGCCGACGCCATGAAGGAAATCGCTATTACGATGGAACAGATTCCGTCGAACCGTGGTTATCCTGGCGACCTTTACTCTCAGCTCGCTAGCCGCTACGAAAAGGCTGTGGACTTCAGCGATGCTGGTTCTATTACGATTTTGGCTGTGACCACTATGCCGGGCGACGACGTGACGCACCCGGTTCCGGACAACACGGGTTACATTACCGAAGGTCAGTTCTACTTGCGCAAGGGCCGTATCGAACCGTTCGGTTCTTTGAGCCGCCTTAAGCAACAGGTGAACGGCAAGACCCGTAGCGACCACCGTACCATCATGAACACCATGATTCAGCTGTACGCAAGCTACAAGGAAACCTTGGAAAAGCAATCCATGGGCTTCAACATGAGCAACTGGGACCAGAAGCTGTTGAAGTACGGTGTGCGCTTCGAAAAGGAAATGATGGACCTTTCTGTGAACATCCCTCTTGAAAAGGCTTTGGATCTCGGATGGGAAATCCTCGCCGATTGCTTCACTCCTGAAGAAACCGGTATCCCCACCAAGATGATCAATCAGTACTGGCCGAAGAAGTGGTAATATGGCTAAGGTCAAGTTAACAAAAAACGCCCTCAAGGCGGAACGTGACGCACTGAAGCGCTTCCAGCGCTATCTGCCGACGTTGCTTTTAAAGAAGCAGCAGTTGCAGATGGAAATGCGTACGCTCCAGGAGAAGGTGATGGCGAAACGCGAAGAAGAGGATAAGCTTCGCAAGAGTATGGCTTCGTGGATTTCGCTTTTTGCCGACCCCATTGAGTGGAAAAACTATCTCTCGGTGAAGAGTGTCGAACAGGGCGAGGGTAACATTGCCGGCGTGAAAATTCCGACGTTTAGCGGCGTGGAATTCAACGTGAACATCCCGGACTTCTTTACGACTCCGGTGTGGCTCGATGATGGTATCCGCAGCTTGCAAGGTTTGATTTCCTTGCGCCTGGAACGCCGTGTGCTCGAAAAGCAGTACGAACTTCTTTCGAAGGAATTGCGTACCACGAGCCAGCGCGTGAACCTGTTCGAAAAGGTGAAAATTCCCGAGTCTAAGGATAACATCCGCAAAATCAATATCTTCTTGGGTGACCAGCAGACAAGCGGTGTGGCCCGTAGTAAGCTTGCAAAGGGCAAGGCTACGGCTAAGGCGCTTGCGCTCGATGCCCAGAGTAAGGAGGTTGCCGCATGATTACTCCTATGAAGAAGGTGACCATTCTTACGCTTGTGAGCCATAAGGAAGAAACCCTTAAGGCTTTGCGCGAAATGGAAATTATCCATTTGACTCCGCTCCAGAATGCCGTTGGCGCTTCTGTGAACGGTGCGAAGGGCGCTGTAGCCCGTGTGCAGAAGGCGATGGAAGTCGTTCCGGATAAGCTTCGCAAGGGTGTGACGCCTGCCGAAAAAGGTGCAAGCGGTGTAACGCTTGTCGAAGAGATCCAGACTCTCATTACGGACAAGAAAAATGCCGAAATCCAGTTGGAGCAGGCCAAGGAAGAACTTGAAAAGCTCCACGCTTTTGGAAATCTCGATCCGCGTACGGTCAAGGAACTCGCCGCAAAGGGCATCTTTGTTCGCCTTTATCTTGTGGACCTTTCAAAGGAACCTTTTGAAGTCGAAGGCGATAACGCTTACAAGCATGTCTTTGGCAAGGATGACAATGGCACGTACATTGCCGTGTTCACGAAGGGCGAAGCTCCTGCATCTGTGAAGGGTGCGTTTACGGAACTCGCTATGCCTCTCAAGTCGCTCGAAGAATATCGAATGATCGAAGAGGAATCGAACACGACGATTTCTGCTGTGGACGAACGCTTTGCCCAGCTTGCTTCCGTGAAGGACGATCTCGAAGACCGCCTTATGGAAGTGACGGACCGTTACAATCTCGTGGAAGCTTCTGCAAGCATGCTCCAGAACAATGGCCTTGCTGCACTCCAGGGATTTTGCCCGGAACCGCGCGTTGCTGAAATCAGTGCGGCTGCCAAGGCAAACGGCTGGGGCATCCGCGTTGAAGATCCGACGGACGAAGATAACATCCCGACGCTTCTCGGCTACAACAAGCTTTCACGCCCGATGCAGTGCCTCTATGACATCATTGGCATTTCGCCGGGCTACAACGAAGTTGACGTTAGCTCTGTGTTCCTCTGCTTCTTTAGCATTTTCTTTGCGATGATTGTGGGCGATATGGCTTATGGCCTGTTGTTCCTCGGTCTTGCTATTTTTGCTCGCTCGAAAATGCCGAAGGCAAGTAGTGCCGGATTCCACTTTGTGTATTTGATGAGCTGGGCGACTATCATCTGGGGCGCCATCAATGCAAACTTCCTCGGCCTTACGCCGGAACTTGCTGGGTGGAGCTACTACCTCGATATCGCTAACTATAACTTTATCCCGGAAGGCGTGCGCAACGTGCTCTACTGGATTCGCAGCTCTGCTCCGACGGATCCGACGCGCTTCGAAGCATACAAGCAGTTCTGCGAGACGTTTACGTTCTTGCCCGCTAGCTTTGTGCCGAAGGCTGCTGGAGCATCCCAGATGCAGCATATCCAGCTGTTCTGCTTCTGCATTGCCGTTGTGCATCTGAGCATTGCTCATGCGTGGAATGTCGTTGTGCGTCTCAAGCGCAAGTCTTCGACGTTCATGGCGCAGGTGGGCTGGCTCATGGGCGCTTGGGTCATGTTCTTCCTGGCATGCAACATGGTGCTTGGAATCGACATGCCGAAGTTCGTCATCCCGATGTTCATCGTGGAAGTCGTGCTTCTCGTGCTCTTTACGGTGCCGCCTAGCCGCCTCAAACAGGACTTCATCAGCATTCCGATGCTCGTGCTCGACATTGTGAACAGCTTCACCGACGTTATCAGCTATATCCGTCTCTTTGCTGTGGGTATGTCTGGTGCCGCTATCGCTGAAGCGTTCAATGGAATGCTCTCGCCGCTGTTTGGCTCTGCCGTGGGTGTTGCCGGTGCAGCTCTAGTTCTTTTGGGCGTTCATGGCCTGAACATTGCACTTGCCGTGATGGGCGTTGCAGTGCATGCCGTACGTCTTAACACACTCGAATTTTCAAATGGACTTGGTCTTGAATGGAGCGGCTTTGCCTTTACTCCTTTCGCCAAGCAAAAAAATTAAACCAAGGGTTAAATCCCGCTACTTAATGAGGATAATATAATGGAACCGAATACAATGGTGACTCTCGCTAAAATGGGTGCTGCAGCTGCGCTTGGCATTGCGGCTATGGGCTCGGCCCTTGGTTGCGGAACGGCTGGTATGTCTGCTATCACGATGTGGAAGAAGGCTTACGCTCAGGGCAAGTCCGCTCTCTTCACGCTCCTCGTGTTCGTCGGCGCTCCGATTTCCCAGACGATTTACGGCATGTTGCTCATGAACTTCATCTTGAGCAAGGCTGCTGAACAGGGCTTTACGAACTGGGGCGGCTGCCTCGGTGCTGGTATCTTCGGCGGCCTCGGCATGATGGCTTCCGCTTGGTACCAGGGCAAGTCTGCTGCTGTGGCTTGCGATGCTCTCGGTGAAACCGGCAAGGGCATGGTGAACTACTTGATGGTTCTCGGTATCGTTGAAACTGTCGCTTTGTTCGTGCTCGTGTTCTCCATGATGGTGCTTTAATCGAAAGAGGTCGCACTTATGGATCAATCACAACTTTTAACGCTCGCAAAGCTCGGTGCGGTGGCGGCCTTGGGCCTTGCCGCGGTGGGTTCTGCGCTGGGCTGCGGGACTGCCGGCATGGCGGCCATCGGTGCCTGGAAAAAGGCGTATCTCAAGGGTAAGAACGCGCTCTTTACGCTGCTCATTTTCGTGGGTGCGCCGATTGCGCAGACGATTTACGGCATGCTCCTGATGATGTATATCTTGAACAAGTCGCAGGCTGCTCCTGGCAACTGGGCTGCTTACCTTGGCGTAGGCATCTTCGGTGGCATCGGCATGATGGCTTCTGCCTGGTACGTGGGCAAGTCCGCTGCTGACGCTTGCAACGCTCTTGGCGAAACTGGCAAGGGCCTCGTGAACTACCTCATGGTGCTCGGTGTCGGCGAAACGGTCGCGCTGTTCGTCATGGTGTTCTCGATGATGCTTGTGTCGTAAAAGATGTAGGATGTGTCATCCTGAGCGAAGGCGCTTGCGCCGAAGTCGAAGGATCTAGACTACAAAAGAAGACTGCTTAACGGCAGTCTTTTTTGTATTTGATATAAACTAAAAAAATGACGGATCTTCATCCGTCATTTTTTGCTAAATGCTTTTTGTCGCGAATTTGGAGAGGCTGGATTAAACCGCTTCTGCAGCCTTCTTCAAAGCTTCGGCCTTGTCGGTCTTTTCCCACGTGAAGCGGGCGCCGGTACGGCCAAAGTGACCGAGGGCGGCGGTAGCGACGTAACCCGGCTTGCGGAGGTCGAGCATCTTTTCGATGCCAGCCGGAGAGAGGTCGAAGTTCTGTGCGACAATTTCTTCGATCTTGCGGTCGTCAATCTTGCCTGTGCCAAACGTGTTCACGAGCACGGAGACCGGCTTGGAGTAGCCGATAGCGTAGGCGAGCTGCACTTCGCAACGGTAGGCGAGGCCTGCAGCGACAATGTTCTTAGCCACATAGCGAGCTGCGTATGCTGCACTGCGGTCGACCTTGGACGGGTCCTTGCCGCTGAATGCGCCACCGCCATGACGGCCCATGCCACCATAGGTATCGACGATGATCTTACGGCCAGTGAGGCCGCAGTCGCCGTGCGGGCCACCGACAACGAACTTGCCGGTCGGGTTCACGAGGTAACGGGTTTTCTTGTCCAAGAGCTTGGCCGGGATGACCTTCTTGATGAGTTTCTCGATGATTTCCTTTTCGATCACGGAGTGCTTGAGTTCCTTGCCGTTCACCTTTTCGTCGTGCTGGGTGGAGATGACGACGGTATCGACGCGGACCGGCTTGTCATTTTCGTCGTATTCGACGGTGACCTGGGACTTTGCATCCGGGCGGAGCCACTTGATCTTGCCCTTTTCGCGGAGGTTCTGGATTTCTTCCATGAGCTTGTGGGCGAGGCTGATCGGGAGCGGCATGAGTTCCTTGGTTTCCTTCACGGCGTAACCGAACATCATACCCTGGTCGCCAGCACCCTGCTTGTCGTCTTCCTTGCCTTCGGCAGCCTTGGCATCAACGCCCTGGGCGATATCCGGAGACTGCTTGTCCATTGCGACGAGCACTGCGCAGCCCTTGTAGTCGAACTGGAGGTCCGGGTTCACGTAGCCGATGTTCTTGATGGTGTTGCGGGCAACTTCCTGAAAATCAACAACTGCCTTGGTGGTGATTTCACCAGAGATAACGACGAGACCGGTGTTCACGAGAGTTTCGCAAGCGACGCGGCTTTTCGGGTCTTGGGCGAGGCAAGCGTCGAGGATGGAGTCGGAAATCTGGTCGGCAACCTTATCCGGGTGGCCTTTAGAAACGGATTCAGAGGTAAAAAGATAATGTGCCATTGGGGCTCCTATAATAAATCTTCTATTTTCTTTCTATGCGTAAATTTAGTTAAATGCATAGAACGTGGCAACGAGAAAAAACTCTAAACGGCTTTTTTGTACCCTAAAACGCTTTTTTTGGTTGTAAATATTTATTATATATCTATATTTTTTATAACTGCTAATAGTTTCAACAAAGACGAGTTGGATGGAGGCTAAATCAACAAGGAGAATTTATGGATTTGCCTTTTATGACCGCATGGCTTGACGATTTGCTCGATCCAAAGTCTTTCAATGATTTTTGCGTGAATGGTCTATGTGTTGAAGCGAACGACAAAGTGACCAGGATTGTGACGGGCGTGAGTCTCCGTGACCAGCTGATTGATGCCGCCATAGAAGAAAAGGCGGATTGCATAATCGTTCACCATCCTAATGGATTCTGGAAAGGGGAGTCTCAAATCCCGGTTGGGAAGTTTGGGGAACGCCTCCGCAAGCTTATGTGTAATGGAATTTCCGTGTTCGGTTTCCATTTGCCGCTTGATGGCCATCGAGATATCGGCAACAACGCCATGATCGCGAAAATTCTAGGGCTAAAGCCGGTTCATGAATTTATGTACGAAGGCACGAGGGCTATCGGTGTCATTGCCGAATGGAATACTCCTGCGACGAGGGAAGAATTTTTGGACTGCCTGGACACATCTTTTGAACATGGAGTGCAGAACAAGTTCTTTTACGGTCCGGAACAAATTAGGCGTGTGGCCATATGCAGTGGCAGCTGCGGCGAGGAAGGCATTCGAGAAGCCGTGGAGATGAACTGTGACGCTTTTATCACGGGAAGCATTAAGGAAAGCGTCCCTATATTCTGCCAGGAAAACGGTGTGAACCTGGTTTCGTGCGGGCACCACCGTTCGGAAGTTTTTGGCGTATGTGCCCTTGCGGAAAAAATCCAGACTGAACTGGGCATTCCGTCGAAATTTGTCGATCTGGACAACCCGATTTAGGAATGATGGCGCGCCTTCAAGTTTCGTGTAAACTTTTGTTATTGATGGCTTAAAGCTCGTTAAATGGCTGTTTGTTTATTACAAGAATCATACAAATTTCTATATATGGCTTGTAATAAAAAAATAGGGATAAATCCTTTGAAATTTCTGTGCCATTTATTTACATTATCCTTTGATGAATTTCGTTAAGGCATCCATACACTTTCAGAAGTCGTCACGGGCATTGACCGTGAAAGTGCCTTCGTTTGTTCTTCGTGGATCGCTTTTCTTGCGAATTGTCGTTGTCATAGGCTTTGTCCTTTTCCTTGTGCAAGTGCTCTCGACTTCCGTTTATGATGGCGTATTGAGGCATGCTTTTGCAAGCCGTCAGAAGTTGAACAAGGAACTTTCGCAGATCCAGAGCACGGTTGACTATATCTCCAGTACGTCGAAGGATTTTTTCTCGGCTGAAAAGATGCTCCATGCAAAGCTTGGACTTCCGCTGCCGGATGACGCTTCCCGTAATTTGTCGACTGGTGGACATATTGAACCTGAAGTGCAGTTGTTGCGCAAGAGTTCTCCTGTTTTTGAGCGCACCGCCAAGATGCATGAAGACGTTTGGCGTATTTTTGGTAAAATCCAGAACAATGAAAAGTCTTTTGGCGCTTTGACCAAGTACATTGACCAGAGCCGTTCCGTTTTGCGTTACATCCCCTCTATTTCTCCGACGACTGGTCGCTATGCATCTGCTTTTGGACCGCGTATCCATCCTGTGACGGGTGAAGTGGGCAAGATGCACCAGGGGATTGACATTGCCAATGACCGTTGGACTCCGATTTATGCTCCGGCGGATGGCGTTGTTGAAATTTCCCAGCTGAGTTCCTCTTTTGGGAATTTTGTCGTCCTGAACCATGGCAACGGCTTCAAGACCCGTTATGGGCACATGCAGATGTCTGCCGTGACTCCGGGACAGTTTGTACATCGTTATCAGATTCTTGGCTATATGGGTAATACAGGTCGATCAGTTGGTCCGCACCTCCATTATGAGGTCTGGAAAAATGGCAACCCGGTGAACCCTCTTCCTTATATTCTCCCTAACGACTATGAAGTCGACTGATTCTCGCTAGCGTTTTTTACGCTTGGAGGGGCGCGCCCGGGGAGGGTGTCGTGGAAAAATATGTTGTTGTGCCGGCTGTGGGCCTGGCGCTTTTTTCGTGGGTGTTTTCATGCCCGCGTTTTGTTGAATTCTATCCGGATCCGAAAGATGTTTCTGACCGGGAGGGCGAGTATGTCGAAATCCGTATGGACGATTTTCAGGCGGAATCGCTTTTTGTGCAGTTTGAATCCAAGGAGAGCCTTTCGTTTGCGTGGCCCAAGGCGGAACGCTTTGTGCTTGTGCACGACTCGGCCAAGTGTCCGGTCGATTCGTTACGGGATGTGCCGCAGGTTCTGTCGCAAGAATCGCCGCGGTGGGGTGTCGCATGTGGTTCGCTCGGAAAAATTTCGCTGCCGAATTCCCGTGAGACTGTCTGGAAGGTCTGGGCGGGAACGTGCGTGGATTCCGTGAACGTTCCGCGTCCAAAGCCTGGAAAAGCGATTCAGCGTGTTGGATTGACGGACCGATGGGAATTTGTTGATGCGGCTTCGGCGTCTTCAGCGGGAATTGACGCTGCGGATTCATTACTGGAATCCAGGGTGCTTGAAAATGGCGTCTCGGTGTTGCGCGTGACGGAGGTGCATCACTGTCCGGAAGAACCGATGCCGGAATGGGTGGAACTCTACAATGCGGGAATGCATCCGCTTCCGCTAGACGCGTTCCGCTTTTGCGATCGAGGAGGTGCTTTGGGAGTTGCGGGCGATTCGATTCGGCCGTTCCAGGCTTTGCTTGTGAGCAAGGATACGGCGTCGCTGCGGGCTGCTCTTGGAATTCCTGAGATCCGGATGGTCCAGGTTTCGCT
Organism: Fibrobacter sp.; assembly: GCF_045112255.1. Taxonomy (GTDB): domain Bacteria; phylum Fibrobacterota; class Fibrobacteria; order Fibrobacterales; family Fibrobacteraceae; genus Fibrobacter. The sequence goes on from NZ_JBGUHR010000022.1 coordinate 15,948, forward strand.
TGGATTCTTGAACAATAATGAGGGTACGCTTCGGCTTTGTTTTCGCGATCGGATCATTGATAGCGTTTCCTGGAACAAGAGCACGGTGGTATGCCCTTCTGGATTTAATCCGCTCTCGGGGCGTCGTGAATTTACGCCCGGATTTTTGCCTAAAAGTGCGCGGAATGTGTCGCGGGCTGGAGGTGTGGATCAAGATGCATTTAATCAAGATGCGGCAAAAACGCCAGTTGAATACAAACTATCATCTCGCGTGATTTCAAAAAAGGGTTCTCCGCTTCGAGTTCGTGTGGAATCCGAACAAGATGTTGTGCTTTCGCTTCTGGATTCTGCTGGACGCCGTGTATGGAAATCGGTTGTGCCAGCAATGGCAAATGAATGGGTGAAGGTTCCGGCTCAGGAATATCTTGGAATAGGCGCTGGTTTTGTTTCTTTGTCTGTGGGGGATTTCGAGAATGTGGTCGGGATTCTTGTTCGCCCGTAGATGCAAGTGCATTTGTATAGAATGCATTTGGATTTTGTTTGTTATTTTGTCGTGTATTATGCCTAGCACGGCTTGTGCCGCAGATGGACGTGCATCGTTTGCATCGCTTTTGGCTGGTGGACTGTCTCCCGTCGGTCTGGGTGGATTTAATTCTTCTCCAGCGCGGTATGCGGATCCTTCGTATGGAGTTTCTTATTACTGGCTGGATGGCGTTGAGGAATCGTCCTGGAATCTCTCGCTTGAATTTGGAAACGATGCGTACCGCATGGGCGCCTTTGTAGCTTATGAGTCGATGGATTCGCTTTATCGCAAGTTATATTCAGAAGCGGCTTATGCGAGAACGTGGCCGCATTTAGCGTTAGGCATGGGCTATGGACTCGATATGGAGTGGATTCCTGGTGGCGATTTTTGGACACGGCACCGGTTCAAGTGGGCGGCTCTTTTCAACTGGCGCAAAATTTATGTGGCTGGTATGGTGAGTGGCTTTATGGACGAGGGGGTTACGTCTATTCTTGGCGTACACTGGATCTCGGACGAGGCGATTGTGGCCTTTGCTGAATGTGATTTTCGCTATCTGTATGTGGGGGCCAATTTCCGGTGGAAATTTGTAGAAATAGGCACCTCCTATAGATTCCCGAATTTTGCAGTCGCGGTTCAACTCTCGTTTGATGGGAGTCATTATGGAGTTTCGTACGCGCGAGGTTTTAAGCATAATTCAATTGGCTGGAATGGAGTTCATGTTTCAAGGTGGTTGAATAATGAAAGACGAAAAATAAACTAAATTTTGAAGGTATGAAAAAAGTCGTCCTTTTACTGATTGCTTTGTCTGTTTTTTCTTTTGCGAAAGCGGCTAAGGCGCAACCGGAACCCAGTCCAAAAGAAGAAAAACAGGAAGTTGTTGTAAAGGACGATGCTTCTACAGAGATTGTTGATTCGACGTTCACCCTGTATATACATCCGTTTAATTTTATTGTGCCGTATTCGCATTTTTGGGGCGGGATTAATGTTCCCAATGGCTTTACGGATTATCCAATATTCAACTTGACTTTTGAATGGAAATTGATCGAGAAAATATCCCTTGTCTCGATGCCACATTATGTACGTGTGGACCGCACAGATGACGATGGCGGGTACAAGATTTACGATATTGGCTTGCAAGAAAGTTTTCGCTTGTATGGCGTTGGCGGAAGGCGCTGGAGATATTTTCAGGCGGGACTTCTGCTAAATCATTTGAATGTCGCTTCGAAAAATGACGGGCGTTTTGATGGTTGGCTCTTTGGCCTTATGTTTAATGGCGGTGTAAAGAAGGTTTTGAATGGGGGAGCCGGTTTTCTTGGGCGCTTTGCGGTTACGGTTGATGTTGGCTTGGGCTATGTATGGGTCAGTGATTTCGATGCTGAGCGCAAAGGGGCCTATTTTGAAATGGATAAGGGCCTTGTCATTGATGTCAACGCTGCGATAGGATTTCAGATCTAAGGTCAATTAGGAATTACGTCATTGCAAGCGCTGCGCAGACAAAAAACGAAAAACACTTCTCAAAGAGAAGTGCTTTATCGCGGGATAGACGAGGCTTGAACTCGCAACCTCCGGCGTGACAGGCCGGTGCTCTAACCAAA
>NZ_JBGUHR010000023.1:0-24816 GCF_045112255.1 Fibrobacter sp.
CATGCAGTTGTATACCTTACGGCAGCATCCGAACGTCTTGCAGAGCAAGACTTCTTGCTGCTTGTTAGGATACAGTCTGACGTTGTAAGCCCGCTGAAACATGGTTCAATAGTTCGAATTTTTATATAGTTTATATAACTAGTTAAATTATTTTTCAAGTTCCGCGAAGCGCATAGCGGCGCTGGGTGGTCGTTTTCTATGCGCGTTCTTATAAACGGCTATCAAAGGAGGCTTGCCATGACTCCAGAAACGATTGCTAGCCGCGAATCAAAGTTCGCTACCACCTTGACGGACTCGTCCGGAAAGAAATTCACCGCCGGAAATCCGATCGACATCGGCGACGGTTTCAGCATCATCCCCATTTCTCCCGGTTTCAAGACCTACTTCTACCAGACACGAACGGTAAAGACGCAGATATGCCTACATTTCACCGTAGGCGTGATTACTGGCGACGTCGCGTCACTTACCAAGGAGAACAACCACATGTCCGTTCCCTACGTCGTAGACCGCAGCGGACACATCTACAGACTGTTCGATGACGCCTTCTGGTCGTATCACCTCGGTTCTGCGGCGATCGGCGGAAACGCCGTCATGTCCAAGCAGTCCATCGGCATCGAGATTTCCAACTACGGCCCACTCAAGGACAAGGAACAGAACGGCAACTACATCGACGCATACGGCAACCTCTACACGAAGGATCCAGCCAACGTCGACTTCGTTTCGTACCGTGGCTATTGCTACTATGCGAAGATGACGGAAATCCAGAAGAAGGCCGTAGCGCACTTGCTCAAGTATCTGTCCGAGAAACACGGCATTCCGCTAACCTTCAAGGAAATGATCGGAGAAGTGTTCGATACAGCAGAGGAAGCCGTTGCGTACAAGGGAATCTTCTGTCACTCGAATGTCCGCAAGGACAAGTACGACATGCCGCCAGAATTCACTCTGCAGATAAAGGATACGCTCGACGATATGAACAAGGTAGTCGAGCCAGTCGCTGCGGAGCCAGAACCAGAGAAGCCAGCGGAAGACCCTGAGCCAGCCGTGAAAGATCCACAGCCGGAGACCGACGTCGTCCATCGTGAATTTGTCGTCAAGGAAAACGAAAACGGCGACCCTTACGTCGCCGAAGTCGAATCCAGCGAACCAGCCGAGGAACAAGTCCATCTGACATGGTTCGACAAGTTCATGGAATGGTTGAAGTCACTATTCAAGTCTCGTCAGTAGCTTCTCCGTTCTTGTACAGCACGGCGTCCTCGCCACGGAAGATAACGTCCGTGGCATTTTTGATATAGTCAATACCAGCCGCCGGACTGTTTAACGGCATGAAGATAGGTTCAAGCTTATATGGAAGGCTATTACCCCATGATGTATCCAGTTTCACCTCGTATTCCTGAATTTCGGTACGGATACAAGTCTCTGGAATCTTCGCGGCTACTTCTGGCTTCAGCTTGCTGCGGTCAACCAAGACTGGCTTCACGACATTGACTCGACGGTAGAAAGTACCGTAGCGAGCCGCTACAGAATAGCCCTTCCAGTCGCTGCCTATTAACTTGAGCTTTTCGTCGGTATTCAGTCCGTTGCACTTCGAGTGACCGACCTTGTATCGAGCTGCGGCGCTAACCGCATTGCGCACGGCGTCACGGTAACGGAAGCGAAGCGCGTTGACGGCTTCCCATTCATCCGGGACGTTGAACACGCGGCAATCGAAAATAGGAATGCCAACGGTCGGCGTCTCTGGGTCTATTAACTGATTGAACCAGTAAGTCGCCGTCGCTGCGATGATGCTGTTCATCTTCGACAGCTTGCCACTCAAGAACGGTTCCGCTGTCGGCTTGAATAGTAACGTGATTTCGTCGGACTGCACATAGGACAGAATAGGATCGAACGTTTCTGTCAACTTCTTTGCAGTCTCTTGCATAGCCTTCACGAACCGTTCGTCGAACGGCTTGCGCATACGCTTTGTATAGGTATGGAACGCCTTACCGTCCACACGAGCTATAAATGGTAGTGACGAGTCAATAGTGTAGCCAGTGAACTGGTGTTCGTACGACTTGATACGATCACCTAACGGCATTGTATCTGATATTATTCTTTCCATGATGGACAATATAGCAATAACCCACAAAATTGTCCACTATAAAAGCGAAATCCATCGCGTTTGCGATGGATTGTCCTTTATGCTTGATTTTCCGTGAGTATTTCTTCCTATCCAGAACCAGTCTGGTGCGAAGTGTCGCACCGTTGCCAGTTCCGGCAATCCTCGCGGCCCTCTGGGCCTTCGTTTCCTTGATGTTGTCTATATTGCTCATAATGTCCCAAATATAGGTTTTTAACGGATTATTTTGCGCATAACGTCCCAAATATAGGACATTACACAGAAAAAGTCAATGCTAGAAGAAGAGTTCACCCATTTTATCGTAGTCAAACGAGTCTTCATCCTCGTCTTCGTCATCATCGTCGTTGTCGTACAGCTTCTGCTTTGCGTCATATTCGCGAAGCGTCTTTTCTGGATCTTCCTCGTCATAGGTCTCGTCGACGTTGAACTTCGGAATATACATCTTGCCAGCACCGGAACCCTTCAAGTTCTTTTTCGGCACTCGGTCAAACGGCGTCTCCGATGATTCGCCACCTTCGTAGCCAGACTTCAAGATTTCGACCACTTGAGGATCTATCTTGTAGATGATGTTTCCGTCCACGTCGGTCTTCTCAAGGTCGCCGTTCTCTATCGCACGGCGCAAAGTAATCGTGACTTGGTTCGGACAATCCAAGAGGAACCAACGAAGGAAGTCTTCGGACAGACGGTCGCCATCCAGAGTAACTTCCTTCCAGTCGTTGCTGAAGCTGCAGCGAACGTGAGGAACGCCTTTTTCATCGTACATTGCCGTAAACGCGCCGCCACCGCCAAAGATACCGCGAGTACCAAACAAGCTAAAGCTTGCTGCAGTCGGCTTGTAAACATCCTCACCATTTTCGTCCTTACCGTTCTTGACCGTCACGTTCGAGTTGTAGTCCGAAGTGTTCATCTTGCTGTTGAACTTACTCGGATCATCCGGAGTACCGATGATGCCTGGGCCGAACGTGTTGACAATCGCGTCACGAACGTCAAGCAATGCGCCGCCAAGGTCGTCGTAGCTCTGGAAGCGAGTTGCGTTATATACCTTCTGCTGCTGGTTAGCGCTGCTGGGAAGGACACGGCCACGAGCATCGTGCATCACATTGGTTGCGAACAACTGACGGATGTTCTTGGTAAGCAACATACCCAGATTGACGGTCGTGTCGCCATCATCATAGCGCTCGCCTTGTTCCAAAATCGACAGACCGTTCTTGTCAAATACATGCCATGCGTTTTTGGAAGTGTCACCACTGAGGATCTTGTAATCAATAACAAAGCCATCCGAAGAACGAACAACGGCGCAGTCGATAACAATTTTAATGTTGTTCGTACGAGACGTAATTTTAATCTTGCCGCTGGCCGGAACACTTGGAGACGGCGACGCAGCAAATGTCTGCGTAACCATAGCATTAGCCTCGTCCATGATATTGCGTTCGCTTCGCATGATATCGCTGGTGTTGTGCTTGACAAGCAATGCGATGTCATTCATGAATGCCGCCAATGCAATCAACTCACGAACAAGACAGATAGCACTGACAATGTTCAAACCATCGACAGTCTCCAACTTGCCAGCGCCGCTGTTATAAGCCACAGCTGCCTTAGATAGCGGAGATGCGACGAGGAATATGTTTTTGCGGTCATTCAAGTCCTTCGGATTTTCAAGCGAGTTCAAATCGACGTCGACATAAATTCGTGCGATATTGCCCATCAACTTGGAAGCATAGGTAATGCAGACATTGCGGATAGATGAACGAGCCACATATACGCTGATGTCCATGTTTGTGTTAGGATAGCAGTCATAGAAATCGTCGATACCGTATCCAGCGATGAATCCGTCTGGTACATTGATAGGGTCATTGGCCGGGCAGTAAATCACGTTCTTCTTGTTTCTCTTCAACGCGCCTACATATCCGAACGCTGCGCGAGCAACATCCTTGAGGGTGCGCTTCGGAACATTACCGTTGGAATCGGCATCATACTGGCCGATGTGCCAGTTTTCTACCGCTTTTGTCAACTGGTCATGCAATGACGGATGCTCGGCATCGAACTTGTCAGCAGAAACTGCGGAGTTGATGTCAATGCGGTCTACCACATTACTACGCTGAATCTTGCCGCCGACAAACATGTATCGAGACACGGCCAGCTGTCCGTCGTCAATAATGAGATGGAAATACGGCACGTCACGCTTGATTTGCGGAAGGTAGCCGTAGATGTCCAAAGTAAGATGGTTCACTGCCGTAATCGGGCTGCTCAATATCGGATTATTCGCAATGTCCTTTAACTGAACCTTGTCTTGTCCATTGATTACCACAGACAAGTTCAGCTTTCCGGAATCGTCTACGCATTGGCTGATAGGAAGATATACCTTGCTGTAAGTTTCCGAACGGTCTTTATCAAAGCTGGCCGCCGCATTCGCGATCGTAGCGACGACGTCGCTTATCTTGTACTGAAGCGGAACCAGCACCTTCTTGATGAGTTCAACGCATTGCGGATCCAATTCCAGAGTTTCGGCATTGTACTTGACCGGAACCCTAAAGCCAGTGTTCATGTCGACCATTATCATCTTGTCGTTAGCCGCCGTGATGCGCCAAGTATTCTTGGCGTTAGGGCCAAACTGTACATCGGCATAAAATCTTCCCGGCTGAGCCAGCTTCTGAATACTTTTGATGGTAGCGCCAGTAGCTTCGCAGACTGGCAGTCTCAAAATTTTGTTCAGCAACTTGCGAAATTGGATATTCGACAGCATAATAGACCTTATATACGATACCCGCAGTTTATCAATTTTCGAATTAAAAAATGTGATAAACTTAAATCAAATTGCCTCGGAGTAATCCAATGAACCTATTTGAATCCAAGATTGCCGAAATCACGACAAGTGACAACGCAATTTACATGGAAGCAGTCAACAAGATCTTCAACATCCTTTTTGAAGACCAGATTGCCCAAGCCAACCAGACTGCCCAAGCCAGCCAGACTTCGGACGATAGCCGTGCCAAGCTTGGTTCCTATGTTGCCGAACTTGCCAAGGCCGCTGAAGCCGTGTTGCGCAGCTCAGACTATTTCGCACAGAACATCAACCCAGCGAAGGTCACTGCCCTCAAGACCATCATCAGTTCTACACCAGAACAGAAGTCCGACTACGATTTCTACAACGAAATCAAGAACATCGTGCTCGGCAACGAATGGCGTGGCGAAGACGGCATGGTTGACGACGCCGTCATCAGCGACTTGAACCAGACCAAGCAGAACATGGCCAAGATCGGTATCTCGCCGGACGCTTTCAATACCTTCGTCGACTATAAGGAAGTCCTCAATGACTTCGTCGACAACAAATTTACCCAGTTCACCAAGACGACTGCTCCGAACATGTTCAAGCGTCCGCCAAGGTCTTCGGCAAAGACCACGACGCAAGCCGCTAGCACCGCAACTACGGTCGCCCCGGCTACTGAACAGCCGACCGCTACTGCAACCGCTACTGAACAGCCGACCACTACTCCGACGGCTGCAACGCCGAAGACTGCTACCAAGAAGCCGAAGGTCAAGCCGGAACCAGAACCGGAACCAGAAGAACAACCTAGCCGCGACTTCATCGACGCCCAGATCAACACTGAGGACAAAACCCAGTCTATCAACTTCGAGAACGTGTCAGACCCGACTGGACTTGCCAATTACTTGAGGTCAACTTGGGAACTCTTGCTCCAAGTCAAGGGACGCTACAACCTTCAGTCTAACGGAATCTACATTACCGAAGAACCAGAAAAACAGTCGGTGTCGATGGATGTCTCTATCGGTGGTGGCGACATGGGCATCATCAACCGTCACATGGTCGCTATGTACTGCTTGTACATGGATGCCAAGAAGCGCGGATTGGTTACCAAGGAAAACACTTTCTTGTCCGAACCAGTCGCCAACTTCCTTGCGCTCGACAACCAGAACGGCAAGGGCGTATTGTCTCGCTTGAGCGGCTTCTATGAGGCTGGTACATATAACATCCTCACCAAGCCAGAAATCAACGACCTCATTAACGTCTTGAGAAAGGACGGCATGGCCGATGACTACAACGCCAAGATTGCCGCTGCAATCGTAGCCGCTATCGAACCGTTCAGCGGTGCCGATTTGGAACGCTACGAGGCTGCAAAGAACAACAAGCGCGACCCAGCGCACACTAAGTTGAATCGTCTGATCAGCACGTTCAACCATTCCATTGCCCAAGTTGTTGACAACATGAACCCGCCCGAAGCCGAAGCCGCAGACGCAGCAGACGACAATTCGGCTCATGATGAAATCGTAGCTGCACTCAACAAGTGCAACATTTACGAATACATCATGGACTTCATGGCAGACAATTCCAGAGGCAAGGTACAGCAGACGACGAACGACTCCTCGTACAACGAGCTTGCCGAAAACGTCATCACCTACTGTAAGAACGACCTTCGCTATCAGAACGACGAGCTCGGTAGCCGTTACGGTTCACATGCCGAATTCGATGACACGTCTACGGCAGACCTCCGCAGCGCAGTCGACGAACTTAGCGCAACTGAACAGTACGCACCAGTTCAGACGGCTGTCGACAAGAAGTTCCGTAAGGCTCGCTAGTCTAGGACTACAACAATTAAAAAAGGCTCGACTATTGTCGAGCCTTTTCTTCGTCGAATTTTTGTTTTAGGTCATTTACTTTCTGTTCGACGACCGGGTTGTGCCCTACCACTCGAACTTGTCGGAAATCCGTCAGACTGACATCTACCGAGAAATCAGACATCGCATGGTTATCGCCGCTGTACCCCTTGATGTATCGGTACGGCGTAGCCGTGAATGACATCAAGTCGCCAGCGTTCATACGCTTGAAGGCATTGCAGTACTTTACCCAGATGTGGTCGCACAGCAAGTGGTCTTGCTCGTCGCGCAACATGACCAGCAAGGCGTTCTTCGTCTTTCCAAGGGTGCCAGCTCGAACGTACGTCGCCGTGTACTTGTGCGGCGTAAGCGTGGCCCCAAGGTTTCTGATTGAGTTAGTTCCACTCGTCGAGTTCTGGGATTTCTCCAAGTCGTCTGTAGGAGTCGTCTCCGAACGAGAGTTCTTGTGTTTCTTCGACATCTTCCGGTTCCTCGTCTAGTGTTTCGTCAATCGGTTCCGCCGTCTGTTCGAGACCATCGTCCAGCAGTTCCTCGTTAATTTGCTTCTTCGGTTTTCTTCCCATCGCGTTTACCTCGTGCATCGTCACGCATTGCGGTCAGCAACGACGTGACTGTTTCTCCTTCGTTTATCACAAGAAGCGAGACGATGTATTCCAGCTCGACCCCAAAAAGGTACTTGCCGTCTTCTTCGTAAGCGAACGTCTCGGTATCCTGAATATGCTGCATGCCGAATGCGGTCATTTCCTTTGACAGCATTTCGGTGAACTTCGGATCGTCCATCTTCTTGCGGATAGCCTCGGTGTGGCTTACGTTGCGCATCATTTCACCAAGCGCCGCACGTACCTTCGCGAGGTCGTACGTCTTACCAACCTCAAGGCTCAGCCAAGGTACTGAAAATTCCAAGCTCAATCCATTCTCGTTATACAGCATCAACTGGCGGTCTTTGTCGTAGTCGAACAAGTTGTTCTCGAACAGCCGCACAACGCTATTTCCATCAATCATTACTGCCATCGGGTTCCTCCGTCAAATTAGCAAGTTCGCGCTCAATACGCCTAGCGTCAAATATAGATTCATCTTTGTCTTCACGCAAGGCCAGTTCCTTCGCAAACGTCCTGATATGCGCCATTACTTGGCGCATTTCGAACAGATCCGGAGTCTTCTTGAGGTATGCGGCGCTATACTGGGCATAGAATTCCTTCATAAGAGGCCCATAGGCGACCGCAAGCTGCTTGACGTAGTTGCTGCGCAGCTTTTCCAGATTGCGGATAAATTCGTCCAGCTTGGTAGCGATCTTGATCTGGGCGACGATGGACTCTTGATCCATCGTGAACCGAGCGACATCGAGATCGACTCGCTCTTCGGCGAATACCTCATGGTCGGCACCCATGTTATCTGGGAAGATATTCAGCTCGATATGAACCGGATCCACTTTCTTGCGCTTGTCGGCTCGGATCAGCTGCAGAAGTTCGTCGTCGTTTCTCATATCGCCTCGTTGTGGAGATACGCCTGTTCGGCCATCATGTCATGGTACTTCGCAGTATTATGGATGCGGCGGATAGCGGACGCCTTGAGCTGGCGTACTCGTTCGTGAGACACGCCAATGTCGGTGCCTACGCTGCGAAGCGTCACGTCCTCGTCGTCATACAAGTAGATACGGCTCATTACGTCATGTTCAGTAGGGAGAAGCAGAGACATGAACTCGTCCACGAGAGCCTTGTTCTCGTTGTCCTTGGTCTCTTGATCGGTGGCGATTCCGCTAGACAGCCTATCCATGATGGACAGCTCGTGGTCGTTGTGCTTCTCGATGTCGACCATCGCAACGGACACCTTGTTTACGTCCTTGGACTTGAGCTGGTTTTCCGGTCGATGCACCAGCAAGCTATCGAATCCAGCCTTGCGCATTTCGTTCATGGCCTTCGGCGCATAGTACGTATAGAAGGCGATGCCAAGCGTCGGATCAAAAGCATCCACGGCCTTCTGCATACCGAACACGGCAGCGTTCACCATTTCGTCCTCGGTCAGATTGTACGAGGCGTCGCTGAGCTTCTTTGCCATCTTGTACAAGAACGGAATGTACTTGTTTACAAGCATTCGCAGTGCGGCCTTGTTGCCCTTTTTGGCTTGCTCTACGTAGACCGCCTCTACGTCACGGGTTGGTATTGCGAGTTTAGCACGATGGTATTCGTCACGAAACCGATCACGAATCGCTTTTGCTGTCATGTGTGTGGTGTCCTGGGATTGTTGTTAGTGTGGAAAATTAGATTCTCGGTAGCTTGCCGTTTTCTTCTTTATCTGTCGTATAAGCACGGCCAACATAGGAACCGCAGCCTTCACCGTATTGTCGATCATCGGATCGGAAACGCCGCTTGCCTTCAGCTGCAGCTGCATAGAACGCAGCGCACGAAGCATGGCCTCGTCGAAGGTTTCGTCCTTGTTGTCGGTAAATACATGCAGTTCAAGCTCCGCTTGCGGCGTCACGCCTTCGACGGCTTGAACAACATCCTTTGTCGGTTCGTACTTCACGTGCATTAGAATAGCGCCTTAAAATCGGGGTCATCAAATACGGACTTCACGCTGCCCTCGATGTGGCCAGTCGTCGCGTTCTTCTTCATCATGTCGTCGACATACTTGGCGTTGTCGCCTTCGATCTCGATGATGCCGCACTTCGATGCGATGAACAAGATGGTAAGCTTGTCGTTAGGCGTATCGCTTCCGATGCCAATATTTCCAGCGATTGACGCGACGTCGTCGCGATACTTGTCCCACAAGTCGTCAATTAGTCCGAACATTTGTCAAATCTTCCTTTGGTTCGAGATCCTTTACGTCGATATCCGTTATTAAGCCCGGCGACGAGATTCCGAAGGAATCTGGAGTAAGCCACATGTGCCATACAGTCACCTTGAGGTGCTTACTCTTGTCGTGGGCTAGAAACACGACCTTGTTCAAGTTGTGTGCGCGGTCTGTCTGGCCGCCGTTAGACCTGTAGCCGTGCGACAGCAGATATCGTAGTAATCCGCTGAACGGCTTGTCAGTAAACGAAAGTATTTCTTCAGTTTCAGTCATATCCCATTATCCAGTAAGGTTCGTTTTAAAGCATTGAGCGAAGCGACCGCCGCCTTCTTTTCATACTGTATCGCGTCGGTAACTTGAGCTTCGACTATTGTGATGTAGTTCCCGTAGCCGTCATCCGGAGCCATGCGCTCGTCGCGCATGTGTAAGGGTTGCCCCTCTTGGATGCTTTTCGTAAGTTTTTCAACTTCATTATCTATCGTTTTTATGATACTTTCGTCAGCCACACTCATAATATAGCAATTATTTCGTGATTTGTACACCGTTTATGAAATTTTACAACAAACAAAAGAACGGCGGTCAAAGACCGCCGCCCCACAGGACACACATTCAACTAGGCTATTCCTGAGTGTCGCCATTCGCTGTATCAAGTTCGGCCTTGAGTTGCTGTTCGTTCTTTCGAGCCACGACCACGCGGACGATCGTAAGCACAACGGAAATCGCGCCGACGATAGCAAGTGCGACAACAGAGTTTTTACCGATTTTAGAAAGTTTTTCAGCCATAAGATTTCCTTGTTAGATGTTCATTTTGATGTGCTATGTAATATAGCAAATCACCTGTCCTCTGGCAAGGGATTTTCTTCAGAATTCTGCTTTTTTAGTGCCTTCACGAACTGTTCTGCAGTCGCGTCGAGCGACGGATTCATCAACAGCATTCCTACGTCGGCAATCACATTGCTCAATACATTACTCACTTGGGCAGCTACAAACACTTCGACTGGGTCATCGCTATTGTTCATCACTAGCTGAACACGGTTTAACGTAGCATTTACTTCATCGAAAACAATAGAACTGCGAATTTCTGGTGCCTTAGCCATAATTACCTACTTCGGTCATTCCATCCAAGCACAATCACTTTATCGCCGTCTTTACGGGTCGCAAACATGTTGTGATTGTTCATTGCGGATATGACAACTTCATCATTATCAAAATATTTCTGGATCAGTTCGAGCGCGGAATACTTTTCCATCAAGGTAAGCTCGGTATCCATAGGGATATCGACCGTCTCGAATTGGCGCATACGGATCTCGCCGTTCGGCCAGTATTCCGTATATGTGGCCGACTTCACGTCGAATTCCTCTCGCCATGCACTGCTGACGCACATCTGGTACAACATGTTGTCCACAGTGAACTTCGGCAGAGGCTGTTGCTGTTGCTCTTCCATTACCCTACCGCTGGCTTGTAAATCTCGAACATTGCGACCACCGACTGGTCATCCGTCTCGAACCGTACGAAGTCGTCACGCCCGGTGAGCGCGTTCCCGGTAACTTCTCGATACTGTTCGGACATTCGGATGAACGCCGCCTTCTTCGTCGGATGGTACGTCGTCATGCGCTTAACAACCGTCTGGCCGTCCACTACTGTACGGACGGTAGAATCAAGTACATACATCGCCTTACACGCCTTGACACGAGCCATAGTCGCAGACATTTCAGTCACCGACTTAGCGGCTTCGGCAAGCTCGCGCTTCATCAAATCACTGCTTTTGCTGTGCATTTCCTACACCTTGCTTCGTATTGGGAGAGATCAATCCCAAGTCTTCCAGCCACTTGATATAGTCGCCCTTGAACGGAGTAAGCGTTCCGTTCGCCATCGACTTATCGACGCACTGGAACAATGTACATAGGGACTGTTCAAGCGCCTTGGCCCTGGAGTCATCCGGCGACCAGCCGAACCCTTCAGTGACACTGGCCTTGGCGTCCATAGCATCCTCAAAATGCGCAGACATGATGGCTCTCATGAGGCCATGCAGTGTAATCGCATCCAATCTATCAAGTGGCTTATTATTCATACCGCCCAATATAGTAAATATCCCTTAACTCGACAAGTGATAAACTGCATGCGAACCAATTACGGTAAGTTTTATGAATATTCAAGAGAGTTTTGGCCTTTTCGACTCCTATGTGAAGTCCATTGACGGACTAAGCGAGTCTGTAAAAGAGTCTATTCCCCAGATAGCCCGATATGCCTTCGAGGCAGAAACTGGCATTGACGTAACGTCAAATCTTAATCAGCCGACGATCTCCACGAATAATTGATAAACTGCAATCAGAATCAATAGGATATACTATGGTCAACCAGACTTTCATGAAATCTCTCGCAATGCTGGAGTCCGTTTCAGCAACACAAGCCGAACGTGACATCATCAACAACGTACGTGGCCGTTATGTCGCCAAGTTCGGTTCCGACAACACGTTCGTTGACACGCTCGCCCAGCTTGAAGCGCAAGCGGCCACCCAAGCTGAACGCGACGAAATCAACTCGATCCGTGGCGTGTTCGGTTTGATGGAAATGACTGAAATGACGGCTCGTCCAGAAGTCAATGTCGCTCCAGAAGATGCTGGAATCACCGACGATATCTACTCGAACATAGAGACCGAAAGGATCAAGAATACTCTTCCGAACCCCACCAAGAACCCGAAGCAGCCGACTGCTGACGAAATCAACTTCGATGATTGGTCAGACATTACCGTATCGAAGGACGACATGCTGTTCGACGATCCAGAAGACTTAACCGAGATATTCTAAAAGAAAAGGCGGCTCAATCGAGCCGCTTTTCTTATTTTTCCCCAAACAACTTGTCACCCAACTGCTGGATGAATTCATCACGTTCCGCCGTAGGAATCACTTGACCAGCTGCGGCTGGATGGCCACCGCCGCCTCGACCAAATTCCTTGATAGCTTGACCGAGATTGATGTCCTTTCGCCTCGTGCGGAAGGACAGCTTTGTCATTCCTGGGTCTACGCCGTCGGTTCCAGCCATGACTAGCCAGTCGTACTTCGGCGTCATGCGCATGTTGATGTCGGAATTGAACTTGTTGCACTCGATGTAGTGGCCGTTGTACGGAAGCTCGTGCTGGACGCACGTAGCGATGTATTCCTCCACCTCATGCTCGTGGTTGGCGAGGATAGAACGAGCGTCGTCCGGAAGGCTACCATCTGGTTCAAGACCGTTCATGAACTTTGTCATAAATTCTTCGTAGCCGTATTCGTACAGAAGCGTGTTCAGATCGTCCGAAATCGGAATCATCTTTCTCAGCCACAGATCGTGGTCATTCGTCACCACACACAGCTGATAGAGCTTTTCCAAGTCAGCCATGCCCTTGAAGTAGTCATAGCACAGCAAAGCGCCACAACGGCCTTCCTTGACGAAATATTCGCCATACGGATCATCTGGTCGCACGATGGCGGTCTGGTGATGGTCGATTACCAAGTACGGCTTGCGTACAGCGTGTACGGCGTCGATCATATTGTCGTCCGGGCTGAAGTCGCTGAATATGATAGCGTCATAGGTCTCCGGCTTCGAGATAGCGTCGATGGCGTCACGATACACTTGACCGCTGTAGTTCGTACGGACAGTGATGCAAGCCGGATACACGTTGCGCACAACGATACCAGCTACTGCTCCGTCCAAGTCATCGTGGGTAATATTGAGGACGCGAGTCTTCGTGTCCTTGATCCAGTCGTTCATGTTGTGGACTTCAGATACATTGCCATTCATGTCCATGATTACGGACGAACGAAACGGCATGTACTGGCCACCTTTGATAGTCATGTCTTCATTCATGCCAACAAATATAGCAAAAAGAAAGGGGCTCGGCAATAGCCGAACCCCTTGATTGTGATTGAACCGAATATGTTGTATTAAAGATTCTGTTTCTTGTCGACGAAGCGGTATTCGATCAACATGTCCAGACCGTACTGGGAATGGATCGTATCCGTATTGTCGTCGAAGTTGGTGGAACCTTCGAACCACTTGCGGCTGACCAACATTGCGAACTTCATCTGTGCGAGCTGACGAGCGAAGCTCTTCTTGTCGGCTTCCATGTCGGCGATCATCTGGTTGATGACTTCTTCACGGTTAGCGTCGGTAGAGTTCTTGGCGAGGTATTCGTCCACGCGCTTGATGACGGCGGCCATGTATTCCACGGACGGAGTAAGCTTCTTGCCACCCTTGACCTTGTCGAGAACGTCGGAGATCTTCGGTTCGGACGAGAAGCCCTTGAAGGCGGAGTTGATGGTCGGTGCCATGTAGAAGTCGCCGTCCTTGACAGCTTCCTTCGGCGGATTGTAGCCCTTGGAAGTGATGCCGAGGGAAGCAAGGTAGTCGGCTTGTTCCGGCGTGTAACCTTCGCTGAGAGGTGCCGGAGCAGCCTTAGTCACGAGAGACTTGAGGTACTTCAAGCAGAACTTGCTGTCGGTGAGGTTCAAGGCGAGCTTGGTCATTTCGGCCTTCTTAGCGCCCTTGATCTTCTTCTTGTTGATGACCGGAAGTGCGGAGATATCGACCAAGCACTGAGTCATGCCGTTGTCGAGTTCCTTCTGGACAGTCACCACGACGCCGTCATGCTTCTTGATAGCATTGAGGGTGTCCTTGGTGATGATCAACGGAAGCACCGGAATGTTCACGATACCATCCTTGATGATGGTATAGTTGCGGAAGATGGTGGAGTTGACCTTGGTGAGACCGAACTTGTTTTCCGGCAATTCGAGTTCCACTTCGATGTTGAAGAGGCCGCCGAGGTTTGCGCGGTCTTCGTTCCAGACGAAGGAATCGAGCGGATAGCCCTTGTCGATCTTGGTCATCTTGACCTGACGTTCCTTGGCCTTGTTGAGGATGGCTTCGGCAGCCGCTGCAGACTTGGCTTCGGCGAGAGCCTTCTTTTCTTCGTCGGTGAGGACAACCTTGTCGACGGACTTTGCGCCGATGCGGTTGTAGTTGAAGTCTTCGGAAGCGACACGGACGAGGTTGTCTTCGTTGGTCGACAATTCGTTGAAGAAGTCGATCACGCAATAGCGGTCGTCGGAAGCCTTGTAGGACGGATCGATTTCACCGCGAAGCGTCTTGTCGAACACGGCAGCGGCAATGTCGTTCTGGAACACGAACAACTTCTGCTTACCGAAGGAAGACTGATACTGGCTGATGAACTTCTTGTCGCCGATGTAGTAGAGCAAGTCTTCGACGAGGTCGTATTCAAGCTTGTCGGCAAGGATGTAGGCGACAGCGTAGAAACCGTCAATGTCGATCGGCTTCTGGCTGATAGTTACCGCACTGTTCTTGCGAGTCACCGTCCAGAACTTCTTGACGGAAGTCGGAAGAAGTGCGTAGCCGTCGTCTTCAACAACGACAGAAGTCACCTGGCTCGTACCTTCGTTCATGAAGATGACGATCGGCTTGATCAAGTTCTTGACGTCGGCAGTGACGAACACCTTGACCTTGGGTGCGACCGCACCGCCCTTGAACACGTTTTCCATGATCGGAACGTATTCGTCAAAGTCGGCAGACGGAATCTTGGAACCGCCGAGGATTTCTGCCATCTGGGAAAGACGGTCACTGTCAGCGTTGTAGCCGTATTCGATCACGGTACACTGGGCGATTTCCGGAGCAAGCTTGTTGAGGGAGTCGATGACCTTGTCGTAGCTGCAGCAGTTGTGGTAGCCGTCGGACAAGAACACGAAGTTGTAGCGTTCCTTCGGACGGATGAGCTTACGAGTAAGTTCAAGCGGCGTATAGAAGTCGGTGCAGCCCTGATCGACCAAGAAACGGTCGATAGCCTTATGGAGTTCGGCAAGTTCACGTGCGTTGTTGCAGTGTACATGTTCCTTGACGACCACGCAGTCTTCCGGGTCTGCGAAGACGATGATGGAAATTGTGTCGTTTTCTTCGACGATGGACGAGAGACGGTTCTTCAACTGTTCACGCATCTTGGGAAGGCTACGCCACATACTGCCAGAAATGTCGCAGCAGAAGACGTGGTTGATGGGTTCGCGAACCTTGACTTCGTCCTTGACGTCGGTGTCCTTTAGTTCGTATTCGTTTACGCAGAAGCCCTGCGAGATCTTGTAAGAAGATGTGATAGTATTCATTATGTACCTCTAGGATAATTATAGTAATTAACTTCGTTTTTGTAAAGAGAAATATAGTTTAAATCGAATGTCATAATCTGACAGTTGGGCCAAAAACGCAAAAATCCAGCGTTTTTGCTGGATTTTCGTGTAAAAGTTTGCTTACAATTACTTGTCAAACTCTTCGGTGTCCCAGATGATGAGAACTTCCTTCTCGATCATCATCTTGGTCAGTTCGATCTTCTGGCGAGCTTCCTGAGTCAGATTGATGTCGAGGGTCGACGGCACATCCGGATCCGATTCACGCACGTCAAAGCCGTCCTTGCGGAGAAGGTCATAGACAGCTTCTTGGTCGTCGTAGAGCGCCTGATAGTCAAGGCCGCCGAAGCCGCCTCTGGTGTACTTCAGACCTTCGACGGTGAACTTCGTCTGCGGGAGAGCCACCATACCAGCCTTGGCCGCCGTATCGATCTCTTCCAGCAAAGCCTCGTACTTGAGGACTGCCGGGGCCTTGCTGCGAGCGTTCGCAGCCTTCTGCTTGAATTCTTCTGCTTTAGTCATTGTTCTTTTCCTTTTTCTTTTTAGATTTCTTTTTCTTCCTTACTGGCTCGTACGGAACTCCCTTCTTCATCAGAGGAGATTCCGCCAGAGACAGAGCGCCCTTCGTCACCGTAGTCGTCAAGAAAGCGTACTTGGTTTCGTCAAGAGACTGGGGCCCAAACTTTTCCAGCTTCATGCAGCTGCGCAATATCTCGCACATCCAGAACGCATCGCACAAGTCGTTGTGCGGAGACTCGAACTCCTTCAGCTTGGCGAAGATGTCGGACGGATACAGTTGCGGATACTCGTGCAAGAAGGACAAGCACATGTCTGGCTTGCCAGCGTCACCGTTGCCAGTGGCGAATCGTTTGATCTGGCCGATGCCGAAGTTGATGATGCCGATTCCCATCGTGTACATCATGTAGCGTATGCCGCCACAGAACTCGGCGATCTGCAATATGCTTCCGCTTTCCTTCTTCGCCTTCGACGTAGCGTAGTCTTCCATGCCGACAAACGACACGCCGTCCAGATGGCTTTTAATAATGCCGAACGTCTGCTCTTGACGATCCGGAATACAGCGAGTCAGACAAGATTCATAACTGCCCAGATATGTTATATGTACATTGCCTTCGTCGATCGCATAACATTTGGTATGCGTATAACCGTAGAACTGAATATCGACAACATCGAGCGTATCGTCGTCAAGGGTCATGACGACTTGTCCGCTGGATTTCATGGAAGGGTCTATACCGCAAATCTTCATAATAACCACATCATGAGGTGAAACATACCGATGAACGTTCCCACAAAGAGAGCTACAAGGAATAAGCCCCCAAGCGCGACCTTCCACACCGGGACGTCGAGTTCGATCAGCGTATTCTCGAAGTCCGAAAGGAACTCGGATACGTTTTCTCGTGCTTGTGGTGGTATGTAAATAATCATGATGCAGAAATTACTCTATTATGCGTCCATGTCGTCGCCAAGTTCCTCGATTGGATCCTCGTCGTTGATGTCGAACACATTGGACTTCAACGGCCATTCGCTGATGCTGTTGTTGGCGAGCTGCACTTCGAACAAGGTTCCGACGACGGTGAGGTATGGAAACTCCACGTCCTTGCACTTGTACTTCTGCAGCACGGCGTCGAACTCGGATCTCTTGGAGAACTTGTACTTAGACCAGTATTCTGTGGCCTTCTTGTACTTACGGCGGATAGGAAGCGCACGAGGATGCGTCTCGTGTGCGGCGCGGTCATACGGCTCGATGGCGGACTTCAGTTCAGTCCACCACATATCGAGACATCCGTTAAGTAGGTCGTAGGCCGATGCGTTCTTGGTAAGACCAGTAGCTTTTAGTAATGTATCAAGCTTGTCTTCTTTTGTCTTACCCTTCAGCGCACCGACCTTCTTTCGTAATCGGTGCGCGGCTGGTATTGCATCTTGCGTCTTGCATTTTGCCTTCTCCGCAATGCACTTTCGCATGTCGAAGAGCGACAGCCCAAAAAAGTCATCGTGTAACGCCATCTTTTCTCCTTTAGCAAAAAACACGAAAAGCCGGATGCGCCGCCAAGCGCATCCGGTGAACCAGACAACAAATTCTATAAGATATTATGGCCTTGCTTTTTCAAGGCGGCCTTGATAGCACCGACTACTGCCTCGCTATCGCTAAGAGAAGCGCCATGCGGCATCTCAAGGTTGTCAAGCCAAGACTGCCAGTCAACATTCGTCGGTGTAACAAGCTTGAGAACAATATTCTCCGGCATACCGACCTCCTACATGTCAGCGCCACGGAAGCGAGGCGTCGGTGCTGGCGTCGGCGTTGCTACCGGAGTAATGGTAGCCACCGTGGAACCTTCGTTCACCAAGTTGCGCGGAATGGTATTGTCCAGGCCGGGAATTCCATTGATCGGCGTATCGCCCATCATTCGGATGGCATCGATCTGACCGTCGATGTAATCTATTAACGAGGTTGCCGAAGCGTCAAATGCGCGTTGGCGGATTTTCTCCAAGAGGTTAATGTAGTCCAGATTGCTCAAAGTTTTCATGGATTTGTCCTTCTATTTCGTATGTAATAGAAATATAGGAAAATCCAATGACGTTGGCAACTGTTAATTTTCGGGGAAAATGCACTCGATGTCGCCGTCGTTCTCGTCGTCGCCGCCAGCCGCTTGGACAAACTTTTCCATTTCGGCGGCATCGACCATCGCGAGTTCATTCAAAGTAGCGCCGATTTCCTCGTCGGTAGAACCAGATACAGTGATCAACAAGGTAGTCGACACGCAGTCACTGCCTAAACGGCGCACGGTATCGAGGATGCTGTTACGGTGCGCGTCATCAAGTGCGCCCAGATTATAGACAATGTCCTTGCCGTCGTATGCGCCGACAACCTTCGTGACACGTTCGATTTCCTTGCGGAGCTTGCACTGCATGTCATACAAGTGCTTGGCCTTGATCTTCGCCTTGGACACCGGGAAACGTTCGAACAGCTTGTCGAACTTTTCCTTCATGTACGGAATGCACTTGGCATCGACAATGTCATCGACATAGTACGTTTCGCAGCCATAGTCGTTGTCTTGATAATTCACCACGATGCCAGTCACTCTGCGGTCATGGCGGTTAAATTCATAAAGATTTCCGTCTTCGTCTCGGATAGGGAACTTGACACTGCGTCCACCGACGTCGACGGTATAGGACACGCGGAAGAAACGCGGCAGCGATACCAAGTAACGGACGACTTCTTCGGCGATCCAGCAGCGCTTGAAGATATTCTTGAACATAAATCTACCTCTTGTTGTTTGGTTCTGGTATTAAATTAACTCTTATTTTCATTTTTGTCAATAGTTTTGTTACATTTTCTTGTAAAAAATAGTAAACAAAAACGATTCCGAGCGTCCTCGGAATCGTCAAATTGCGGTTTTCGACTAGAATTAGCCGATAATCACAGCGTCGAAGTCAACGCCAGCAGCCTCGAAGAGCGACTTCATTTCGAGCATCTGGGCCTTGATCGACTCCAGCTTGGCCATGTCGCCATCCTTGATTGCTTGTTCAGCAGCTTCGTGCAGAGAGTGCCACATGCGCTTCAATCCGCGACCGAGCTTGTTGAACATACCGCGCTTCTTGGTGTCTTTGTAGATTTCCGGATCGCCGCCTTTCTTCTGGATGTCGGCACGAGCCTTTTCATACTCGGCGTCTTCAGCGTCCATCTTGTTGAGGGCGTCTACGTGAGCTTGGTGCTTGTCAGCCTTTTCCATTGCCTTCTGTTTGTCCCAGAATGCCTTTTCTTGATCCTTCGCGAACTTCTCGCCAGCCTTGCGGTCGTCCTTCTCCTTCTTGGCGGCAAGGTCAGCAGCAAGCTTTTCGCGCTGCTTGTCGGCAGCACCGCTGACTTCGTCATCGAACGCCTTCTTCCAGTCGTCGCTGAAGTTGCTGAACTTGGTGCTTGCGGTATTCTCGATGTCCTTGATGAGGGTGTCGTTGACCCACTTCTGGCAGCCGACCGGATCGCTCTTAGCCCACTTACGGATAAGCGTCATTGCGCCAGCAAGCGAACGAGCATTCGGCTTCGGAGACTGCATAGAGGAAAGTCCCGGTGCATTGCTGTAAGTCTGAGGACGGCTGCGCTTCGAGCTGACCGTTTCAGTGCCAATGCTACCGGAGAGACCGCCGACGTCGCCGAACGATTCGAGGGCAATTTCCTTGGTGAGGTTCATCGCTTCGAGCTTTGCGGGTTCGTTAGCGTAGATTTCGGCCAGACGATCCATGGCCGCTGTAAACATCTGTTTTGGTTCTAGCATTTTGGTACCTGTGCTATGAAAAATTCATTCATAGTTTATAACAATGGCGCAAAGCTTTCGCCTTGCGCCACCGTCAGCTCGTGTAATGCCAAAACTATTCGTCGGAGTCGTCGCCGAATATCTCGAACAAGTCGTTCGAATAAGAGAAGTTCAAGTCGAACATCGACGGCGAATGGGTCGTGAACAGCACTTGTACGCCCTTCTGGTACATCGCGGACAGCAAGCGCATGTAGTCGATTTGAGTGGACGGATGAAGACCGATTTCGGCGGCGTCGATCAGCACGACCTTGCAGCCGCTGATCATCGCCATAAGCTGCATCATCAGTTCCGCCTCGCCATGGCTCAACTGGCGCTTGGACATCCATGCGACAATCTCCTTGCAGTTGGCCGCATAGGTCTTGTTCTCGTCATAAGGGATATCCACATAGCGATTCATGACACGGTTCGGATCCACCGTCGGATCGTCGACGTCGACCCCTTGGATCATCAAGTTGTACCACTTGTTGAGGAAAGTGTAATTCACCTTTCCTCCGCAGTTGCACAGCATGTCGTAAATGTACGCATCGGGCGCTGCAAGTCTGCCAGTAGGCAACAGATAGCAACCAGCCGTCTCTGAACGCTGCGGCGGAACAATCGCGTCGAACTTTCCATCACGGATTGCATACGGTTCACCATCTTTTTCGAAGACGTATGACGCGGTGGAATAGTCCTCAGTGACAATGCGGTAGACATGTCCGCCAACCGTCTCCACGGCGACTTCGTCGAACAGATGATGATAGTTCGTGTGGGTGTCCCATTCGGTCGAGACTATCGTCTTCGACAGCTTTACCAGCGTGTCTGGATACCGTCCGTTGGCCACTTCCATTACAGCGTTAATCAGCTTGAACAGAAGCGTCTTTCCATATCCGTTGGGTGCGGTGAGCGCTGGCTTTCCGAGAAAGTCGATTTCGGCAGTGCCTTCCTTGCGACCAATGCCGAACATGTTCTTCACGAATACCTTGCTGATCCAGTAAGGCTGAACTTTAGTCGGCTCGTCGAAATAGTTACGAGAGAATCGTATCGGACTGTAAGCGTCGTCCTTGTCTAGCATTTCGTCAATCATCGCATGAACTCCGGTTTGTCTACGAGGTGTCTGTTTGATTCAATCCATCTTAGTAGCGCGTCTACCGTGCCTACATTGGCAGAGGCCATCATGTCGCGTAGGCGTAAGCCAGCCCTTAAATCCAGTTCACAGTCAATGCAAATCGGGTGCAGCTTCTCGTTCACGTCCACGACCGCGTTCTTGATGTGTTTGATAGGCTTTCCGCACACCTCGCACGTATCGGAAAGCTCATTGACATCGTCGTCAGTCAAACCGCCAACCACGTCCAGACGAGACGGTGTGTAGATGAACCCAGCCTCGATCGGAGCTGGGCCCAAATCGTAATTAAACGACTCCAGCGACTTCATCAGATGGACTATGACATTGACCGTCCAGCCATTTCCGATCGCCTCGATGCGCTGTACGCGAGTACATCCAGCACCGTCGGTGTAACCGTCCGGCAAGGTCTGCAAGCGTTCGCACTCGGTCACGGTCATCGGGCGGATTATGCAGCCAGTCGCCTCGCCTTCTTCATCGGTGAAACGGTCGTTCTGCAGATACAGCGCCTTCAGATTGGCCGGATTGCCCTCGAACACTGCTTGCCCCATGGACTTGCCGAAATAGCGTCTACAGAGGTACGACTGCGATCCTTGGAAGCCAGCGTAGCGGCGAGCCAAGCACAATGACTTCTCGCGGTCTACGACGCCGTGCTCGATGATGCTGGACAGCTTTATCCCTTGGTCTTCTGGTACACAAGCCCCAGGAATGTTCGTCCAGTACAAGCGCTTTCTCGTCTGCGCGGATACCAAGGCCGAATTGATTTCAAGCGGTTCGTGTCCAAACGCTTCCGATATCGCGTTGCGGATTTCCTTGGACATGGATGCATTGTTTTCGTACAGATAGTACGGAACCCCAGATTCCTTCCAAGCGCGGATGTACTGCGAGAACAGTTCCCAACCTATACCAGAATTTGTCGTCTCGCGTCCATGCCCAGCCTTGGCTATGCTCCAGTTAGTACAAGGGCTTCCACCGATTAGTAAGTCGAATCCCTTGAACTCCTTGAAGTCGGCATCGAACACGTCGCCGCGTTCTTCTATGTCCGGGAAATTGTTCAATGCGATGTTGATCGCGCTCTGCTCTATCTCATAGGCGACATAGCGCTCAACGTAGATATTCAGTTGTCGTAAAGCCTCACGTCCACACGCGATGCCATCAAACAAGCTCAAAACTTTCATTAGTAAATCCTCACGAACACCAGACGATATTCGGTGTCACGTTCCTCGACGATATGGAACATCAAGCCAAGCCACATAAGGGCCTTCTTGTATCGAGCCGTCTTCATGTTCAATTCAACGAACAAATTCTTGTCGACCGGGAAAGTTAACTGGTTATATCCCTTTCGGATATCTCCGTCGGCGGTGTACTTCTTGTTGGATTCCCTATGCAAATCAAGCACGTCGCCGTAGTCGTTCATGTCGCAAGCAATTCCGAGCGCCTTAAATCCTACGCGCAGAGAATCCTCGAAGGCATCTACATGCTTCTTGCAACGCGCCTCGTATTCATCAAGAGAACATTCGCGAACGATGTATCCGTCGATGCCGTTCTCGAAGCACTTCTGTAGACCGTCGGACACTGGCTCGTCCATATCATAGAAATCGTCGCCGTCGATATCGCTATGGTCAAAGTCGTCATCGTTGATGATAAGGTGCTGACAACATTCCATCAGCGCACTGGAGCCCACTAGTTGCCATGTAGCGGCTCCCTTGGGCTTCTTCTCGACAAATACGTCTATAGAATAACTCATAACGGCCAATATAGCAAAAACGGCTTGCAGTGGCAAGCCGTACTAGGTTATTCGTACTTGAGCTGAGCTTCAGTGATCGTCGCGCTAGGATCTTTGATATCCCGCTCGATAATCATGGAACCGTCTGCGGCCCCAGCAAGGTAATACTTGACTGGGAGCTTATCCTCAAGCATCTTGGCGATCACGCGGCCTTGCGGATAATCCTTATTGATTTTGATGACCAGCTTGTTGTCCGGCGTGATTTCCTTTACAGTGCCGACGGCGGTTGCAAAGTCAATCTCCGCAATCGGATAGGTCGTCTCTTGCTTGCCGAACGTGACAAGGCGCTGTTCTTCCGGCAGACGCATGAAGCTGCTGATAGCTTGCTTCGGCCAGTGATACGAACGCTCGGTCGCGTCAAGCGTGTATTCGACCGTGTCGGAAACACGGTTAACGCGGTCGCAGTACACGTTCTTGTCCCAGTACTGCATGGCATTCTTGAACCAGAGCACCTGTTCGCTGGAAAGCGGCGTATAGTTGCTGTAGTCGCAAGCGATGTCGAAACCGTTGCGCTTGGCGAAGGAACGACCGTGGATGTGGCCGAACAAATACGTGACGTCGATGTCGTCGTGATATTCGAAGTCGGCGGGTTCGTGGATGACGCGGAACTTAACTTCCTTGCCGTCTTCCTTCTTGAGGTTGACATAACACGGATTGTCAACGTCATACACATAGATTTGGCGGTCTTCCAGTCCAACGCTACTAATTGCGTCAAGAATCTGTTCTTTGACCTTACGGTCATAATTACCGAGAACCCAGTGCAGTTCAGCAAAGTTGAGGTTGCTGAGTACAGTCGACAACTTGTCGATTTGCGCCGGGTCGATCAAGTCGCCAGCGTGATACACGATTCCAGATTCTGGGACACGCTTGTTCCAGTTGGAGACCATCGTCAAGTCCATTTCCTCGACGTCGGCGAACGGACGGCGAGAAAGCTGCAGAGTGCGCTCTTGGCCGAAGTGCGTGTCAGCCGTGAAGTAACTGTCAGATGGACGGTAGATGTGATCCATGGCGGCCTTGAGGATGTCCTCAAGAGTATGGTATGCCGTCTTATTTTGTTCTTGAAGCTTCAGTTCAAGATATTCGTTCTTGATAGCGCCTTCCGGATAACCGAAGAACACGCCTTCCTTCTTGTACCATTCGCCGTATTCTACGTTGGTCGTAAAGGCTGGCCACTTCTCGGAACGCGGAACCCAGAACACGAGCGCAGAGCAAGTATGCATCATGCGGCGTTCCCATTCGGTCTGCTGACTGAGCATTTCAAGACCGTAGTTCTTGCGCATTTCCATGTAGTGATCGTTTGTTGGAGAAATGATGTTTCCCTTGAAGCCGAGACGACGGAGAATTGTCGCCGCTTCGAAACGCCAGTCTTCGCCGTAGTTTTCACGAGGGCAAGGGCCAGCGAGGAAGATGGACGACCTCATATTTACCACTGGTGTAAATTTGTTGTCGCCGTCGATGTATGGGAGAATGTAAGTACCTTCTGTATGCTGCATAGGTATTCCTTTGTTGTTGAAACAAATATAGCAAAATACAGTTTGGATGTAAACAGAATGACCACCGATCTCTCGGTGGCCATCCTGACAAATAATAACGTGGGTCTTTCGACGGAGACATCCGTGAGAATGTCAATTACAATATAGTAAATATCATTTCCGCTGTCAACAAAGAAAGCCACCGATTTCTCGGTGGCCTCTTATATGAATAAAACGATAAAGAAATGGTTATCGTATATCGGATGATTCTTTAGAAGAGGCGGTAGGATTCGAACCCACGGTTCGGATTGATTACCGAATCACCGGAGTTCAAGTCCGGCACCTTAAACCACTCGGTCACGCCTCCAAAATGTACCGAATTATTTTCATGAGATTTGCACTCCTTCGGACTCACACCGTCATCG
>NZ_JBGUHR010000024.1:0-1936 GCF_045112255.1 Fibrobacter sp.
AAGGGGCTGTCGCACTAAAATAGTGTGGCAGCCTCTTTACTTGCTCGCCTAACGGCGGCTGTTTTGATGCTACAAAGCTGAAAGCCTTGCAAATGCTTGGTTTTATCAAAAAACAAAAAGCTCCGCACCTATTGGTAAACGGAGTTCAATGGTAAAATGTATATATGCACAAAAGAAACATTTTACGGCAAAATTATACGTTGTTTTCGAGGCCGTATCAACTAAAACTTCCGCTCGAGATCGGGCACGTCATTCCCGATGACGACTGCGTGAGGCTCCTGGGTCAATTTGTGGAGGAACTGGATCTTAGAGATCTGTATTCGACCTATTCCAAAGTAAAGGAAAATCAGGTGAGCCCGCGACAGATGCTGAAGATAATGCTGTACGCCTACCATGAACACAACTACTCATCAAGAGGCATCGAAAAAGCCTGCAGAAGAGACATCAACTACATGTATCTTCTTGAAGGCCGGTCAGCACCCGATCATGCGACCATAGCCAGATTCAGATCGATCCACTTCGCACAGGTGGCAGACAAGTATCTTGCAATGACAGTGAGATATCTTATGGAGCTTGGCGAGATCAGCGGCAGGGAGATCTTCATCGACGGGACGAAGATCGAAGCCAATGCCAACAAGTATACATTCGTCTGGAAGAAGGCGGTGACAAAGAATCAGGCGAAGCTTCTGGACAAGACTGCACTTTTGGTGCAGGAATGCATCGAGACTTACGGTCTAAGAGAGATATGGCACGGACAGGTCAAGGAGAAGCATCTCGGCAAACTTCTCAAAAGGCTGTATAAGATCAAGGACGAAGAAGGCGCTGAATTCGTACACGGCAGCGGATGCCGCAAGACGCAGCTTCAGAAGCACATAGAATTGCTTGAGGAATACACGGAACGACTTAAAGAGTATTCCCAAAAGCTGGAAGTTCTCGGCGACCGCAACAGTTATTCGAAGACCGATCCGGATGCGACATTCATGCGCATGAAAGAAGATGCGATGCTGAACGGTCAGCTGAAGCCGGCATACAATCTGCAGCTTGGCGTCGACTCCGGATATATCTCATGGCTCAGCTTGTCTCCAAAACCTAATGACATGGGAACACTTATCCCGTTTCTTACGGGGATGGAAGCAACTCTCAGGCACAAATACCCTGTAGTTGTCGCTGATGCCGGATATGAGAGCGAGGAGAACTATAGTTTTCTTGAAGATCGAGGAATAACAGCGATGATCAAGCCATCGAATTACGAGATCTCCAAGACCAAAAAATACAAAACGGATATTAGCCGTAAGGAGAATATGCCATATGATCCTGATGGTGACTTCTACACATGCATGAATGGCTGTCAGCTACATGCCTTGCGCGTAGACAAGAGGAAAACCTTCAGCGGATATGTTCGCGAGGAAACTATCTACCATTGTGAGGACTGCCTTGGATGCCCATGCAAATCTGAATGTATGAAAGGCAGAAACTGGAAGACTCCGGAAGAAGAGAGGTTCAAAAGGCTTAGTGTTTCAAAAAAGTTTGAGCGGCAGCGTAAAGAGTGTCTTGAGCGGATCACCAGCGAAGAAGGGATCAAGCTCAGAGTCAATCGTAGTATTCAGGCCGAGGGAGCCTTCGCTTTGTGGAAAGAAGACGGATCTTTCAGGCAATTCCTTTGCCGGGGGCAGGCGAATGTCTACGCTGAAAGCGTGCTGATGGCAATCGCCCAGAACATAGATAATCTTCATCGAAGGATACAAAACGGAAAACTAGGAACTCATTTGTACGAGGTAGCCTAAAGAAGACAAAAGCTGAATAAGCACCGCTGGTTATTGTGCGCAAAAATCAAGAAGCAGACTGTCGAAGACTGGATCGTATGATTCTGTCGGAGACTGTCTGCTTTTTCCAAATTAAGAGGCTGCCACATTTATTCAAATGCGACAGCCCCTTT
>NZ_JBGUHR010000025.1:0-129821 GCF_045112255.1 Fibrobacter sp.
TCGTTTACATGTCCGATGATGAGATCTACAAGAGTAGAAATTTTCGTAGGCGTATAGCCTTAAGGATGGTGGTTATTGGAACTCTTATCTACAAGAGTAGAAATTTTCGTAGGCGTATAGCCCAGTCTACCAAAATGCTGCCGGCGATAAATCTACAAGAGTAGAAATTTTCGTAGGCGTATAGCCACCCAATCTATCGTTTGGGGGTCGTAAATCTACAAGAGTAGAAATTTTCGTAGGCGTATAGCCGAAGCACCTTTTAGCTTACGGTCACTTGATCTACAAGAGTAGAAATTTTCGTAGGCGTATAGCCTCGTTATAATGTAGAGTCTCCCCATAAGATCTACAAGAGTAGAAATTTTCGTAGGCGTATAGCCTTTGGTGCCTAGCAGCGGGCATTATCAAATCTACAAGAGTAGAAATTTTCGTAGGCGTATAGCCAGAATGCATCTCAAGAGAGTATTACGCAATCTACAAGAGTAGAAATTTTCGTAGGCG
The DNA here is from genome assembly GCF_045112255.1 of Fibrobacter sp. Classification (GTDB taxonomy): domain Bacteria; phylum Fibrobacterota; class Fibrobacteria; order Fibrobacterales; family Fibrobacteraceae; genus Fibrobacter. The sequence continues at coordinate 499 of NZ_JBGUHR010000025.1, forward strand.
TATAGCCCTTTGGTGCCTTGCCTGTGGCATTATATCTACAAGAGTAGAAATTTTCGTAGGCGTATAGCCCCTTATGGAAATCCTGGGACAAAATACTAATCTACAAGAGTAGAAATTTTCGTAGGCGTATAGCCCTGGCGAACGGGGTAAAGGGTGCGTAAATCTACAAGAGTAGAAATTTTCGTAGGCGTATAGCCGGTTCGCCGAGCAAAACCGGAAGAAGAATCTACAAGAGTAGAAATTTTCGTAGGCGTATAGCCCGAGGCCAGAAACCTTACACCAAGATTATCTACAAGAGTAGAAATTTTCGTAGGCGTATAGCCACCCATGACCACCAAGAGGACACCCGTATCTACAAGAGTAGAAATTTTCGTAGGCGTATAGCCAACGGATGTACTATTATCTTTGTCTCGATCTACAAGAGTAGAAATTTTCGTAGGCGTATAGCCTCGTGCGGCTTATATGCGCCTTCAGGAATCTACAAGAGTAGAAATTTTCGTAGGCGTATAGCCACTCTTGCAATTTATATTGAAATTATGGATCTACAAGAGTAGAAATTTTCGTAGGCGTATAGCCACAAAAAGGAACAATTTCGCATCTGTATCTACAAGAGTAGAAATTTTCGTAGGCGTATAGCCGAACCGCAACAGAAATGTAGATTATGCATCTACAAGAGTAGAAATTTTCGTAGGCGTATAGCCTTCGGAACCAGATTTAAAACATAAACTATCTACAAGAGTAGAAATTTTCGTAGGCGTATAGCCTCTTCACCGACTCCGAAGGCGGCAATAATCTACAAGAGTAGAAATTTTCGTAGGCGTATAGCCTCTATATTTTTAAAATAGCTTTTTCCCAGTTATTTTTCAAGGAAAAAAGGCTTTTCTCACAATCTTCCGTAGCATGCTAAACAAAAAAGCACGTACTCAAAATCAAAGTACAACTCATTGTCTCTTGGTTATTTACGTAAAAAAGGCCAAAATTCTTATAAAAAATAAACACTTAGGTTTGCGCTAGAATATCAGCAAATCCTGATCACGATGAATCGCATTGCCATATTTAACAGTCTTTTCTGGATCTATATCAAATATCATAACACTGTCATCTGCTGAAAATTCCTTCTTAAAAATCGTTTCTATCTGCATTTTTAAAACATCTTGAAACCTTTTGGTATGACAAACTTCATATACTGAATACTGCAATCTAATAGCACCATTGGATTGTAGCATTTTAGAAAAGGCATTGCGGAGTTTATCATCTTTTATATCATAACTTATTAGCAGCATAATTCACTCCAATAAATAAGGTTCCATCAACTCAGCATCGTCTCTCATAAAAGCGCGATAAAAAGAACGAACATACGAGAACACCTCATTCTTATGCGCAACCAAATCCTGAATAAACAGCGCAGAATATTCAGCATACTTTTCAAACTTTAGGAGATACTCCCCTTTAACAACATTAAAATCGCCATCTTTTATCTGTTTTAGATTTAAAGCCTTACGAACTCTAATATCAATTAAACAGCGAAAAGGTTCCATTATATCACAAACCAACGATTTTCGTTTAAACCAAAGGCAATGATACACTCCAACATACGGATCAAATCCAAATAATCTTAAAAAGACTTCTATGTAATTGAATAAAATTGTATAACCGATATCAAGAGTTGCGTTTATCATATCGTTTTTTGCGCGAGGCAATCTGGCGACCCAATTGTAATTTTCAAAATAGGACTCAAAAAACTTTTTGGAGACATATCCCTCCATTCCCATCAGAACATCATATTCAGTAACATCAGCTAGTTTTTCCAGAACATCAAAGCATATCTGTTTAGCCTCACTCAAAAGGCCACCTTTTTCTCTAATCTTACTTAAAGCCGATTCTTGGTTCAAAATTTTATTACGAACAATTTGCTTTGCATAAGAAATATTTTCTTTTTCGAATAAATACTGCTTTTTATGGAGAATAAAATTTGCTTCAGCATGATTTGCCCAAAAGAATACAGGGCGCAAATTTGATTTCATCACAACAAGAGCTACATCAAACTTTTTGCACTTTTCAAGCAACGGAGTCGTAATAGAAATCGGCCCGATTATAAAGAGCGCTAATATTTTTTGAAAAGGAAACTTAGTCAGTGTTTTCCTCTCTGTAGCCTCCTCTAAAAGAAGTTCTCCTGAAGAGACCCTTAAATTTCGCTCCTTTATACAATTAATGACAAATATACTGCGACACTCAATATCTTTATGTGTAAACATTGCTCACCTCCGTTTTATCACAAAGATTATTGTATATACAGTGCATGCACTTACTTTTTATAATATCAATTTTTTTTGACGGATCATACATTCTAAATTGAATTAAAAAATCTTCAAATTTCTTGAATTCCTCCTCATTTGGGAGTTCTACAGGAATCATTTTATTTGTAGAAATTTCATAAAAAGCAAGTTTTTCTACTTGATAACCCATCTCTTTTAAACACAAATACTGAGCCCATAACTGATAAATCTGCCCCTGAAAAATCTGTTTGATTTGATATTTTCGCTCAATTAAAAGGTGTTCCTTATTTTTCAGCAAATCAATTTTACCAATCAAACCATATTTTTCACTAAAAACTGGAAGTGACGTGATATCATCCTTTCGAGTACTATACGTCTTCTTGTCTATTCCTTCATGAGCAATTTTCCCTCTAACTTGTGGTGTTGCATAGTATATGGATTCATCTGTCTCCATATAAACATTATGGAGATATATGGAATAAGGACAGAAGATGAAATCGTTCAATGTAGATATAAGTATGTAGTTATCCATATACAAAAATCCCGGAGTTCTTGTCTCCGGGATCCCCTTAATTATTTATTCCGAGACTGTACAAATTCAAACCATTTTTCATGAGGTATCTTTAGTTTCTCGTCAGTTTCTGATATATGCTGTAACAGGAACAATCCTTTCAGAGCTATGTGGAATGCTCCATTTGCGTCGGCGTCTTTAGGTAGTTTATCACCCGCCTCGTTGCTATTGAAAAATACTCCATTCTTGTTTTTTACTGGAGAAAGAATATAGTCGTCACCAGTTTCGGAATTACTATTTCTCATTTGCAATGTTTTTTCAAAAGCGTAACAGATAGAATCGAATAAACGGGCGTTTTCACGAGTGGGTTCAATTTTTTCAATTTCAGCTAATACATTTAATTGATCAACACATTGAATACCCTGTTTTTCCAAGGCTTCCTGTATTATCGTTGTCGGTTCAATTATGTTATGTTTTTTTGATTCTCGGTCATAGACAATTCTTTCCCCATTGGTAAAGACGGTCCATATCTTTTGATAATCCGTTTGAAATACTTTGAATTTACTGTAATCAAAAGTAAAAGCAAAGGAATTCGTTTCGGAATTGAATGTGATGTCATCTAAGGTTGTTAAGAAATCTTTTTTCTTTTCTGCGTTTGTCAAGTCTCTAAAATTGAAGAGATTTACAAAACCAGTGGTTGGGTCAATTTTAGAGGTGTATGCGGCCGGAACATAGAAGAGAAAACCATTCTGCTTTCCAATATCTTTGAAACTTGTAAATTTCTGCGTAAGCTGATATCCTTTAAGTATTCCACCATACTCAGAATCAGCACAATCTTTGAAAACTAGATAATTGAGCTTATCTATGAGCATTTTCTCAAACTTTTGATATACTTGCTTTTCGACGCAGAATCGTCCACGTTTAAATCCAAAATTCAAGTCTTCAAGTACAATGATGGCGTTATTTTCAATCATTGTTTTAGCAATTTCATGGATAACAAGACTGAGATAGCCTTCTTTGAGTTCCTTGATCTTTCCTATGCTTTGCCAACTTCTTCTTGCGGCATCGCGTTCTTGTTCACGGATGGATAGTTTTTCATGGTAATTTGTATTACCAACAAGATTAAAACTCTTTTGTGCTAGAATTTCTCCTTTCTGGTTGATAAGAGTCATGTAAATCAAGTTGCGTTCACCACGATCTATTCCAATGATATTGACGTCAGAATTGTTCTTTAAGAAATCCTTTACTTGGTCGTTTATATACCTACTGCCATCATCGGCTTTGAAATTAATCGTTATTGGTACATGAAATTCAAACTTGTCTTCGGTGTAGCGCTTGTCTTTAATGATTTCGTGCTTTACATCTTTGACTGTCACAAAATCAAGATATTTTTTTGCTTCATCACTCAAAGATGTTTTTGACGAATTGTTGAAATAACGGAAAAGTTCTCCAAATATTGCATCGGGAATTGGTCTACCATCTTTTGTGATTCGGTTCACCATCTTTTCACCGATTTTGTGAGAGTATGGTTTCTTGATGCTGGAGCGACGGTAGAATAGTTCTGCTCTACCATTTAATTTAAATACAATATCCTTTAGATTCTCGAGAGAGAAAGTCGCTTTCCAATATAGTGTGTGTAAATTGGGCTTGCCTTTTGCCCCTGGAGCGAAATCTTTGTTATAGATTTGGAACAAGAATAGCTTTCCTTCGTTGACCCATGTATCGATTTGTGAATCGGGAATGGGGAAGAATGAAAGTTTATAGCCTTGATCAGATACTTCATTATAAAAAGCACTAATGTCTTCATAGGAACTTGTTTCTGAGAATTTAAAGTTGAAATTTTTCCAGTCTGGATGGTTAGAAATGCCTTCCTTAAAAAAGTCTATTAATTGATGGCAGAATTGTTTGTCAAAAGAATCTCCTTTTTTATGTTTTCCTGCTGCATATCCGTCCTGTATTTCTTTGGACGGTTTATAAATTTCTTTTCCTTTAGCAGAGAAGAATACTTTAGGAAGCATTTTGTTTGGGCCAGGAAGAAGCTTATAAACCATTTTGTCGTAATGTGGTTCTTCAGGCTTAACCTTGTAGAGGCCAATTTTAGGCTTATCCTTGGCATTCATTATTCCTAAATAAAATTTTTCATTTTTCTTAAGAATTATGGAAGTATTTGCTTCTTCTTTATTTTGATCCCAACCATCTGCAAGTGTAGGATTTTCAAAATTCAACTTAAATTTTTTCGTTGAATCAGATATCTTTTGTGTTATATAATTTCTAGTCTTATTGTAAAGAGGAATGATGCTAGAAAGCTGATCATAGAGTGGGTTCAATTCGTTATAAAAAGAAGGCTCTCCTTGGTCAGAATCCATCATTAAAGGCTTTACTAAATGAAGAATATTGACAATAGCATCTAGAAAATCCTTGAGTTTCTGAACATCGGCCTCGTTTTCTCTTAAGGCTTTGTTGCTGTAGTCTGCGGCAAGAAATTCTTCGTAGTTTTTCTTTATTTCTCCAGAAAGGACACTATTTGCCTGAGATGTATAATCAGTCCAAAAATCACAGATGTTTGCGTCAGACTCGTTAAACTTGAGAACTTCATTCAATTCTTCAATTGAGAAGTAGTCTTCCTTTAATTTAGCATCAATTCTCTTTTTGTTGCTCGCTTTTTCGACAGATCCAATTTTATTTTCCCAATAATTAAATAAGTAGTTGTTTAGCGTGTTCCAGTTATCAAATAATTTCTGTGAAATGGAGGATAAAGAATCCCTAGAGACAAAAAATTTGTTCAAGGAATCGTAATTTTTTAAACCTAAAATCAATTCCCCTATTTTTTCTAAGACATTGATTTCGTTTCCATCCATGTCGCATCGAAGAAGATGGTGTTCAAAGAATTCCTTGACGCCATCCTGAACATCGGTGTCTTTGTTAAATGATTCCAAAACAAAAGACATCGATTCTCTGTCGCTTAATATTTGTTTATATAGCGGAATCATTTTTGTTGCAATATGTTTTTTCGCAAATTCTGGATTTTGCTGACGGTACAAATTTGCAAATTCGTTTATGCCTCGGACCTTTGTTCCGTTAGGAGTCGTGTAGCCACCAATAACTTGGTTGAAGAAATCTATACCATCTTGTGAGATTACGTTGTTGAAGTAATTGATGTTAAAGACGTCGATCAACTTTTGGCTTTTCAATAACTCTTGAAGTTCTTTTTCGGCATCATCAAGAACGCAAGGACAGTTTTCTTTTATGTTTTGGAAAACCTGAATGCTTGATAAAAATTTGGGAAAATTGTCGTGAACAATGCGAAAAGGAACTCCCGTGCTAATGGCGTCACTTGAATAAATATTCTCTCTATTCTCTTGGAATCCTTTGAAATATGTTGAAAATTTTGCGAAAGCCTCAATGGCCTCCTGTTTTCCGTTATGTTCAGGCAAAATCTTTTCGAATAGTTCCTTAGGAGTTGCAGCGGTTAATTCCTTAAAATGCTTATGTTCGGACAACTTCTTAGCGATTTCTTTCCGAAAAGATTCCTGCGTTTTTTCAAGATTCTTTTTGGCTGGTGCATTGCGGTTCGTTAAATAATCTTCAAAAGCCTTTTGTAAAGGATTCCAATCAAGATTTACGCCTTCGAGGGCTTCGCCAATAAAATATTTGTGGTATTGGTCAATGATTTGCTTTGCTTCGACATATTTTAAAGATTTAGCTTCATCCTGTTCGATAATGCCCTTATTTTGGACATTTTCTAAAGTTTTACCAATAGGCTTTAATTCAAAGCGAAGAGTCTTAGAAACTGGGTAAAGTCCAATAAATTGTGAAAAGCTTGTATTTTGATTCATTTTTGTCCCTATATTTTATCCATTTTTAATATAACATCTTTGCACGACAAATACTGACATTTTGAAATTTATTTGAAAAAAAATTTTTATTTCTCTTGCGTTTTAGTACACATTTGTGTATATTATTTATGAGTAACTAATCCGCATACGTGTAGGCAAGTTAAACTCTCTGCTTGACGGTCGTGACGACATTTATCAAAAATGGACGTCGCAGGGTACCTGGGAAAGAGCTTCCCGGCCGAACTCAGATAAAGTCTGAATCAACGTAGGGCACCACGTCCGTATAGGAGACGGACGAACATTTCGATGAATCGGCGCAGCATTTGCTGCTTGTATCAACACGACGTTCACTGCATATTTTTGCAATGCGTTGCAAATTCATCGCGATAGGTCCCTACGATACATTTTCAAAAATCAAGGGATCGTCGCGAAAAGGCGTTTAATATGGAACAAAACAATCCAGATTCCTTGTCTGAATATTTCATCAAACCAGGCGAAACAAGCCCGTTTACAGACCTTCTAATTGATCCTGCTTTCAAGCAGGCTTTTGACCCGGACAAACCAGATTCTAAAACAAACCTCATCAACCTATTAAACGATATTTTAGGGCCACAGCTTCCCCACCCTATTACAGACGTCCGCAGACGTGGTTCGGAGCAAAACGCGACTGGCAGTAAGGAATCAAAGACTACATTTTTTGATTTGCACTGCACCGACGATTCCGGAAAACTCATTGAAATTGAAGTTCAAATTCGTCCTTTCACAAACTTTATGAAAAGACTCGCTTTTTACGCAGGACAGATGGTCGTATCGCAAGGCTATCCCGGATGGAAATACGAGGTCAAGCCGACTTACATCATGGCAATCGCTCAACATAGACTGTTTGAGGATGATCGCATTATTCACCGAAGCTCCATTTGCGACCTTAAGACAGGCGAAATAATGATGGACAGTTACAACTTCACCATCATTGAAATTCCAAAGATTTATAGAGAAATAGACTTAAAACAAAACGAAAACCAATGGTTATTCGCACTTAGATACTCAAGTTTACTGAAAGAACTTCCTCCTCCTCTCCAAAACAAAAAATTCAAGCACTTGACTTCGGTCTCTCAAATATCTAATTTGAAGGGAGACAAACTTGAGGAGTATCTTATGATGAAGAACGCCAGATGGGATAACGAGGTTGTGCTGGACTACATTGAACAGCACGATTCAGATGCGTTCAAAAAACACGATGAGAAAGTGTTGAAAGAAAAAGCAAAATTGCAAAAAAGCAAAGGTGTTTCAATAGATATCATTGCTGATACATTCGGTCTCACCAAAGAAGAAATCGAAGCTTTGTAAGGAGATTCCCGGTCAAGCCGGGAATGACATGCAAGGGTATCAAGCGAGAGGTCACTTGTAGACTCGCATTTGATATCCGCAGCAGTCATGTTTCGAAGAGAGTATGACAATACAAAAAAGCGACGCATTAGCGTCGCTCATTTTTATTCTTTCACGAGGAATCCGGCAATGGACTTTTCGCGGACAAATGTTTTCTTTGCGACGTTTTGCACGTCGGCGACATTTACCTTATCCAAATTATCAGCCCAGTTGAGGAAGATGCGGTAATCGCCATAGACTTCGTACCAGCCGAGCATGGTCGCGACATTTTCCATATCGGTCAAGCTACGGACGAGTCCTGCATAAGCGCGGTTCTTGACTTTCTGGAATTCGCGTTCGCTGACCTGCTGCGATTTCAACTTTTCAAGTTCTTCCCAGACGATTTTTTCGACCTTCTCGCGATTGGCATCGGGGCGCAGATTCACGCGGACAGAAAACTCGGAGATGTACTTGTTCGGGCTGTTGCTTGCGCTCACGCCAACGGCGATTTTTTCTTCTTCGACAAGGCGCTTGTAGAGGCGGCCGGAACGTCCGTTCAACACGCCTTCGGCAATGTCAAGTGCGTAGAGGGTGCTGTCGCCCACGGCAGGAGTCTTGAAGACGAGCGTGTAAAGGTTCGGGGCATCCTTGCGCTTGACAGTCAAACGCTTTTCGCCAGCCTGTTCGGGGTCACGCACGGTAAGCGGAGGGAATGCTTCGCCGGCCGGGATCGGTGCAAAATACTTCTTGACAAGCTTCATCGTTTCAAGCGTGTCCAAATCGCCTGCCATCACGAGAATTGCATTGCGCGGTTTGTAATACTTGCGGTAATGCTCTTCGGCCTGTTCGCGTGTCAAATTTTCGATATCGCTTGGCCAGCCGATGGTCGGCACACGATACGGGAACGCTTCGTAAATCATGGAATTCAGCGTTTCGTAAAAGCGGCCCGTCGGGCGGTCATCGTAGCGCATACGGCGTTCTTCACGGACAACAGAGCGTTCCGAATAGAACTCGCGCAACACGGCATTCTGCATGCGGTCCGATTCTAGCCACATGAAGAGTTCCGTTTTGTTCTTGGGGAGCGTTACGGTGTAAGCCGTGACCAAGTCGCTCGTAAAGGCATTGAGACCTGTTCCGCCAGCAGCCTGGTAGGCGCCCCACAGTTCATCCTTGATGAAAATCTTGCGGTGCTCATTCAGCACGGAATCGTGTTCTACAGTCAGCTCTTTCACGCGGGCGGTATCGTCAGCAAGTCTTGCCGAGCGGATCAAAGCCTGCAAGGAATCCTGGGTTGCCATGAACCTGACATCGGCAACGCTATCGGAGATGCCGACCTTCTTTGTGCCCTTGAAGAGTTCATGTTCCAGAATATGCGCAAGTCCAGACTTGCCGGGAACTTCGTGGACGGAGCCGGTCACGTAAAACAGGCGGAAGCTCACTGTCGGAGCCTGCTTGTTCGGGTACAAAAGTACGGTAAGCCCGTTATCAAGGACTTCCTTATGCACGGGCAAGTTTACTGCGGCCCTAGACGTCCCCGTCAAAAGTGCCGGGACAAGCGCGCAGCTCATAGCAATTCTAGCGAAAAGTTTTTTCATGTTAGACAATTTAGATATTTTCTAAAAAAGGAAATTCCCGCTCGGAGGCGGGAATGACATTTTACCATGGCGAGGATGACATATTGTAAAAAAGGGGCTTTCGCCCCAGTTTCTAGTTCATTCGAACTTTGTACGATTTTATTATCCGTCCTTCGTTTTCAACCGTCGCGATGACAAACGATTTTCCGCGAATTTCGCCCAAACGAATTTCACAGGATTCGCCATAGAACATTTCCGTTTTAAGGAGCGTTCCGTTGGCATCGAAAAGGTTGACCGTCTTACGGCCTGCAATCTTGGAATGCACCATCAAAACGCCATCCATTACAGAGATGCGGACATTCGGCATGGTCGAATTCTTTTTATCCAAGGCAATAGTACCCTTCGAAGAGCTAGATTTTGAGCTTTCCAAAATCGAGGATGCATCTGAAGAACTGCTTGCCGCTTCAGATGAACTTGAAGCGACCTCGGCAATAGAGGAGTTCTTTTCAGAAAGACTTGAGGACGATGCAATTTGGCTTGAAGACGAAACAATCCGGCTTGACGACGAAGCGATCCGGCTTGACGACGAAACATTTTTACTCGACGACGAGGCAGCAACACTCGAAGAAGAAACCTTTGCCGAACTAGAAGAAACGGTCTCACGCGGGGTACGATTCCCCCTGGTTTTAAATTCGGCATGGTCATCAACAATCTTGATATCATAAATTTCAAGACCGAGGCTATCGCCGCTCCAGGTCACAAAGCCATTAAAGCTATTGACACGATTCGTCGGGAAAGCATCTCCAGATACAGAATACATATCGGCCTTGCCATCGGCTTCGATCAAATCCACCTTCATCGGGTCCGATGTGTTGACTTCATTATACGTCCATGAATACCGGTCATAGTTTATATGCCAAATCAAGACACCCTTATTGGGAAGTCCCTTGTCAAAGCCAGTCAGCAACCGGAAATCGACAAAATAATATTCATTATCTTTTTTAGATGTCAGCACAAGTCCGTCGTTTTCCTGAATCGACTTTAGAACAAATGTCGTATCCGAGACTTCTAGGTACCTTGGATCAAGCCAGCCCAAGCTAAAGCGTTCAAACGAGGACATGTTTGCGGGAGAGCAAGACGTCGTATACGATCTGTTTTGCGGGCAGTTGTATGACCCGGCATCCATCAGGTCCCATTGACCAGGCGTGTAACGGACCTTCGTTCTCGTGTCGTTGACCTGCACATCGTAATGGTCCTGGAGTCCAAGCACATGGCTAAACTCATGGCAGAACGTCCCGATGCCATTCAATGCGGTCGTATTTCTATTATACATATACGACTGGCCATCAAGTTCTGGAGAGCAAGCGTAACGGTTCATCGACATGTTACGCGTAAGACGCTTTGCAACATTGTATGAATGGGGCCAAATCGCAGATTGCACATCTGTATCCGCAGAGCCGACACCGGCATAGATCATATAGACAAAGTCAACAACCCGATCACCATCGCTATCGTAAGGCGAAAAATCTACATTGCTCGCAACAAGCGAGTCCATCGCTTCGCTAACGGCCTTGACGGCACCAGCGGCAATGTTATTCGGATTCACTTGAGAGCCGTACGAATCGCGAGTTCCTTTCAGAGTAATCGGCCCAGCAACATCAAATGTCGGCTGATACTTACCGTTGGAATTTGAAATAAAGAAATCCCTCACGCTACCGCTCATATAGAAATTGGAATATCCCTCCTGATTGAGGTAATTCAAATATTCTTCGGCGGCATTATCCCGCTTGAACTTGACATCGCTAAATTGGACCAGAACAACAAGGCCACGAACTTCGCCCTCTTTTCGGACAGAATTCAGCGCCGGACGTGTCGGGACACCAGTACTTTGGGTCGTTTCACCCCTGCCGCCCCATCCCCACTCATTCGCCATCTGGGGAGTTCCCGTAGAAGACTGGAGCATCATGGGACCCAATGATGAATCCGCCTGCTGTTCCTGGAGCTTTTTCAAGCGATTTTCGCGGAATTTTTCCAGAATTTGGCGGGAATTGCGTTTTTTGAGGAAGTTTTTCTCTTTTGCACCACGTTTGGACTTGGCATGAACCCTCATACCCGTCTTTTTGCCATGTTCGTCGGCATAGTTCCAATAACCGGCGGAATCACGAACCACAAGCACACTATCTTCACCAGTCAGCGTGTAATTAAAGTGTTCGTTTCCGACCTTCCGAATCTGCACGACAGAACCATCCGGCTGCGTCGAATTGATTAAAAACGGCGCTGCTTTAACGGCCCACACGGATACGGAACCGACTAAAGACCCAATCAATATGCACTTCCACCAACTCATGCTATAAACATATATTCAGAATCGGGGATGTGCAAAAAAGCAATGTGTTTTTTACATGTTTTCCGTTGACAGAACGCCAACGGCATTAGCAACCGCTACAAAAAGTTACAGCACTTTACATTTTCGACAGTGCAAGCAAGGCTCCGCCACAAAGAATAACAAAAACCGCTATAGCGAGCTTAATCCGTTCCGGCTTGGTCGGATATTCGTGAAAAACCACTACACCCCAGAGCAGGTTCACCAAAAGATTCAATTGCGTAAGCGGGTAGCCAACGGCGTAACCCAAAGCGCCATTCGAATCGATAGCCCAGAAGCAGCCATGCTGTCCGATGACCCAGAGGACACCCATAAACATGGACGTCACAGACGGAGCAACGCCATATTCAAAAAGTGCACGTCGCTTTATACTCAAAATTGCAACCAAAAGCTCTGCGGATACAAAAATGCCCAAGGCAAACGAACCCATAAATTCAAGTATAGGGACTTCGGCAAACTTGTAGGGGATGAGGAACAGCCCAAAGATGAGACCGCCCAGAAGGGAGCGCCAATTTCTAAAAATGTTCCCTTGCGGAGGGGCAAGTCGGCTCAAGCCGAAAAGCAAAAGGATTATCGCCGGGATCGAAAAATAAAGCAGCGTGGATTCCGAGAATACAAGTACACCGCTCACAAACGAAGCGAGGATGCTCACGCCCATCGAGCGGACTCCAGCACCTGTCAAGTCCTGTTCGGCCTTGACCGCCCAGAAGCAGAATGCGCCCGCAATCACCCAAAGGAAACCGCAAAGGATGCCTACCGGCAAAAAGCGGAACGAGTCCGTCGCAAACGAAATGCAAAGTTGCCCGATGAACATGCCCAAGGCCATGCAGGAGAGGTACGCCCACGACGAGAACTTGGACCAGGCCTTGAGAGGGACCATATATGTGCCGAACGCAAAGACGGCAAGAACGAGACCAACGTAACTATTTCCCAATGCAGAACCCCGCAAATATTTGTTGTAAAACGTCTTCAGACGAGATTTCGCCCGTTATGCTCTGGAGCGAACGGCGCACCAGCTGCATTTCAAAAGCCAAAAGTTCCACCGCCGGATTCGTGCGGATAAGGTTCAATGCACGGTCGATGCCCGCAAGGGCCTCTTCGAGGCAGGTCTTTTCGCGCTCGCTTGTAATCCAGAGGTCTTCGGAATTTTCAGTTTTCTTGAAAAGGGTGGCATTCATGGCGCGTTTGAGATCAGCAAGGCCCTCGCCTGTTTTGGAGGAAATGTGAAGGCAAGATTCACTGGATCCTTCGCTTTGCTCAGGATGACAAGATGCGCAGCTCTCGTCTCTCGTCTCTCGTCTCTCGTCTAATAAATCGCTCTTCGAGATGACGACAAAATCCGGATGGATTGCTTCGTCACTTACGTTCCTCGCAATGACGTTTTCCTTTTCAACGCCATTCTCAGGATGACAAGATGCGCAGCTCTCGTCTCTCGTCTCTCGTCTCTCGTCTAGGCTTCCGTCCACGACGAGAATCTTCATGTCAGCTTCGGCGAGGATTTCCTTGCTCTTTTCCATGCTAAGCGCATCGAGAGCGTCGGTCGCCTTGTCCGCGATACCGGCGGTATCGACAAGGCGGATTTCTCCCCCGTCCAGGAACAAGCGGACTTCGACAAAGTCGCGGGTCGTGCCGGGGATATTGCTCACGAGGATTCGGTCTTCGCCAAGGAGCGCATTCACGAGGCTCGACTTGCCCGCATTCGGAGCGCCGTACAAAACAGCAAGCGGCAAACGGCTGACCGCCGCCTTGCCCTTAAAACTTTTCAAAATAGATTCTACGCTTTCGCGAATCGCAGAGATTTTCACGCCCCAAGTCGCATAATCCGGGTCGGCTTCTTCTTCGGAGAAATCGACATCCAGTTCGAGGCGGGCCGAGATATCCATGACTTGCTCCGTGAGCGTCTTTACTTTTTTCGAGAGCGCACCGCCAAGCAATCGATGGGCGTTCCTGAGTTCGTCACGGTTAGCGCTGTGAATCACATCGGCGACAGATTCCGCCTGCACCAAGTCCATGCGACCGTTCAAAAAAGCACGGCGCGTGTATTCGCCCGGTTCTGCCAAGCGCACACCCTCGACACTTTTGATGACCTGAATGAGTTCGCGGACGATAATCGGGTTACCATGCGGGTAAAGTTCCAGCACGTCTTCGCCGGTATAGGAATTCGGACCTTCGAAAAAGATGTAGAGGAGGCTATCGATGACTTGCGCCGTTTTGCGGTCATCGCCAACCATTGTACGATAGTCACGAGCCGTCGCAAGCTTTGCTTCGCGAGGCTTCAAATTCTTGAACGCCGATTCGCCGAACAAGAGGCGCACCACTTCGCGCACCTTCGAGCCACTCACGCGGATGGCGGCAACGGCACTCACGCCCGCAGGCGTCATCGGAGCAACAATCGTCTGAGAATCCATGAAGAGAAAGATAGTAATTAGCAGTTAGTCATTAGTTATTAGCCATTAGATAATAATCGCGATTTTACCGCAGTTGGCTGAACTTAGAATTCAGCAATCTAAAAAGGGGTAAAATTGAAAAAGGTCAAAATTTACGTCAAAAATGGTGCATATTAAAAGAAATTGACGTAAAATTTCAACGTTGTCTGTAATTTTTTGAGAAATTTGCGAAATATTAGAGGCAAATTTTTCAAAAAACTGACAAAACAGGCAATTTTTTGAAGGAAAAAGCAGCCCAGCGCCACCAAAATCTGTTTTTTTTAGCCAAAATTAGTTAATTTGTATAAAATTTTACGTCAAAAAATGAAGTTTTTCTATCATTTTGACGTAAAAAACGGCAAAAAATCAAAATCAAGAGAAAAATGCAGTAATTTAAACAGGCTCCCGTCTGTAGGAAGCCCGCGAGCGTTCTCTCGTCTAATTACTAAATTCTCTAACAACCATTGACTATCAGCTAATAACTAAATCATGAGCAACTTCAAACTTATTTCCCGTCCTTTGGGCACTGTGCAGTGCTTTGTTTTGCAGCGTGACGACGGCGCTGAATTTGAAATTTTGAGCGGTTATGGCGCCGGTCTCAACGCCTGGCGCATCCCCGACAATAACGGCAAGCTCCAAGACCTTCTCTTTGGCTACCGCGAGGGCGACGACATTTTCAAAATGGGTCCCGACACCAACGCGGGTTGCAGACTTGCCCCTTTCCCGGGACGCGTGGCATACGCCAAGTTCAACTGGAACGGGAGCGATTACCAGCTCGTGAACAACGTGAGCTGGGCACCGCATGCCCTCCACGGCTTTTTGCAGAACAAGGAATGGAACCTCCTGAGTTTCGAAAGCGATAGCGAAAAATGCATCGCGACACTCGGTATCGACTGGCCGGGTGCATTTACCGGGTTCCCGTTCCCCTTCCGCGCCGTCAACAAGATCACGTTCACAGGCGAAAGCTACACCATCGAATCGACCGTCACGAACATCGGCAAAAGCGACCTCCCCTATTCCGAAGGTTGGCACCCCTATTACACGCTCGGTGAAAAAATCAACGGTCTCCGGATGACCCTCCCGGAATCGAACCTCGCAATCCTCGACAAGGCAGACATCCCGACAGGCGAATTCAAGCCGGACACCCGTTTTGTAGGCGGACGACTCATCAACGACGAGTTCATCAACGACTGTTTCTGCCTAAACCAGGGCGAAAATCCATACGTTCTCAAAAACAAGAAAAATTTTGAGAACATTTTAGCTACGGTAGAACTCAAGAGCGACACAAAATCGCTCCAAATTTGGCAAAAGGCAGGCGACGAACAATATAACGCCATCCAGATTTACACACCGCCTGACCGTATGAGCATTGCCATCGAACCGATGACCGCAGAACCCGATACTTTAAACCATCACCGCGACTTAATCGTCATCAAGCCGGGCGAAAGCCGCACATTCACCTTCGGGGCAAAGTTCCAAAAACGCTAAAAACGGGTTAAACCGGCACTCAAAAACGCCCGTAAACATATTTTTTCCTTCCAAGCGAAAATGCTATTGCATTTTCGCTTTTTTCAATATATTTTGAGAACACGTTTCTTAAGGAGAGAACATGGATTTTAAGAAAGTTTTCCTCGCATGTGGCCTTTCTGCCGCCTGCACCGCCTTCGCGGCACCATATGAAGCCGAAGACGCCGCCATCACCAAAGACGCAGCCGTCGCCTCAAACACCGCAGCATCCGGCGGTAAATACGTTAAGATGAACGGCGGCGACATCACTTTTTCCAAGGTGACGGTCGAAAAAGCAGGCAAGTACACCATCGTTCTCCACTACATGAACAATTACGGTGGATCCAAGATTAACAACGTCGAAGTCGGCGGAGCCTCCTCTGCCGTGACATTCGACGTGACCGACAAGGGCAAATTTGCCGACGTCGAAACGGTCATGAACCTTGCAGCCGGCGAGAACACCATCGCCATTACCAATAGCTGGGGCTGGATCGACCTCGACTACATCGAAGTCAAGGGCTACGAAGCCAAGGCGTTCAACCTCTGCAACGCCCCGATCACCAAAACGGCAACCCCGTCCGCCGTCAAGCTTTACAACTTCCTCGTCAACAATTTCGGCAAAAAGACCATTTCCGGCGTGATGACCGGCAACATGGACGCCTACACCAAGGGCGACTTTACCCAGCACGAAGACGTCCAGGCTGTATTCAAGGCTGGTGGCAAGTACCCGGCACTCGTCGGCTCCGACCTCATGAACGCCACGGGCGCGAACAAGAACGACGGCTGGTTCCAGGAATACACCGAAAAGGCAATCGATATCGCCAAGACCACCTGGAAGAAGGGCGGCATTCCGGCATTCACATGGCACTGGCGTCCGGGCGACGAAGTGGAATTCTACGTCAAGGGCGCTCACGACACCTATACCGAATTCGACTTCACCGAAGCATTCGTCACGGGCACGACCACTTGGGATACGCTCTCCACAGCTTACAAGGCCATCGTCTCTGACATTGACCTCGTCTCCAAGATTTTCCTTGACCTCCAGAAAGAAGGCGTCGCCGCCATCTTCCGCCCGCTCCATGAATCCGGTGGTAACTGGTTCTGGTGGAGCACCCACACCGGTAAGCAGTTCGCAGCACTCTACCAGTTGCTCTACGAACGCATGGTCTTCACGAACGGCGTCAACAACCTCATTTGGGACTTTAACCCGAAGGACGCCGCTACGATGTCCTGGACTCCGGGCGAAACCTATTATGACATTTTAAGCGTCGATATTTACAACAACGCCAACGATCACCAGAGCAACAGCTCCGCATTCATCGACCTCACGAACAAGGCCGGCACCAACAAGATCATCTCGCTCAGCGAAAACGGCCCGATTCCTGACGTTGACAAGATGTACGAAGATGGCGCTACCTGGAGCTGGTGGATGCCGTGGTACGATTCCTGGTCCGCAGGTTACGTGAGCCAGACCGCAGCAAGCGTATGGGCAAAGAACCTCGCCGACGAACGCATTATCACCCTCGACGAAATGCCGGGTTGGGACAACTACAACGAAGCTGCCGCCGCAACAAACGCTTGCCCGACCTCCACGCAGAATGCCAAGTTCGGTGCAGACACCGCCAAGGCCAATTCCGAAAATGTAGACCTGCTCATGGGCGTGACCTACAAGGCCATCAACGATAGCGGCGCAAACATCGAATTCAAGAAGGTTCCGAACCTGACCGGCGCAAAGAGCATCGCCGTCACTATCGAAAACAAGGGTTCCGGCGGCGAAATGGACGGCATCTGGATCGGCATGGCATTTGTCCGCGACGGTTCCAAGGACAAGGCTTGGACTTGGGAACAGTCACCGTCTGACGGCTGCTGGCTCAATGACGGCGCAAAATCCACTTGCGAATTCGCCATCGAGACTTACACCGACGCTGATGGCGTAGAACACCCGATGGATCTTGACAACCTCTTCTCCGTCACCTTCATTCTGGCTGGCGCCAACGGATTTTCAGGCACAGTCCTCTTCGACAACATGGTCACGGACAACGGCATCATCATCAACGGATTCAACAAGAAGACTGAACTCTTCTCCGCCGCAGACCAGAGCAAGGGCCACATTGCAAGCATCGAACTTTACAACAAGGACGGTACGCCGGCTGGCACATCCGCAATCAAGCCAATTGCCGCTGCAAAGAAATCTTACATGAGCGTCAAGAACGGAAACGTCTCGCTCACAGCAAACGCCTCCGGCTTTGCAAGCATCGACGTGTTCAACATGATCGGCAAGCGCGTCGCGACACTCCACCGCGGAACCCTCAGCGCAGGCAGCCACACGTTCAGCCTTCAGGGCCTCAACAAGGGTCAGTACATCATCCGCGCCAAGGGCGCCGGACTCAACGCCACCCAGAAGGTACTCCTCAAGTAGATTATAACACAAAAAGCTAAATACACAAAGGCAGTCGCGAAAGCGGCTGCCTTTTCTCGTGTGTGCATTTTGTCACTTTTTACCCCAAAATCGCCAAATAAAGCATTTATTCCGCTTACATTTCCCTGAAGAAATTGCACTTTATCACAGGGCAACTTGACTTCATTTTTACCGAATCTATTTTTCTATTAACGATATTTAGGATGTTTGGGGGTGTGGACATTTTCCACTGTTTTGTCAACACTCAAAAGTCGGGATAGACCTATTTCATCGTTATTTATCTAGTTTCAAAGAAAAACAAGGATATTCTATGAATAGCTTCAAGACTTTAATCGCCGCAACGCTTCTCGGAACCGCCGCTTTTGCAGCACCGGGACTCACCGTAAACGGCACGGATCTCCAATACAACGGCAAGAAGATTTTTTTCTCGGGCACAAACCTCGCCTGGAGCGACTACAACTCCGACGTGGGCGCCGCCCCGCTTGACGAAAACGCATGGCGCAAGGCCGTGGAAGGCACACGTGCCGCAGGCGGTAACGCTATCCGCTGGTGGCTCTTTAACAACATGAGCCAGAGTCCGACGATTGACGAATCCACGCATTTGGTCACGGGTCCGAAGGAAAACACCATCGCCAACATGAAGAAAGCATTGGACATTGCCGAAGAATACGGCGTGATGGTCTCGATGTGCCTTTTCAGTCACAACTTGATGGAACCGAACCAGTGGGGCATTTACGCAGACGAAAAGCTCGACATTACCGCAAACGAATTGCTTTTTGAAGACGCAGGCACCAAGGCTTTCATTGACAATGTACTCATCCCGGTCGTAAAGGCAATCGGCAACCACAACGCACTCATGACCTGGGAAGTGTTCAACGAACCCGAAGGCATGACAAGCGAATGCAGCGGCTGGACGACAAAGAAGATGGCACTTGCCAAGATCCAGAAGTTCACGAACAAGGTTGCCGCCGCCATCCACACGACAAACCCGGAACTCCTCGTTTCAACCGGCAGCGTGAACATCAAGTATCAGAAATACTGGAATGACGCAGCCCTCATCGAAGCTGGTGGCGAAGCCAAGGGTACACTCGACTTTTTCCAGACCCACTATTATCCGTACTACCAGGATAATTCCGTTAGCCCGTTCATGAACACGGCCGCCCAGATGGCAACGAAATACAGCTACGATTCCAAGCCGATGATCATCGGGGAATTTCCGGCAAGCGGCTGGGCTGGCGATACCTACAGATCTAATTTTGCGACAAAGACCGAAATCACGACAGAAGAATGCTACCGCAAGGCTTTTGACGGCGGTTACGCAGGCGCTCTCGCCTGGCAGTACATCGGCGACAAGACCGAATCGCAATTTGGCGGTTACAGCTACTCGATCGACCCGGCACTTGATGCCATGAAGAAACTCGCCGCAGCAGAAGAAGCTAGCATCAAGATCAAGGATGTGGACATTTCCGGCTCCACGGGCGGAAACGGCATGATGGCCGTGACTTACGGTGCAGATAACGGCCAGGTCGAATACCAGAACAAGGGCGGCTGGGACCTCTCCAGCGCAACGACGTTCACCTGGACGGCAAAGAACAACGGAGCAACAGAAGCCGACATCTACCTGATCTTTAAGCTCACCGACGCATGGACCTGGACAGAAACCGACGGCAGCTGCAAGGTTCCGGCAGGCGAAAAGGTCACTTGCTCCATCGACATCTCTAGCTTTGCCAACCGCAACAAGACGCTCAGCATTACGTTTGCAAACTACGCCGCAGGCTACACCGGCACGGTAATTTACGACGACATCAAGGCTGGCGATTTGACGCTCTTTGACTTTAACACCGACAAGTACGACGCCTTCAAGCGCGGCTACAACAACACCGAAGAAATGATCCCGGAAATCAGGATCGTCTTCGATGAAAACTACGCCTATGGAAGAACCACGATTTCCAAGAACAAGCTTGCCGCAACCTCCAAATTCACCATCAGCGGCAACAAGATTATGCTCAACACAAAGGCGAAAGGCCAGGTCAGCGTTGACGTGTTCGGCATGAACGGAAGAATCATCGCCACGCTCTTCAACGGGAAACTCGGCGCAGGCAATTATGTGTTCACCCTTGCCGACATGCCGAAGGGACAGTACATCGTCCGCATGAAAGGTGCTGGAATCACCACGACACAGCCCGTGATTGTGAAGTAACAAGAAGCTTCGAGAGTCCCGCGCAAAAGCGGGGCTTTTTGTGTTTTATAGTTCATGAAAAATAACTGGATCCTTCGCTTCGCTCAGGATGACGAATGGCATGACAATACTGCGTTTTAGACGAATGCAGTGACGAAAATCCTTTGAATTTGAGGCGCAAAAATATAGATTTACAGATGGAGATATGGATGTTTATGAAACACTTTAACTACACAAATTTTGTCGCTACGGCAACAGTCGCAGCACTCGCAGGCACCGTTTTTGCCGCCACCCCCATCCGTTTAGAAGCTGAAGATGCCGTCCTCGCCGATGACCACAAAGTCGTCGTTTCCGAAGACGCAAAGGCTTCTGGCGGCAAGTACGTTCAGATGAAAGAAGGTAACCTGGAATTCAAGGTGACTGTTCCCGCTACGGGATATTACACACTTTGGGCCACATACCAGTTGCCAACCGCTTCTGGGAGCAAAATTCAGAACTTGACCGTCAACGACGTTTCTGCCGGACAGATTTCTTTCGGCACATCTGATGATTTCAAGACCATCAAGGGCGCGGGCAAAATCAAACTCACCGCAGGCGAAAACAAGATTGGCATCGTGCATAGCTGGGGCTGGGTCAACCTCGACTACATCGAACTCACGGAATACGAAGCTAGCCCGTGGAGCATTTCACCGAATCCCGTTACGCCGGAGCCGACCGAAAGCGCGCAGAAGCTCTACAACTTCTTGCTCAACAATTTCGGCAAGCATGTGATTAGCGGCGTCATGACGGAACGCCCGTTCGAAAACAATGGTCAGTACACCCCGCAAACCTACGAAACGCAAACCGAGCTTAGCTACATCAACAAGGCAAGCGGCAAGAACGTGGTCCTCGTGGGTTTTGACTTTTTACACGCTTCGGGCAAGAATTCCGATCAGCAATGGTATCAGGGTTACACGCACGCTTCGCTCGAAATGGCAAAGACCGTTTGGAAAGCAGGCGGCATTCCGCAATTCAACTGGCATTGGAAAGACCCGACGCTCGAAGTTGAAGCATTCTACACCGAATCTAGCGGCAACACGCCCTTCGTAGAATTCAGCATCAACAAGGCATATGACGAAGCGACTGGCAAATGGAAAACAGAAAGCGATGCGTACAAGGCAATGGTCCGCGATATGGAAATGATCGCCGATTCGCTTTTGACTTTGCAAAAAGAAGGAGTCGCCGTTCTTTGGCGCCCGCTCCACGAAGCAAGCGGCAAGTGGTTCTGGTGGGGTACCGATGGTGCAAAGCCGTGCGTTGCTTTGTACAAGCTCATGTTCGACATTTTCGTAAACCAGAAGGGTTTGCACAACTTAATTTGGGTATGGACGACAGACGAAGCGACTGACGCACTCGACTGGTATCCGGGCGATGAATACGTAGACGTTGTTGGACGCGACTACTATTACTACCCGCGAGAATCCAACCACTCTAGCCTTGTCGGGAGCTTTGAAACCGTCAAGGAAATTTTCGGTGGCAGAAAGATTGTAACGCTCAGCGAAAACGGTTCTGTGCCCTACCCGGACGAAATGAAGGCCGATGGCGCTAACTGGAGCTGGTTCATGCCGTGGTATGGCGACTACGCGATGGAAGGCTGGGCAAACGACAACAATGCCAAAAGCTGGAAAATCGTGATGAACAACGAATACACCTTGACGCTCGAAGACATGCCGGGCTGGAACAAGTACGAAATCGTCCCGCCGCCGACAACGGGAATCAAGAGCGTAGTGACCGCAACAAAAGCTAACGCCAATTTGGTCGTAATCGGCAAGAATTTGCAAATTAGCGTTCCGAACGCAGCCACAGGCTACACCGCAAAAGTCGCGATTTTCGACATGCAAGGCAACCAAGTGATGAGCCGTGCTATCAACGGTGCAAACACTAGCATCAGCTTGAACGGAATTGCAGCCGGGCAATACATTGTGCAAGTGCAAGGCAAAGGATTTGCGCAGAACGAGAAGATACTGGTAAAATAATTGAGAATACCGATCCCGGAACAAAGTCCGGGATGACAATGTAAAAAACAACGTTCCCGGCACAAGGCCGGGATGACATTGCAAAAAAAACGTTTCCGGCACAAGGCCGGGATGACAATGCAAAAAAATTGGAGTGTAGATATGGGATGTAAATTAATCGCGGGCGCTTGCTCCGCAATGGCTTTTGCCACAGCTGTCGCATCAACATCAGTTTATGCGGCACCGACAACTTACGAAGCCGAAGACTTGAGCGGCGCCACTGTTGCCGAAGGCGCAGACTTTTCGGGCGGTAAATACGCCAAGCCCGCTGACGCAAGCGGCATCACGTTTACGGTCAAAGTCGAAGAGACCGCCGTTTACGACATTACCACAAAAGTTCTCATCAAGCAATACGACTGGATTACCTCTAAAATCACGGTCAACGGCGTCGATGTAGGCTCCATGCTCACGACCCCGCGCAATTGCGATTCGAGCTACGTCGTATCGGCTTCCGCCAAAATGAAGGTCGGCGAAAACAAGATTACCGTCGGAAACCAGGCAATCGGCGTGGACTACATTACCGTCGAGCGCCACCCGGATCCAGAATACAAAATCGGCACCGCACCTGTCACGCCCAACGCGACAGAATCAGCCCGCAAAGTATTCTCGTTCTTGCGTGACAATTTCACAAAAACAACGCTTAGCGGCATGATGATCAGCGACCAGAATTTCAACTACGACTACGGCAACATGAGAATCATCCCGCCGGGTGGCTGCACTCCTGCCGATTCCTGCAAGTACACTGATGCAGAAGTCTCGTGGAAAGGCCAGACGGACATTGCCGAATTTTACAAGCGCACTGGACACTACCCCGCCATTGGCGGCTTCGACATGCTCTTTGCCGCCGGCGGGCATTCCGATGAAGGCTGGTTCAGAGGCTATTCCGAAAACAACCTCCTGATGGCAGAAGAACTCTGGAAGCTGGGCGGCATTCCGACATTCACATGGCATTGGAAAGTCGGCGAAGACACTGTATTCTACACCAAGGACACCTACCCTATGAACGGCTACCGCAGCAGCGGCTGTGCCAATGGCGCAAAGGGTTCTAGCGAAAGCAACACATGCTTCAACTACACCAAGGCTTTCAAGGATTCCACTTGCAAGGAAATCAACGAAGCCTCTCAAGAATACAAGGACATCGTAAGCGACATCGATAAAGTTTCTGCATTGTTCAAGCAGTTGCAAGATAAAGACGTTGCCGTCATCTGGCGCCCGCTTCACGAAGCAAGCGGTGGCTGGTTCTGGTGGGGCGTCGGCAGTGGCGACTGTTACAAGCAACTTTACCGCCTCGTCTTTGACCGCATGGTAAAGACAAATGGCCTCAAGAATTTGCTTTGGGTCTGGAACATCAATACCGACCCGCAATTCGGTTACGATTACTCCGCCCTCAATGCAAGCTGGTATCCGGGCGATGAATACGTAGACATCGTTGCCGTCGATATTTACGATCCGCTCAACGACCACAATTCCGGCGCGAACTACTACAACAAAATCGTAAGCGACGTGGGCACAAACAAGATGATTGCCTTGAGCGAAAATGGCGCCATCCCAGACATCGACAGCATCGCCGAAGACAAGGCTAATTGGAGCTATTGGATGACCTGGAGCCAGACCTGGAGCGGAAACTTCCTGGAAAAGACGACCACAGAAATGTGGAAGAGGAACCTCGACGACAAGCGAATCATCGCCCTTGACAACATGCCCGGTTGGGATAAAGTCACCGTCCGCAATTCTGGATCAAAGCGCATTGCAACAAACAACATAAGTCTCGCCGTAAACGGCAAGTCGCTTTCGCTTTTTACGAATAAAAATGGCCGCGCCACCGTCACCGTTTTTGACCTGACGGGCCACCGTGTCGCAACGCTTATGCAAGGCAATATTTCCGCCGGAACTCATGATTTAAGCCTTCAATCCATCGCCTCCGGAAATTACATCATCAAAGCGAGTATCGACAAACACAACACAATGCAGATATTACGCTTAAAATAGTGTGCGCTGTAACATGTATTCTAAAAAAAAGGTTCACTTTTGAACCTTTTTTCTATTTTTAAGCCATGACCGAAAAGAACCCCCTTTACTTTACCATTCACGGACATTTTTATCAGCCCCCTCGCGAAAACCCTTGGACTGGCGTTATCGAGAACCAGCCAAGCGCACGTCCGTTCCACGACTGGAACGAACGCATTGCAAGCGAGTGCTATAGCCCAAACTCCGCAAGCCGTATTTTAAATTCTAAAGGCAAAATTGTCGATATCGTAAACAACTACGATTTCATGAGCTTTAACATCGGCCCGACTCTCATGGGCTGGATCCGCACCAATACGCCCGACACCTACAAGCGCATTCAGGACGCCGACAAGCGCAGCCAGGAACGCATGAACGGGCACGGTAACGCAATTGCTCAAGTTTACAACCACATCATCATGCCGCTTGCAAGTGCGCAGGACAAGCGTACACAAATCCGCTGGGGCATTGAAGACTTCAAGTTCCATTTCGGACGCATGCCCGAAGCCATGTGGCTTGCCGAAACCGCCATCAATTTTGAGACCGTCGTTGAACTTATCAAAGCAGGCATCAAGTACACCATTCTCTCGCCCACGCAGGCCGACAAGTTCCGCAAGTTTGGCGACAAGAAGTGGACCGATTGCAGCAACACGAACATCGACACGACGCGCCCGTACCGCATTTACCCGCGCGACAAGGAAGGCAACCTCGTCTGTGACGGTTACCTCGACGTATTCTTCTACAATCCGTGGCTTTCGAGCGCCGTCGGCTTCGAGCACTTGCTCCGCGACGCCGGGACATTTGGACACCGCATTGAAAGCGCCTGGGATGCCAATCGCAGCGAACCTCAGCTCGTAAGCATCGGCACTGACGGCGAATCTTATGGCCATCACGAACCGTTTGGCGACATGTGCGCCGCATGGCTTTACAACAAGTTTGCACCGCAGAACAACATGGTTCCGGTGAACTACGGCTGGTTCCTCGAAAAGTTCCCGCCCAAGCACGAAGTCGAGCTCAAGAATTTCTACGGCGAAGGCTGTGCATGGAGCTGCGCTCATGGAGTCGGCCGCTGGTACAGAGACTGCGGCTGTTCTACCGGCGGTGGCGCCGACTGGAACCAGAAATGGAGAGGCCCACTCCGCGACGCCTTCAACCATCTCAAGGAAGTCGCCGACAATATTTTCGTTCGCGAATTCGAAAAGATTTCTAAGATCGATCCATGGGAAGCACGCAACAACTACATCCAGGTCATTGTCGCGCCCGAAGACGAATCCCGCAAGGAACAATACCTCAAGGAAACGCTCAAGGATTACAGCAAGCAAGAAGACCGCGCCAAGGCCATTCGACTCCTCGAAATCCAGAAATTCTGCCTGTTCAGCTTCACGAGCTGCGGCTGGTTCTTCAACGATATCGAAGGTCTGGAACCGGTGCAGAACATGCGTTACGCACTCCGCGCGATGCAACTCTTGAAGCCGTTCCTCCCGATGGGCGACAATCTCAAGAGCGAAATTCTGTACATCCTCGCCCGCGCCACGAGTAACGAACACAAGTGGAACGGCGCCGAAGTCTTCACGAAGTACGCCGAAGAAAACGTCCCGTCCGTCATCAAGCAGATGGCAGAACGTGCAGCGATTTACCACCTCGAACTTGAAGAAGACTACCTCAACAAGGATTCCCGCATCACGGCTACGAAGATCGCGTCCCGCCGTCGCCAGACGCTCGTACGCACATCTTACGAAGACAACGATCTCGGTGAATCTTGCGTGACCACGAACTTGGTTGTCACAGACCAGCTCAGCCGCGTAAACATCGTCGTCGCCATGGGCGAAGAAAAGGAAAGCGCTCTCACGTTTGTTGAAAATCCAAACATGACGACGGAACAGCTCCACGAACTTTACCCAACAGCATACGTTGTCCGCATGAGCAATCTCGCGAGCGATTCCTTGAAGCGCATCAACTTGCTTTCGACGCAAAAGCACCTTGAGAACATTACGAAGTCGTTCTCCGGCTTTGCTCTGAACCATGGCATTTCCATCGACAGCCTTGCCGACCCGGATCACACATTGCCGGACACCATGCGCAAAATCCTCACTGTGGAAATCAACGCCAGAATTCATCACGCCGCATTGCAGCTTTTGAACGAACACAACAAGGCGACCATCGAAGAGATCCATGAACTCATTGACGAAGCTACTGCACTCAACACGCACTTTAGCTTCGGCGGGCTTGGTCACATGTTCTTCCACAAGCTCACGCTCCTCATTGACGAAGTTTCCAAGAAGTTCAACGAAGAAACGCTCAACTATATCACCGACCTCATCACGGTCGCCGACTGGCTGAAGCTTTTCATCAACAAAACATCTCTTGAAAACCACGTCTTCGGCATCTACAAGCAATACAAGGCTGAACCAGATGGAAAGTTCGCGGCCCTCAAGCCGATGTTCCAATGGTTGAACTTTGAGGTGGTCTAATGTACAAGCTGCCAAGCGCTCCACTCATTACCGCGCAGCAGATAAACGCGCGCCTGGACTCACTCGCCCAAGAACTGAAGGCGTTTGATTTCGACGTGATTTTATCTGCACTGACTGGCAGCTATATATTTACCGCCGATTTGTCCCGCCGTATCGCGACTCCGAAATTGCGCATTGCATTTATCAAGGCGTCAAGCTACGGCGAATCCGACCAACCTAACGCAAACGTCCTTATTTCGGGCCTTGAAGGTCTCGACATCAAGGGCGAGCGCGTTTTGTTGATTGACGACATTCTCGACACTGGCAACACGATGTATTCCCTCGTGAAAGCCCTCGCGGACTACTCCCCCGCATCCATCACGACTTGTGTACTGTTGAACAAGGAATCAAGACGAACGGTGAATTACCATGCCGACTTCGTTGGTTTTGAAATTGAAGATAAATTTGTGGTAGGTTACGGTCTCGACTATGCAAACACGTACCGCTCCTATCCAGAAGTATGGGCACTTGAAGAAGCATGATTGAAAACAACAACACAAACAATAACGAAAACGATGACTTGAACGAAGTCAAGAAACATGCGACCATGACTTTTGCAGCCATTGAGCGCAGTTTCAATAGAATGGCATACCGCAGAAGGAATACCATCCGTATCATCGTCTGCTTGCTGTTTTTTTTCTTGGGCTACCAAGCCAACAACTGGTTCAGCAGCAAGATCCCGACTGAAAAGATCATCGAGAAAATCGCCGCACAGCCGGACCTCCCGAACAAATGCAAATACCGTTACGACCGTTCCATGGAATACGCCATCATGCACGAATGCGTGTTTTCGCATGATACGCCAACCAATGAAGTCAAGCTGATCCAGCGCATCAATTACTGTTCTTGCGCCTTGGAACGTGTACAAAAAAAGAAGCCCTTCCAGAAGATGTTTGAAAACAATCTGGAGGACTTCACATTCAAGATTCGCGAAGAAATCCTTTGCAAGGACGAAAAGATTCCGCAGGCGCTCGAAATGGAATCCGAAACGCCTACAAAGTAATCCCTTACAAAATCAGCATTCCGTCGCCGTAGCTGAACAATTTAAGCTTGTTCTCTACGGCCATTTTGTATGCGTCGAGCGTGTTTTCGCGGCCATAGAATGCGGACACAAGCAAAATCAGAGAACTTTTTGGCCAATGGAAATTGGTTAAAAGTCCATCAATCAATTTGTACTTGTAGCCCGGATAGAAGAATGCATAGGTCACGCCCTTTTGCGGTTTCAAGAATCCGTTCGCATCGGCAATCGTCTCGACCACGCGCGTACTCGTCGTGCCGACTGTCACAATGCGGCCGCCTTCGCGTTTTGCCTTGTTGATGATGTCCGCATTTTCCTTGGTGAGTTCATAATGCTCGCCATGCATTTTATGCTGCGTGAAATCTTCGACGGAAATGTTCTGGAACGTCCCTGGACCCACATGGAGCGTGACTTCAGCGACATAGACGCCCTTGGCCTTTAAGTCATCTAGCATTTGTTCGCTAAAGTGGAGGCTTGCCGTCGGAGCGGCCACGGCGCCAGCATACTTTGCAAAAATAGTCTGGTACGCCTTTTTATCGTCTTCATCATCGGGGCGGTCAATATAAGGAGGCAGTGGAACATGGCCTTCCCTATTCATGACCTCTTCCATTTCAGAAGGCGTTTTTTCAAAGCGCAAGACACGATTACCGTCTTCCTCATGAACTTCTTCCACAAAAGTACGCACTCCAGCAAGCGTCAGTTCACGCCCAACCTGGAATGCCTTACCCGGGTGCACTTTCGCTTCAAAGCGGGCCTCGCCCGATTCAGACGGGTTCAGCGCCTGGACCAAAAGCACTTCGACTTGGCCACCAAATTGAGTTTCACCATAAAGACGAGCGGGAATCACCTTCGTGTTGTTCACCACAAGGCAATCGCCCGGACGGAACAAATCGACAATTTCAGGAGCCTTCATAATGCGGCGTTCGCCGCCATTCTTCGGACAATACAAAATGCGCGTTTTGCCCTTACCCGCCGTACGGGACGCAATCAGTTCTTTCGGGAATTCAAAGTTGTAATCAGAAAGATGGTACTCCATCACTAAGCCTTCATTTCTTTCAAAGTATTTTTCAAGCGTTCAAGCATTTCCGTTTTCAAGGATTCCGGCTTCAAAATTTTCACATCCGGAAGCACTCCAAACAGCCAAGTCTTAAAGTCCGGAGTCAAACGGAGCTTCAATGTCACAATCATATTGCCGTCTTTATCTTCGGCAAATTCTGCAGGAGGCGAGAAACGGGACTTGTTAAACTGAGTCTTGAGCCAGCCAGATTTAACAACAAGCGAAATGGTTTCTGGATCGTCCGTAGAAACATACTTGCCAAAAGCATACTTATAATGGTCATACACACAGAACGGCTCACGGAATGTCATCGAGCAGTTATTCGTCTGAGCCACGCTCATGATATTTTCAACAAGATAATTCTTGAAAACATGAGTTTCTGCGTAAGTTTCATCCGCTGCAATCAAGTAAAGCGTATCCACACGCATTACAAGCTTGATCGGGCAAACTTCCTTCGTTTCCTTTTCGGTACCTTCGTTTGTACTTCTGTACACGATGCGAATCTTAAAGCCTTCGCGTATTGCAGACAAAAGCTTTGAGACCATGCAGTCTTGAGCCTTATGATCACAGAACGGACCATAATCCATGATATAGTTCGGATCAAGAGTAATCGCTTCAGCCTTAAAGCCATCCGGGTCTGTCGTTTGCATCGACGAGATGACACTGTCAATAAGCTTTCTGTTCTTCAAGTCAAGCGGAGTCGTGTCATTCATCGTCTTTTTCAGCCTTTCAAGCTGTTTGACGATTTTCTGGTTAAAATCAACTTTCTGTTCCGTTTGAATAACGTAGAAAGTCTCACCATTTTTCTTAAACTTATGCAAGCCACAGTTTTCCTGCTCCAAAGCGTTTAAGTGGCGGAATATGGTTCGCGGACCACAATCCATAGCTTCGGCAAGCATTGCAACCGTCATCGGCACACGAAGTTTACACTTGATTTTACTTATTTTTTCATAGCCTGTAGCCATTTGTTATCCCCTTTTTACTCCTAAGTTTTTAGTATTCTCAACCGGTTACCCACCGCCACCGACCGCGCAAATCCTGCAACAGCCAATAGCGCAAACTCTCTCTGAATAATATTGCGTACACGCCCTTCGACCAAAAAACGCTTTCCCACATAAGTAACATGGACAAAAGAATTTTTCAAGAAGCTGTATGACGCAAGTTTATCCATAATCTTCCGGCAAAGATCTTGTTTTCCCAAATTCTTTTTTAAAATGGCAGTTCCATGCATATTCAACGAGACTATGCCTGGAATACTTTCGATACGAGCCTTCAGTTCATCAGGATAGACTTCGTCCTCGTAATAGAAAGTCACCTTCGCAGCGCCAGATTTTACCTTGACGCTGTACTTAAAAATCGGATGTGCAACATCATCCAAAACATCCCAGATCCGCCGCTCCAAGTCACCATCGGTCATCTTGGAGCTTTTACGGACACGGACCATGTTCACACAACCACGGAGTCCCATAATTTCTCCAACAGTTGTCTGAATAGCCCGTTTTGTTGCAAGGCTATTTACAAAACCGCGCAAGTAAACAATTCCTTGTCCGGCATCGATGGAGACGTCTTCACTGAGTCCGCTCGACAAAATTTCCAGTCGCTTACGCACAACGGAAACAACCTCGTCGTTTGGCGGATTTTCCGCATAACGCGGATAACTCATAAAGACCAACAACCCATCATCCATCTTTACCACAAGTTTGTCTTTAGTATCATCCTTAACTACGCCAACAGCCACACCAAACTGTTTGCGGAGGACATGATAGACATGATCGCCAAGCAAGGTGTTTACACACTGTGCCGGCAGGAGCCTGTAGCCTTCAGGCGCCACCTCATGATTTATCGGAATTTTCGGCCCTTCATACTTTTCATCGGGCATGCCATTCCGTTTGAACACAACAACTTCCCGGTCTCTGGACTGGAAAAAGCTTTTAACAATACAAGGCCTAGTCGCCCCGTCAAAGTAAAGCCAGTCGCCCGGGAAAATTCGATTGTGTCCATAGACTTTCGCGTATTCGGAATGAGCTTCGTCCTTACGTCCAAATGCAAATTCCTGCGAAAAGGCCACATGGATAGTCCCACAGTGCGTACAAACGCAAAGCAGCGGGATTCCACGATCCAAACCTCCATACGTCGAATACTCTTCCATCGCGCAGATATCATGGCGAACTGCCTGCCGGCATTGCCTGCAGTACAGCTGCTGTGAATATAATCTGTACGGAAAGTATTGACGCACGTTAGTAGATTGGTTATAGATAAATCTTGAAATCCGGAATTAGGAAGTAGGAATTGTTTAATATGGCGGCTCTGCCGCGATTATTTCAATTCCGAACTCCGAAATCCGAATTCCTAATTATTTCATCAGCGGGAGAGCCACGTCGATGCGGCGGAGCACTTCTTCCTTGCCAATAATTTCGAACATTTCCCAGAGGCCAGGACCCGCAGTCACACCGGAAACAGCGAGGCGCGGAGCGCCCACCAGTTCACCGACCTTGTGACCACAGCGTTCAGCCAATTCATAGAAGCCCTTCTCAATCACCGGAGTCTTGAAGTCTTCGATGGAAGCAAGCATATCGCGCACGAGCGTCGCGACTTCCTTGGAGCCTTCACCGAAATGCTTCTTCGCCCCCTTCTCGTCGTATTCCGTCGGAGCGACAAAGAAGTACTTCGCCATCGTAGCGAGGTCCTGCACAAAATGCGCACGAGGCTTGAGCTGCTTTACGATTTCGAGCAAGCGTTCGTTCGGTTCAGCGCTCGTATCAACGCCCATAGCCTTGAGACCTTCGACCATGATGTTCTTGAGGAATTCATCATCGCACATGTGGATGTGCTGGCCGTTCATCCACTGGAGCTTCTTTTCGTCAAAGCTTGCAGACTTCGGGTTGATGCGTTCGAGCGTAAAGCAGTCGATCATTTCCTTGACGCTCATCACTTCGCGGTCGTCACCTGGATTCCAGCCGAGGAGTGCTAAGTAGTTGACAAGCGTTTCCGGCAAGTAGCCGAGGTCGCGGAAGTCACCGACAGAAGCAGCGCCCTTGCGCTTGGAAAGCTTACCGCCGTTCTTGTCAAGAATCACTGGCAAATGGCACCACACAGGCGGTTGCCAGCCGAAAGCCTTGTACAAAAGTTCGTGCTTCGGCGTAGAGCTGATCCATTCATCACCACGGAGCACGTGAGTCGTTCCCATGTAATGGTCATCGACAACACTTGCAAAGTGATAAGTCGGGTAACCATCGCGCTTGATGAGCACGAGGTCGTCCAGAAGTTCGTTCTGGTAGCTGATGTGTCCACGGATCATGTCATCGAATTCCGTGACGCCCGTTTCCGGGACCTTGAAGCGGATGACAGCCTTTTCACCAGCAGCAATGCGGGCTTCGGCTTCTTCGCGGCTGATGTTACGGCAGTGGCGATCGTAACCTGTGACCGGCACGTGAGACTTTTCCTGTTCGGTACGGACTTCCTGCAAGCGTTCTTCAGAACAGAAGCAGTAGTAAGCATAACCCGCATCCAGGAGCTTCTTGATTTCGCGATGGTAGATGTCCAGACGTTCGCTCTGGAAATACGGACCGCAGTCACCTTCGCAACCCGGACCTTCATCCCACTGGAGGCCAAGCCACTTGAGGTCTCGCATCAAGTCGTGAAGAGCCGTTTCGTTATAGCGCTTACGGTCTGTATCCTCGATGCGCAGGTAGAACGTACCACCCATGTGTTTTGCAAAGAAGTAATTGTAAATTGCCGTGCGAGCGCCGCCCACATGCAAGTAACCCGTGGGGCTTGGAGCAAAGCGTACACGAACAGGACTTTTTTCAGTCATAATTTCCTCTAGTGATCCTTTTTACTTTTATGACAGAAAATAGCAAATTCCATTGTATAAAATTTATCCTTCATTCATCTTTTAGGCACATATTTAGCACTTCTTTACCGCACAACCCCTTACAAACTTCTTAAATTATTACACAAATATTACGCAAATACTTTACATTCAAAGACTTTGTTTTTAAGCCATAACGGCAGACCTTTTTATTGCTAAGTTGCGAGCGTCAAAATGGGAGTCACTATGATTATTAAACCGATGATCCGCAGCAACATGTGCATTAACGCCCACCCGAAGGGCTGCGCTGCCGATGTCAAGCACCAGATTGAATTTATCGAAAAGAAGTTCACCACGCGTAACATTCCCGCCGATGCCCCGAAGACCGTTCTCGTCCTCGGTTGTTCTACCGGCTACGGACTTGCAAGCCGCATTGTCGCAGCATTTGGCTACAAGGCAACAACTATCGGCGTTTCATTCGAAAAGGAAGGTTCCGACGGAGGAATCGGCGAATCCCGCGAAAAGACAGGAACTCCGGGATGGTACAACAACATGGCTTTCGACAAATTCGCAAAAGAAGCCAGCCTCGAAGCCGTAACATTCAACGGCGACGCCTTCTCGCACGAAATGCGCCAAAACGTTATCGACACTCTCAAGAAGATGGGCAAGAAAGTTGATCTTCTTGTTTACAGTGTCGCAAGCTCCGTGCGCGTCGATCCAGACAACGGAACAATCTACCGCAGCGTCCTAAAGCCTATTGGTCAAGTTTTCTCAGGCGCCACAATCGACTGCCTTAGCGGAAAGATCAGCACCATCAGCGCAGAACCCGCCACCGCCGAAGAAGCGGCCAACACCGTTAAAGTCATGGGCGGAGAAGACTGGGCGCTTTGGGTGCGCAAGCTCAAGGAAGCAGGCGTTCTCGCCGAGGGCATAAAGACGGTCGCTTATTCGTACATCGGTCCAAAACTTTCACATGCGATTTACCGCGACGGTACAATCGGAGGCGCCAAGAAGCACCTCGAAGCAACAGCACTTGAACTCAACAAGGAACTGCAAAACAACCTCCACGGCGAAGCCTACGTCTCTGTGAACAAAGGACTTGTCACGCGCTCCAGCGCCGTCATCCCCATCATCCCGATGTACATTTCCGTGCTCTTCAAGGTCATGAAGGAAATGGGTAATCACGAGGGTTGCATCGAGCAGATGGAACGTTTGATGACCGAGAGACTTTATACAGGTTCCAAAGTCCCGACGGACGAGAATCACCTCATCCGCATCGACGACTACGAATTGGACCCGAAAGTCCAGGCCGAAGTGGACAAGCGCATGGCAACAGTCACGCAAGAGAACCTCGCCGAAATCGGCGACCTCGAAGGATACCGACACGACTTCCTAGCCACTAACGGTTTCGACATTGAAGGCGTGGACTACGAGGCCGAAGTAGCAACACTAACAAGCATATAGTTTCTATTTTTGTGGCAAAACCCCTTAACATCAAGGATTCTTTATGGAAACACTCAATTCCATTCTCGATGCTATCGATGGGTACGTCTGGGGCGTTCCCCTCATTGTCATCATTCTCTTTGTAGGCATCCTCCTCACCATCCGTCTTGGCTGCCTGCAAGTCATGAACTTGCACAACGCGCTCCGCTTCATGGCGCACAGCGAAAAGGACGGCGCAGGCGAAGTTTCTAGCTTCGGCGCTCTCTGCACGGCTCTTGCAGCCACGATCGGTACAGGTAACATCGTCGGCGTGGCAACCGCTATCGGCACCGGTGGCCCGGGCGCTCTCTTCTGGATGGAAGTAGCCGCATTCCTCGGCATGGCAACAAAGTATGCCGAAGGCTTGCTCGCCGTCAAGTACCGCACAGTAGACAAAGACGGCAAGGTTCTCGGCGGTCCGTTCTATTACATCGAAACGGGTATCAAGGAACGCTTTGGCTGGAACATGAAATGGCTCGCCGTGATTTTCGCCATCTTTGGCATGGCCGCAGGTCTCCTCGGCATTGGCACCATCACACAGGTCAACGGCATCACGAGCGCCATGGCGCGTCTCACTCCGAACGCTGCTGAATTTGTCAACATCGGCGGAAACTCTGTGAGCGTCACGACCGCTATCGCAGGCCTCCTCGTCACGATCTTTGCGGCAACCGTCATCATCGGCGGTCTCAAGCGCATTGCAAAAGTCTCGATGTACATTGTCCCTATCATGGCAATCATCTACATCATTGCCTGCATTCTCCTTTTGCTCCTCAACTTCTCGCAGATTTCTTCCGCCATCGAAACAATTGTGAAGGCCGCTTTCAATCCGTCTGCAGTCACCGGCGGCGTTGTCGGTTCCATTTTCATTGCAATGCAGAAAGGTATCGCTCGTGGTATTTTCAGTAACGAAGCAGGCCTCGGTTCTGCACCTATCGCAGCTGCCGCCGCAAAGACAAAGGAACCGGTGCGCCAGGGTCTTGTTTGCATGACAGGCACGTTCTTCGATACGATTATCATTTGTACGATGACCGGCCTTGCGATTGTCGTCTCGGGCGCTTGGGATCCGAAGCTCGGACTCGAAGGCGTGAACATCACGATGGAAGCATTCTCCCGCGGCCTTGCCATTATCCCAGGCGGTGCTGTGATCGCCCCGTACTTCCTTGCAATAGCTCTCGTGTTCTTCGCCTTCACGACGATTCTCGGCTGGGCCTACTACTCTGAAAGGTGCTTGCAGTACTTGCTCGGACGCAGAGACAAGAAAGCAATCCTCACCTACCGCTGGATTTATATCTTCGCGATTTTCGTTGGACCATACCTCACGGTCAGCGCCGTCTGGACAAGCGCCGACATTTTCAACGGTCTGATGGCATTCCCGAACCTTGTGGCACTAATACTTCTCTCTGGCATTGTCGCAAACGAAACAAAGACGTTTCTCGCGAAGTTCAAGGGAGAAAAAGAGTAGTCAGTAGTCATTAGTCATTAGTCATTGGTTATTGGTCAATAGTCATTGATCATTAGAGCCCGCGAAAGCGGGCTTTCCTTTTATGAGCAAGACTTAACTGGGTGGTGCAAAGCCATTTCGCAAGCATACAAAAAGACCTCCCATGCGGGAGGTCTTTTTTAGAATTTCACAACTGTTACCAGTTAACACCGCAAGAGACGGTTTCACCAGCAGCGATCTTCGTCACCTTTACCGGGATCGGATATTTACCAACGGTATGAGCAACAAGCATTTTGCCCTTAATGTCCTGATAGTTCGTACCAGAAACTTCAATACCATCGATAGTCAACTCATACGGAGAATTACCACCCTGGCAGACCAAGGTGCAAGTTGTCGCATCATTATGCCAATTCTGCGGCAAGTCGGCAACCAAGGTAAATTCGCCAACCTTGTCAAATTCAACTTTATCTTGCGTCGTTTCAATCTTATAGTCCGGAATGTTAGCATCCGAAGCAATAATAGCCGGGCAGGTTACCGTCTCGACAGAATTATCATCGTTGCTTACTCTAAGAACAGGAGCGTAGGACTGGCCCTTCTTCGTAAAGGTATGAGTGCCAGTAGTGCCTGTTGCACCGGCAGAAACGCCATCCCATTCGTAATCAATGATGTTTGCCGTAGAAGTGCAAGTAGCGGTCCAAGTAGCCACACCAGCATCGGTAGTGACATCGCCGCCAGCACCAGTGCACTTACAAGAAATCGGTTCACCATTCACCTGCAGCGGACTACAGGGCACAACATGAGCACCATCCGTAAAGCTTACGACAACCGAAGCACCATACTTACCGGAATTGACGTACTTCACCTTCTGTTCAGTACCATTAGCACCATCAACTTCAATAGTCGGAGGCGTACCGCCCTCAAACGTCCATGTGAACTTCGCCTTCAGCAACTTAAGAGCGGAAATGCTTGCATCCTGGTCAAACACCCATGTAACCGTTCCACCTTTGGAAATCGTAGCAAGATCCGGATGGCAGGTTCCAATATCCGAAATCGGGCCAGAAGGTATAGAAGAGCTAGAAACCACAACAGCGCTCGACGAATAAGAAGGCGGAGGATTCGTCGTAGACGAAGAACTTACATAGCCAGGTATAGAAGAAGAAGAAACTATAGCGCTGGAATAGCGGGACGAAGAAAAGCCTGGATTGACCGAGCTCGAAGACCTCACTCTCCCCCTAGATGAAGAACTAGGCTGAACATTTACAAAACAGTCTGGGCAGTTGGTAGAATTCATCAAAGTTGTATTAGTATTAAGACTACCATCGTCAGGTTCGCCAGAATCATTATAGGTGATCGGGAGACTCATAATATCGTCTCCATTATTTGGGTTCAAAATATCACCACTACCACAAGCCCAAAAACTTGCAGCAACACCAAAAGCAAGCGTTCCAAAATAAAACTTTTTATTCATAAAAAACCTCTTAGGCGAAAAATAAATTAAATCGCGACAATATGCAAATGGTGTAAGCGTTTTTTATTGAGGAAGTTCACAAAAAAACACCCCAGACAACAAGTTCAGGGTGTTTGTAAAGTTAATTATACGATTATTGTATATTAATCGATCACCGGAGGCTTACCAGAAGAAGATGAAGCCTGATCAGAGGAACTCAATTCAACATACGATGATGAACTTTCCTCAGGTTCTTCAGAAGATGAACTTTCCTCGATCTTAGGTATAATGCGAAGCCACGGATCCAGATCATCATCGACATCGCATGTAAGAACCTGCAATCCGAATTGTACAGCAGGTTCCTTTTGTCCCGGTGTAGAATACTTCACCTTAATCCTGGTGGAACCATTTCCTTCGCGTTCGCCCGATACAAGTGTACCAAAGGCGCCGAGACCAGTCCAGTTATGAAATCCTTCAAGTTCGACTCCGTTTTCGTCTACAATGTACCAGAACACTTCTTCATCGACAAAAGCTTCGCGTTTGCTAACCATGCAATAGCCACGAACGGCACTTGAAGAAGACTTCGCTTCAGAAGAAGACGATTCAGCCTCAGAAGACGAGGATACCTTTGCAGAAGAAGACGTCGGCTCATAACCCGCAGGATATACCGTAAACGGCTTTACAAAATCGCCACAATCAAATTCCTTGCCAGCAAAGGTAAGCAGCGGACCGATAACAGGACCTTCTGCTTCAAAAGCCACCGTAATTTCAGGGAAACCAGTTTCTTCAACAGAACCGACAAGGACACTAGGCTTTCTTCCGGCATCGGGACTCAGGTCCCACTTGTATTTGCCCTCATCCAGCGTTCCTTCATCGGGAACATAGCTCCACGTGACAGCGTCACCAATGCGAACAATATCGTCTTTTTCAACGCTGCACTTACCAGAGACTTTCAAAGCGCCACTGGAGCTAGAGCCGATCTTTGACGAACTTGACGACGTCGAGCCGCTACTCTTGCCAGAACTAGATGATTTTCCAGATGAAGAAGACTTCGCAGAGCTGCTGCTCTTACCAGAACTAGATGATTTTCCGGACGAAGAAGACTTCGCAGAACTGCTGCTTTTCGAGTCATTCTTTTTGGAGCTGCTACTCTTTATAAGTTCTATATCACAGTTCTTTTTTCCCTTACAGCGTTCCTTGATAAAGAAATTGGCTAATTCAAGTTCATCAGTTTCTTCAATTTTTTTCTTTGCCAATTCGTCATTATCTGTAGCTTTAGCGATATCACCTTCACCACAAGCCCAGAACAGCACCATTGCCGACGAAAGCAATAATGGTAAAAACTTTTTCCTATCCATATTATTCCCCATCTTAAATTCTACTCCTGCGATTCCCCATCCACCGAAATTTTACGTTGTCCCGTAATGAACTGGTGCACATACGGGTTGCTTGTATTCTTGATTTCATCGACAGTACCAACTTCGATGATTCGCCCGTTGTAAAGCATGGCGATTCGGTCAGCCACCTTGAAGGCGCTTACCATGTCGTGCGTCACAACGACCGAGGTGACACCGAGCTTGCTCTGCATATCGAGAATAAGGTCGTTGATCACGTCGCTTGTAATCGGGTCCAGGCCCGTCGTCGGTTCATCGTACAAAAGAATTTCCGGATTCAAGGCGATGGCTCTTGCAAGCGCCACGCGCTTACGCATACCGCCCGAAAGTTCAGAGGGCATCTTTGTACGGAATGACGGCACGAGGTTGATCATCTGGAGCTTTTCCGTCACCACGTTCTGGATCTCGGCTTCAGACATTTCCGGATGATGCTCGCGAAGGGCAAAAGCGATATTTTCGCCCGTGTCCATGGAATCGAACAAGGCGCCCATTTGGAACAACATTCCCATCTTGCGGCGGATGGTTCGCGTATCGAAGAACTGCGGCGTACTGATCGTCACGCCATCGACAGTCACTTCACCGCCATCCGGCTGCAAAAGCCCAATCATGTGCTTTAGAATCACGGACTTGCCACCGCCAGACTTACCGATAATCACCATCGTTTCGCCACGGCGGATGTCCAGGTTCACGTCTTCAAGAACCGTCTGAGGGCCAAAAGACTTTTTAAGCCCTTTGAGTCGAATCGCAATATCATTCGGATCGATTTTTACATTCGGCATAACAAACCTCTAGAAGAACATGAAAGCATCAAGAATAAAGTCAGAAATCAAAATCATAAGGCAACTAGAAACCACGACGCTCATCGTTGCAAGGCCAACACCGTGCGCCCCCGGCTTGGAGTGCGTCCCGTGATAGTAAGCGAGCACAAAAATAATCGTCCCAAACACAATCGACTTGATAATCCCCGCCCACAGATCCATATTGCTAAACAGGTACTGCATACCCGTCGAATACGTGTATGTCGTGATATCAAGCGCAAGCACACAGACAATCCAACCGCCAATCAGCGCAAGCGCGTTAGAAATGGCAGTCAAGCACGGGATCATCGTCAAGAACGCAAAGAATCTCGGCATGGCGAGGTAGCGGTACGGGTCAAGCCCGAGCACCACATATGCAGAGAGTTCTTCTTTCTCCTTCATGGAACCGATTTCTGCAGCAACGGCACTGCCCACGCGCCCCGAGAGCACAATAGCCGTAAGAAGCGGTCCAAGTTCAATAAGCACCATCTTGCATGCAGCCGTTCCCACGAATTTGTCAGACACGAGATTGTGGAATTCGAACTCGGCCATGATGGTTGCGACCATTCCTGTAAAAATGGACGTCACAAACAAAAGCGGGAGCGAGGAGACGCCAACAGAAATCATCTCCTTCACGATCAGGGCCGGATTCTTGTGCACGAAGCGGAACTGCTTGAGCGTAATGAACAGGATGCAAATGCACTCGCCTACGGCGGCGATTGCATCGACAATCTTTTGCCCTATCCAATTTATCGGTTTCAGAATCAACGGCATTGCACTTCCTTAAAAGCTCCCAAAGTCGGCAACCTGCGGTCCACCGCCATCGTCATCTGAGCCATACTGATAATCTTCGTCACCTTCCACGCCTTGCTGGTCTGTCGCATCGTAGAACGTCGTGTATTCAGGCACGAAGCTCATGTCAATATCCTTCACGGAACCGTTACGGTGCTTCGCCACAATGAGCGTTGCCTTGTAGCGGTCTTCGTCCTTGTGCGTCTGCACGAACGGGCGTTCCACGAACCACACCATGTCAGCGTCCTGTTCGATAGAACCAGATTCACGCAAGTCCGAAAGCTGCGGGCGTTCACGACCCTTTTCTTCGACTTTACGGCTAAGCTGAGCAAGCGCAATGACCGGGATGCTCAATTCCTTCGCCAAAATCTTGAGACCACGGGAAATAGCACCGATAGCGACCGCGCGGTTTTCTTCCTTGCCGGTCTTCATCAACTGCAAGTAGTCGATGATGAGGAGGTCGAGGTGGCCCTTGTGCTTGAGCTGGCGCGCCTTGCTCATGAGTTCCATGATACCGAGGTCAGCGTTGTCATCGACAAACAGCGGAGCCTGGTTAATAGGCGTCACTGCGGCGATAATCTTCTTGATTTCGTCAGAACTGAGCTTGCCGTTGCGGAGCCTACTCTGGTCCACCTGTGCCTGCGAACAGAGCAGACGCTGGGCGAGCTGGATGCCGTCCATTTCCAAGCTGAAGAAGGCGACGTTCTTGCCATAACGAATGGCTGCGTTTGCGGCAACCGTCATCGCGAAAGACGTCTTACCCACACCCGGACGGGCAGCAAGAATGATCAAGTCGGAATTCTGGAGACCGTTCGTGAGTTCGTCCAGTTCCGTAATGCCCGTAGGCACACCCGTAATGCCGCCATCACGACGGTTATTGATGCGTTCCAGAAGCGGCGCCACAAAGTTGTCGATAGACTTCAAGGTGTTGCGCACCTGGTTATCGGCAATCGCAAAGATATCGCGTTCGGCATCCTGTAACACATTGTCCGGCGTTGAGGCCGGGTCCATCGACTTGCGGATGATTTCAGAAGATGTGCGGATAAGCTTGCGGAGCACCGCCTTGTTGCGGAGGTGTTCCAACTGCCACGGGACATTCGCCGACGATGCAACGGATTCCATCAATTCAAAGATGTATTCGCGGCCACCGACAAGGTCGAGCTTGCCCATTTTCGTGAGTTCCGCCGAAAGCGTCACAGGATCGATGGGAGTAACCGCCTTGTTCAAACTGCAAAGTGCGTTCCAAATCAGCTGATGACGTTCCATGTAGAAAAAGTCATCGTCACTGATGGCCATCACAGCGACGCCCATCACTTCGGGGTCACGCAAAATACCACCCAGCAGACAACGCTCCGCCTCAACATCGGCAGGCATTTGGCGACCATCAAACGACTTGGAATTATTTTCTTCAGACATAACTATACCGATTTAAATATACAATAAAAATTTACATGGAACTTTTGAAGATGATGTAAAAGCGGGGTGAAATGGGCCATAAAAATGCCGACCCCGGAATAAATCCGGGGTGACAACGCAATAGCAAGTGTGTATGCTGGTCCCGTCCCCATTCGCGGATCATGACCACGTAAGAGCTAAAGCTCTAAGTGGTCAAAGAGAACAAGTCCGGGGTGACATAGCGCGGCTACTTAGCGGCGGTAAAGAGGCCGCTGCGCGGAATATGCACCTTCCACGTGAGCCATTTGAGCTGTTTATCCGAAGTCATTGCATAAGCATCGACAAGAGAAACAGTCTTTGTGCCGTTGAAATCAAGCGCAGTTCCTGCGAGATCGTTGAAGTTTTTGCCCTTGCTAAACACGTCATAGAAAAGCGGTTCGCCAAAGGTGATCATGATTTCAGGAGCGATAAAGGAAAGTTCCTTTGTTAGCATTCGACGGAGCGAAGCGAGCAGGATCGGAGATAGTGCTCGCGGAGCATCCTTGTAGAAATACGTGGCGCCAAGGGATTCCGGGGCGTAACCGAGGCTTCCGAACAAACGAACAATCATCTCGCCAGTCGGAGACTGGAAAAAGGCGCCGGCCGGTTCGCCGGGCTTCGGGGCCGCAAGGAGAATCAGAAGGCGCGGATGTTCCGGGCCTTCGTAGCGGACAACGTTTGCAGCACGGGCGTAAAGCGCGTCAGTCTTGAGAGCTTCGTAGAAGGCGCCGATGGAATCGGCGAGTTCGTATGCGGCAGTCGTCTTCTTGACGGTGCGCGGAGCGATGGTAAGGCCAGCATCGAGCTTTGGCGCCGGGGCCGGACGCGGAGCCGGCGCGGGTTGCGCGGGAGCGCCGAACGCAGGCTGCTGAAAAGCGGGCTGCGCCGGATTTGCAAACGGTGCAGGGTTCGCCGGGAACGGAGATTGCTGCGGAATCGGTGCCGGATTCGCGGGTGCAGAACGCTGCGGAAACGGCGCTGGGTTCACCGGGCGCGACATTTGCGGCATCGGATTTGCAGGACGGGCAGGAGCCGGAGCAGCGGACTTTTTGCGAGTCAATGTCCACGGTTCATCGAGGAGCAAATCTTCCTCGCCCATGTCCATCTGGCCTTGCAGATACTTGCGAAGTTCGCTAAAATCAAATTCTTCGGGCATACCGTTCCTCTAAGCGTTCTTTAACTGATCAAGGCTAAAATCTACAATTTCTTGCGCGAGATCAATTTTGGAGCCCATCTTCATCTCGGGAATTTCAACCTCTGCGGCGTTTCGAGAGTCGCCGGATTCTTGTGCATTGCGAGAGTTCGCACGGATCAAGGCGTAACGCACTTCGTCAAAACCGAAACCGCTGTTCAAGGCCACGGGAGCATTGAGCAAAAGTGCATCGGCACCGCTCTTCTTGAGCTTTTCGGCCGCATGTTCCTTGAAGTGGTCCGTTTCAAGCGCAAAACCGACAATGACCTGGCCAGCGCGTTTTTGAGCGACGCTGTCGCGCAAAATGTTCGGATTCGGCTCGAGTTCCAAGATAAGCTGGCTACGGCTATCCTTGATTTTCTCGGTAGCGGTCACTTTCGGACGGTAATCGGCCACGGCGGCGCAATGCACGAGCACATCGGCGTTCTTCATCTGTTCGAGAACGGCCTTGTGCATATCGCAAGCGCTCTTGACTTTTTTGACGCGTACGCCACCGGGGAATTCGGCTTCCATCGGGCCTGCGACAACATTCACATCGAAACCATTCGCAAGGAACGTCGCGGCAATTGCGACTGCGGTCTTTCCACTGCTGCGGTTGCTGATGTAACGCACAGGGTCAATCGCTTCTTCCGTGCGGCCTGCTGTGATGAGGACACGAGGAACACGTTCACCGGATGCGGGAAGGTCTTGCAAAGCTGTTTCTTGAAGGTACTGAGCTGCTTGCGATTCGGGGGCGTTACGGGGGTGTCCCCCGTTCGAAGGGGTAGCGGATGACGCACAAGCGGCAGAAGCGAGGGGAAGGCATTCCCCCTCTCTCGTCTCTCGTCTTTCGTCTCTCGTCTCTAAATATTCTACGATTTCAGCGGGGTCGAGGAGGCGGCCTTTGCCAACTTCGCCACAGGCGAGTTCGCCGGCCGGGCTATCCATCACGAACGTATTCTCAAAACTGCGGAGCGTTTCGAGGTTTCGTTTGACTGCCGGGGAATTGTACATCGCGACATTCATTGCGGGGGCGATAAAACGCGGTCCCGTGCAGCTCATAAAGCAGAGGCTCACAGGGTCATCGGCAATGCCATAGACAAACTTTCCGATAACGTTTGCAGTCGCCGGAACGACGAGATAAAGGTCCGCCCAGCGCGGAAAATCGATGTGCTGGAAAGGGCGGGCTTCGACGGCGCCATTCTTCAAGTAAACGGGGCACTTGGAGAGGCTTGCAAATGTAAGCGGAGCCACGAACTGTGTGGCGGCTTCGGTCATGCAGACACGCACTTCGGCGCCTTTCTTTTGCAACAGGCGCAAGAGTTCACAAGACTTGTAGACGGCAATTCCGCCCGAGACTCCAAGAAGAATTTTCTTTCCAGCGAGATTCATGAAACGCAAGATAGAAAAAGAAATCCCGCGAGTGAACGCGGGATTCCTTTAAGCTTTAGTCAGAAACTAAATTAAGCTTCTTCTTCAGACTTTTCAGCCTTCTTCTTGGAAGCCTTCTTCTTCGGAGCAACAGCTTCGCCAATCGTGGTGCCGTTTTCGCCCGGCTTGTGGGAGTCCATCCAAGCCTTGAGTTCAGCGGATTCACGGTTCTTGAAGTAGTCAACAACGGAGAGGTAGATCTTGCGGTTGTTCTGATCGATTTCGGTCACGACAGCCGGAACTTCGTCGCCAACCTTGAATGCATCGGCCGGAACCTTGATGTATTCAGCAGTGAGCTTGGAGACCGGGATGAAGCCTTCGATACCGTCAGCGAGTTCAACCACGACGCCGCGGTCGAGCATGCGAACGATCTTGCCCTTGACTTCGGAGTCAACCGGGTAGGTGGAATCGATAGAATCCCACGGGTCTTCGGTGAGGTGCTTCATGGAGAGAGAAATGCGGCGCTTTTCCTTATCGACGGCGAGAACGACGCATTCAACCTTGTCACCCTT
This sequence comes from Fibrobacter sp., assembly GCF_045112255.1. Taxonomy (GTDB): domain Bacteria; phylum Fibrobacterota; class Fibrobacteria; order Fibrobacterales; family Fibrobacteraceae; genus Fibrobacter. Next base: position 45,329 of record NZ_JBGUHR010000025.1, read on the forward strand.
CTTGACCATTTCGTTCGGGTGGGTGATCTTCTTGGTCCAGGACATGTCAGAGACGTGGATGAGGCCATCAACACCTTCCTTGATTTCGACGAATGCGCCGAAGGAAGCGATGTTGCGGATTTCACCGACGACGCGTGCGCCCGGCGGAAGTTCGGTTTCGATAGAATCCCACGGATCAGATTCGAGCTGCTTCATGCCGAGAGAGATACGTTCTGCATCTTCTTCAACCTTGAGAACAACAGCTTCGACTTCCTGACCGACGGTGAGGATTTTGGACGGGTGCTTGACGTGCTGGGTCCAGGACATTTCAGAAACGTGAATAAGACCTTCAACACCGCTGTCGAGTTCGACGAATGCACCGTAATCAGTGATGGAAACAACCTTACCCTTAACGATAGCGCCTTCCGGATAACGTTCGGCGATATCCTTCCACGGATGCGGCTTAAGCTGCTTCATGCCGAGAGAGATGCGTTCCTTCTTGTCGTTGAAGTCGAGGACCATGACTTCGACTTCCTGACCGAGCTGGAGCATTTCGGACGGGTGGTTGATGCGCTTGTAGCTCATGTCGGTGATGTGGAGGAGGCCATCTACGCCGCCAAGGTCGATGAATGCACCGAAGTCGGTGATGTTCTTGACGATACCCTTGCGGACCTGGTTCTTCTCGAGAGTTTCGAGAACGTCGCCACGCTGCTTGTTGCGTTCTTCTTCGAGAACAACACGGCGAGAAACGACGATGTTGCGACGAGCCTTGTTGACCTTGATAACCTTGAGGTCGAATTCCTGGCCGATAAGAGCGTTGATGTCCGGAATCTGACGGAGGTCGATCTGAGAGCCCGGGAGGAAGGCATCGATACCAAAGAGGTCGACGACAACGCCGCCCTTGATGCGCTTCGTGAGAGTGCCGCGTACGACTTCGTTGTTTTCGAATGCAGCGTGGATGCGATCCCACACGCGAACGAAGTCAGCCTTCTGCTTGGAGAGGATGAGGCGACCGTCTTCGTCTTCGAGCTTTTCGACGAACACTTCGATTTCGGAACCGAGTTCGAGAGAATCAGTATCCTTGAATTCGGCGCGATCAATAACGCCTTCGGACTTGTAGTTCACGTCGACGAGAACTTCCTGGTCGTTCACCTGGCTGATCTTACCCGTGACGAGCTTGCCCTGTTCGAGGCAGCCCATGCCGGCATAGACGTCAGCGTTAGCCTTGCGGAAGTCCGGGGAGCATTCACCCTGGGCGGCGAGAATTTCTTCGAGATCTTCTTGAGTTCCGAATTTGAGATTTTGAGACATATTAGTTAATTGGGTTGTGGTAACAAAGGATTCAGGCTACGCCACTACACCTACGTAGTCGAGAATCTTTTGAACCTGTTGTTCGATTGAGATGTGTGTAGTGTCAATTTCAATAGCATCGTCCGCCTTCTTTAACGGGGCGGTCGCACGAGAGGAGTCCAGGCGGTCGCGTTCGACCAAGTTGTTGAGGACTTCTTCGAGGGTAACTTTTTCGCCTTTTTCAAGGAGTTCCTTGTAGCGGCGTTCGGCGCGGACCTTCACGTCCGTCACCATGAAAAACTTGTACTTCGCGTCGGGGAATACGACGGTTCCGATATCGCGGCCATCCAAAATGCAGCTCTGCTTCTTGCCGATTTCACGCTGCTGCTTGGTCATTGCGGCGCGGACAGACGGGAGAGCGCAGTAGATGCTCACGTTGCTCGAAACGCGCATGCCACGGATTTCAGATTCGCGACAGACACCGTTAACGAGGATGTGATTTTCGGAGTCGAACCCGAGCGTGAGGTTAGAGAGCAATTCGTCCATAGCCGGACCTTCTTCGGCGGCGAGGCCAGCATCGAGGGCGGCAAGTGTCACGGCGCGGTACATAGCACCCGTGTCGAGGTAGGTAATGCCCAATTTCTTTGCAATAATCTTTGCAGTGGTACTCTTGCCAGTGCCAGAGCCCCCATCAAGGGCGATAACAAAATTTTCCGAATTACTCATGAGTGGGGGTAAAGATAGAAAATTACGGCCATAAATCAATAGCTATAGTCGTAATAGTCCGGGTTATCGTAATAATAATAGGTAGCGTAGCGTTTGCTCTTGTCGATGTAGACGAGTTCGGAGCCATCCGCATAGACAATCATGCGGGTATCATCCCCCTCAAAATCATAATAGCGGTCCCCGTGATTGTAACCGATATCGTAGTCGCGCGGGTTATAGTATGAGCAATCATCGTCAACGCAAAGGGTCGCATAACCATCGTGGGTAATCCGCAAATCAACGCTCACGGAAGGCGATATGGAAAAGACGTCTAAACAGTCGTAGGACTGTCCAAAAGCATCGTAACGGCAGTCCTCTTCGTAATAATAGTGGAAGCGCCTGTTGAAAGAGGCTCCACCATCGCTAGGCCCAACGCTCCAGTCCGAACCGCAAGCCATCAGGGCAAGCGTTACAAGCATGGCAAATGATGTAACAATTCGATTCATAGGACACTCCTAAAAAAAATCCCCCGACTAACTGTCGAGGGAAAATCTACAAAAAGTTTTTGCAGGAAACGAGCCGATTACTTGTAGTCACCGTTGTAAGATTCTTCAGCGGTACCATCTTCGCGAGTGGATTCCGGAGCAAGGAGTTCACCCGTGCTGCCGTACTTGCGCTTTTCGTCGTCCGTGAGGCGGTTCGTGAGCACTTCGACCTGCTGCTCCTGATGAGCCGTAGCTTCTTCTTCCTGAAGAATCTTCTGGCCTTCTTCGAGACGGCGCTTGATGCGATCATCTTCCATCTGCTTCAGGTTCGTGCCGACCTTAGCCTGTTCTTCAGAAACCTTGTAGCGTTCATTCGTTTCGTCCATGACGGCCTTGATACCAACGAGGCGACCATCGCTATCGACGCCAAGTCCGGCCTTGCGGAGCGTAGAGAGCGGCAAGCGGCTTGCTGCCGTCTGGTATTCCGGCAAGAATTCATAGCCGTCCGATGTACCAATCTGACGTGCTTCGTCCGGAGTCACATAGCTAAGAGCTTCCTGCCAACGGGAACTCTGGACACTGGATGTGAAAGAAACGAGGGCATTATCCAAAGCCTCGCCTTCGTCCTTCGGGGTGCCTGCGCAGCCCATAAGGAACAAGCTAATTGCAGATAAAATAACCAACAATTTTTTCATGGGGTACTCCTCCGAAAAAAAATCCTACCAAAATATAAACATAAATATTACAAACATCCACATAATTGTTCCATTTTTCTATAAAATGTACCCAAAATTGCCTTTTCCCTCAAAATGCTCCTTTCTTTTTCTACATTACCACTACCTTATGAACGAAGTTTATTCTCAGTCTGAAGAAAAGTCCGACATCTACCGTATCCGCACCAAGGACGACAGGGAAATAGTCCTCGTCGGGACGGCCCATATTTCGCAAGTTTCAAAGGACCTTGTCCACGAAACCATCGAAACTGAAAACCCGGACACCGTATGTGTAGAACTTGACGAGGGCCGCCTCAAGTCTATCCAGGACCCGAACCGCTGGAAGAACACAGACTTGAGAGACGTGATCCGCAAAAAGCAGCTGGCCACCCTCATCGCAAACCTGGTGCTCGGCTCATACCAGAAACGCATGGGCGCGCAAACCGGCGTCAAGCCAGGCTCAGAACTCAAGGAAGCCGTTGACGTCGCAAGCGCAAAGAACATCCCCATCGTACTGGCCGACCGCGACATCAAGATTACGCTCAAGCGCACCTGGGCCTGTACCCCGTGGTACCGCAAGTTCAGCCTCCTGGGCGGGCTATTCGCAAGCATTTTCGACAAGACCGAAATTAGCGAAGAAGAACTCCAGAAAATCAAGGAAAAGGACGCGCTCAATTCCATGATGCAGGAGTTCGGCCAGACATTTCCTGAAGTGAAGCAGGTGCTCATAGACGAACGTGACCAGTTCCTCGCAAGCAAGATCAAGAACGCTCCAGGAGACAAGGTCGTCGCCGTTGTAGGCGCAGGTCACATGCGCGGCATCGCAAGCATCATCGAAGGAGACAAGGAACTTCCAAGCGAAGAATCCATTTCTGTCATCCCGAAGGGCACCTCGCTCTGGAAAATTTTAGGCTGGACTTTAACATTTTTAATCATCGCAAGCATCGCTTTTGTGGGCTATGTCGCAGGAATCGAAAAAGCAGGGCAGCTGAGTTTACAATGGGCCATGCTCACCGGCGGTGGCGCCATGCTCGGAGCAATCATCGCAGGCGGTCACCCATTGACCATTCTGGTAGCGCTGGTCATGGCTCCGTTTACAGGCCTCACACCGCTTATCGGAGTCGGATTTTTCACGGCACTCACGCAAGTCTATGTCAGACCGCCACGAGTATCCGAAATGGAAACGCTGACCGACGACATCTGGCAGGTCAAGCGCTGGTGGAAGAACCGCGTCACGCGCGTCATCCTCTGCTTCCTGTGCCCAGGCATCCCGGCAATCATCGGGAAGATCCTCGCGATCTTCAAGATTTACCAGGCGTTCTAGTCTGCGTAAACGATTTTAGATGTCAAAAATTACTTTGTATAAAAAGTCCGCACAAAAGCGGACTTTTTAGTTTACTGTCATTAACCGCAATAAAAAAAACACAATTTATTTTAAATATTCCAAAAGACATTTTGATATATTCATAACATCCTGTTCTAGGAGAAGAATATTATGTTACGTTCTCGCCGTATCTTCAGCACCGCGGCAATCGCTTTTGTTGCCGTCGCATCCGCATCGCTCATTGCCTGTAGCGATACAGCATCGGAAGGAACTCCTTTTTCGCCAGAGTCATCCGAAGTCAATCCCATTGAAGCCGACTCTGCCAAAGTCCAACCAGTAAAAACTGATTCCGCCACCACAGATTCTGCCAAAGTTGATTCTGTCGAAACAGATTCCGCTGAAGTCGATCAATCCATGTTCGAAACACCATGTACCGCCGAGAACGAGAGCATGATAGACTCGATAGAAAATCACTACGGAAAGTTCGGCTACGACTGGTACCGTGATTACTATAGATGTGAAAAAGGCTCTTGGGTAAAAAGAGAGTCTTGGATTCGTTGCGATAAGGACGTTCAAGAAGGCGATGCCTGCATACACTCCTATGCAGACGGAACCGGAATGAAATTTAACGAGATTTATGCCTATACGAGCAACGGTGGCTGGGAGCGCTATAGCGGAGATCGCGATTTAGGAAAGTTCACCATCCGAACAGAAAACGGACGAGATACGGCATTTTTCAAATTTGCTGGTTGGGGTGGTTGGCGCGAGGTTAAAGAATTCCAATACAACTGTTTTTCGAAATTTGACGCAAAAGATACCTGCGTGTTAGAAACTGATGAAGGAAAAAATTATTACCTAACACAAATAGACGCCGATCCCTCACACTTTCCCGTTTGGATTAAAATCGATTATGACCCGGAACTTGGTTTTTGCTCGTTTAACGATGAGCAAAAATATGGTGAGAAAGACGGCAAACGTTATTACTGTTCTCAAGGTTTGAAACCATATTTGAGTTGGCCGGAACTAAAGTGGACCGAAACCGAATTGATTCCGCAGCAAGATAACGACTCTCGAAGGAATGGGTTAACAGACGAAGAATATGACATTTTAGATTTACCCAAAGAAGCCTCTACAGGAGACCTTGTCGGAGGTCTGCTGGAAGTATGTTTTTATAATCAGAAAACAGGAGCGTTCACAGGTCCAAATCCAACCTATACAGATTTTATCCTTAATTTCTGTATTCCACAAAATTACTACCGATATGAAAACGGTTCCTGGACGCAAGAAGTCCATTATCATCAGAATGAAAAAGGGGTATGGATTTTACAAACAGATAAAGAAATAGCAGAAGCTAAAGAAAACAATCGATGCACACAAGAAAAAGAAGGAACGGAAATATTCACTTTACCGAGAGTGGAAGTAACTTCATATAGAGCTTTAGCAGAGCCAGGCACGATTTACCAATGCGTTTCGGAAGGAGTGATATTCAAAGAATTCACCTATGGCCGTTACGAAGTAGTTAAAGCAATCAAAGCAAAATATGCAGACGATGAAGTAGAAGATTAACAAGCAAACACGCCATATCGGCGATCGGACGAGTCCGCTTACTGCACGCAGCGGACTGAGAATCCAAACGCTTTCGGTTTCATCATGTAGCTAAAGCCCATTGACTTTGACGAAAGATACCACACCGAAGCTTCGTTCCCTTCAACGTTTGCGCTCCAGAAGAACGCGAACTTGCTTTCGTTGCCATAAGTGCCGTCATCGAACATGTTGCCGGATGGCATAGCGCTGAATTTGAGCGTATCGTTTCCGTTCGTTTCACCAGACCATCCGTAATTCGCCTTGATCAAATAGCCGGCATTGAAGTCGGCACCAGCAGCTTTCCACAAGCTTTCGAAATCTTCGTTTGTTGGCAAACGGAACCCGGCAGGGCAAGCGGACTTTGCCGCATCCCAAGTGTAGAGGCGCCCGTAGACCATGCAGTTATCGTCATCTTCCCTATAGCAAGTGCTGCCCGGCATTTTGTAATTCAAGTTGTCTGCCATCCAAGTGCGGTCTTCGATTTTGACAAGGCGGTACTTTTGCTTATCGCGCGGGTCCTTGAGTTCTTGCTTTTTTGCTTTGGGGGCGGCAAGAGATGCGCTGGACGCGACGAGGGCTAAAAGGAGGATAGAAGATAAATAGTTCATTGTGAAATTTTGATTGTATAGATTGCTTCGCTACGCTCGCAATGACGTGCAATGACGTTATGAGAGATGCCCGATCAAGTCGGGCATGACGTTATGATTTACTTTTCGACGACGATCATTTCCGGTTCGCCACGGCCCGGAAGCGGTTTGAAAATCTTGACGTTCGTCTGTGTAACCGGCCCACCGAAAGCCTTCATTTCGCAAACGAAGAGGTAGTTCATTCCAGCGACAACCTGCGTCGAGACGCTGAGCGGCTTCAAGCCCAAATAAGCGTAATCCTTGGTAGCTGCGGCAAACACGGCTGAATCTTCAGCCGTGAGCGGGCGCTGTTCCGAGAAGCCACCGGCAAGCATTTCTTCAGTCTTGCCCGTTTCGAGATTTGCAAAGAATTTTGCGACTTCTTCCTTAGCCTTTTCGACACCGCCTTCAGCATTGATTCGCTTGTTAGAAATTCCATAAGCAAGCGTCACGTTGGCGTTCGGTTCAAGAGTCTTGAGTTCGCTTGCACTAGCCTTGCGACCACCGCTACCGTAAGTGCAGAACGGCACCACAGCCTTGCCGCTCAAATCATTTGCTTCAAGGAATGTGTAAATCGGCGGCGTGAAAGTCCCGAACATGATCGGATAGCCGAGGAACACGGTATCGTACTTGGCGAGTTCCACTTTTGCATTCACAAGAGCTGGCCACTGCTTGCTTTCGCGTTCGGCACGCACTTCGGCAATCGTGCTGTCGTATGTCGAGGGGAACGGCTTTACAAGCTGGAGTTCGACTTCATCGGCATGGCGGGCTTCCTTGAAAATCTGAGCAAGCTTCTTGGTCGCACCGGTCTGAGAGAAATAAACCACAACGGACTTGGACTGTTGCGGAGCTACTTCAGCAATCGGCGCGGGCTGAGTTTTAGACTGCTGGGCATCCTGTTTTTCACAGGCAGAAAGCAATGCGGATGCGGCAACCGCAGCCGACAAAGCAAGCGAAAACTTCAAGGAACGAGACATGAGAACCTCCAACTTAAACTTTACAGATAAAAAGATATTTATTTTCCTCAAAGAGGTGTTCAATAGATTTTGCCACAACCCCCAAAAGAAAATATTTTGATAATTTCGCTTTTTTTGATTGATTTTAGCCACCTAAAATAAACTCATTCCCTTGCATATTTTTCTTTACATCTTTTAGCTTACTTTTTGTTTATCTTAAATAATATTGGGTACTCATTAGGATTAGGGTTAAAAGGAGTACAAAAGATGAAAAAGACTCACGCTTTTGCGGGTCTTGTGCTTAGCACGGCCCTACTTGGCGCAGGTTTGGCAAACGCCTTCGCCGCAGATGAAACCCTTAGATCCCTAGCCGATAAAAACGGAATCTACATCGGCGCCATTCTGAACTCACAGTGGTTCAGCGGCGGACTTCCTGGAAATTACGAACAGATTCACAAACAACAGTTCAACATCGTCGTTGCCGAAAACGAGATGAAGTTTGATGCGACCGAACCGCAAGAAGGAAGATTCAATTACAACAACGGCGATAAGATGGTCAAGTACGCCAAACAAAACGGGATGCGCGTTCGCGGCCACGCCCTCGCCTGGCACAGCCAAGTTCCGGGCTGGGTAAACAACTACAAGAACGATAAAAAGAAATTGCTCGCCGTTCTCAAGAACCACATCGAAAAGGTTGTCAGCCACTGGAAAGGTCAAGTCGCCGAATGGGACGTGGTGAACGAAGCCATCAGCAACAACGAACCCCAGTGGCGCACCGGTTCCGTCTGGTACCAGGGTATCGGTCCTGAATTTATCGACTCCGCATTCGTTTGGACGCACGCTGTGGACCCGGATGCAGAACTCTGCTATAACGACTACAATCTCGAACAAGGCATCAACCCCAAAGCCAAGGCAGGGTTCTTGCTGAAACAAGTGAAGCGCTGGGTTGCAAACGGCATTCCTATCCATTGCGTGGGTTCCCAGACGCACGTGGAAGACACCACCACCGACAAGCACTTTATCGGTTCGCCGGATAGCCTCCGTTCCCTAGCCAAGGAACTTGCAAAACTTAACGTCAAGCTGAAAATCACCGAACTCGATATCGGATTCAAGAGCGGCGTGAACGTCAGCAAGAAAGACCTTGAACGCCAAGGACAAACCTTCCGTCAATACCTCGACATCATCCTCGAAGAACCGAATGCGGACACGTACCTGATTTGGGGCGTTTCTGACAAATGGAGCTGGCTTGGCGGCCTAAACAGGCAAAAAGGCCTTATCTATGACGACAACTTGAAGCCGAAGCCCGCTTTCGACAGCATCTTGGTGAGACTCCAGACTTACGAACCGCCCAAAGATACAGCCAAGAAAGACACCGTTGTTCAAGACTCCAGCAAGAAGGATTCAACGAAAAAGGATACGACAGACGCCATCAAGCCATTCATCGCACCGAGCAGCCTTTCTTTGCATGTTGCCGGACGTACGCTGTTCGTGACGGGATTTACCTCGAAGACAGCCAAAGTGGACATTTTCGATATGCAAGGCCGCCCAGTCTTTAGCACAGAAAACAACAAGGGCGTCTTTGACCTCACTACAATAGCCGAAGGCCTTTACGTGGTACGAGTGCAAAGCGGATTCTCGAATTTAACACAAAAGGTTTCCATAAAATAGATTTCACCTCTTAATGAACCAGGGATCAGGATTTTTCCTGGTCCCTTTTTTGTTTGACTTTCGCGAATGTTTTATATATCTTTCGGGTTGGTGCAAATGGGTTGATAGAGGGATATAAAATGAAAAAGATTCATTCTTTGTCACGTATTGCACTCGGTGCCGCAATTATTGGCGCAGGCTTTATGAACGCCAACGCCGACGACGAAACCATCCGGCAACTCGCTAAGGAGCGCGGCCGCTTTATCGGCACCATCTTGAACAGCGAATGGTTCAACGACGCCATCGAACCGGAATTCGAAGAAATACACAAGACGCAATTCAACGTCGTCGTCGCCGAAAACGAAATGAAGTTCGACGCCACCGAGCCCAAGGAAGACGAATTCAACTTCGAAAAGGGTGACAAGATGGTCAAATACGCACAGGCAAACGGGCTGCGCGTTCGCGGACACGCTCTCGCCTGGCATAGCCAAGTTGCAAACTGGGTGAACAACTACAGTGGACAAAAAGAAAAGCTGCTCGCCGTCCTCAAGAACCACATCACCAAAGTCGTCGGCCACTGGAAAGGTCAAATCGCCGAATGGGACGTGGTAAACGAAGCCGTCAATGACGACTACAATGCCGACTGGCGTTCTACAAACTCCGTGTGGTACGAAGGCATCGGCGCAGAATTTCTGGACTCCGCATTTGTATGGGCGCACGAAGCCGACCCGGATGCAGAACTCTGCTACAACGACTATTCCATTGAATGGGGCCTCCGCGAAGGTTCCAAGGCAAGCTTTGTCGTGGAGCAGGTCAAGCGCTGGAAAGCAAACAACATTCCTATCACTTGCGTAGGCACCCAGACGCACATCGAAATCGCACACGAAACGACTCCGCAAAACGTACGCGCACTCGCCAAGGCTCTTGCAGAACTCAACGTGACACTCAACATCACCGAACTCGACATCGGTTTTCCGAAAGGTTCGGCAGGCAAGCTCACTGATGCAGACTACGCCAAGCAAGGACACCTGTACCGCCAATTCATGGACGTGTTCCTCGAAGAACCGAACATGGGTGAATTCGTGATCTGGGGATTGACCGATGCGCACAGCTGGCTCGACGAACAGCAGGGCAAGACCGAAGGACTTCTCTTTGACAAGCAATACAACCCAAAGCCCGCATATGACAGCGTCATGGCAAGCCTCAAAGCACACCCCGCCTCCGAAGTCAAAACGCCCTACCCAGATTCAGTGCTCAACCCGCCTAAAGATTGCGAAACCGGGAACTGCGGCGATTCTTTAATCGCAATCAAACCGAGTGTTTCTGCAAACAACATTTCCATACACCTTGCCGGACGCACATTGTTCGTAACAGGTTTGGCTTCGAAGACTGCCGCGAAGATCGACATATTCGACATGCAGGGTCACCTCGTATTCAGCACAAAGAATGTCAAAGGCAACATAGAGCTTTCATCAATTCCAGAAGGATTATACGTTGTTCGCGTTCGTCAAGGAATAGCAAGACTTACCAAACGAATCGCCATCAAGTAATGGAGATTCCCTTTCATCGACGGGGATGACAACTCTGATAAAGGTCGCGAAATAAATCGCGGCCTTTTTTATACCCAAAAAAATTTTTTTTCGTTAATGTGACCTAGTCACAGTTTAAAGCCTTGCGAATATCTAAAATATAGGTGTAAAGAGGGGATAAACCCCAGAGAAGAGTTTAAAATAAAAACAAAAAAAAGGAAAGGTAAAACAATGGCTGAATTAAAAATCACTAGAGAAAACTTTGAACAAGAAGTCCTCAAATCCGACAAGCCCGTTCTGATAGATTTCTGGGCAAGCTGGTGCGGCCCGTGCCGTATGCTCTCGCCCACCATCTCGGAAATCGCCGAGGAATATAAGGACAAGGTCAAGGTCGGCAAGGTCAACGTCGATGAAGAAGGGGATCTCGCCGCGATGTTCCGCGTGACAAGCATCCCCATGCTCGTCGTCATGAAAAATGGCAAGGTCACAAATTCTGCCGTCGGCGTCCGCCCGAAAGACCAAATCGTAAAAATGATATAATTTCTATTCTCCCATTCAATCCAACCAAGCCCGCCACAGTCTGTATGGAGCAGAGTCCGAGTGCGCGGGCATTTTATGCATAAGCACTTCAAACACAAATACTTCCTACTCCTTTAAAAAAGGAGATTCCCGGTCAAGCCGGGAATGACAAACAAAATGATTTTATATATTCCCTCTAGAGGGAGCACGTTATGGTCGAACCGATTAGTCAAATTGTCAAGAAAATTCCATTTTGGGAAAAACTTTCGCTTGAAGAAAAAGCGTTAGTTTCACAGCGCGCGTTGACAAAGCATTTCAACAAAGACCAGATTGTCAGCAGCAACAGTTCCGCATGCCTCGGGATCATCCTCATTTTGAGCGGAGGCATCCGCGTGAGCCTCATCTCGGATGAAGGCCGAGAAGTCACGCTTTACCGTGCGCACTCGAACGAATTTTGCGTTTCGACAGCCTCGTGCGTGATCCACCAACTCACGTTTGAAGCAATCGTCACCGCCGAAGAAGATACAACTGTACTCGTCATTCCGTCCTCCGTTTGCGCCAAGCTGATGGACACCAACATCCACGTGCGCTCCTTCGTTTTTGAACGCGAAACGGAACGCTATTCACAGACAATTTGGGCCATTCAGCAAATGCTGTTCAAGCGATTTGACCAGCGCCTCGCCTCTTACTTTTTTGACGCATACAAAAGCACAGGCAAAACCGAGATTAAAAAGACGCAAGAAGAAATTGCGCGAGACGTGAACTCCGCCCGAGAAGTGGTCGCCCGCATGCTCAAGGATTTCGCCGCCAAAGGTCTTGTGGAAATCAAGCGCGGAGCGATCGTCATTCGCAATATCGAAGGACTGAAACAACTGCTATAAAAGCAGCAAAACGTACATAGCAAAAAAAGCTTCCTCCATTTTTCAGGAAGAAGCCTTTTAATTTTGAGATCAAAAAACTACTTGTACATGTAGACCATGCCGTTCGGGAACTTCAGTTCCTTCATTCCACTGGTCTGCACCTGACCAACAGCAGTCACTTCACCACCGTAAAGGATCGTATTGCCCTTGTATTGCGGCTTGAAAGCGGCCTTATCGGAGCCATAGAAGTTTTCGCTTGTGTAGGCCATAGAGGCGCACTTGGGAATGTCTGTCGAAAAGTCGCCAAACGCAAGGAGGACACCGCCGGTTATTTCGAAACCAGTATCCGTATCAATAAGTCCTCCGGCCATGTTGGAAGAGCATCCTCCACCACCCATGCCACCGCCGGGGAAGCCACCACCACCTGGGAAACCGCCGCCCCAGCCACCGCCGCCACCGCCCATGCCGGACTCGTAGCTCTGACCAGTAATTTCAAGAATCAACACGCCACCGGTCTGCTTTCCAGAACCGTTCGCATCGAAAACATCAATCATACTTCCCTTAGCGCTGATGTAATGGTAACCACCGCTCACGACAATATGGCCACTGCTCTCGCTAAACATGGAATAACCGCCAGAATTTTCCTTAGCGCCACCAGCACCGTTCCAGCCGTCATTGGTTGCAAATGTCGAGGTTATGCCACCTTCTGCAAAAATCTTGTAAGCTTCAAGACCTTCGGAAGCCGTGATGACATTGATTGTCGAACCTTTCAAATGCAAAGCTGAATCCGCATGGATACCATCGTCCTTCGAAGAAACGGTCACATCTCCGGCATTCATAAAAACCTTATATTTTGTATGCAATGCATCGTCTTCAGCTTCCACGTTAATGGTACCGCCGTTGACATAAATAAATTTCTCGGCCACCATGCCCTTGCCCGTCGATTTCACCTTGACGGTAGCGGCCTCGGTGGAATCACTCACAACAACGAAGTTTGCGGCATCGATACCGTCGTCGCCCGCCTTGATAGTGATGTTACCACCGCGAATATCGACAATGCCCTTACCTTCGATGAAGGATTTGCACTTGCCATCTGGGCCTTCTTCACATTCGTCGCTTTCGAGACCGTCGCCCTTCTTGGCCGTGAGATTCAGCGTACCGCCAGAAATCTGGAGACTGCCCTTGCCCTTGATGGCGTTTTCTTCGGCTTCAACTGTAATGTTGCCATTCTTGATTTTAAGATCGTTACTGCACTGGATGCCATTTCTGAACTTGCCCTTGACAGTCAAGGAACCTGCACCCTTGATGTTCAAATCGTCCCTGGAATAAATGGCAGCCTTCGCCGTATCCTGAGCGCCATTGACCTTTGTAAACAAATGATTTCCGCTACCGTCTTCAACAAGATTGGTCGTACCCTTGACCAGATGAAGAACCGTCTTGTCAGCATTTTTCACAAGAATCGGAGCGTTCGAGCTCTTGATGGTCGCGTTGTACAGATAAATTCCCGTATTGCCTTCATTTTCTGCAGCCGGAGTATTCACCACCATCTGGAAGTCAGACGATTCGCCGGTCACGTAATACGCGCCCGGGCAAGTGATAGTTGCACTCTTATCCGCAACTTCAACGCAGCCATTGTTGTTTTCGACAGTCGCCGTAGTCCCTGCAAGTTTCAGGAGAATTTGCGTTCCGTCCAAGGTCCTCGAATCTTCCAGGTCAGATTCATCATCACCTGAAGTAGAACTGCCGGGAACGACGTTGCTAGAGCTGGATAAATCGTGACCAGGATTGCCATTGCCAGAACTAGAAGATTCTACACCAGGGACAGCATCGCTCGAACTGGAAATTTCACCGCCAGGATTGCCATTACCAGAACTCGATGATTCCATGCCAGGAACAGCCTCGCTAGAGCTGGAAATTACCGTACCCAGGGCATCACTGCTCGAACTGAACACATCACCGCCCAAAGCCTCACTGCTTGAGGACGTTTCCACAGGCGTAAGACCATTTAAACCATTATCATCACCACAAGCCACAAAGCCCAAGGCCGCAGAAACAGCGACCGCGGACAATTTCAATAATTTCATAGAACACTCCATTTTTTCTTAATATAAATTCCATACTCCAAAATAGACCTTGTCGCCACGCAATTTCTGTTGAAGTCAACACAACAGGGTTTAATAAATCCTATAGCTGGTTATTGGTCCTGCACAATTGCCGCCCCTTGTAAAAATTTCTAAATTGCCTCGCGCATTAGCATGTTTGGCGCATGTTGCGCCGCATTAACCGGAGGCTTTATGGCACTTCAATTCTACAACACCGCATCACGCAAGAAAGAACTGTTCACTCTTCCCGAAGGCGTTCCCGCCGTGCGTATGTACTGTTGTGGCCCGACGGTGTACCACTTTGCCCACATCGGCAACCTCCGCACTTACATTTTTGAAGACTTTTTGGTCCGTACGCTCAACTACTACGGCTACAAGGTCAACCACATCGTGAACATCACTGACGTGGGCCACCTCACGAGCGATGGCGATACCGGCGACGACAAAATGGAAAAGGGCGCAAAACGCGAAGGCAAGTCCGTCTGGGACATCGCCAAGTTCTACACCGACGCTTTCATGGCCGACTGGCACCGTTTAAACATCCAGGAACCGACCCGCTGGACCCGCGCCACCGACCACATCAAGGAACAGATTGACTTGGTAAAGACGCTCGAAGAAAAGGGCTTCACCTACCGCACTTCGGACGGCATCTACTTCGACAGCCTCAAGTTCCCGCGCTACGCCGACTTTGCTCGCCTCGACGTGGAAAACCTCCGTAAAGGCAGCCGCATCGACATGGGCGAAAAGAAGAACGCCACTGACTTTGCTCTCTGGAAGTTCAGCCCAACCGACAAGAAGCGCGCTATGGAATGGGACAGCCCGTGGGGCGTTGGTTTCCCGGGTTGGCACATCGAATGCTCCGCCATGGCCATGAAGTACAACGGTCCGACGCTCGATATCCACTGCGGCGGCACGGACCATATCCGCGTTCACCACACGAACGAAATCGCACAGAGCGAATGCGCGAACGGCGTTCCGTTCAGCCGCTTCTGGATGCACGGAGAATTCCTCCGCACCGCAAGCGAAGAAAAGCTTGAAGACGGCACGACCGAGACTAAGTTTGGCAAGATGAGTAAGTCCAGTGGCGAATTCTTGACCGTCACGCTCCTCATGGAACGCGGATTCAACCCGCTCGACTACCGCTACTTTGCACTCGGCAGCCACTACCGCAACTACCTGAACTTCACTTGGGAAGCCCTCACCGGTGCCAAGGAAGCCTTCAAGAGCTTGCACAAAAAGACAGACCCGCTAATTGGCAAGGCAACCGCCATCACAAGCGAAGCAGCCAAGGCTTTCCAGCAGGAATTCAAGGACGCGATCGGTGACGACCTCAACATGCCTCGCGCACTCGGCATCATGAACACGATGCTCAAGAGCGAAATCGATGACGGCGAAAAGGCTGCACTCGTGGCTGACTTCGACAAGATCTTTGGTCTCAAGCTCGACCAGCCGCGCGAAGAATACGCCAAGAAGGGCGCAAACGACAACATCGATACCGCCAAGGTCGAAGCTCTCATCGCAGCCCGCAAGGAAGCTCGCGCCAACAAAAACTGGGCCGAAAGCGACCGCATCCGCGATGAACTTGCCGCGATGAACATCGTGATCAAGGACTCTAAGGAAGGCACGACCTGGAGCGTGAAGGAATAAGTTATTTTCCTCCTCGTTGTCATATACGTTGCATTTATTGGGCTAGGTCTCCCCGACACCATTCTTGGGGCGGCTTGGCCCTTAATGCATCTAGACCTTAAAACGCCGATTTCTGCGGCGGGCATTCTATCCATTATCGCATCGCTTGGGACAATCGTCTCTAGCCTTTGCACACCGAAAGTTCTCCGCATCTTGGGCACCGGGAAACTCGTCGCGTACAGCATTGCACTGACCGCAATTGCATCGCTCGGTTACGGTTTCGCAGACTCGTTCAACATCCTTTGCCTTTGGGCCATTCCGATGGGCATTGGAGCAGGAGCCGTTGACGTAGCGATGAACAACTTCGCCGCCATTTATCTGGAATCCAAGCACACAAACTGGTTGCATGCAAGCTGGGGCATCGGAGCTACGCTCGGGCCATCACTCCTTTCGTTCTCGATTATGACCGATGGCGGTTGGCGTGGGGCATACGAATATGTCGCCATCGCCCTCGCCGCAATATTCGTACTGATTCTAATTTCACTTCCGCTGTGGAAAAGAGCGGAAGCGCGCGGAGGACTCTCGGAAAACGTCACCATCCCGGCAAGTTCTAGAAGCACCGATCCTGGAAATGCGAAAGTTGCGGGTCCTGGCAACAGTTCATCTGGGAATGCGTCAGGGAATGCCGCGCGCCCCGACAGCAATTCAAACAACGCGCCGCACATCAGCATCCGCGAAGCGCTCCGCGTCCCGGGAATGAAACTTTCGTTCCTCACGTTCTTCTTTTATTCGGCACTCGAGATCTCGACAAGCCTTTGGTGCGGCACTTACCTCATCGCCTGCGGATTCAAGCCCGAAATCGGAGCATTCATCGTCTCGCTCATGTTTGCCTCCGTGATGATCGGTCGCATCGCAAGCGGTTTCTTTGCGATTAAATTCACCGACCACCGACTGATTTACGCTGGAATTTTCATTGTCTCTGTGGGTTGCCTCATTCTTTCAATCCCGCTTCCGCTAAACTTGCAGCCCGCCTGCATTTGTCTGCTCGGACTCGGTTGCGCTCCCGTTTATCCTTCGCTGATTCACGCGACCCCTGCACGTTTTGGAGAATCTCTTTCGAGTCAAGCGATCAGCATCCAGCTCGCCGGTTCCTACATCGGTTCCATCCTGATGCCGCCCGCTTTCGGTCTCGTTGCAGCCAAATTCACCGTTCATCTTTGGCCGATTTCGCTCTCGATTTTTGTCGGATTGTTACTTTTATGCGTGTGCCTGTTGGACTACGTGACGCACAAAAAACTGAACAAGTCCTATGCCCGCGAACGCGTTATTGACATTCTCCACACGGTCTCGATGGACACCCTCAAACGGGAACGCCGTCTCCAGCGTCGCTTACGCAATCGCCATAGGAAACATTAAGGGTTTATTATGGAAATAAAGCAATTTGTATTCAATCCATTCGGAGTGAACTGCTACATCCTGAGCAACAGCAAGGGCGAAGCCATCCTGATAGACCCGAGCGTGAGCAATGCCCGTGAACAAACGGCACTCACGGATTACCTCAAGAGCGAAAGTCTCAAAGTCGTGCGCGTTTTGAACACGCATTTGCACTTGGATCATGTTCTCGGGAACGCATTTGCAGAACGCACTTTTGGCGTCAAGGCCGAAGCGCACAAAGACGACGAATTCTTATTAGGCGTACAGAACGAACAAGCCCAAATGTTCGGCCTCCCCTGCAACGATTTAGCCCCGGCTCTCGGCGGCAACCTTAACGAAGGCGACATCGTCGAAATTGCGGAAATCCGCCTGCAAGTGATTCACGTGGCAGGGCACTCCCCGGGCGGCCTCGCATTCTTCTGTGAAAATCCGGGCAAGGTCAACGGACAAGATAATATTCCTCCGCTCCTTTTCCCGGGCGATATCATTTTCGCAGGGAGCCGTGGACGCAGCGACCTCTACGGCGGTGACGAATTTGCCCTCGTAAGTGGCATTAAATCAAAACTCCTCACGCTCCCGGCAGAAACAGTCGTATTCCCCGGCCACGGACCAAGCACCACAATCGGCAACGAAAAGGGATGGTACTAAATCGTGGGCAATAACGGGCAAGCGAGAATCGGCTGGATTGACGAATTCAAGGGATTCGTCCTTTTGCTCGTTTGCCTGTTCCACATTGAACAAAATTTTCCGAACGCGCACCTCGGAATGTGGCACCTGAGTGCGCTCCGCATGTCGGCATTTTTCTTTATTTCGGGATTCCTTTTCAGCACCAAGCGCTTCACCAATTTCAAGAGTTACTTTACCCACAAAACGCGCGTTCTCTTACTCCCCTATCTTTTCCTTTCGTTTCTGTTTTTCGCGCTAGACCCCGTTGTTTATAACTTCGCGTTGTTTCCGAAATCGCCCACGATGATGGTCGTGAATACCATTCCCGACATCAACAACACATGGCAATATATTTATTGGAACATCGCTAAAATTTTCATCGCCGGAAAATCTTCAGTCGGCGCGGGGCCACTGTGGTTCGTGTTTACGCTTTATTCCGTCAGCTTGCTATTTTACCTGCTTCACGAGATGTCCAAAAAGCAAGTCAACCCCAAGCTGTTTTTTGCCGTGATGTCCATAGAAGGCCTTCTCTGCGGTTGGCTTCTGAATGAAAGCCACTTTCACTTGCCGCTGGGCATCGAGCGCGACCTCACAATTTTATTCTTCTTCGGATGCGGGTATCTTTGCAAGGAACCAATCAAGAAGATTCACAGAGCCATTTCCGCAGGCGCAGCCCACGCCGCAAGAAATACGGCCATCGTTGCCGCCATCGGAATCGCAAGCTTTATCGCATACGCATTCTTGGAATCGCCGAGTCCGAATTTCAGCATCATGAACAACGACTTGGGCAAGAGTCTCCCTCAGTTTATTGCAAGTTCCATCACAGGCATTATCGGTCTCATAGCCACATTCCTGCTTGCAAGCAAAATTCCAGACATCGCACCCATCCGCATCACCAAAGGCATTTTGCGAAACATTTCCCGCAACGCTCTCGTGATTCTCGCAGTTCACTGGTGGATTGTCCTGATTTTGCGACTCTTTTTCAGACCGCAAATCAACCAACCAGGAATCGCCTATATCGCCATTCCGATTGTCGCCCTCGGCACCATCGCCGCCATCCCGCTTTTCCGCTGCAAGCTCCACCGCCTACTCGGCAAAGAAAAAATCAGCGTAAAAGAAAGCCTCTGCATTAGGGAATAATGCAAAGGCTTGATTGTGATTAGGGGTTTGCTTTTAGGATTTCACGGATGCTAGGCATTGCCCAGCTCGAACTTCAGAAGATTCCTTCACAAAGATCTGCGACACAACGCCACCACTCGTTGCGATTACAGGAATTTCGGTCTTCATGCTTTCAATGATCGCGAGAGTATCACCTTCCTTTACCGACGTTCCAGGCTTTGCGACAACCAGCTTCCAAAGAGAACCGGCTACAGGGCTGTAAACACCATCTTCTCCTTCGGCTAGCGTAATTTCGGCTTCCGGAGCGGACTCTGCGCTGTGGCTTTCAAAAGTGAACTGGCCATTTGCAATCCAGCGTTCCTTTTCTTCTTCGAAAGCCTTGGTACGCTTTTCTTCGAATGCAGAGATTGAAGCAGCATTGTCCTTCAGGAATTTTTCGTATTCCTCGATATCAAACGAGCTGTTCTCTACGGTGACATGGAATTTGCCAGCAATAAAGTCCTTTCGCATTTGCAATAGGGTTTCCGCATTAACCTCGTAATAACGAATCTGGTCGAAGAAGCGCAACAGATACGGCAACGGGAAATCACTAGTCTTTTTAAAGCGGTTCCACATCTGCACCGTACGTCCGACAAATTGATAACCGCCAGGGCCTTCCATTCCGTAAACGCACATGTACGCACCACCAATGCCCACTGCATTTTCAGGAGTCCATGTACGTGCAGGGTTGTACTTGGTCGTGACCAAACGATGTCTCGGATCGAGCGGAGTTGCAACAGGAGCGCCAAGGTAAACATCCCCAAGTCCCATCACGAGATAGTCCGCATCAAAAACAATCCGCTTAACATCATCAATGGAATCAAGGCCATTGACGCGGCGAATGAATTCAATGTTGTTGGGGCAACACCAAGGAGCGCCCGGTCTAACCGTCGTTACATACTTTTCGATAGCAACTCGAGTCTGCGGGTCATCCCACGAAAGCGGCAAATAAATAGTTCGCGTCGGAACTTTCGTAAGCTTGTTCTTTCTCAAGTGTTCAGCCAAATCCCAGAGACGTTCCAAGACATCTTTCTGACGGATTTTCTTGATATCGTAGTGAATTTGTATAGAGCGGATACCCGGAGTAACATCAATCAGCACATCCGCAAACTTTTCTTTGACAGCGAGCATCCATGCATGAGCCGTAAAACGGAGGCGCAAATCGATAATTGCCGGGCCAAATTCGACAAGTACGTTATCATCGCCATCAGCTCGAACAACGATATGTTCCATTTCAGAATCAGTGTTGTATTCCGAAATAATCGGCGACGTCACTGGAGCAGGAACTAGCGCCGGAGCCGCTTTCGAAGCCTTTTCTGGGGCGGCAAGCATTTCTTCGCGAGTGATCCGGATCTTTTCAGCCTCTTCTACAGAAAGCGGAATAAAGCGAACCTTGTCGCCACTGCGCAGCTGTCCCATTTTCCAAAGTTCCGCAGACACAATCGTCACCGGGCAAGCGAAACCACCAAGGCTCGGACCATCAACACCCAAGATAATCGGCATATCGCCCGTAAAGTCTACGGTTCCGACGGCATACGCATTATCGTGCAAGTTCGAGGGATGAAGCCCAGCTTCACCACCATCGGGGCGCGCCCACTTAGGCTGTGGACCAATCAAGCGAATACCCGTTCTAGAAGAGTTGTAATGCACTTCCCATGTTGCCGCAAAGAATTCTTCAATGTCTTCGGTCGTCAAGTAATCCGGAGCGCCATGAGGACCATACATTACACCGATTTTCCATTCATTTCCAATGGACGGAATCGCCGATGCCGCCGGAATAACCGTTTCACCAGAAGCATCGTTTCCAATATGGAGAATATCTCCTGCAGTCAATGCGCGTCCACCGTGACCGCCAAAGCCACCCAAAGTAAAGGTGGACTTGCTACCTAAATAGTCCGGAACATCAATGCCACCGCGAATCGCCAAATAGCAGCGTTGCCCAGCCTTAGAAACTCCGAACTTGAGAACATCACCATCGTGAACTTCGACAGGCGTATTCTTCAGGCACGGCATATTGTTTACAGTCGCCGGAAAATCACCACCGGTAAACGCAATCACAGCATCCGTATGGAACGCAAGCGTACATCCCGAATGCGTCATTTCGATTCCAGCCGCATTTTCGGCATTACCAACAATCTTGTTCGCAAGCCTAAAGCTGTAATTATCCATAGGTCCGCTAGGAGGAATGCCCACATCCCAATACTTTAAGCGGCCCGGATAATCTTGAATCGTTGTCTGCAAACCCGGCGCGAGAACTTCAAAAATCTTGTCACGATACTTATAGTCGTTCAAGATCCAGGTCGAAACCTTTCCCGAAACAAAATTCGGCATTTCAAGCACATCGCGCAAGAGCTTGATGTTCGTTTCAAAGCCATAAAGCTTGACATCGGTGAGAGCCTTTTTTGCCTTTTCGATATTGTCTTCACGATCTTCACCAGCGACAACGACTTTCGCCAAAAGCGGATCATAAAAAGCACTGACTTCCGTGCCACGAGAAACCCATGTATCAACGCGAATGCCTTCCGGGAAATTCACTTCCGTCAAAAGGCCACTGCTCGGGCGGAAATTCTTTCCCGGATCTTCGGCATAAACGCGGAATTCCATAGCGTGTCCATGTGGCACAAACTTTGCGCCAATTTCGAAGGGACGATTTCCAGCAGCAAGTTCAATCATCCAACGCACCAAATCAACATCATAAACCGTTTCGGTGACGCCGTGTTCAACTTGCAAACGCGTATTGACTTCGAGGAAATAGAAACGATCGTTCGGAGCGTCGTATATAAATTCAACAGTACCGGCAGAACGGTAAGAAACGCCTTGTACAAGTCGCAGAGCCGCCTCATGGAGAGCTTCACGGGTCTTTTCGGGCAAGCACGGCGCAGGAGTTTCTTCAATGACTTTCTGGTTACGACGTTGCACAGAGCAATCGCGTTCACCAAGCACGACAGCATTTCCTTCGCCATCGCCAAAGACCTGTACTTCGACATGACGACCGCGTTCCACATACTTTTCAACAAAGAGGCCTGCATTCTTGAAGTTGTTTTCGCTCAACCTCTTGATTCTATCAAAGCTTTCAACGAGTTCCTTTTCGCTGTGGCAAATGCTCATGCCAATACCGCCACCACCTGCGGTACTCTTAAGCATTACTGGATAGCCAATTTCCTTGGAATGAGCAATAGCATCATCCAAACTTTCCAAAAGACCGGAACCGGGAACTAGCGGAACATCAAATTCCTGTGCAAGTTCCTTGCTACGGTGCTTCAGGCCAAATTCAATGAGGTGTTTCGGAGTCGGTCCGATAAAAGCAATTCCATTATCTTCTAGAGTCTTTGCAAAATCAGCATTTTCACTCAAGAAACCGTAACCAGGGTGAACCGCTTCGGCTCCAGTCGACTTAATAGCATCCAAAATGGCAGGAACATTCAGGTAACTGTCCTTAGCTGGAGCAGGGCCAATACGAACGGCTTCATCAGCCATCAATACATGAGCTGCGGTTTCATCCGGGTCAGAATAAACGGCAACAGATTTTACTCCCATCTCTTTCAGGGTACGAATAATGCGACAAGCGATTTCGCCACGGTTTGCTACAAGCACTTTGTTGAACATGGCTATCTCCTTTAGTATTTAATCAATTGTACAAGAAGTTGCGTCAGGGATCCTTCGGGATTTTCAAGCTCTTCGAGGATCGTAAAATGGTTATGGTTCGAAAGCAAATTGAACGAACCGGGAATATCTTCTTCGGCGCGGTGCATCGCAAATTCTGCACTTTGCCTACGGAGTTCCGGAAGTTCATTTGCACCAACAACTACGGCAATCGGCTTTTTGACAAACGGCCTACGGAGCGGACTGTACAAAAGAATCTCATTCTCGGTAAGCTGTAGTTTATCGTTCAAGAAGCATTGCGAAATAGGTTTCAAGTCATAAATACCGCTGATGGCAAGCGCCCCACATACGCCAGTTTCATCAAGCACACTAACAGCAAGATGCGCTCCAGCCGACCAGCCCGATACGTAAATACACGAATCGTCAAAGCCAAGGACATCACTATTACAGCGCAAATAATAGAGCGCATTACGGACGCTTGCAACGATTTCACCAATACTTGCGCTAGGAGCAAGCGGGTATCCAATACTCGCCACATCGAATCCTTGAGCAAGAGGCCCCTTCGCTAAAAAGCGAAAGGTGTCCTTACTACGCATTTGCCAATACCCACCATGGATAAAGACGAAAAGCGGGGCGTCTTTTTTACCACAACTAAAGTAATCAATACGTTCCCTAGAATCCAGGCCATAATGCAAATTCATCGAATCTTGGAACTGCTTTGAAATTTCAGCGCTTCGAGCATTGAAGCCTTCCAAAATTTCAGAACTATTTTCAACAGCACTGCTGTTGTCGTAGGCTTTTCCAAGCGATTCCCTGGTGAAGTTTCGATAAACGTAGTTGTTGTCCATAGCGGCATCCAAAATTATTTGTCAAAAACTAAAAGTCGAATTGGAGTCGGGTTGTAGTCGTTACAAGGGTTGTTCAACTGCGAGCAATCCGAAAGCAAAAACAGAACGTCCATATCGGCGCGAAGTTCAATGTATTTTCCTGGACCCGAAATGCCATCGGCAAATTCAAGGCGCCCCTTATCATCCAAAATGACCTTCGTGAAAAAGTTCAAATTGCAAGTCTGATCGCGCTTGCTCAAACCGTAATTTTCAAGCGTCCGCACAAATGTATCGCGACAGCTGTGCATATAACGAGTCTTATTCGTATAACGCACAACGTTTCCTTCCGCAGAGCATCCACTTCCAAGCGTGTCATGTTCGCCGCAGGTATCCGCAATAACCGTAAGCATGGCGTTTCCGCAGTTGCTACGGATGACAGTACCAAGCTCAATCATCGTATTCGCCTGGGCCGTAATGGTGTTGTTAGCATTGTAGCGCTCCGTCGGGTCGTTCGCATTATAAATCTGCACATCGCCAGACTGGTTGCCTTCTACATCGACCAAGCGGAGAATCTGTCCCTTCTTGAGGGGCAGCATGTAACCGTCCCCGGCAAGGACGGTCACATCCGATACCGCATCTTCTACGCGACGCGGGCTTTCAAGAAGCTTCGAGTTCATACGGACTCCTTTGAATCCCAAATAATCATCCTTACCGGCGTCGGATCGTAAGCATTGCAGGGATTGTTCAGCTGTGGGCAGTTGCTCACGACGGCAAGAACATCCATCTCGGCACGCATTTCCACATACTTTCCCGGTGAAGAAATGCCATCGGCAAAGTTGAGGTTTCCCTTTTCGTCAAACGGAACATACATGAAAAAGTTCAAGTTGTTCACCTGATCACGCTTGTCCAGATTCGGCGTTTCAAGCAGCACCTTCAAGAACGATTCACGGCAGGCATGCATATAACGCTTGTCAAGCGAATAGCGGCAAGTATTGCTTTCACAAGAGCAAGCACTTCCGAGCGTATCATGGTCGCCACAAGTATCCGCAACAACCGTAAGCATCGGGCGATCGTCATTGGAATAAAGCTTTGTGCCAACACCGACCAAGCAGTTCGCCTGTCTTTGCACCGTCTGCTGGACGCTATAGCGTTCCGACGGGTCATTCGCATTGATGAACAGCGTATCGACAGCCTGGTTTCCTTTGAGGTCCAAAATGCGGAAAATCTGACCTTTCTTGATCAAATGCAGCCAGCCCTTTCCTGCAGCCACATCTTCAACATAACAAGCGTCTTCTTCCTTGAGCGTACTTTCCAAATACTTCGTAAACATGATAGACCTCTTACAAGTTGTAGTTTGCCGTGTTGATAAAGCCGCGACCGTTTTCCGGGCACCAGGTAAAGCAAGGATCTTCGGCACCAGCGATATCGCAAGTGAGGAGTTCGACCTTCACGGGCTTACGCAAATATTCCTTGCTCGGATTCAACGGATGCATACCCGTGTCAATAACGACCAAAGTATCCATTTCGGCACGCAGTTCCACATAGTCACCAGGCTTAGAATTATTCTCTACAAAAGTCATCTTTCCGTCAGAAGTCACCACAACCTTGCTGAAAAAGTTAATGAGTTCCGTAAAGTCTCTCTTGGTCATGCCGTGCTTGCCTATTTCAACAAGCAAAGAGTCGTAACCATTGCGGTAAAAATCGTTGTGGGCGCTCTGATAATCCTTTTCGCCAAAACGTTCCTTGATCAGCGAGGCATGTGTGCAGCCACAAAGCGGATCGTGCCAGCCCACAGTATCTTCGACAACGCTCAACAAGATACGGCCCATATCGCCATAAAGGCAGCAGTTCTTTGCAATTCTGCAAATGTGCTGGATTTTCAGGGTATCGCCCAGGTTAAAGCGTTCCGTGAAATTGTGGGCGTTGTAGCACATCAAGGAGGCGTTCGCACCACCCTCAATGTCGGTGAGTCGAATTTTCTGGCCGCGCTTGACGATTCGAGAATAGTTCCAGCCACCGGCAATCACTTGTTCGCAAAGGACTCTAGATTCAGACATATTAGCTCCTGTTTTTTAAAGTTGTTTCCCGACCATGTTCACGATGTTGAATTCTTCTTCAGTGATTTCGTTTACCTTGGGCGGGCGAATGAGTTCTTCGATGTATTTGCGCGTTTCGACGAACTCAGGCAAAGTAAGGGTTTCCTTATTTCTCGGGCGAGGAATGTTGACATCAACCAATTCCTTGACCTTTCCGGGATTGGCTTGCAAAGTCAAAATGCGGTCCGAAAGGAATACGGCTTCATCAAGATCGTGCGTCACGAAAATGATGGTGATATCGATGTTTTTCCAGACTTCAAGCAGATACTTTTGCATCTGCGCTCTCGTCTGCGCATCAAGCGCTCCGAACGGTTCATCCATCAAGAGCACGCGCGGCTGCGGGGCCAAGGCTCTCGCAATAGCGACTCGCTGCTGCATACCGCCAGAAAGTTGCTTCGGGAAATATTCGCCGTACTTTTCAAGTCCAACAATTTCAAGCCACTGAGAAGCAATTTCTTCGGCATCATCGCTATCGTGCCCTGTAGATTCCAGCCCAAACATGACATTTTTCTTTACCGAAAGCCACGGGAAAAGCGAATATTTCTGAAAAACCATTCCTCTTTCAGCTCCGGAACCGCGAACAATCTTTCCATCAAGTCTAAACTCTCCACGAGTCGCAGTTTCAAGCCCCGCCGCAATGCGGATGAGAGTCGACTTTCCACAACCAGACGGGCCAATGATCGAAAGGAACTCGCGACGACGCACACCAAAAGAGATATCATCTAAAACCCGATGCGTTCCTTTTTCAGAAGTCTTCTCAAAGTCCTTGACTATATGGCAGGCTTCCAAAATGTAATCTTCAAAACAATCTTTACGGCCTTTCATGATACTTCTCCTTGAGCGCCTTTTCTTCGGGGGTGAGGCAGAACGTGAAAACATTATCCTTTGGGGCAAGAATTTCTTTCTTGATCTTAGAGCTGACACCCACGCGGCCACCTTCCCAGGCAAAGAAATCACGACCGAGGAAGTTGAGGATCATATCGCAACCAAGTCCAATGATGCCCAAGATGATGATGGCAGCATAGACGTTGTCAAAGTTGCGGTACTTCGCCTGCTGATTGATAAACCAGGTAATGCCAGAACTCGTTCCCACCACTTCTGCGACAATGAGGTAAGTCCAAGCCCAACCCAAAAGAATGCGCATATCCTTGTACATCTTCGGAGCGATATCGGGCAATACAACCTTGAACATAATACGCATCGGCGATGTTCCCAAAGTACGGGCCGCTTCGATGAGAGTCGAATCTACGCGACGCGTCGTGGCGCACAGCATCGGAACTTGCTGAAAGAATGTACCGATGATGATAATCGCAATCTTGGGAGCATCATTGATGCCGAGGATGGCAACCGCCAAAGCTCCAAACACAGGCGCCGGGAAATACCGGAAAAATTCGATAAACGGACCTGTCAGCTTTTCAAAGAACGGAACTGCGCCACACGCAACACCTAGAGGCACACCAATCAAGCTCGAAAGCAAAAATGCAAGGAACACAATCTTGATTGAATGCAGAATGCTTTCGTAAAACCAGACATCACCATCGCGCTTCGGTTCGGTCATAAAAGCCGTGACGAGAGCTTTTGCAACCTTGTGCGGAGCCGGAAGATAAGCGGGATTCACGCGGATTCCCGTCATAGGCTTTTCATTAGCTTCAAGGAGATTCCGGTTCTCTTCTTCAAAGTTACTGCGTTCAATTTCGTCACCCGGTTGGCAAAACATGCTTCCGCCGGCATCGACGACCTTGACGAGCGGGTGGTACACAAAGGGGACGTAACTCACCACGCTCCAGATGGCAAGGGGAATGATGAACGAGAGTACCGTCAGCACAGTCGTCCACTTTTTCCCAACATGCTTTTGAATTCCAATCGGGTTTACCATGATTATTCCATTTTTAAAGGTTCATTATTTCGTCTTGAGGAAAGCTTCCGTAAACGAAGGGATGATATAGCGGTCGACATTCACGCTTTTGTCGTAAACCTTGTTCTTGACAAAGAAGGCGTCGACATTTTTGCTGGAGCCATAAATGGAGCTGTAGCCACTACCCTTCTTGAATCGTGCGGACGCTTCTTCTGCCGTCAAGAATCGAGTTCCACTCATAAACGTGGCATATTTCTTTTCGGAAATTCCCACTCGAGCTGCAAGGATCTTGACCGCTTCATCCTTATTTTTCGGGTCGTTCAAGAAGTCGATGACATCGTACCA
Source organism: Fibrobacter sp. (assembly GCF_045112255.1). Classification (GTDB taxonomy): domain Bacteria; phylum Fibrobacterota; class Fibrobacteria; order Fibrobacterales; family Fibrobacteraceae; genus Fibrobacter. The sequence goes on from NZ_JBGUHR010000025.1 coordinate 73,258, forward strand.
AGCGGCAACAACCTTCTGCCATTCAGCCTTGTTTTTCATCAGCGATTCCTGAGAGACGGCAAGGACATCGTAGATGATTCCGGGTTCATTTGCGCTGGTATAAATCTCTTTAGATCCTTTAACGACTTCGAGAGCATTTACAGAGTGCGGAACCCAGGCAACAACAGCGGAAACTTCGCCACTTTCAAGAGTCTGCACCGCTTGATGCGTAGGCATGTTGACTAAAGTAATATCAGATTCCTTGAGTCCATTTTTCGTCAACGCATTGATCAAAAGCGCGTGAGAAAGGCATCCAATTTCGACACCGACTTTTTTGCCCTTGAGATCCTTAACAGAGTTGATTCCCGGAGCACCGATAATCTTGTCGTTACCATTACTGTAATCGTTGATCAAGATAATCGAGTTACGGGCGCCCGTAGCGTTCATCATCATCGCATCACCATTAGCCACCCCAACGGCATCGACCTGCTTAGCAGCAAACGCGTCCATAGACGGGCCGTAATCAAACCATTCCAGTTTAACATTGGCATCATGCTTTTTAAAGAAACCTTTTTTGTCGGCAATTTCCCAAGCGGTCCAACCCGGCCAATCACTGTAGGCAATTTTCAGCACAGGCTTTTGAGCATATACAGAAGCGGCGGCAACGGCAATGCATGTCAGAAGGATCTTTTTCAAATTCATATTTTCCTCACTTTTTGGATTTCTTTTCACAACACCAATAGCAAACGGTGTGCCAAAACTTTCAAACTGCCGTTTTTTCGTCAAAATCGCCACATTTCTGGAATTTATGGTTTTTGTAACAGTTCTGTAGCACCACACTTTGTAAAAGACTTTTAAAAAGTATAGGGGTATTTCACAGAATGTAAAACGACATTTTTATGCAAATAAAAGAATTTTTAGTCTATTCAAAAAATTTTTCAAAAAAAACTTTTTTAATGTCTTTACAAAAGTACCAAACCGTCATTATATTTTTGACCATGAAACAAACTAACACGACAGCCGATTTAAAGCAACATAATAAGCAAGCCATAAAAAAGGCATTACTTTCTTTGGGATCCGCAACCAAAGCAGAACTCGCTCAAGAAACAGGGCTGAGCGTTGTCACATGCGGTACCATTTTAAACGAATTAACAGCCTCCGGTGAAATCATCGAAGACGAACAAAGAATTTCTAGCGGAGGCCGCCCAGCAATGGCCTACCAGTACAATCACGAAAAAGGAAAAATTCTTTGCCTATTCGCCCACGCCGATCACGAAGGAAAATTCTTGCGTTACCGCGTTCAAGATACCGCCGGGAACATCAAGCAAAACGGAGCCTTTAGAGAAAAGAATCTTTCAGCAGAAGTCATCATTGCAAACATCCGAAAAATCTTGAAAAAGGAATCCGGCATAGGCGTCCTCGTCATCGGAGTACAAGGCTGCGTCAACAACGGAATAATCGAATTCTGCGACATCAAGGAACTTCGCGGGATCGACCTCGCCGAAAGAATCGAAGAGGCCGTCAAAATTCCGACCATCGTTGAAAACGACATGAACACGATTGCGCTAGGCTACTCCAAAGCAAACAGCGACGAGAAGAATGTCGCCCTGCTGTTCTTCCCCAAGGGAAACACGCCTGCCGGAGGCTTTATCGTCGATGGTAAAATTTTACGAGGGACTTCAAACTTGGCCGGAGAACTTTCGTACTTTCCGTTCAGCTTCGACAAGAACAGTCAAAACGCCGCATTCAGCGACATCGAATACGCCTCTCCCATCGTCAACCAGCTTGTTGTCGCCGCCACCGTATTTCTGGACCCCGCGCAGATTGTCATTACCGGCGGACTCGCCAACGAAATAAGCGAACAAGCCATCGTTCTACATCTGCGAAAACATTTGAATCGCCTACAGTTGCCGCGAATCATCATCAAACCCAATACCGAAAACGAATATTTCGCAGGACTCTACAGCCTTGCAATGGATTGCATACTGGAATCCTAAAAGGAGGTTTTATGGACCTTAGAATTTCAACTCTGCTAAATGCCTACCGCAATGGAACAACGACTCCACGCGCGGTCATCGAAAACATCCTTAAAGAAATGGACAAAGCGCCATCGCAGATTTGGATTAGCCGACTTTCTCGAGAAGCTCTCGAAAAATACTTGGAACCGCTTGAAAATTACAAAGCCATTCCTGCGGACAAGCCTTTATTCGGCATTCCTTTTGCCATCAAGGACAACATTGATTTCGAAGGTCTAGAAAGCACCTCAGCCTGCCCCGCTTACGCTTACAAGCCGCAAAAATCATCGTTCGTCGTAAGTCGTCTCATCGAAGCAGGCGCCATACCGCTTGGCAAAACAAACATGGATCAGTTCGCCACAGGGCTTGTCGGCGTCCGCAGTCCTTATGGTTCCATTCCAAACAAATTTGTACCCGAATACATTTCTGGCGGAAGCAGCAGCGGTTCTGCCGCAGCGCTCGCTTACGGATTATGCAGCTTTTCTCTCGGTACAGATACCGCAGGCTCTGGGCGCGTTCCCGCAGCCTTCAACAAACTGGTTGGTATAAAGCCGACTCGAGGATTGCTCAGCACAAGCGGCGTTATTCCGGCCTGCCGAAGCCTTGATTGCGTAAGCATATTTGCGCTAGATACTAATGACGCCCAAGAAGTTTTGAACATTGCACAAGGCGAAGATAGCGAAGACCCATATTCTCGCGAAGCGCCATGGATTCACGGAGAAGCCAATCGCACACGCCTCCCTGAAAAATGGGCATTCGGTGTTCCGGACAAATTGGAATTTTTTGGAAACGAAGGTTACCGCAAAGCATTCGAAAAGACTGTACAAGCATTCGAAAAAGCAGGCGGCACCAAGGTCATTATTCCATTCGAGCCATTCCTCAAGGCAGCGAAGCTCCTTTACGAAGGCCCGTGGGTATTCGAGCGCTACAACGCCGTAGGAAAGTTTATCGAAGAACACCCGGATGAAATCCATCCGGTCACAAAATCAATTATCATGCCCAAGCGTACCCCGCACCCTTCTGAAGTTTTCGAAGGGTTCCACACGCTGCAAGCTTACAAGAAAATTGCAGACAAGATTATCTCATCCGTAGACTTTTTGCTCACACCCACCGCAGGGACCATTTACAAGACCGCCGATGTCGAAAAGAACCCCATCGAACTAAACTCGAATTTAGGGTACTACACCAACTACATGAATTTGCTGGATTATTCCGCATTGGCGATTCCTTCCGAAGACGCCTTCTGCGAAAACGGGAATACATCAAGCCTCCCGTTTGGCGTGACTCTCGTCGGGAAAGCATTCGACGACTACAAACTGCTCGACGCCGCTAAGAAAGTAGAAGGTTATCTCGCCTCAAAAATTCCACTTGCCGTTTGTGGAGCGCACCTCAAAGGATGCCCTCTTCACAAAGAACTTTCCCGTGCCGTTTTTCTCGAAGCTACCAATACCGCCCCCGAATACAAGATGCTCGCCTTGAGCGGTCCAATTCCCAAGCCAGCCCTCATCGCAGCATCCAATGGCGAAGGCCAAAGTTTCTACATCGAGATTTACGGACTTTCAGCACAAGACTTCGGCGAATTCGTCAAGCGCGTTCCCGCCCCACTCTCAATTGGAAAAGTAAAAACTATTGACGGGAGATTCGTTTCGGGATTCGTAGCCGACAGTTCCGTCCTAGAACTGTATCGAAAGGGCAAAGCGAAAGACATTTCGGAATACGGAGACTGGAGAAAATACAGAAATTCTCTTTAGATTTCTACAAATAGCTCTTAAACTTCGGAGTTGGAGCTTCAGCGGGCTTTTTCTTGGGCACATAAATCTTTATCGCGTACACGTTAAAGTCCGTCTCGGCGACGATATCGCCTTCTTGCAAGTCTTCGTAAACATCGATTTCTATTTCGACGCCATCGCGTGCAATGCAGCGGATAGAACGCGCCGTCAGTTCCTCACGCAAAAGAGGAACATCGACCACTTTCTTGTAAGTGCCGTGATGAGTCGTACCAAGAATTCGATTGCAAAGCATGAAATGCAATATAGAAATTTCAAAGCAAGACTTCACTGGATTGAGCTGAAGCTCCAACTCCTTGGCTCGGTTATAAAAATGATCAAGCTCATTTTTGCAACGCTCGCCTTCTGAGTTGTCTTCGACTTCGGGCTACGCCCTTCGCTCAGGATGACAAGCTTAATTTCACTTACTATTTTTTCTCTCGTCTTTAGTCTGTAGGACCGCAGGTCCGTTCTCTCGTCTAAAATTATGGCACGCGCACGTAAGACTATTACTCCTGATCCGTATGCAAAACCGATAGCGAAACCGCTACCGCCTTCCAAGAGCTTGCCCGGAAAACTCAAGCAGTTCCAGGCGCCCACTCGTGCGGATTTTGACCTCGTTAGTCCTTACGGTGCCGCAGGCGACCAGCCCAAAGCCATCGAAGAGTTGACCGAAGGTTTCAAGAACGGCGAACAGTTCCAGACGCTTCTCGGCGTGACCGGTTCCGGCAAGACTTTCACGATGGCAAACGTCATCAAGAATGTCGGCAAGCCAACGCTCATCCTCACGCACAACAAGACACTCGCCGCCCAGCTCTATCAGGAATTCAAGTCGTTCTTCCCGAACAACGCGGTAGAATACTTCGTGAGCTATTACGATTACTTCCAGCCCGAAGCGTACATTCCGCACACGGACACGTTCATCGAAAAAGACGCTAGCATCAACGATGAAATCGACAAGCTCCGCTTGCGAGCTACGGCCAACTTGCTCACCCGCCGCGACGTCATCATCGTCGCTTCCGTGAGCTGCATTTACGGTTTGGGAAGCCCGAGCGAATACTTCGACTTGATGGTCCGCATCAAGAAGGGCGACATTTACGACCGCGACAAGATTCTGCGAGACCTTGTCCACATCCAGTATTCACGCAACGACTTTAGCCTCGACCGCGGCACATTCCGCGTCCGTGGCGACGTCATCGAAGTCCACCCGAGTTACGACGAAGACGGGCTGCGCATCGAGCTTTTCGGCGACGAAGTCGATCGCCTCTGCCGCTTTAACATTGTCACCGGCGAAGTCATCAAGGAAGTCGAAGAACTCACCATCGCCCCCGCAAAGCACTTTGTGACCAAAGAAGAAAATCGCGCGGGCATGCTGCAACGCATCCAGATGGAACTGACCGAACGCCTTGCGGAACTCGACAAGGAAGGCAAGGTGCTGGAATCGGCCCGCCTTTCGAGCCGCACACGCTACGATATGGAAATGCTCCGCGAAACCGGCATGTGCAACGGCATCGAAAACTACTCGCGCATCATCGAAGACCGCGCCCCGGGCACACGCCCCTTCACGCTTATTGACTACTTTGGCGACGATTGGCTCTTGATGATCGACGAATCGCATGTGAGCATTCCGCAAGTAGGCGGCATGGCCGAAGGCGACAAATCCCGCAAAACGACGCTTGTGCAATACGGGTTCCGCCTCCCCTGTGCTCTCGATAACCGCCCGATGAACTTTGCCGAATTCGAGTACATGTACCCGAAACAGGTGCTTTTTGTGAGCGCCACCCCCGGCGACTACGAACTGAAAAAGACAAACGGCGTTGTCACGGAACAGATCAACCGACCGACCGGGCTTCTGGACCCGAAAATCGAGCTATTCCCGATCCAAGGGCAAATGGACGTGCTCCTGTACCGCATCGAAGAAGTCGTCAAAAACGGCGACCGCGTGCTCGTCACGACGCTTACCAAGAAGATGGCGCAAGACCTCACGGAATTTTTCATCGAAGCTGGAGTCCGCGCGAAGTACCTCCACAGCGACATCAAGACGCTCGAACGCCACGAACTCATCCGTGGACTGCGCAGTGGCGAATTTGACGTACTCGTGGGCATCAACCTCTTGCGCGAAGGCCTCGACCTCCCCGAAGTGAGCATGGTCGCGATTCTCGATGCCGACAAAGAAGGCTTTTTGCGCAACTACCGCAGCCTCATCCAGACGATGGGCCGCGCAAGCCGCAACGTGAACGGCACGGTACTCCTATTCGCTGACAACATGACCGAAAGTCTGCAAAAAGCTATCGACGAAACGAACCGCCGCCGCGGCCTCCAGGAAGAATTTAACGCCGAGCACCATATCACGCCTAAGTCAGTCACCCGCAAGATTGAAGAAGACTTGCGAATCATCGACCCGCTTGAGGATGAATTAGGAGATAGGAATTCGGAATTCGGAATTGATGATGATTCCACAGACTTCACCCCCGGTATCCGCCCGATGGAACCGTTGCAGCCCTCGCGATTTAGACGAGAGAACGCTCGCAAGCGAGCTACAGACGAGGGACGAAAGAATGCAGCAACCGGCAATCGTCATCCTGAGCTCCGCGAAGGATCCAGTGAAGTCCAGTCCAAGCTTGCCGACCTGGAACGTCAAATGAAGGAAGCGGCAGCCCGCCTCGACTTCGAAGAAGCCGCCCGAATCCGCGATATTATACGCTCGTTCGACGCTTAGTGTATAATTTTGTTTACAAAACTATTATAATTTAAATCACATTCGCATACACGCCAATAAAGTAATGTAAATTCATTTTTGTATTATTATAAAAAGTTAATTTCCTGGTACGTTTTCTACAATTTTTGTTTATTTTTCACTAAAAGGTTACTTAAAAAGGGTATTACAATGAGTTCTAAATTTACAACACCTCTTCTTTTTTCATCGGTTATTGCATTAGGCACATTGGGATTCGTTGCTTGTGGTGAAAGTGGCGGGGATGGCCCGATCCAGCCGCCTAATCCGCAGAATTCATCTTCTAGCGTATGGGTACCACCAGAACCCTCCGAAAATACCGCTATTTTATTTACAAATGCTGAAATTCTATCTCAATCCCTAAACTACGTCAAGTTCGACGGTATTTTAAGGCTTGAATTAAACGACTCCTCCTCCGTAGAAGACATGGACGCAGCCCATTTCACAAAGGTTACGGTAAATGTCGTCAACGTTGCTACAGGAACCTTGATGGGATCTGCAGAGTTCAGGGATGAACAAGGCAATTCCCTCGGCAATGTGCTTGACGTTGATGCGCTCGGCCGCACAACAGTCGATCTTGGCGCATACGCCCTCCAGACAAACCTCGACGATCCAGGCTATTCCGCATGCGGCGATTTTAAGCTCATGATCTTCGCAGAAGCTACTGACGGATATATCGAATCCAATAAACTCGATTCCATTCCGTTTACGCGTCCAGAAGCCAAGTGCAAGATTCCGGAAAGCTCTTCTTCAAGCGAAGCTGCTCCGACAAATCCGCTTGACACCATGACTGTCTTGTTCAGTACGGCTTATGGAAAGTGCATCAATATGGCTACTGGCGAAATCACACAGACCGAAACTGGCGATATTTGCTTTACTCGCGTCGACAGCAAGGGTAAAGTCAACGTCAGCAGCGCAACGGACATCAAATTCGCAATCTACGACAACTTGGCCCGCGAACCGAAGGCTGACGACTGGGGCCGCGAATGGCTTCCGGAAGACGATCACGCCCAGCCGACTACTGACGACTTCCTCTATCAGGAAAGCGCTCTTCAGCCCACAATTACGGACATAACCAAGGCCGGTGACGTATTCTTCGTCGCAATCGCTCCGAACTACCAGCCGAGTACCGGTGCAGGATTCTACGCTTTCGTTATCTTGAAGAACACCACTCCTGACGGAAACGGCGACGTAGAATTGACCTTGCATTTCTACAAAAAGAAATAACCGTCTAAATACGGAATCTCATTAAAAAGACCTCCCCCGTGGAGGTCTTTTTTGTATTTAGCTATTTCGCACCATCTTATTTTGAATAACATGGTATAAAATTTAAATTAGACAAATCTAACTTTATTATATAAATCTAATTTTATTAGTCTATTCTAATTTTTATCAAATTATTTTCTATAATTAAATCGTGATGATTAAATAGAATAGGAGAATCCTCATGATTAAACTCGTGCTTGTACGCCACGGCGAAAGCGAATGGAACAAGAAGAACCTCTTTACGGGATGGATGGACGTAGACCTCAGCGAAAAGGGTCACGAAGAAGCGGCTGCCGCAGGCCAACTCTTGAAGGCTGAAGGTTACGATTTCGACCTCTGCTACACCTCTTACCTGAAACGCGCCATCCACACGCTGAACCACATGCTTGATGAAATGGACCGCGCCTGGCTCCCAGTCGTAAAGAGCTGGAAACTGAACGAACGCCACTACGGGGACTTGCAGGGCAAGAACAAGTCCGAAGCCGCCGAAAAGTTCGGAGAGGATCAAGTGAAAATCTGGCGCCGCTCATTTGACATCAAGCCGCCCGTGCTTGCCGATGATGACGAACGCAGCGCAAAGAAGCAGGCCATGTACCGCGATGTCGATGAATCGTTCCTCCCACAGAACGAAAGCCTCGAAACGACAATTGCCCGCGTGATCCCTTACTACCTTGAAGAAATCAAGCCTCAAATGAAGGCCGGCAAGCGCATTGTGATCGCGGCACACGGCAATTCCCTACGCGCACTGGTGATGTACCTCGACAAGATGAGCAAGGAAGAAGTTCTCGGCCTGAACATTCCGACAGCGACCCCGCTTGTTTACGAGTTTGACGACAACTTGAACCCGGTAAAGCACTACTACCTGGGTGACCAGGAAGCTCTCAAAGCCAAGATGGAAGCCGTCGCAAACCAGGGCAAGAAAAAGTAGCGCGCCATATCATTGTGTCTTTGGAAAACTCGGAACCAATAGGTTCCGGTGTTTTCTAAATTTGTGCTCGGAATTAATTTCAGAGGCCAAATGCAGGGCCGTGTACAAGGAGACACAACATGCTCAAGAAGCTTTCCAATTTCCCTGGCATCAAGGGACCCGTTGTCACAATCGTGATGGACGGTTTTGGTATCACCGATAAGGTTGAAGGCAACGCCATCAAGGCAGCCCGCACCCCGACTCTCGACAACCTCTTCAAGATGTACCCGAACGTCCTCCTGAAGGCTCACGGCCGCGCCGTCGGCATGCCGACCAACGAAGACATGGGTAACTCCGAAGTCGGCCACAACGCCATCGGTGCTGGCCAGGTTTACAACCAAGGTGCAGCTCTCGTTGCAGACGCCATCAACAGTGGCGACATCTTCGGCCGCGACGCCTGGAAGGAAATCTCCGGCAACGTTCGTGAAAAGAACACCGTTCTCCACTTCATCGGCCTCTTCAGCGATGGTAACGTCCACTCCAACATCGCTCACCTCAAGGCCATGGTTGCTCAGGCCAAGAAGGAAGGCGTCAAGAAGGTTCGCGTTCATATCCTCCTCGACGGTCGTGACGTTCCGGAAACCTCCGCACTCGATTACGTTGGCCCGTTCGAAAAGTTCCTCGACGAACTCCGCTCTCCGGAATTCGACGTCTGCATTGCTAGCGGCGGTGGCCGTATGCAGATCACCATGGACCGTTACAACGCTAACTGGAAGATGGTGGAACTCGGCTGGAAGACCCACGTGCTCGGCGAAGGCCGCTATTTCGACAACGCTACGCAGGCTATCGAAACCCTCCGTGGCGAAACCAAGGCTATCGACCAGGACCTCCCGCCGTTCGTGATTGCTAAGGACGGCGCTCCGGTTGGCACCATCAACGATGGCGACTCCGTGGTGTTCTTCAACTTCCGTGGCGACCGCGCTATCGAAATCACGCGCGCCTTCGAAGAAGAATCCTTCAATGAATTTGATCGCAAGCGCTTCCCGCACGTCTGCTACGCAGGCATGCTCCAGTATGACGGCGACCTCAAGCTCCCGAACCGCTTCCTCGTTCCGCCTCCGGCCATCAAGGAAACCAGCGGCGAATGGCTTGCCGAAACCGGCGTGAAGCAGTTCGCTTGTTCCGAAACGCAGAAGTACGGCCACGTGACCTACTTCTGGAATGGTAACCGTTCTAGCAAGTTTGACGGCGAAACCTACCTCGAAATTGAATCTGACGTTGTTCCGTTCGAACAGCGCCCGTGGATGAAGGCTGCCGAAATCACCGACGCCATGATCGAAGCTTTGAAGAGCGGCAAGTACCAGACTCTCCGCTGCAACTTCCCGAACGGCGACATGGTGGGCCATACCGGTTCCTTCCGCGCTGCAACGATGGCTATCGAAGCTGTGGACATCGGTCTCGCCCGTTTGCTCCCGGTGATCGACGCTCTCGGTGGTGTTGCCATCATCACGGCAGACCACGGTAACGCTGACGAAATGTACGAAATCGACAAGAAGACCGGCATGCCGAAGGTCAACAAGGATGGTTCCTTCAAGGCCAAGACGAGCCACACGCTCAACAAGGTGCCGTGCATCCTTTACGATAACGTCACTGGCGGCAAGCTCGGCCTCAAGGAAGGCGACTGGGGTCTTTCCAACATCGCTGCAACGACGGCCAACCTCCTCGGCCTCGAAAAGCACGAAGCTTGGGACGATTCCATGCTCATCATCAAGTAATCATTGTGACTGGATTGCCACGCCACTTCGTGGCTCGCAATGACGTTCAAGGCGAGAGCAATCCAAAAGCATTAAAAAAGGAACCCGCGAGGGTTCCTTTTTTGCATTGTCCTATTTCTTATTTACCAATCTAATTTGCACGTCAAATCGTTGGGAGCATCCTCATTGATATTTAGGATATAATCCATATCACCCAGAAGTTCGCAAGCACTACCGTAATTTCGAGTGTTGTACGCAGGAATTCTAATCTCGCAATCGCCAATAGATCCGACAACACGATCATAAGGTTCCGTCTGATCCACATTGCAATACAATTTATGACCTGAGCTGAATGCCGCCGTATAAACTTCATTTGCCCCCGGTCCAAAAGGAACAAATTCATACGTCAACTTTGTACCAACTCCAACATAATCCGGATCATACTCACAGTCGTACAGTTTTATATCGCCATATACCGAGCAATTTTCCGGAATTTCCATATTCAGAGTCAACTGTTTCGGAATCGTATTATCAAAGTAAATTCCACATTCAATTTCGCGTCCGTTGACCTTGAACTTATGAGGCATACCATCTTCACAACGGCATGCTTCTTTTTCAATTTTGGCATTCGCACAAAGCTTGCCCACTTTGACATCATGGCAGCCAGCGACAAAAGTCTTGTTCAACGATACATCTTTTTTATCATACGAAATCAAATAGTCATCACCAGTCGAACGACATCCGGAATTCGCATAAACAATATCGAACAGGCAGGATTTCGAGGATTTCATCGCGTCGGTAACCGTCAATCGATACCTCTTCGTTCCACCCGAATTTGCACCCTTAAAGGAAATCCTTTCGCCATTGTAATTGGATCCAGAACCTCCAACCACGCTGATGTAATCATCAGAGCCAGAAGAATTTTGCATTTCTATACGGTACGAACAATTCGAATTGCAGCCGGTCACGGAATAAGGCTGAACGTTAATCGTCTCTCCAGGCTCCACATCCGTTTGCGTTGCAATATTGCAATCCAGTTCAAAATCCGAAGTTCTTTCTACAACAACGCGGCAGCTGCGGCTTTCAAGATCTTCGTGTCCCAACGTAAACGTGTATTCCTTACTGCTGCTCACGTAAGATTCCGTAACCGTAACAGGGCCAGATGTATAGCCACTTGACGGGGAAATCGAAGCATCTCCAGAAACACTCCAGAAGCACTTTCCATCATCGCAGCCTACAACCTTGGAAGGGGTCATTTCAAAAGTTTCACTATAGCCGTCAACAGAAATGAAGGAAGGGCATTCCAGTTCCAAATCATCCTTTTCCTCAGGTGGCGTATAGCGGGCTTCACACCCATGACTTCCATTCAGGTCGCCATTTACAATAAACTTAATTGTATTGATTCCCTTGGAGAATGGCACCGAGGACAAATCTACGCTGATTTCCGAAGCAGTCTCATTTTCATAGACTTGCTGAGCGCTACCAATCGGGAAACCCAACTGATCCGTAACATAAATCTGACCGGACCAGCTTTCGCCTTCAAGGAGATTCACCTTTGCCGTAAACACCTTCGTATCTTCATCAATGACACAGTTCGAAGCTTCAGCCTTTCCTTGAACGTCTTCGACAACAAAACTACAATCCGAATTTTCTTTTCCACCCGAAGAAACTGTAAAGCTGTATTCTCCAGCGCGGAGCATTTTTGACGGAGTATTCAGATCATTGAACGTGTAGGTTTCATCAGAAGAACCCTTCTTTTTGGTATTACCGCTGGCGACATTTTCACCTTCAAAGCTAATCGAATAAGAGCAACCACCTTCGGGGCAGTTCGTAAACGATATATTCAAAGGCGGGACACCAGCGCCACGCTTGACAGTATTTTTCGTTTCATCAATATTGCAGGCGATTTCAAGAGGAATCAGTTTATACGGATCGCATGTAAGCTCTTCGTTTTCCTGATCCGTTCCCGTGCCTTTAGAAGCTTTAATTGTAAACTCATAAGTTTGTTCAAAGTCATCTTTTGAATACAGATCTTCTTCTTTTAAGCGGAAAGTCTTTTGGCAGCCCGTTGGTTCCTTGCCCCCCACAAATTCAGCGTTTGATATTACAGGCTTTTCAACCGTACAGTAATCCGCGTTATTCACATCAGCCGAGATATCCCAATACGTACCATTATACTGCACCTTGCAAGAATTTATGCTAAGCGCGTTAGGGCAGCTCGTTTTCAGCTGGTTCAATTCAACAAAGCCACCATCAATCACCTTTATGTTTACACGCATCACATGCTGCGGATCAAAGCCATCTTCATTCGATATACCGTTCACATCAATAGATAGATTTCCATCCATTGAAGTTGTATAGAACGAGGAAAGGATTCCTTTCTTATCCGTAAACGAAATTCGCATATTGAAATTGTTGGGATTGTTAAGCCCTACCAGAAGTTTCGATTTACGGACATTCACGCCATCTTCATTTGAAACGGCAAAACTACAGGAATCCGTGCAGACGACATTTTCTGTGCTATTCAAGAAATCAATATTCTTGGAGCACATCATAATATCGCCAACATAGAATTCACCACAAGACTGGACTGCAAGCAAGGATGACGGCACCTCAGTCTTGACACTAGGAGGACATTCCAGAGAGACTTTAGCATCCATCGCAAAGCCACCTAGTTTAGATTCGACATCTTGATAATAATAGCCATGCTTGCCTTCTGTAGCAAAGCGATAGCTGGATCCTTCAAGTTCCGAGCCGTTATCCCAATAATAGCCTAAGCCATTTCCCATAAAGCACTGGTAACGCTGATAGAGCAAGCCCATATTAAAGTTCGGCATCGTCGGAATTAGCCGGATCATCGTCGTATTGTCACAGCCATTGTAATAATACTTTATTTGGCATTTTTTATAGCTGTTCATCGTGTACGAGCTAACGCCCACCCAGGGTGTTACATATTCATTCTGAGGAACAACGCCACCCAGGTAGTTCGTTTTAAACGAGCAGACCAACTTAGGATGATCCCAGCAGGCATTATCGCCATAAGCCGAATTCGACCAGGAAATATCGTACAGCTTAAAGTCCTTATTCGAAAGCTTAAATCCAGAATGTTCATGGAAGGCATCGTTCAGCAAAAGCGTCGAACCAAACAATTCGCCAAGATCAAACATAAACTCCGTTGAAGATTTTGTAATAGAATTACCATCAAGCTGCAAATCCGCAACGACAACATTACTCTGGATTTTGAGGACAAGGGCAATCTTTGTCAAATTGGTAAATCCGCCCGTTTCAGAAACATTCCATTCGTTTGTAGAAAGGAACCTTTCGACACAGGCGCCGTCTTCATCAGAAGCCGTCTGCCCCTTGACATAGCAGAGTTTTGCGTAGACATACGGAGAGAAAGCACCACCCGCATGCTTGCCATAGACGCTCAAGGAATAGTATTCCGAGCCATCATCGTTCGATCTAAAGATAAAGCCTGAATTGGAAAAGTCGTTCGTAACTGTATTGACATCGATAATCGCTGTAGAGAAAATGGAAGTGAGCGTACCATTGCTGCCATTTTCTTTCGTATTGAGAATGACACTCTGCGAGCCATTCGGTTCTTCCGCAGAAGCGTCCGAAGCCGCATTAGCGGCGATGTAGTTGTTCGAAATAGAAGGTTCCAAAAGATCGCCAGACTTAACCGTGGTGCAAACACGTTTTCTGCACTGGAGACGGCAAGCCTTATAATTTTCAGTAGAGCAGTTGCACGAAGAATAGTCCCAATGGCATGAAGATGTCGCCTGCCTATTGTCATAGACCATCACCCAGTCGGGATTTGCGCCATCTTCGAGTCCGGCCCAGTGCTTAGCCTCTGAAATCTTGCAGGACTGTCCCGGATTTGGATTAGAAAAACACACATCGATACAGCGCGGAAAATCGTCGCTCTTATCGCAGAACGCTGTAAATCCATTGTTATTTTCATCTGGTGCAAAATCTTCGTAGAAACAATGAGTATCGTGGTCGTTATAGTTAGCAACGATAGAATAGCTATCCGACGCATAAATTGTAAGTCTACGGCCTTCATTGGCGACATTGCTCGGTTCAGACGAGAAATGCGTAAAATGGTCCGACCCGGCATCATCACCAACCTTCAATTCATAATAGTTGCCGGCATAAATCGGATAATCGCAAATTTCACCTTTTCGGCATGTATAAATTTTACGGGCTTCCCCATTTAAGCCAGTCTTAGAAGATACATCAACATAATTACCCGAATCTTCGGCACCGTTAAACTCGATATGCAAATTATACTGTTTACGCTTTATCGATGCGTAAAGGTATTCCTTGTCATTCTTTGCAGAGATGATCTTATTGTTCGGCGGCATGATGACTTCACAATAAGTATCATCGAAACTATCAGACTTTTTCAATGTAACCGGCGTCGTAATATAAATACTACAGAACCATTTTCTGTTCAGCTCGTCAGTATTGCAGCCAACACCTTCTGCGGTTACCCACGTAACCCCATCTTTAACAAGGCTTCCACAATCTGGAGCCTGGATCTTATTATGCAATTCGCCACCCGGCTTGCAAGCATCGTCATCCTTGTGTTCAGGCAAACTGCAATACGTTCCAACTTCTCGACGTTCCACCGTAAACGAACCTTCAGCAACAACGCTCATCGTTGTAGGGCCTGCCGGTGCAATCGTACAGTTTTCACAAGGTTCCACCAGCTGAAATTCAATAGAACCCATCTCCGATGCGGTTTCATCCATTTTCACTTCGAATGCCGTCATGTTACCAGAGACAGGCATTGTATATAGCTTAGAGCCATCCGCATTTTCCTTCTTGGGAGTCGCCCCAGTAACGGTCCAGCCTTCCGGTTCACGGGACTGGTAGATATCAACCGTCGCAGGCTTTGATTTTGTGGATCGCAAATTCACAAGGACCGAATGTCCCTTAGTAATTTCAGCAGAAGTCCTATCAAATGAAATTTCCGGGACATCGCCAGCAGAACCGCTAACGACAACATAAAATCCCATTTTCTCATAGTTATTGCTTGTGTAATTACAGCTAAAGACGTCCTGCGGGAGAGTCGTACCATACAGCTTAAACTTTTCAACAGCGGGAAGCCCCGTTGGGCTACAGGACACGTTGTTCGGATTCTTTTGTTCATTCGCGCCATTCAAATTCACGACATTGTAATAATCCGAAAGGCTGCCTTTAGCATCTCTTGGCAGATAGATAATTCGTGGCATTATGAGAATCGAAGGTTTCACATTTTCAGTATTACCGCCATAAGATTCTTCATTTTTATATTCAGATTCTATCGTAATTTTCAATTGGGACGAGACTGCGACATAAACAGTATCGCTCAATTCAGAGCTTCCCGATGTCGTCGTAGCGCCACTAGTCTTATTGGCCAGTTTTTCAAATTCCTCGTTTCCAATAATGAACCCGGCTGATTGCACAGCTTCGACAACTTCAGCCTTGTACTTGAAGTTGTTATGGCCTTGATATTTCAAAAGCGTCGAGCCATTGTCCATAATGACGCAACCTTCGACATTCATCTCCTGGACTTCATCAATATCGCCTCTGGAATAGATGAAATAATTCATCACTTTGCCGTCGCCCTTTAGCAAGCCGGCACCTGATTCAAGAAATAGCAGAACCACGGAATTTTCAGTCGTTGCAGGCATCATGACCATGTGACCGTCACCCAGTTTCGAACGCGCATATAAGACAAATTTGCCATCCAAGGTCTTAGTCGGGTCCACCTTTTCAATTTCATTCCATTCCAGAATCAAGAAACCATTGTACAATTCATTTTCGCCCGCCTTCGCATAGCATTCATTGATCTTCTGAATATGGTTATCGTCCATATTGAACACGGTATCGATTTCACAGAACTTATTCATGGTTTTCGTTGTCCACAAATCTTCGTTATTCAGCAAAATAGGCACCGGAACTTCACCATCAGGGCCAATAAGTCCCTGATAAGTGTACATCTTTTTGAGGCGAGACCAATATTCATCGCCAATTGCTTTTAACAGCGGGTCTGACTCACTCCACTTGGAAACCCTACGGTTTTCAATGCCCTTCGTCGCACTAAAAGAAAAATATCGTTTATCTTGAGGTCTTGGCCCCATAGCCTCCAAAGCCGTCGTTCCCTCGACAAATACGCCATATGGCTTCTGAGCAAATCCAAATCCCTGATTCTGATTCATCAAAATCGTATTGGCCGTGGTATAGCTCATCACTTTTCCAGACAAGCTAAACGAATAATTGTTCTGCAAATCCATTTTGCCATCCATTGTCGGAGGCAAGACAAGATTATTTCCCACCTTAAACGAAGAAACGGTACCGCCGCCGGTACTGCTGAAATAATTCATCTCATTCTTTGTCCAGCTGGCCCTATCCGTAAAGACCATGTTCTTTTTTACGCCAACACCTTTTGAATTATCATCAGTACCGCGTTCCATGTGTCCATTGACAGTAAAATTACCAGCAACCTTGATATCGCAATTCGGCGGGACACTTCCACCGACATAAAGGTCTCCGCAAACAGCAATAATGCCGCCTTCGCAGGTGCCAACCGAGCCGCCAATATAAACAATAAGGGTATCATCATTGGCGTCAGGATCTTTGCAGTTTGCATAGTTATTGGAGTTCCTGTCCATATCGACATTTCCAAAATAAATGCTGCCCTTGTTCCTGAAATTGCCGCCAACATACAAGTCACCGCCCATATTTGCAGAACCTTGGAACGAAAAATCGCCCGTCACCAAAAGAGGTTTTGAAATCGACGGGACGTTGTTGTCTTCGCCAAAATCACCATTGACAATGGCGGATTCCATCGCGTCATCGCCAGTAATACCTTTGGTTTTACCAAAGAAGGCCCTATCAAACGATATGCTTATTTTCTTCTCGGGAACTTTCACCTGGTAAAGTCCCGAAATTTTCATAATCGCAACTTCGCTGTGCTTGGTGCCATTACGAGATTCACCTGTCGAAAGGATTTTCACCGTGTAAGGAGACGAATTTGATTCAGCACCGACAAGCCAGACATCGAATTTCTGATTATCGCTATCAATATTATTGCCAAGTACATTGTTCAAATGAACCGGCTTGTGCCCGTTCCCTCTGAACTGCCGGATAATTGCACCCGTTTCATTTCCGTGGTACGTCATCCATGTACGTGCAGATGTAATGCCCGCCAAAGCCGCTTGACGCGCTTCATTGCGCATCAGGCGCGCCGCACTCGAACGGCCTTCAGAATTCAGCCACTTAAAAGTCGCCGTAGCAGCAATCGTTGCCACGAGCATGAACAAGAGCACCGTTATAAGGGATACACCCTGCTTAAAATTTTTCTGCATAAACACACCCCTACTACTCTGCCGCCGCACCATTACTCGGCGTTGCAAAAACGTATTTTGATCCACCTTGTTCGCCGTGCTTATTTATTCTCAGATCCACAAAGAACGCACGAATATTTTTCTTGTCCAAGACATCAGGAACATAACTCGGATCAAACTCGTAATTCACATCCTGTATTTTTTTCACCGTCAAGTTTGCAATATTCAAAGTTCCTTTTTCTGCAAGCGGCGAGAAGAAGACAAACGTAAAGGCAAGGCACGCCTTGATTTCATTATTTACAGAGAATCGGAAATTGCGAATAATGGCGGCAGAGGATTCATCGTTCGGCGGCAAGAACAGAAAATCATCAAAGCCCGCTATTTTTCCACCTGATTTTGTACGCAATCCAACAGACAAATGATCTTTACCTGGAATAAAAGACTGCGAATAATCGGTCCCCGTCATAAGCGGCTGCTTAAAAGAAATTTCATATTCTATTCCTGGAGCAAACGTCATTTCAGAGCACAGGCTAGACCAGTTTCCGGCACTAGAATTTGCCTCTGCGGCATAGACCTGGTTCATCTTATTTTCAGTCGAGTAAGAATCGTTTTCATCATCGAAATTCGAAGTGAAACCTGAAATCTTGACAATGCTGCCGCCCTCCTCTGGAGCAAGGTTCAAGCGGAGGATCTTGCTGCCATCGTAACGGGAAAGCAAACGAAAATCCGAAGACGTTTCAGAAGGCGGGAAAAGGATTTTGCCCGTGCTGGAATTCAGCAATTTGGGCTTCGCCGGAACGACCTTGAAACGCGCCATATCCTTTGCGATAGCGACTTCCAGATCTCCGTCGTCAGGACAGGATTCATCCGCAGACGCCCCGGACGCACTTTCCAGACGCGCACAGCGACGATAAAGGACTCCATCGCGCACATACCACGAGACTGCTTCAAGGGCCACATACTTGCCATCATCATCATAGCGGATACGTCTAAAGTACAGGCTATCAAATTCGCCACTTCCTTGATGCAATGAATAAGAAGACTTGTCCACCTGACCAACATCTGCATTGTCAGGATCCATGAATACACCACGGACAACATTAAATGAACCAGAATACTTGTCTGTTTCGTATTCCTTCGCCCCCATCTGGGCGATATCCTCTTTCAGGAGACTCGCCGCATTTTCTGCATTCTGCGAAGAAGCAAGCATGTTTTGAGTACGAACACGAACTCTTGTACTGTCCGTAAGAGCTTGCCCTGCAACGAGGACAACAACACCAAGAATCGCCATATAGACAAGCAATTCCACTAAGGTAAAGCCCGCCTTACGGCGACATTTCGGGCACAAATCACCCACAGAACAAAACATCATACTCATTCCAACTCTATTCCACACAGGGAATAAGACAACTCATTTATATATATGGAGAAAGATAAATTCAAAAAAACATGAAAAGGCCGTACGCAGCGGATATATGTAAAAAAACATAAATGTGGAATTTTTTTGACAGAAATCTTCAAAGATTTCAGAAAGCATTGATTTTCATCAATTTTAGGGCAAAATCAGACAATAAAAAAGAAATTTTTATCACTTTTGCATACATAAAACTTATTTTTAATTTTAGAAAATGTAATCATAATTACATATTTTTACTTCTATTGACTTAAAACGATTACGAGGGAAGAGAATGAAGAATTTTAGCCAAGCGTCATCAGGTTTTACGCTCATCGAGCTGATGGTCTACATCGCTCTCCTCGGAGGAATCGTTCTCATCGCAGGCCAGGCGTTCAGCGACAGCACAAAGATGCGCGTCCGTACCCAGAACATGCTACAGGCCAACCAGAACGCAGGCAACATAAGTTCCATACTTAAAGAGGACGTCACACAACTCGGAGCAAAAAGCTCACAAGAAGCAGCCGCCGCAGGCGCTTCAATGGACAACTTTAGCACAGACCACATCCACGATGTGTTTATCGACCCTGACAACGCAGACAATACCAAAAAAGACTCTTCATCTTACCGCATCGGGAATAACGGCAACCTAGACACGTTGATATACAAGCGCATCCGTTATGATCAGGACGGGCACTACGTTGCCGTCGATTCAATCTTCTGGTATGTCGATGGGAGCGTCCTAATGAGAGGATGCAAGACCGTTTCTGGAACAGAGGATACAGACCTATGCCCAAGCAGCAGCGCAAACGTTGTCGCAATGGCCGATGGCGTCCAAAGATTCAATATTACAGCCGCCGAACCAGGAGCAACCGAAAGTACATCGCACATTTTGCCATCCACAGACACAAGTGTCCACAAATTTAGACTGATCCCCCGTTATGGCGACGACAATCTGGCATTCACAAAAGTCGAACCGCCCAACGGCGATTTAAGCGTCGTCTTATCCGGATTTGCATCGAACTACAATTTCGACAATCAGGAACCGGTCCTCGACGGAAGAAACGCAAATCAGGTTTTCCTTGCACAAGCCACCGACCTTTCAGGCAACTGGCAAGAGCGATGCGCAAAGATCACGCTTGAAACCAATACGGAGTACGAAATTTCGTTTTCAATGCCGTACGCAAGCGACGCAAGCCGTCTATTCTGCCCAGGTCGCGATTACATGGGAGTCGGATTCCGCTACACAAACGACGGAGCACGTCCAAACGAAATAAACGACTTCATGTTCTACCCGCCCACACATGCAGGAGCATCCGAAGGCGCACGCAAGTTCAGGTTCAGAACAATGCACAAAATCGAAAATGTCTGCATGTCATTTACTTTCGCAAGCTACTCCCCCGTTGTCGCCGGCGGAAAAATAACGATTAGCGAAGTTGTACTTAAAAAAGTTGAAACCGCGAATTACACATTTAGCGGTGCAGAAATAGCACCCACCGAAAAAAAGAACGTCAAGGCTTTACGTTTAGAGCTAACCACAGGCGTCCACGGAGAATCCAGCGTTCTTTCGCTCATAATCCCCATTCCAAGCAATGGCACAAAGGATTAAGGAGGAATTATGTTCATGTCCAAGAAAGGTGTTTCCTTAATAACAGTCCTTCTGTTCATGCTTGTTGCAACAATCGCAGCAACAGCGACATTTAAATGGCTCACATCAGAGAACCGCTCCAGTGCCACGCGAATGCTACGGCAAGAAGCTTACCAAAGCGCTATAGCAGGCATCGAAAACACTCGCGCCTGGATGACCAACCACGCAAACGACGTCGGCGGAGTCATCAAGCAATATCTCGAAAACAACAAGCGGCCAATACATTTAAACTCCGTCTTGCAGCAATTAGACCGCACAAGCCAAAGTTACGACGTCTGGCTTACCGGCGTCAATACCGAAAAAAATACATACAAGCTCAAGCTTGTTTCTAAGGGAACATCTCGCAATGGAACAGAACACACCGAAGTCGCCATTCTCAAAGTAGACGGACTTTACCGTATAAAAATTCCCCAGAACAGCGAACGGTTCACATTCAACAAGGCATTCCACGGCGCAAGCAATGGCATCACCGGTAACGACACCATTGGTTCAGGCAACATCAACGGCGACTGGGCATACAGCAACACCCCTGTCGTCAAGGGCGACATGATTGTCACAGGCAACGCAAATTACGGAGGAACCGTTCATCACTATGGAGATTTTTATCTCGGTGGAAACCTAAACAGCGACGGCGAACTCATCTACGGCACAACAGGCATCGACACATCCATCATTTACATTGGCGGGAATGTCACATGTCCACACGGTCAGCCCATCAGGGTTTACGGAGACCTTTATGTAAAAGGCAACATCAGTCAACTATGCAAAATTTTTGTAAGCAGGAACTTGACTATCGGCGGTAGAATTGTCAGAGAGAACGACTACGACATCAACGTCGGCTTGAACTGGGTGTTCACCAATCAGTATACAGCCCCTGACGGCGGAAACGAACAGCTTGAACTGTCTCGATATGTAAACAACAACACAAATTTTGCCATCGGCGCAAATTTGTACATGCCATACAAGATCAAGACCTACTGCAATACGGGCGACAACAACTGCGGCGACTACAACGGGAAGCGCGTCTTTACCGTAGGCGGCAAAGTCTACCGTTACAACAACGATCAATTCGAAATCGAAACGCAAACAAACAGCAGCTATACTTACGGAGCCTATATGGACGGATGGACCCGCCCATTTGCCAACAGGGACCGCTGCAAAAACGATGACGAAGACAACTGTAGACAAGCGCGTATTTTCTCGTTTAACGCAAGTGAAGTTTCCAATGAACGAATCCAGGAATGGAGCGCAACAGACAACGTTCTCAAAAATGTCAGCGGGAATTATTGGGAACACATCAATAAAATGAATAAACACGGCCAGATGATTTCGCCGACAACGCATAGAATCCCGGAACCCATTCTTTTAAAGAACGAATCCGCATGGAAAGCCGCGAAAGCAAATACATTCTGCGGGCTCAATAAAAAATTTTATATCGACGATAGCTTTATCGATAGACTCAACATGTGCTATGTCAATGCCAAAAAGGAAAACAAGCTCTACAACGACGAATACCTGATTATCGAATGGCAGTATCAAGAAGACAAATCGGTCAACAAAGAGCTTGTAGGTAAATTCGTCTTTGACGTCACCACATCCCTTGGAAACGTAAATTTGCCGCCGACATCTAACGGAAGCATCGTATTTCTTTATCTTGAAAAAGGGGCCTCAGGCCAGCTAAAAGGGCGCCAGGGAGCCACCTACAACTATCTCGTCTATTCCAAAGAAGATATAAACGAAATTAACGGCATCCACTTCAAGGGTAGCGTTATCATGGCCGACGGGAAAAAGCTCAAAAAATACCAGGGCGGCAACAATCTTGAATTTGACGGAAGCGTTTTAAAGTCTCTTGCAAACGCAGGCATCATTAAAGAAAATCCGGAATACACGAAGCTCTCCGAAGGCACAGACGAAGAGGAAGGCGGAACAGTCATTTCAGGATCATCCGTACAATACGATTCCTACTATGTAGCCACGTCACCGCAGCTCATCATCTCTCTGGAATCGCAATACTCAAGCCGCGAAAAAATCGAGACATCCGGAAATGCAGCCGCACAGCCGATATCTCCTTCAGCAGTCATACTCCCCCGTGTTATTTACTTGACTAAAAATCCTGACGGGAAACTCATCGACTACTACGACATTGTCAACCTAAATGGCGCACACGAACAAAAAGACCCCTCAAAAATCACTTGCGATCCATCGTTAAATACTTATGGACTGCTGTACCAAAACGGCAACATGCTCGCAGACGATGTCTACAACTGTAAGCACCAAGGCGAAACGGGCGACATCCCCTTCTATGTAGTCGTCACTGGCGAGACGGGCTCTTCTCCTGCCATTAGATTCCCGGCTGAATTCATAGACATCACCACAAGCAACAACTTAACCGTTTCCGCATCCGTTGAAACGTCTTCGCACCCAAGCCCCGCAACAATCGACATCGCCGTTTCATCGCGCCCAAGCGGGTGGCACGTCACTCCAGTTACAGGAACTTCTTTAGTCAAGCGCGAAACCTCCGATATTGAAGATGTTTACACGTTGACATTCACGCCCAACCAACCTACAATTGACTTGTTTACGGTATCCACGACCGCAACGGCAGAACAGGGCAGCGTCAAGATCTATTTAAGAACCCCGATGAGCGGATGCATCATCAAGCAATTCTCTTCAACAAGCGTTACCATGACGGGCTATGTTACGGTAGAGCGTGGCAGCATAGGTCAATACTGCAGCAAGAGCGAGAACAGCCAAATCTGTTCCGAACAAGGATTCGACCAAAAGGCAAACAACCTCGACTGCGACGACCTTGTCTCTGGAGAATGGGTTCGCGCCGTAGGAACAAACGTAAAGGTCACAACAGCAAATAATAAATGGAGCGTCGCAACAAACACGGCCATCCACTTGAAGGACATGAACAATGTTCCTAGCTACTGTGAACTTCTGCTGCCCATAGAAAACAATTCCATACAGCAGGCCGAGCAAAATGGAGAATACAAGCTCTACGCCTCTTTAAAAAGAAAGCGGTATACATTGACCGTAAAAACAAAGGGTACAGAAATTAGCGGTTCCGGCGTATCCATCTGGCTTGCCGATGACGATGACAACTTCACGGACGTCACAAATTCAAGCTACTGTCAAAATAATAGCGATGGAAACATCGTCTGCAATGTCTATGCCGGCTGGAAGCTCAAGACAAAATATATAGAAGAAGGTTCTGACAAGTTCTCACGTTGGGAATGCGATGGCGAAAACTGCGCAACAGCATCGAAATCCATAACAGGCCACGAATACACGCTTAGCCCAATAACGTCGAACAATACCATCACCGCCGTATTTAACGACAAGGACAAGCACTGTTTCTACGAAGACTTTACTACGTTAACGGCATTCTGCTCCGGGAACGCCACAAAGTGCATCAATTCCTGCGAAGGCGGGAAGCTCCATTCATGCTCCGTTTCCGGAGTCAATGCTGATTGGCAGCTCATGTACCCCAACAACGGAAATAGCGCAAGTATTCCGCCATTAATCCAAAACGGGTCCATAACACTCAGCAACGGCATACAAAACGACAACCCAACAATCGTCTTGAACACAAGAGAAGCTGGCATCCACGGAACCATGAGTACCCTGATGCAGACAACGATTCTTGAAAACGCAAACAAGAAATGGAGTTCCGGCTTTATATTCAGCTCGGACGCTTCTGCAAGCTCTTACACCATCCTGAACATTTTTGGCGATGCAAGCAACGGCAAAGCCTTGACGGCGCGAGTCTGCAAAGGAACCAGCCAGGCAAATACCGTCACGAGCAGCAATTGCACAAATGCAGTCCTAAAGAAATCTTCTTCACAGAAGCTTTCGATAAGGTCCGAGGACATGATTAAATTGTGGATTGAGCTTTCCATAGAAAACAAGCTGTCCATAACGGCAACCGTCGAAAATTCCACAGCCACAGCCGAACTGGACATTTCATCGTTCCTGGGTTCTCGCGATGAGCACAGCCGCTATGTCGGCTTCAGCATTTCGGACCCATCCTTCAAAATCTACGATATCGGCTGGAGCAGTTACTTCTTCGCAGATGACTGTTTTGAAAATCCAACAATTAACTGTTCATTTAAAGCAAACTACCTTGGCGGGCGCGTTCCCAAGAACAAAAATGTTTCTCCGTGGGTCGGGCTTTCGAGCTGGTTTGAAGACCACGGCTGCAAAATAACCTATTACTACAATGGCTGTGACAATGCGACCGGCAACGCAACATCCGGCTGCGAAGGGAACAAGTTCAACAGGAACTGGTTTTTAACATGGTGGAACGAACATGATGCAAACGGAGTCTTCTTTGGGAAAGAGCTTAGCGGATCTATATACAACTTCTCCGAAGAGGATGTTCACGGAACATCTTATACAACACCGTACGGGACGACAACCATCAACGATGCCAAAGTCAAGATTTCAGAATGCTCCGACCAGTCCAGCCTCGAAGGGACCTGGACAAGCTGCGGTTCCTTCTGGGTCGGTGAAATCGAACGCTGCTCCCAAAACGCACAGATCTACAATTCAGACACTCCAATATACGGCTATTCAGAGGAGACTCTCGAAATTCCGGTCGATGCAAACGGAGGCATCGTCAATCTACGCGGCTCCATCTTGCTGATTGACATTTCGGATTTCGTAGAAGCAGAAGGCGACAAGATTGTCCTGTACTTAAAAGACAAAAACGGGAACCTCAGCATTCCAAAAGAAATTACAACTAACGGAACGCATTCTTTTGACGTCAACGACTTATCGAACCTGGATTCGTTCA
The DNA here is from genome assembly GCF_045112255.1 of Fibrobacter sp. GTDB lineage: Bacteria > Fibrobacterota > Fibrobacteria > Fibrobacterales > Fibrobacteraceae > Fibrobacter. The sequence continues at coordinate 98,858 of NZ_JBGUHR010000025.1, forward strand.
ACCCAGAATTTGTCCAGGCAATAACCCTTAAAAGCACCTATTCATCTTATCACGTGAATTCTGTTTTATCATCTTGCCCTTACGCTCTCAACATCAGCAACTGCAAGGCGACATACAACGGAATTTCATGGAGACTGACATCGACCATCACCAATCTGGAAGGTGCGGCCATCAATGGCTGTTCTGTAAAAGAATCAGGAGGTGCCATAGAAGAAATGACCGAACTTTCCTGCCCCGAAAACGGCGTGTTCACATTCAACGAAGAAGGGCTTTACGATCAAGTCAACAAGAGCGAGACCGCAATAACCCGCATTTTTGAAATCAGGGCCAAAAGCATTGATAGCGGCTATGTCAGCTGCACGACAGTACCCGTAATTATTTCGCCAATCGACATCACGTGCAGTGTCGAAAAGACTGAAACGACGAGCGGAACAGACAAAGTCACTTTAACATACGGATTTACAGGATGTCCAAATTCAAGCTGCGAATATATACTCACAGCCGAAGACTCCGAAGGAATCACAAGAGCATCCGCTACCGGGAATGGAACCGGCGCAACGCAAGAATGGTCTCCGGCTCTTTCAACAGGAGAATACACATACAAGATATCCGTTTCCGGAAACCAAAAAAATTGCGGAACAGCAACAATCTCTAACAATATCCAGGTTTCGAATTGCAAGGTAACGGGAACGAAGGTTTCCGCAGACTTGACCGCAACCGCAGAAACAGAATGGGAAATGCAAGCAGTCCTTCTCGACAACATCAGTGAAGTGGTCAAGGAAACTCACGTTCACAAGGGCCATGGAAGCAAATACGATCATGAGCTGCCGCCCACCGCAGACCTTGCCTCGGGCATCTATACTGTACAGCTTATTCTAAATGGGAAAAACGTCACCACCTGCGGACCGATGTCCATCACAGTCACACGTCCTGGATTATCGAGCAGCTCTAAGACCATAAGCAGTTCCACGACTGCACCGATAGAAAGCAGTTCTAGCGCCCCTGCTGAAATCAAGGCCACATGCAGTTTCGAAAAGGATCTCACACCCAATGAAACTTCCGCCAACTTTATTGCAAACTTTACCAGCGGAATGGAATCCGGCATGTACGTCTACCTGCAATCAACAAACTTCAAGACAGAAGATATATGGATCGACAGGAATGCCGAGCAAATCATCCCTGTATCCAAGACCTCTAATTTAGCGGGCACCTATACGCTTTTCTCCAAAAACGGGAAAAGGATATGTTCAGCAAAGTTAAATGTCATCGACAGCACATTATTTAACTGCAAGACAAGTAAAAACAAGGTTCTTGCAGGATCCAAAGTCAACATTAGTGGAACATACATGGGAGTGAACTGCTATGACATCCAAATTCGGATGAACGGTCAACGAATCGCCGGAGGAAGCAAGTCTAACACAGGCGTCATATCAGAAGATATCTATGTATCCGACAATCCAGGCACCAATACATATTCCATATACGTCAATGCCGGAGAAATCAATTATGAATGCTTTACGGAAGTTACTACGGCTGGCTATACCATCAAGCAGCTCGGAGGCCACAACGAATGGGGCGACTGGAATACCGTCGATGTCGCATGCAACGATTCCGTATTCATCAAAGTTGACGGGTGGCAAAATCGAAATGTCTATTGCCGAAGCGACGACAGAAAGGCCCACATCACGATAAGGGGCAACGGCATTGGTTCAAACTCGAACGCGTCAACATGCAGCAACGGGACATGCGACGATGCCACTCTGGGTCTTTGCCTTGCAGGTGAAAATCCCTGTGAACGCGTCCTTTACACGTCCTGCAAAGAAAGCATGATAAAATGTAGAGTGGAATAGAACCTTCACTTTTAGCAAACTCCCCTACCGGGGAGTTTTTTTGCATCAACTCGTGCAATGAGGCCGCTATTTTTCTAAATTTTGCCGTACTATGAGTGAAGCTATTAACAATGTCAAGCAGGCCTTTGATGCAGAACTTGCACAAACGGACCTCACCAATCAAGAAGCGGTCAACAATCTCCGCGTAAAGTACCTCGGCAAGAAAGGCGCCGTCACCGACCTCATGAAGCAGATGGGTTCGCTCAGCGCCGAAGAACGTCCCGCTTACGGCAAGCTCGTGAACGAACTGAAGGTTGCCGTTTCCGAAGCTATCGACAAGGCTATCGAAACCGCAAACGAAGCCGCTCTCCAGAAGAAGCTCGCCAGTGGCGCTGTCGATATCACGCTCCCGGGCGCTGGCATCGCTGCCGGCTCTACGCATCCGCTGTACGACGTTCGCGAAGAAATCATCGACTTCTTTGCGCAGATGGGTTTTGATGTGGACTTCGGCCGCGACATCGAAACGGATTGGTACAACTTTGAAGCTCTCAACACTCCGCCTGACCATCCGAGCCGCGACATGCAGGACACGTTCTACGTGGACAATAAGGTCATGCTCCGTACGCACACGTCGGGCACCCAGATTCACTACATGGAAACGCACAAGCCGCCTTTCCGCATGATTGCTCCGGGCCACGTGTTCCGCGTCGATAACGATGCCACCCACGCTCCAATGTTCCAGCAGTGCGAAGGTCTTGTCGTTGACGAAAACATTAGCTTCGCCGACCTCAAGGGCGTGCTCCAGGTGTTCATGAACAAACTCTTTGGCGCAGGCGTCAAGACTCGCTTCCGTCCGAGCTTCTTCCCGTTCACGGAACCGTCCGCAGAAATGGACGTGAGCTGCGTGTTCTGCGGTGGCAAGGGCTGCCGTCGTTGCAAGGGCACGGGCTGGATGGAAATCGGCGGTTGCGGTTCTGTGGACCCGAACGTGTTCAAGAACTGCGGCATCGACGCTGAAAAGTTCACTGGTTTTGCATTCGGCTTCGGTCTCGACCGTATCGCCATGCTCCGTCACGAGATTCCGGAAATCGGGCTTTTGACCGCCAACGATCAGAGATTCCTGAGCCAGTTCTAAGTTAGACGAAAGAACGCCGCTTCGCGGCTTCAGACTAAAGACGAAAGATTAAAAAGCGAACCGTTGAGGTTCGCTTTTTATTTTATAAATGGCGATCCCGGCACAGGGGCCGGGATGACAAGCCAAAGGACGCCGGGATGACAAAGCAAGAAAGACGGGCCGCAAGACCCGCCTTTGTTAAGACTTCCTACTGTCTACTTCCTACTGTCTACTCCTAAGAACGCTTGTAGTCGTCCTGCACACGGATGATGTCGTCTTCGCCGGTGTATTCACCAACCTGGACTTCAACGATCACGAGCGGGAGCTTGCCTTCGTTCTGCAAGCGGTGAATCGTTCCAGACGGAATGTAGGTCGATTCGTTCGGACGCACGTAGAATACCTTATCGCCAACAGTGCATGTTGCCGTACCGCTCACAACGACCCAGTGTTCCGAACGGTGCAAATGCTTCTGCAACGAGAGGCGTTCGCCCGGGCGAACAACGATGCGCTTCATCTTGTAGCGGTCCGTCGATTCAAGCACGGAGTACGTGCCCCACGGGCGGTTGACCGTCTGCGGGACCTTCGGCAAGTCGGAGCCGCGAGCCTTGAGTTCGTCGACGACCTTCTTGACCTTCTGGCTGCTTGCAAGAGGAGCAACCAAGAGAGCATCCGGCGTATCCACGATGAGCATGTTGTCCAAATCAATCGTGCAAATCTGGCGCTGACCGCCGAGCACGAGCGAATTCTTGGAACCAATGGCCAAGTGCTTTGCGTTCACGTTGTTGCCATTTTCGTCATGGTCGAATTCACCATAGAGGGAATCGAAAGCGCCGAGGTCAGACCAGCCGATATCGCTCGGCACGACCTTTACCTTTGCAGACTTTTCCATCACGGCGTAGTCGATGGAATTCGACGGGATGTTCATCATGTCGTCATGATCGACGCGGACAAGAGCACCCTTGTTTTCTTTCTTGGCATTGGCAAAGGCAATCTTTGCAGCCGTCAAGATATCCGGAGAGTACGTCGAAAGTTCATCGAGGAACGTCGAAGCCTTGAAGCAGAAAATACCGCTGTTCCAGAAGAACCTTCCAGAGGCAACATACTTCTTTGCGGTTTCCAAGTCCGGCTTTTCAACAAAGCGCTTGACATCGTCACCGTTTGCTTCAATGTAGCCGTACCCCGTTTCCGGCCCCGTCGGCGTGATGCCGAAAGTGACCATGAAACCTTTCTTTGCAAATTCTTCAGCCTTGCGCAAGCATTCTTCGTAAGCTTCGGCCTTGCGAATCACATGGTCCGACGGAGACACGAGAACGACATCTTCCGGATCAAGGCCAAGGCAAGCAAGGGCAATTGCCGGAGCCGTATTGCGACCGACCGGTTCCAAAAGGAAGCGGACATCATTAGCGCCCACTTCTTCGAGTTGGTCCTTGGCCAAGAAATACTGTTCCGCATTGCTCACGATATACTGAGCGCTGCAAATACGGGAGTTCGTCTTTACCGTGCGCTGGAACAGGGACGCACCGTCAAAGAGACGTGCGAACTGCTTCGGCATGAGAGAGCGGCTAATCGGCCAAAGGCGCGTTCCACTACCACCACATAAAATCAAGTTAATCATATTTAACCTATGATAGATTATTTCCAGCCGTTGTTATGTAAAAGCTGGATGTCGTAGCCTATATCAAGACTCTGCTTAACCATGCCCATCGTCGGTGTAATCAAGCTGATAAGGCGGTTCCACGTTGCAATACCAGAAGCATCCACATATACAATATCGCGCGGATTCATTTCAAAGCGGTCGGCCATCGCAAGCGCCATGGCGTTCTTTGCATTCAGCTGATAAATGTCAATTTTTTCCGGCGAAGTATTTCTAATAACATAAATATCCTTTGGAGAAGCATTTATGGCATTTACACCGCCAGAAGCAGCCAAGGCTTCAGCCAAGCTCAGGTAGTTATCCATTCGAACAATGCCGCTTCTTGCAACTTCACCAAGCACATAGACCTTTCTATCTCTTTCCGTATCAGACTTCAGCGGAACAAAGACCTGGTCACCCGGCTTTACAAGGATTCGTTCTATAGCAATATTGTCCTTGAAGGCGCGGATGTAATCGATATTATAGACCTTGTTGCCACGGCGGAGCTGCACAAACGTAGGATCTGCCTTTTCGTCAAAGCCCCCGACAGCAGCAAGCGCATCCGGAAGCGTCATCGGGTTTTCATCAAAGTTTACAAAGCCAGGCTTATTCACGGCACCCGTAACAAAAGCCTTGCGGCTGTGGTAACCCGTCACACGGACATCCACCTGCGGATCATTAAGGATCTTGTCAGAAAGGCGTCTAGTGATTTCAAGACGGAGTTCCTGAGCCGTAAGACCCGCCACCTGAAGTTCACCGGCATACGGATAGAAAAGCTTACCATCAGTCGTCACCTTCTGGCCGGCCGGCTGGTACTGTCCCATCGGAGAGGTCAGTTCCGGATGTTCCCACACAACCACCTGCACCATATCCAGAGGTCCAATCCTGTACTCCAAGTCAGGGAGCGTATCTACCATCAACTCTTCCAACTTGCCTTCGGATGGATTAACAGCGGCAACCACCGGTTCACCCATATCGCCCTTTTCAATGGAATGCAACTTGAAAGTAATTCCATTATAGGTTGTGGAATCTGTAGGGATGTCCATCCGCATCTGAGGGGCCGCAAAGCAGCCATTCAGGACAGCGGCAGCAACACCACAAAGAGCTATACCTATTTTATTCATACATTACCTTTTTTAAATTATTTATTAGCTTCACTTTGTCTAATCTTTTCAACCCAATACGGTGTCAGCTTGGAAATGAAATTCCATGCGAGGACAAACGCGTTTTCAGGTCTTCGATACGGGTCCGGAATATCGACCTGGTGAGATTCACCATAACGGAAAACCTTACCTTCAAGCCACGGATATTTATGCAAAAGTTCCCTTTTATGTCCGTTTTCCATCACCAAAATCAAATCAGCCCACTTGAGAATATCCAAATTGATTTGGCGCGCTTTATGGGCGCTCATATCAATGCCATGCTGCAATGCAATCTTCTGCGATATCTCATGAGCCGGATTATCAACCAATGCGCCAAGCCCAGCACTCATCACATTAAAGCCCGGTCCAAGTTCCTTTTTCAAAAGGTATTCCCCTGTAGGGCTACGGCAGATGTTCCCAGTGCAAACGACAAGAATATTTTTCATAGTAATCAAAAAATAGCAAATTAAAAGTCAAGTTAATAGTTCCGATTTTGTAGCAACAGTGCAGCAGGCACTAAAGTTCAAACGCGAAACCAAGGTCCTTGAGACACGGGTTCTTCGTATCCTTTTCAGAAAGAAGCGGTTCAAAGCCATCCCCTACCGGCCACTCGATACCGATTTCAGGATCATTCCACATAAGGCCGCCTTCATCGCCCGGGGCGTAGAAGCGTGTGCACTTGTAAACGAACGACGCCGTCTCGGAAAGCACCACAAAGCCGTGAGCAAAGCCTTCGGGAATGTAGAACTGCTTCTTGTTCTCGGCGGAGAGCGTAACGCCCACCCACTTGCCAAAAGTCTTGCTGTTCTTACGGAGGTCAACAGCCACATCAAAAACTTCGCCTTCAATCACGCGGACAAGCTTGCCCTGCGGATTTTGCTTCTGGAAGTGGAGACCGCGGAGAACGCCCTTCTTGCTACGCGACTCGTTATCTTGAACAAAGTCAACATCGATACCGCCTTCGGCAAAGTCGCGCTTGCTGTAGGTTTCCATAAAGTAACCGCGGGCATCGCCAAACACGGTAGGCTCAATAATCTTTACGCCTTCAATTTCAGTATTTATGAAATTAAACTTTCCCATTACCTATTTCCGTACATTTTCTCGTAATACTTTTCGTAGTCGCCGCTCGTGATGTTGTCCAGCCATTCCTGGTTGTCCAAGTACCAGCGCACGGTCTTTTCGATGCCTTCTTCGAACTGCAACGACGGTTCCCAGCCGAGTTCCTTCTGGAGCTTGGTGGAGTCAATCGCATAGCGAGCATCGTGGCCAAGGCGGTCCGTCACGTAGGTAATCAAATTCAGGTCTTCGCCTTCGGCGCGGCCAAGGAGCTTATCGACGGTCTTGATGACGACCTTGATGATGTCGATGTTCTTCCATTCGTTGAAGCCGCCGATGTTGTAAGTTTCAGCAATTTTGCCATTGTGGAAAATCACGTCAATCGCACGGGCGTGGTCTTCGACAAAGAGCCAGTCGCGAACGTTTTCGCCCTTGCCGTAAACCGGGAGCGGCTTCTTGTGGCGGATGTTGTTGATGAACAGCGGAATGAGCTTTTCGGGGAACTGGTACGGCCCGTAGTTGTTGGAGCAGTTCGTGACGATGGTCGGCATGCCGTAGGTGTCGTGGAACGCGCGCACGAAATGGTCGGAGCCAGCCTTCGAAGCAGAATACGGGGAGTGCGGCGTGTACTTCGTCGTCTCGTAGAAGAAATCATCACCGTAAGCCAAATGGTGTTCCGAACTGGAGGCAGTCGTCGTGAACGGAGGCGTGATGCCCTCCGGGTGGTTCATCTTGAGCGCACCGTAAACTTCATCCGTCGAAATATGGTAGAAGCGCTTGCCCTCGTACTTTTCCGGGAGGCTTTCCCAGTAGAGCTTCGCGGCCTGCAAAAGCGTGAGCGTACCCATGACGTTCGTACGAGCAAAAGTAAACGGATCCTTGATGGAACGGTCCACGTGGCTTTCAGCAGCAAGATGGATGATGCCATCGACCTGTTCATCCTGCATGAGCTTGTAGAACGCGTCAAAGTCGCAAATGTCCATCTTCACAAACTTGTAGTTCGGCTTATCTTCGACATCCTTGAGGTTAGCCAAGTTGCCTGCATATGTAAGCTTGTCGAGGTTAATAATCTTGTATTCAGGATACTTGTTCACGAACAGGCGCACGACATGGCTACCGATAAAGCCAGCCCCGCCTGTAATAACAATAGATCGTTTCATGCATTTCTCCAATTTACATGGGAAATATAGAAAGGTACACCGTAGACAGCAGGAAGTAAGATGTAGGAAGTGGGGAAAAAGTCAGAATTTGGTTGTCAGTCATTGTCAATAGCCAATGGTTATTGGACATTTGTCTTTGGTTATTTTTCTATGCAAAAAAGAACCCAGCACAAGGCCGAGTTCTTTTTAGTCTAAATGGGACTAGGAAATAGAATTAATAAAGCATTTTATCGCGAACTTTAGGCCAAATGTACGTTCTATAGATCGCACGAGCCTTTTGATCACCATGATCCTCGAACATTCCACCATGGTAAGTAGCCCCATTCTCCACAGTTTCATAAGGTGAACCCTCGTTCCAAACACCGACAAATGCAGAGACCGCACCTACTTCCATGTACCACTTATCCTTAGAAAGCTTTTGCCCACGAGGATTTCGAGGAGAAACAGCAAGAACACCGCTTACATTTTTACCCTCTGCCTCGCCTACAAGTTTCCACCCACGGCAATTCGCGGTAGTATAATAAGGTGCATCAAATGAGCAATCAGAGAAAAGACCTGCAGCAACATAAATTGTATTTGGGTTATACGGCTTATCAGCTACATACAATTCACCTTGAGCTTCCCAGCCATCCCAATCAAGATCATCACGAGTTTGGAACATAATTCCAATACCGGCTTCTGGAAACGCAAAATACTGATAACCATCGCCATTGGGATTCGTAGGTTGCATATTTTGAAGGCGATTGAAGACAGAAGCCCAATTATAGTTAACTGATTTAGCCAAGGAATTATGAGACTGTTCCTGTTTTACTTCATTCGTAGAAGCAACAGAATTGTCAACGCCCATATCAGAGCAACCCATCATCGTCATTGCCAAAATTGCGGCAGACAAAGTAATTTTCTTCATATTATCTCCTTATATGTTATATGAGGTACAACAAAATATATTCACTTTTACAACATAATCAAGATAAAATATTTAAAAAATTAAAATTTATTTTAAACAAACAACATGTTATCAACAAATTTCATTATCACTTTAAAAACAAACAAACTTATCAACATTCTATAAACAAAACTATTCCATCAATTAACATAAGCTAAAAATTTCATTTATAAACTAGCATTATTTTACACTTAAAAATTCAGTTATCCATACATATAAAAAAAAAAAGAACCCGGCGCGAGGCCGAGTTCCTTTTTTTTACCAAAGAGAGTCCTAAGACAACGTACTATGGGATTTCGTCGATGGGGCGTCTATGGTTAATATTGTAGACAGCCTGCAAAACGTACTTTTGGTAAACAGAATAAGCCAAGCTATCCGGCAAAGTACCACCATAAGTCACGCTACTAAACTCATTCTGGCTCGGCTTACCGAGATTCCACACCGCACCATAAGCCGCCACAACGCCCACTTGTTCATAGGGAACGGGCAATTCAGCGGTGTAAACGTCAAAGCCCCTGGTCATAGCCTTAGAGTCCCAATTGGCTCTATGATGTGCGCATGTCACATCGCCATTGTTCGCCATAGTGCATCCAGCAACAGCAACCGAAACAATAGTAGCTAAATCAGCCGCAACAGAAGTTTCCACCCAAATTGTAGCTCGACCTCTTGATTTCCAGGTAAAGTCATCAGGTCTAGAGTGTACTCTAACAGCAATTCCGTCTTCCGGGTACACATATCTTTTGTATCCGGAATGTTCAAGGCCAACTTCACCACTGGAAATCGGTTCTGGCGTCAATTTAGCCAAGAACGTACGATCCTGTTCGGTCTTTACGTCATTCACCGAAGCAACAGAGTTATCCAGGCCTGCATCAGAGCAGCCCATCATTGCCAACGCCAAAATTGCAGCTGACAGAGTGACTTTTTTCATATTTATCTCCTTCTTTAAAAAAAAGTACCACACATATTTAAAATAACATTTTTTAAAGCAAATTAACACATTTAAATATAAATTGCAGTTATTTTATTTTAACAAAATACAATTTACTTACAATAAAATTACAAAGCATTTCGGGTTCTTTTACTAAAGAAAGGAATCTTTTTTAGAGTGCCACAGCTAGCGTATATTAACCGTTCCCGTAAACAAAGCTCTATTTTCTTGACTTACAGACAAGATCAAGCTCATTTTTCCAAGAATTTTGTCGTCCACAACAAGTTCGGAACCGTCCATCGTTCGTTCGAGCAGCAAACTACCGATTGGCGAGAAGATTCTAACCACTTTTCGGCCTTGCTGCGGAGCGTATACATAAATAGCCCCATTTTTCGCATTCACGTGAACACCCTGAGCCAATATTTTCGAAGAAACGCCAACAAGGCCCTCGCTAGAACTCGATTCTACATCTTCAGAAGAAGACGATTCCGCATCAGAACTCGAAGAATTCTCTTCCGAACTAGACTGTGACTGTTCTGACGAAGACGATTCAGGAACATCGCTTGACGAGGATTCTTCGGAGCTAGAAGAAACTGGTTCCGAGCTAGAGGACGATTCATCAGAACTAGACATTTGTTCTTCGGACGAAGAAGATTCAGATTCGCTACTTGACGAAGATTCCTCCGAACTTGAAGACTCTTCTTCGGAACTTGAGGACGCTTCAAGTTCGCTGCTTGAAGATTCTATTTCCGAACTCGACAAGCTTTCAGAGGACGACGATTCTACAGAAGAACTTGATTCTATGCGGACATTAAACGTGACATACTCTTTATCCTCCGATTCACTAATATCAGAAAGCGTTATATTCATATTTTGCCCATTCCAAAAAACAAACTGATCAAATTCAGTTACATTATCACTTCCCGGGAACGAGTTTGATTCACGAGGCCAAAAATCAGGACCGGCCTCAACAATATCCACCCGCAAATGAGTTCTATCATTATTAGGAGTAAGTCTTCTCCATACCGAAGGAAGATAATCAATATGCCAAATCAACAATCCTGAATTAGGCAATTGATATTCCCATCCTTTATTCGTTCGGTATTCCAGCAAAAAGAATTCATCTGAATTTTCTTTATTAGTAATCTGATAAGCTACGTTTTCCTCAATTTTATCAAGTTTCACAGCGCCTTCAAAATCAAGTTCAACCGGAGAAAGCCAATTCAAAGACATGCGTTCAAATGCAGAATAAAGCGGAGGAGCACAATCGGTCGCATAGTCTTCATTATCCGGACAATTATGCGAACCTTGATCCATGACGTCCCATACACTCGGCGTACCACGATCCCAGCCATCATTATACTTGGTATTGTACAAATCGGGCAATCCCAGAGCATGGCTAAATTCATGAGCCATCGTGCCTATTCCCTCTATAACATCCGTAGTTTCATCGTAGTAATACGAAGTCACATTTATTTCATTTGCACAAGCATATCTATAGCCACTTTTGCCATTACCCAATTCTATAGTATAATCTAAAGAACTACTATGTGGCCAAATAGCTTCTTTTACACCCGAGCCATTAGATCCAACACCGGCATAAATCAAGCCGATATAATCAACCCAATCATTGCCATCTTTATCATACAAGCTAAAATCAATTTCATCTTTCAACATATCCAAAGCTTCGTATATAATCAATCTAGCCGCATAGGAATTCAAACTACTAGTAGATTCTACACTATAAGAGGCTCGCGTTCCAGAAACCGTTACAGGCCCATACACATCAAAAGTAGGGCGAAACACCCCATTGGAACTTTTTACAAAGTAATCTCTAACACTTCCAATATTATAATATTCATTATACCCTTCCTTATTCAGAAAATCATTGAACTGGGTTTTAGGATCTGCACTTTTAAACTTCACATCTGCATATTCAACAAGAACTACAAGCACACGGACATCGCCCTGCGTAATTGATCTATTCACTTCAGGCAAACGCATTATTGGAGAATTAGAAAACATAGGAGCATCAAGCTTGTATTTTTCAGTACGCGATGCATCTTCTAGCATTTTTTCGTAGATCAATCTTTCATTAAGGCTTGAGAGAAATTCTTTATCCGCCTGGTTGCGATCCCCCGCATTTCGAGCGTAGATTCCAGAAGATTTACCATCAGCTCCGGCGTAAGCGTAAAAGCCATGTTCATCTTCTTGCAATATATAGCCGTCCGTAGTTTCGTAAAAATGGAAATATTCATCGCCCACTTGACGGACCTGGACCGTTGTTCCGTCAGGCTGTTTCAATGGAAATGTGACGTTACGGGCTGGATTTGAAAAACAGTATGCAGCCAAAAACAATATTGGCAATACGAACCGAACAAGGTTCATCGCTCTCCTCCTTCTTTTTTGAGCTTGAATTGAGATAATATAACAAAAATTTTCTTTATACAAAGAAAGCCCGGCCGCAAAGCCGAGCTAAAAAGCAAAAATCCTAGCAACGATCCCCTAGTAGTGAATTTTTCCTTCAGCGACTTTCTTCAAGTGTTGCCCATAAGGCGATTTCCCGTACTTGGCCGCAGATTCCAGGAGCTTTTCCTTGCTGATCCAGCCATTTCTGTACGCAATTTCTTCAACGGCAGAAATCTGGATGCCCTGGCGGTTTTCGACCATTTTCACAAACTCGCCCGCTTCGATGAGACTGTCCATCGTGCCGGTGTCAAGCCATGCAAAGCCGCGACCGAGGAGCTTCACGTCAAGTTCACCCTTGTCAAGATAAGTCTTGTTGAGGTCGGTTATTTCCAGTTCGCCGCGAGCGCTTGGCTTTTGTTTCTCGGCAAATTCAGCCACGCGGTTGTCATAGAAGTAAAGGCCCGTAATGGCGTAATTGCTCTTCGGTTCCTTCGGCTTTTCTTCGACAGAAATCACCTTGCCTTGGTCATCAAATTCTACAACGCCAAAACGCTCCGGGTCTTCAACGTAGTAGCCAAACACGCTTGCCCGGCCATTTTTCTCGGCATTCTTGACAGCATCCTTCAAAAGCTGGCTAAATCCGTTTCCGTAGAAGATGTTATCGCCAAGGACCATCGCACAGCAATCGTTACCGATAAATTCTTCACCCAAGATAAAGGCTTGTGCAAGTCCATCTGGACTCGGCTGAACCTTGTAACTCAAGTTGAGGCCCATGGCAGAGCCGTCGCCAAGCAGGCGTTCAAAGTTCGGCAAGTCCGTAGGCGTCGAGATAATGAGAATGTCACGAATGCCCGCCAGCATCAAGGTCGAGAGCGGGTAATAAATCATCGGCTTGTCATAGACCGGTAAAAGCTGTTTCGATGTAACCATCGTGAGCGGATACAGACGAGTGCCGGAGCCTCCAGCAAGTACGATTCCTTTCATAACAAATCTCCTGTGATTTCGAAAATAGAAAAGTTATTACTATTTATTTTCAAAAAGTTATTTTTACGACATTATGGCAGAGCAAAACAAGCGTATTCTCAAAGATTTTTTGAATGAACTCATTGAAAAGTTCAACGGTCACCGTTCGGACATATCATCCGAAGACGTTTTAGAACAATTTATGGCGTGGGCCGAGAGCCGAGGAACTACGCTGTATCCCGCTCAAGAAGAAGCCATTCTCGAACTTTTAGATGGCAAGAACGTCATTCTCAATACACCGACCGGAAGCGGAAAATCCATGGTCGCGCTTGCGCTGCACTTCGATAGCCTCGTGCACAACCGCCGTAGCGTTTACACGTGCCCCATCAAGGCGCTCGTGAACGAGAAGTGGATGGCGCTCTGCAAGGAATTCGGTGCCGAGAACGTCGGGCTTTCAACCGGCGATGCCACCGTCAACCGCGACGCCCCCATCATCTGCTGCACAGCTGAAATTCTTTCGAACATGGCGCTCTGCGAAGGCGAAACGCTTACCATCACAGACATCGTGATGGACGAGTTCCACTATTACAGCGACAAGGAACGCGGAGTCGCTTGGCAAGTTCCGCTTTTGACGCTCCCGCAATCGAGATTTCTCTTGATGAGCGCGACCGTTGGCGCTACGGAATTTTTCGAACGCGACATGACCAAGCACACTGGCCGCGAGTCCGTGACCGTCCGCTCGACGCAGCGTCCGGTGCCCTTGGACTTTAGCTACAGCACTACCGAAATTTCGACCGAAGTGCAAAAGCTCGTGAACGAAGGCAAGGCTCCAGTTTACGTCGTCCACTTTACGCAGGCCGCAGCGGCAAGCAACGCGCAGAACTTCATGAGCCTTGACCTCTGCACCAAAGAAGAAAAAGCCAAGATCAACGAAGCCATCAAGGAAGTCCGTTTTTCAAGCCCGTACGGTCCAGATGTCAAGCGCTGGCTCAAGCAGGGCATTGGGTTGCACCATGCGGGGCTCTTGCCGAAGTACCGCATTCTTTGCGAAAAGCTCGCCCAGCAAGGTTTGCTCAAAGTCATTTGCGGAACGGACACGCTCGGCGTGGGCGTGAACGTGCCAATTCGCACAGTGCTCTTTACGCAGCTCTGCAAGTACAGCGGCGACAAGACCGCCATTTTGACCGCACGAGATTTCCACCAGATAGCTGGTCGCGCAGGTCGTAAAGGTTTTGACAATGTCGGCTATGTGGTCGCACAAGCGCCGGAACACGTCATTGAAAATTTGAAACTCGAAGCGAAATCGCGCACCACCGGCAAAAAATTCCAAAAGCGTAAACCGCCTGAGCACGGCTACATTCCGTTTGACGAAAACACGTTCAAGCGTTTGATTGACGCTTCACCGGAGCCGCTTACTTCAAGCTTCCAGGTGAATCACGGGATGCTTTTGAACATTTTGAGCCGCCCGACAGACGGCTGCCGCGCCATGCGCGCGCTCCTCAAGGATTGCCACGAAAGCGTAGCAAGCAAGAAGCAATTGCAGCACCGCGCCTTTTTGCTGTTCAGGAGTCTCGTCGAGAAAAAGATTATCGAATTCGTGCAGGCCGTCGCCGAAGGTTACAGCCACTTGCGCGTGAATATGAACTTGCAAGACGACTTCTCGATGAACCAGCCGCTTTCGCTGTACCTGCTCGACACACTCCCAAAGCTCGACAAGGATTCACCGGAATACGCACTCGACGTCATTACCTTGTGTGAAAGCATCCTCGAGAATCCCGAAGCCATTTTGCGCATCCAGCAGAGCAAGGTTCGCGACGCCCGCATGAACGAACTCAAGGCGCAAGGCATGGAATACAACCAGCGCCTCGAAGAACTTGAAAAGGTCGAATATCCGAAGCCGTTGCGCGATTTTATTTACGACACGTTCGACGCGTTCGCCGACATTCACCCGTGGGTGGACGAAAACATCGAACCCAAGTCCATCGTGCGCGAGATGTTCGAGAATTTCACGACGTTTAGCGGTTACGTGAAGCAATACAACTTGCAGCGCATGGAAGCGATCTTGCTCCGTCACTTGAACGGCGTCTACAAGGTGCTTTCGCAGACAGTGCCCGACGGCTATAAGAACGAAGAGCTTTTGGAAATGCAGGACTACCTCGGTGAAATGATCCGCCGCGTGGACTCGAGCCTCTTGGAAGAATGGGAAAAGATGGCGCACCCGGAAGACTACCAGAAGCGCTTGGACGAAGGCGCTTCCGAAGACGAAGTCGAAAAGGCTTTCGGTGCAGACAAGGCCGCCGCAGACATCACTTACGACAAGAAGCGATTCCTCAACATGGTACGCCAGCGCATTTTCCAGATCATGATGAGCTTGCAGAAGCAAGACTTCTCGGATGTCTTGGACAGCCTCGCCGACGACCTTGCCGAAGGCGAACTTTTAGCCGATGCCGAAGGAACGCCGTGGACGGAAAAACGGCTCATCGAAACGATGGCAGCCTACACTGCCGAGCACCATAAGTTCCGCATGGACGTAGAAGGTCGAGCACTCAGCCACACTATCGTCACGTACGAAGGGAACATTATGCAGATACAGCAAATGCTCCAGGACGAAGAAGGGTTTAACGACTGGAGCATCGACTTCACGGTTAATCTCGAAGAAAGCCGAGAAGCAGGAATGCCGCTATTAAAACTTGCACACATCGGCGAAGTTTAGATTATATTAGAAGAGGATGTTGGTATGAAATATTCTCTTATAAAAAAAACTTCAGGTGTATTTACGACAGCGGCATTTGTCGCCATAATACTTCCGTTTTCTGCAACGCATTCCTTTGCCGAAGACGAAAAAAAATTCGAGCATACGCTAACCGTTGATGGTGCATACTACCTCAAAAGCGATTACAAAAAAGGTGGCGACCACTTCGCCAAAGTGACCGGGCCTTTCGACGGGATTCTCGCCAAAGCAACTTGGGCGACCTCATACACGATTCCCACCCCGCTTGGCGAAGGAGCACTTCTATCCAGCGCCGATGTCGAACTAAAAGGTTCGGTGGAATTTTCACCGCTCACCATCCGCCCGATCGTAACCGTCACATTTTCACCATTGCCGTTCCTCCTTTTTGATGCCGGCGCAAGCATAGGAACCGGCTGGAATCTACTCGGCTTCGAGGGTTTCTGCAAATTCCAGAACAACAAATACGAAAACCTAACCCCATTCACGCACTACTACCACACGCACTGGCTCGGCGCAACATTCCAGTTTGATACAGGCGCACTTATCGAAGGCGACTGGACACACGTTATCTTATACACCTATTACCAAATGATCTATCAGGGAATTACAGGTCTAGACAAAGGAACTTTTTGGGCTTGGCAAAACACTGAAGGATATGTAAACGGGCTAGGTTACGATTTTACAGCGATGATCGGCTACAAGATGCCCCTATTTGTCGAAATGGTCGGCATCATGGCAAATCTTTACGGGCAATACAGCAAAAAGGATTACGGACAGTTTGCAGATACTTACAATAAATTCATGATAGCCAAGCTGCACCTTATCGCAAAGCTCGCCCTGAACGATAAGAATTCATTGATCGTCGCCACAACGATTTCAAGCCGCAGAAGTTTTTCGACCGAACACACAAAAGGTGAGGAAGAACCTCACCTTATAAAATCTGGACGCGAATGGTATTTTGATAGAATAGCGCTTAGCTGGAAACGCGAATTTTAAGCGTTAGCAGCTCCGACAAATTCAAAGCCAGCTTCTTCAACAGCCGTTTTCAAAGCGGCCTCGTCGATATCATCGTCGTCGTGCCATTCCACGTGCAACGATTTGCTTGCAACATCGGCTTCAGCAAATACAACTCCATCGAGCGGGCGAACCGCTTTCTCGACACAAGCCTTGCAATGACTGCAATTCATGCCGTTCACGCGGTAGGTTTTAGAGACCGGCTCAGAATGAGCCAAGGTCGCTGAGCCTGCCGAAGCGCCGTGATGATGTTCATGATGATCGTGTTCACCGTGTTCATGGCATCCGCAAGAGTCGCCGCATTCGCAGTGACCATGTTCGTGATCATGTTCATCGTGCTCATGACATTCGCAATGGTCATCTTCGCAAGAGTCTGCGCACTTGCAGGAATCGCCGCAGCCACAGCCGCAACCGCAATGACCGTCACAGCCCTTATGCGCAAACTTTGCGTACAGCATAAATGCAGCCAAGAGTCCAGCGCAAACGTAATCGAACACACCTAAAGCCTCGTGTCCATGGCAATCCGCAGAACCTTGCGGAAGCATCGCCGAGAGGAACGTATCCATAAAGAACGTATCGACGATAAAGCCAAAGAACATCGCGCCAAACGCAATCGAGAACAAGTATGCAGCGAGCGTACGCTTGCCAAAAGCCTTACCGACCACAAGCATCGAAGCGATACTCGTTGCAGGCCCAGCCATCAAAAGCACAAGGGCTGCCCCCGGAGTAATTCCCTTCGCCACAAGGGCGAGTGCAAGCGGAATAGAACCCGTAGCGCACGTGTACATCGGCATTGCCAAAAGCAATACGCAGACCATGCAGAGAATCGGGTATTCACGCAGCGCGAGGAACAGTTCGTTCGGAACAAATGCAGAAATCAACGCACCAAGCACAAGGCCAATCATGAGCCACTTGCTCACATCGCCCACCATGTTCACAAGGCCATAGCGGAACGTCTCCTTGACCTTTCCCAAGAACGTCGCGGATGGCGCATCATGGTCATCGTCACAGCAGCAACCGCAATGTTCGTGTTCGTGATGATGGCCGCCACATTCACAATGATCATCATCGCAATCATCGTGATCGCCGCATTCGCAGTGATCATGATGATGTTCATGATCGTGATGTTCACGCTTCACAGCCGAACCGTCATGCACCGCAGCAGCATTTTCTACAGGTTCACCACGCGTTGCAAAGTTCGTCAGCACACCGCCAAACAAAGCCGTCACAAACGCCGCCACCGGACGCAAAATAGCGAACGGGAGTCCCAACAGCGAATACGTCGCCAAGATGGAATCTACTCCCGTCGCAGGAGTCGAAATCAAGAAACTCACGCTGGCGCCCTTGCTTGCGCCTTCCTTGCGGATCGCAATCGATGTCGGAATCACGCCACAGCTACAAATCGGGAGCGGAACACCAAAGATTGCCGCCCAGAGCACCGACGCAAAATTCGACTTTGCAATTTTAGGCACATACAAGTGATTCGGCACCCAGACATGCAAAATTCCCGCAAGCAAAAAGCCAAGCAAAAGGAAAGGAGCCATCTCCGAAAAAAGCGTGATAAACTCCCAGACAAAATCAGTAACAAAGTTCATTTTTAGCCCTTCTTCTTATGCAAAATGTGAGCAAGACCCGTATTGAAAATCTCGCCGATATGTTCGTCATCAAGTGAGTAATAAATCTTGCGACCGTCACGAGTCGGCTTCACAAGATTCGCCGTTCGCAAAATGCGCAGCTGGTGGCTCACCACGGACTGTTCAAGGTTCAATTTCTCAGCAATGGCACTCACGGACATCTCGCCCGAAAGGAGCAGGTGAATCACGCGAATGCGCGTCGTATCGCCAAAGAACTTGAAGAATTCAGACAGTTCAAATAGCGTATCGAGCGAAACATTTTGCGTATTCGGTTCTTTATGCATATCCATACCCGTTTTAATAGTTTAAATACATGAACAACAATTCATATATACATATTTTCATTTAACATGGCAAGGGTTCCATTCCCTCCAAAAAGACTCTTTAGCGCCTATTACGACAACAATGCAACGCCGTCTTTATTATATTTTCATTACAAGTTAGGAGACAATCATCGGAATTGCCTCGAAAAGGAGTTTTTATGAAGAAATTTGCAACCGTCGTTTTGACCGCACTTTGCGCAACAGCCATTGCTACAGCACAACCAACTGATCAGCCCTCCGCATACGCACCGCAAGCAGCCCCGGCTCAAGCAGCCGCGCCCATCGACGCACAGCCTGCAACAGAAGCACAAACCAATGACGCCATGCCTATCGATGAACAGCCAGTCCCTGCACCCAAGAAAGGGAATATCGGCATTGGCGCAAAAACTTCTTTTATTTTCGGTAACTTCTGGGGATTTAAGGATCTTTCTGACGGTCTAGACGAGCCGAGCGGTTTTGGCGGCGATTTTGGCGTAGCACTTCGTTTTGACATCATCGACGGCCTCAAGTTTTCTCCAGAAATCGCATTCCGCTTTTTGAACCTGAACCACGAAGACGAAGAAGACAACCTTTACAGAAGCTATAACCAAATGTTTATCGATCTCGCATTTTTCATGCGCGGATCCATCACAAACACATTCTATCTCGAAGTCGGTCCGCAAATTTCAATCAACGTCCACGGGAGTTACAAGATTGACGGCGGCATGGAATTCGAACATATCGAACAAGCCCCGGTTGAACTTGGCATCAATATCGGTGCGGGATACTATGTTTTAGACAACTTGTCCATCGGATTCCGTTGGTACATGGGATTCAACGAAGTTTTCCCCGATGTTAAATATTACTACGATGAAGATTTCAAGCCCGGCAAAGATGACAACAGCAGCTGGTCAACGCTCAATCTCAAGGGCGCCCACACGATGATGTACAAGATAGGTATCACCTACTGGTTCATTTAATCAAAATGCGTTCGCTCCAGTCCTTAAATTTGCAACCGGTCCTTTCAACCGAAGGCATGCGTAATCTTGACGCTGCGTCAAAAGCATATCTGGCCAAAAAGACGACGAGCGAACCATCCGAAAAAGACGTCATCCAAAGCGGATACACGTTAATGCAAGAGGCAGGTCTTGCTTTATACAAGTTCGTTCAATCAAAAGCGCTCGCGCCCATCGCCATTTTCATTGGCAGCGGGAATAACGGAGGAGACGGACTTGTACTTGCAAAGCTCCTTTTGCAAGCAGGGATTCAAAGCACAGTCTTTAGCCTTGCACCAGAAAGCAAATTCAAGAACGAAGCCAAATTAGCGCTTGACGATTTTTTGCAGGCAGGCGGCTCTCTTTTTGATTTCAAGAAAATCACCGAAGAACCCAAGCAAGCCTCATTCTTTTTGCACGACGGATTCAAGCTCGTCGTCGATTGCATGCTCGGAAACGGAGCCAAGGGCGAGCTTCGCACGGAATTTGCGACAGCCGTAGAAGTCATTAACGAAAGCGAACTTCCAGTTATCGCAGCAGATGCGCCCACAGGTTACGATTCAAGCGCTCACATTTGCAATGGCACCTGCGCTCACGCGAACGAAACCATGCTGTTCGGATTTCCGCGTTTGGACGCCTACACAAAAGAAGGCGGGCCTGCATTCGGGAACGCAGTTGTTGCCCCGCTAAACTATCCAGACAAAGTCGTTCAGCAATTTGACGAAAAAATTTATCTCGTCACAGAAGAAGCAATTCCGCAACTTTTGCCCAAGCGCGATGAATGGGGAGACAAGCGAAATCAAGGGACCGCGTTCATCATTGCAGGTTCAAAGGACATGCCGGGTGCAGCAGCGCTTTGCACAGAAGCCGCGCTCCGCGGCGGCGCGGGATTAGTTACGCTAGCAACGACGGAAGCGATTACGCCGATCATCCAGGCAAAGCTTTCGGAACCTGTATTTTGCAGTCTCGAGAACTGTGCCAGTTCCGAGAATCGCGGGACTTTGCAGTCGCAGCACATTCCGACATTGTTAAAGCGCGCAAAGTACGCAAGCGCAATCGCCATTGGCCCCGGGCTTTCGACGAACGCAGGCACAGTCCAGGCCGTTCTTGATTTTCTCCCGCAGTTGAGTGCAGCGACCGTCATCGACGCCGACGCCTTAAACGCCATTGCGACACTAAACGAAAACGCCACCGCCATAAGCAACTGCGCGACAATCCAGTATTTGTGCAATTTGCAATCGCCCGCTATTTTAACGCCCCACGTGCGAGAATTTGCAAGGCTCTTCGGAGATCTTCCTACCAACTGCTGCGAAATTCCAAGCCGTTTAAGAGAAATCGCTCAAAGCACAGATAAAGTCATTTTGCTAAAAGGCGCTCCAACATATATCGCCTCGCCTGACGGCAAAGTCTACATCATCCCCGTCGCCAATTCTGGGATGGCAAAAGGCGGAAGCGGAGATGTACTTTCGGGAATTATCGTTGCGCTCCTCGCGCAAGGTCTCACCGCAACAGAAGCCGCCGTACTCGGCGCACTTTTGCACCAGAAAGCAGGCCGCATCACACGCGAAGAACTCGGCGCATTCAGCATGCTCCCCAGCGACATCATCAAGAATTTGCACAAAGCATTTTAAAGCGAACAACGCATAAATTTCGAAAATTGCTTTTTCGCCGATTTTTACGTCAAAAAAAGAGCAATTTTGGCATTTTTCACGTAAAATTCCATATAAATTAATCAAATTTTTCTCTAAGCATTTGCTTTTTCCTATTTTTCGCCGATTTTTATGGTCCAACAAAGCCTTTTTTGAACATTTTTTCATCAATTCGTCTCCAAAATCAGCGATTCGAGCAAAAACATTACAAACAACATCTCAAAATTACGTCAAATAAGCGCAAACGAGGTAGATTTTTACGTAAATTTCGCCATTTTTCAGAAATTTGATTTTTTACGGACCCGAGCAACACCCACAAGCACATTTCTTCCACACTTTACTTCCTACTTATTGCGCTTCGCGCCAAAACTGCTTCGGTTCGGTTATACAGGCAAGCAAGCTTACCTGTGTAACTTTCACAAGCTCATTTCTCCCACCATTTACTGCCGACTTCCTACTTCCTACTTCCTACTTATTACTACATTCCTCAATATGGCAGAAAAGACTTTACTACTTCTTGATTCCTTCGCACTCGCGTTCCGCATGTTCTACGCTTACAGCCAGAACCCGCTCGTCAACAGCAAGGGCGAAGACGTTTCCATGATGCACGGCTACTGGGGCGCAGTACTTCGCATTTTGGCAAAGCACAAGCCCACGCATTTTGCAATCGCCCGCGATGTCGCGCATACAAAGACTTTCCGCCACGAACTTTACCCGGACTACAAGGCCAATCGCGGCCCCATGCCCGAAGAAATGGCAGCGCAAATGCCGCTCCTCTGCGAATCGATGGAAGCTAGCGGCATCCCGCTTTTGTCAGAGCCCGGCTACGAAGCCGACGACGTGATGGCAAGCGCCGCCGAAGCAGCCGTCAAGGCTGGATTTGACCATGTCGTGATCATCAGCAAAGACAAGGACATGTCGCAAATCGTGACCGACAAGATCCACCTTTTCCACTTGGAAAAAGGCGCCGACGGCATTGATTTTGGACCGCAGCAGGTCCTCGAAAAATACGGCATTCCGCCAGAAAAAATCCGCGACTATCTCGCCCTCATGGGCGACTCGAGCGATAACGTTCCGGGCGTACCGAAAGTTGGTCCGAAGACAGCCATCCAGCTGTTGACCGAATACGGCGACATGGACAACATTTACGCAAACCTCGACAACATCAAAAAGAAAGGCTTGCACGATAACCTCGCGAACAACAAGGAACAGGCGTTTCTCAGCCGCGAACTCGTGACGCTACAGACAAAGCGCGCCTACCACGGCAATCTCGACGCACTTGAATTCTGCGGCATCCACAGCGACACACTCGAAAACATTTTCAGGGAACACGAAATCAACAGCCTCATTCGATTGCTCGAAAACGTTCCAAGCAAGACTGGCTTTGTGCGCAAAGACGATTCCGACGGCGACGAATCTCGCGGCACTTTCGAAGGCTCTTCCGACAACGCGTCCGGCGATTCCGCCAAAGTCACAAAAGCCAGCTTCCCCGCCGACATTCCACCAACCTACATCTGCGTCGATAGCGATGAAACATTCGAACAGATGAAGAAGGAATT
The DNA here is from genome assembly GCF_045112255.1 of Fibrobacter sp. Classification (GTDB taxonomy): domain Bacteria; phylum Fibrobacterota; class Fibrobacteria; order Fibrobacterales; family Fibrobacteraceae; genus Fibrobacter. The sequence goes on from NZ_JBGUHR010000025.1 coordinate 121,922, forward strand.
CGACAAGGCGACCGAAATCGGCATCGACACCGAAACGGATGGACTCGACCCGATGCAATGCAGCATTGTCGGGCTTTGCCTCGCTGCCACAGCAAAAGACGGCAGCGTACCCAAAGGCTACTACATTCCGCTTGGGCATACCGACGACATTGGATTCCCGTACCCCGCCGGCAAGGGTGGCAACTTTGACTTTAACGCCACCAAGAAGTGGTTTATCGAATTTTGGAACGATTCTTGTGACACTAAACGCGCCCTCGTTTTCCACAACGCCAAATTCGACTTGCACGTTCTCGCCCGCACTTTCGGACTCACGCAAAAGCAAATCGACTCCGCGAACATCATCGACACGCTCATCGCCGCATGGATGCTCTCGCCCGGCCAAACCGGGCTTGGCCTCGACAATCAGGTGATGCAACTTTTGCAGCACGAGATGATTCCGATCGAGAACCTCATCGGACGCGGCAAGAACCAAATTACGTTCAACCGCACACCCATCAAGGACGCCACCGAATACGGCGCCGAAGACGCCGTCTACACGCTCCGCCTTTGGGCTCCGCTCCGTGCCAAACTTCAAAAGTACGACTACGAAAAGTACTTCTTCAGCCAGGAAATGCCGCTCCTCAAGGTGCTTTACCAGATGGAAGGCGTCGGCGCATTTGTCGATACCAAGATTCTCAAGAAGCTCGAAACCGACTTGCAGCATCGCATCGAAAAGCTCGAAAAAGAAATCTGCGACATGGCGGGCTGCGAATTCAACATCGGCTCGCCCAAGCAACTCGGCGAAGTGCTTTTTGACACGCTTGGCCTCCCCGAAATCAAGAAGCGCAGCACCGATGCCGCCGTCCTCGAAGAACTCAGCTTCCGCGCCGCGCACCCCATCGTCTTTGCGGTCATCGAATACCGCGAACTCAAGAAGATGCAGAGCACCTATGTTTCCGTGCTCCCGACGCTCGTGAACCCGGACACCAAGCGCATCCACACGAGCTTTATCCAGTGGGGCACCGCAACAGGCCGCCTCTCGAGCCGCGACCCGAACTTGCAAAACATCCCCGTCCGTAGCGATCTCGGCAAGCAAATCCGCGCCGCATTCGTACCGCAGAACCCGAACAACGTGATTCTCGCGGTGGACTACTCGCAGATTGAGCTCCGCATGCTCGCCCACCTGAGCGGCGACGAAGCGCTCATCGAAAGCTACAAGGAAGGCATCGACATCCACGCCCGCACAGCAGCCGCCATCAACCGCGTAAGCCTCGAAAACGTGACCGCCGACATGCGCCGTGACGCGAAGGTCGTGAACTTCGGTGTGCTTTACGGCATGACCGCCTTCCGCCTCTCCCGCGACCTGAAAATTCCGATGGCGCAGGCCAAGAGCTTTATTGACGGCTATTTCGAAATGTACCAGGGCGTGCAAAAGTTCATCGACGAGACCAAGGCCGCCGCCCACCGCGACGGCTACGTCGAAACGCTTTCCGGCCGCCGCCGCTACATCGCAGGCATCGACAGCTCCGACCGCATGGAATCGCAAATGGCCGAACGCATGGCCGTGAACACCCCCGTGCAAGGGAGCGCCGCAGACCTCATCAAGATCGCCATGATCCGCATCCAAAAACGCATCAACGACGAGAATCTCCCGCTCCGCATGATGCTCCAGGTGCACGACGAACTCGTGTTCGAATGCCCGAAGGATCAGGTCGAAAAACTTTCGCAGATGGTCAAGTCCGAAATGGAAGGCGCCATGGAACTTAAAGTTCCGCTCGTCGCGAGCGTCGGATTCGGCAAAAACTGGTTAGAAGCGCACTAGAGACCGCTCGGCTCAAATTCACTCGAAATATTCCTTCTTCGCCTCGCTTTCGTCAACACGACCCGTTTATACGGGTCGCTTTTGACTCACAGAACCATTCGGCTCCCGTGCCGCACCAAATGTTCTCAAAAAAAGTTCTCAATCAAACGTGATTTAGACCACGTTTGTTCTTACAAACATGCTATTTATTTCTATGTAAATAATTTTTCTGTTGCGATTTCAAACGCTTTCAAGTATATTATAGGACGAAATACGGGTGTATTCTCGCGTGTATGAGAAAATGGGATGTTTGAGATCGGGCTACAAGGCCCAAACGTGTTCTCAAAAAATTTCAAAAATCATAAAATTTTCAGCGAAACGGCACCCAATCACAAGTCTCAACAAGGAGTCTTAGACATGAGATTGAACACCTTTGGCATCGCCGCTAGCTCGATCCTTCTGGCCGCAGCTTCGGCATTTGCCCTTCCCAAGGCAACCGAAATTTACCCCCTGATGGGTCTCGGCTACAACATCGGAAACACGATGGAAGTTCCTGAAAACCCGACTCTTTGGGGCAACCCGTTCCCGGATGCCGCTTACGTGAAGGCAATCAAGGACGCCGGTTTTACGACCGTGCGCATTCCCTGCGCTTGGGACTCCCACGCATCCAACGGCACTATCAACGCTGGCTGGCTCGACTCCGTGAAGACGGTCGTAGATCTCGTCATCAACAACGGCATGTACGCCATTTTGAACAGCCACTGGGACGGCGGCTGGCTCGAAGACCACGTCTTTGACGGTGAAGGTTACGACAAGACGGGCCTCGTGAACAGCTCTGCAGACGCAGTTGCCGCCAAGCAGGAATCCTACTGGACCCAGATCGCTACCAAGTTCGCCGCCTACGACGAACACCTCATCTTCGCATCCGCTAACGAACCGGGCGTAAACGACCCGTGGAACGGCGGTGCCGATAACGGCCAGTGGGCATTCGACGCCACCCGTATGCAGGTCCTCAAGAAATTCCACGAAGCCTGCCTCAAGGCTGTGCGCGCCACAGGCGGCAACAACGCCACCCGTATCGTGGTCGTGCAATCTCCGCGTACCGAAATCGACAAGGCTCCGCTCCTCTCTGAACTTTACCCAGTTGACCCGGCCGGCGAAGGCTACACCATGGCCGAAGTCCACTTCTACCCGTATCAGTTCTCCTTGATGACCAGCGGCGACGAAGACTGGGGCAAGATGTTCTACTACTGGGAAGACCAGACTCCAGGTAACGACGCAGCCCACACATGCTCCGGCTCCGCCCTCGGCTCCAAGAAATCCATCGACCAGCTTTTCAGCGGCCTCAAGACCCGCTTCTACGACAAGGGCATCCCGGTCGTGATCGGCGAAATGGGCGCCGTCAAGCGTCTTGACGAACTTTCCGGCAACAACCTCAAAACCCACTTGAAGGCCCGCGCCGCTTGGTACGGTTACACGGTTGCAGCAGCAAAGAAGAACGGACTCGTTCCTTGCGTGTGGGATACCGGCGACGAAGGCAACGGCAACTTCACCATCATCCGCCGCCAGACCAACAAGTACCAGGGCAAAGTCGGCGACATCACCGATTACGAAACTCTCAACGCCATGCGCGAAGCTTACGACCTCGCCGCAATTCCGGGCAATTCCATCGACTCCACCATCAAGGAAAACCCAGAAATCACCGACGGCGACAACGCCCTCCACATCATTTACAAGACCGTCCAGTCCGACTCTAGCGAAGCTGGCACCATGCGTATCGACGTCAACAAGAGCTGGAGCCAGTACGTCGCCATCTCCTTCGACATGCGAGTCGCAGGCGAATCCGCAGGTCCGTGCTTAGACGCAACCCGCGATGGCTGCGGCGAATACGGCTGGGCAAGCGTTTCGCTCTTCAACATGTCCGGCAGCTGGGACTGGAAGGAAATCAGCCTCGGGAATGTCGACGATCTCGGAACCTTCAAGAATTACAAGATCGAATTCGGCGACGGCGATGATCAGCTCGCCTTCACAGACCTCTCCAAGGTCAACGCCATCGGCATCAATGTTTACGGCACCCAGTTCACTGGCGACATGTACCTCGACAACATCCTCCTCTGGAAGGCCGACGGCACCGCAGACACGCTCCAGAACTTCAACACCAAGAAGCCGAAACTGGAAGGCATCGCCAAGGGTGAACTCGTCCCGGCAAACGCAAATGGCGACTGGGGCAAGGGTTCTATCGGAATTTGCATGCCGCGCGCTGTTGCCGCATCCAGAATGCTCGTAAACGTGCAGCCGGGTACAGTGAAGGCCACCTTCAACACTAACAAGGCCACACGCGGTACCGCAACGCTCATGAACAGCATGGGTCAGATTATCGCACAGCAAAGCTTCAACGCCAAGGCCGGCGCAAACGAAGTCCAGCTGAACACAAGCGCTCGCGGCGCAGCCGTCCTCATCGTCAAGATGGGCAGCCAGAAGAGCGTAAAGCAGATCAAGCTCCGCTAAAAGAACTAATTCTCCTGTTGTTTGGAAAAGGGCCCGGCTTTCGCCGGGTCCTTTTGTTGTCCTCCTCCCCAAAGGAGTTAAAAAATTCACTTAGAGTTTTGCAGCAAACTAGAAAGCATTAACGGAAGGTCATCTGAACTGACACAATAATCTTTTCCAAACTGGCCTATCGGCAATGTAATTGACGTTCTATCGCCAAGCAAGTTTTTCGGCATACGGTTTAAGTTAAACTTCAACGTCAAAAATTCTTTCGACTTATAAGCAAGACACATCTCCTCCCAATTCAAGTTCTCGGCCGAAACTGGCTTTTCAACCCCATCCTTCAGCTGAAACAGGCGAACAGACGCATCAGGCTCATCATCCTCAAAATTGTGCTTCAGGTAGAGAGCTTCGTCATCCATGCTCCAGAACCACGGTCCTTCCGTATCATCACCAGTCAACCCGCCAAGCAACGAATCCAGTACCGAATCAAGAGCCTCATAGACTAGATCTCCAGAGCGACGCTTCACGTCAACCGAGTCCGTTTTATCGCCATCCCCGCCAATCGAGCCTCGGCGATCCTGAGAATCATCAACAGGGGGTTCCAGATAACCATAGTCAAAAGAAATCCCGGACAAGGTCCTTACGGACTTGATGTTAAACTTGTACCCGCCTTCAATCGCCTGGAATTTAAACCGAACAGCAACGAGTTGCTTTGCAGCCTTTGCGCCAGCGTTTCCCTTCCAGTATGCAGGGACATTCGCTCTCGCCCAAGAAGGTATCAAGAAATCATCCCAGCTCAAGCATTTCGAAACAACGGCCCCATCGTACGTTTTAGGCAACGCGGCAGCAGGCTGACCGTAACCAAGGGATTCATTCACTTCTTCGCCCAGATCCAACTCCAGCGTAGGGCTTGCATCAGACGAATAGGAAACGCAGATGCCACCCCAATTCGAGACATCTACCGGCACAGATTCGCCATTTTCATTATTCGCCAGAACGAATCCAAGCGATACAAACGGATGGTAATACAAATCACCCGTTTTCAAAACAGCCGTTCCGCAAATACCGCTGCAAGCCTCGATAATAGGAGCCAAAGGATCCGCACCTTCACCTGGAGCAACAGGCCATTCAACCATCGAAAGGCCGCCATCCTCAACATCAGTCTGTACTTCCCAGAACCAGTGGCCATTTTCAACAGCACCTTTCGGCCATGTCGTAGCATAAACGGCTGTATTGACAGCCAGGTCACCCGCCTCAGGATTCCACAAAACACCGCCTCCCGTAAAAGTATTCGGTTCCGTAGAAGTCCCAGAACAACCCAAGGCAAGAGCCACCACGCCACACACCAAGTACAGGTTTTTCAACATCCTAAGCCTCCTCGTTTTTTACCACTTCTTTTGAGAGCGGGAAAAACTGTAAATTCAATCTATAGACCTGTCTGATATCGCTACATTCTTCAGCAATAGCCACAATCCGTTTACGGCACTCATCCAGCTCGTGCACAATACGTTCATAAGTTTGGCGATTGACACCCATGGTAATGCCCGTAACATTGCGTTCATTCGTCGCAAAACGGTCTAGAGAATCTATAGCAAGGTAGCCCATCTGGCGGTGCATCGACCGTATCGCAATCGGAAGCCCCTCCTTGGAGCCTTCCACGGACTTTTCCGTTTGCTTGTAGACATTTTCATCAACCTGCTTGAGAAATCCCTTATGTTCCAGGAACTGCAACGACTTACGGACTTCCTGTGCAGAAATTTCCTGTGTACAGACTTTTGCAATATCGGCCGGCAAGGCGCCCGGCATCAAAGGCGCCAATTCTCGTACTACAGGATTTTTCCAGCTGTCATAAAATTCAAACGCATCCTTATCGATAATTCGAACTTTATGTTCAAACACCATCGATTGCATTTGATCTAAAAATACTTTCTTAGCTTCATCTGTTTTCGCATTACCGAACTGGACCATGGCTTCGAAATACCTCACTTCAAAACCAACAAGTCCGATAGCTTCGGCGACACGGCCCATCGTAGCCTTACTCAGTTTGGTTTTATTTTCACAAACCATCTTAAGGTACGAAGGTGAAACAAAACCGGCAATTTTTGCAAATTCACGCCACGAAAACGCCGAAGTACGCTTACGTTCTTCATAGTAATCGCCCAAATAAGCGTGATAATCCTGATATTCAATTATCGGTTTCATACAAGTAAAATATATACTCGTCAAAACAGTCAGTCAATATTTTATAGTACATTATTTGTTATTTTACATCAAAATACGCAAATTTAAACCAACATAGAAAATATTCTTATACTATATAGTACACCCTGTACTGTATACGGAAAACGCCGCAGTTTTACCTGCGGCGTTTCTCGAAAATGACATTTGCAATCCGTTAATGGCTAGTCAGAACCTCCGGCATAGAAAACGCCCCCCGAATTATAAGCAGATATGGTTTGCACGTAAAACTTATAGCCACCATCTTTGGGCTTTTCCTGTAACCTAATCTTCACGCCAACAAGCTGCTTAGCCGCCTTAGCACCCGTATCTTCTTTCCAACCATGATCATCACCTTTAAACCAGGACGGGATCTTAAAGGAACTCCACGGAATGCATTTTGAAGTCACCGTAGACGTCTTCGTCAAACCAGCTGACGGCTCTGCATAATTCAGCATCTCCGCGACAGAATCGCCCAAATCCAGTTCTAGCGAAGGCGGAAGTTCAGACATATAAGAGATACAAATACCGCCCCAGTTCGATACATCGACAGGGACAGGACTTCCTGAGCTATCCTTCGCAAGCGTAAAGCCAATCGATACAAACGGTTGATACGTCAAAGAGCCTTTATCCAAAGCAGCCGTACCACAGATTCCATAACAGGAATCCTGAACCACAGCCATCGTATCAATGCCATCAACGAGATCTACAGGCCAAATAATCGATGACTTTCCGCCGTCCTCGTTATCTGTTCCCACAATGCGCCAAAGGCCATCGGCAACAACATTTTTCGGCCATGAAGATTCGGCACATGTCTCAACAGGGACACGCGCTCCCTCCCCTGGATCATCACCGTACCATATTAAACCACGGCACTCACTGGCCGAAGACGTTGCAATCGAGCTAGACGAAGAATTAGCATCGCTAGATGAGAATTCCAAAGACGAACTCGAAGATTCGGCAACGGCTGAACTCGAGGATTCAACAACAGCCGAACTCGACGACTCCTCTACAATAGCGCTTGAAGACTGCTCAACTACAGAACTCGAAGAATCACCCGCAATCGGGTCAATCCCTACATTTGCTCCGTTATCGTCAGAACAGGCTATAAGGGCAAGCGCCGTAAAGCCAACCAAACCACAAAAAAAGTTCTTTTTCATTCCTAGCCTCCTTTTATGCACTCAATATATAAAAAAGCCGTGCAAGCGAACCAAACAAATTCATCCTTATACAAAATAGCGTAATTTTATCAAAAAAAATCACCGCAGTTTTACCTGCGGCGATTTTTTGAAAAGCGACGAGATGCGCCCGCGCAGTGGCGAGCGAAAAATCGCGACTTACCAGATCTTGTCGAACTTCTTCTTGTTCTTTTCTTCGTCCTTCTTTTCCTGAACGATGGCGTCAATAACGGCG
>NZ_JBGUHR010000026.1:0-27646 GCF_045112255.1 Fibrobacter sp.
TTCCAAGATGCGCTTGGACTTCGGCAAGTTCTTCTGGCCCATGGCCTTCATCATGCGTTCCATCTGGGCGCTCATGGCGTCTTCGCTAGTCACGAGGCAGCACGGGCTGTCCTTGAGGCGGCTAGACACGCGGACTTCCTTGATGTCTGCATCCAAGACCTTCTGCAAGTCTTCGCAGAGACCCTTGAATATACCCTTGTTTTCTTCTTCGGCCTTCTTTTCTTCTTCGGTCTTTTCGAAGTCCACATCGCCACGGGAAATATCGTGGAACTTCTTGTCGCCGAATTCCGTAAGGCTGGACATCATGAATTCGTCGATGCCGTCGCTCATGAGCAATACTTCGTAGCCCTTGGCCTTGAAGGCTTCGAGCATCGGGTTCGACTTAATGGCGTTCTTGTCGCCCACGAGGTAGTAGATTTCCTTCTGGCCTTCCGGCATGCGCTTTACGTATTCGTCGAGGCTTACGAGAGCGTCGCCTTCGGTCTTGGTGCTTTCGAAACGGAGCAACTTCTTGAGTTCGTCAAGATGTTCCCAGTTCATGTAGAAGCCTTCCTTCAAGACCATGCCGAGTTCGCGCCACCAGGCGTTGTACTTCGCGACATCCTTGTCGGCCATGTTCTGCAAGGCGTCGAGCACCTTCTTGATCACGTGCTTACGGATGTTCGTGATAATCTTGTTGTTCTGCAAAATTTCACGGGACACGTTCAACGGCAAGTCTTCGGAATCGACCACGCCGCGCACAAAACGCAACCACGGCGGCAGCAGATCCTTGCAATCGTCCATGATAAAGACTTTCTTCACGTAGAGCTTGAGTCCGTGCAAAGCGTCGTTGTGCCAAATGTTGAACGGGGCCTTCGACGGAATATAAACGAGGCTCCAGAATTCCTGAGAACCTTCGGCGTGGCTGTGGCTCCAGGCGGCCGGTTCGTCAGCTTCGTGGCTGATGACGTTGTAGAAATCCTTATACTGTTCTTCGGTAATTTCCTTTTCGCTCTGGCGCCACAAAGCGGTCTTGTCGTTCAAACGTTCTTCGGGCTTTTCTTCGAGTTCGCCCTTGTCGTTCTTGGTGGCTTCCGGGTGGAAGTAAATGCCATAGCTCACGAAACCGCTGTACTTCTGGACGATGTCCTTGATCTTCCATTCGCTAGCGAAATCATCGGCGTCTTCGTCGTCCTTGAGATAAAGCGTAATCTTCGTGCCGACCTTGTCGAGTGGGGCTTCAGAAATTTCGAAATCGCCCGTGCCTTCGGAGCTCCACAAGTAACCCTGCGTTTCGCCGGCCTTGAGCGTCAAGACTTCGACCTTCTTTGCAACCATGAATACGGAGTAGAAACCCACACCGAACTGACCAATCAAATCGACGCTGCTCTTGTCGGCGTCTTTCAAGTTCTTGATGAAGTTCTTGGTACCGCTACGGGCGATCGTGCCCAAGCAGTTGATCAAGTCTTCCTTGTTCATGCCGATACCGTTGTCTTCAACAACGAGGCGCTTGCCTTCCTTGTTCACCGAAATATCGATGCGCAACTGAGTGCCCACCGGGAGGAGGCTGGAGTTCGAAAGCGAGAGGAAACGACGCTTGTCGAGTGCATCTGCTGCGTTAGAAACCAATTCGCGGAGGAAAATTTCCTTGTTGCTGTAAAGAGAATGAATCATCAAGTTCAGCATGTCGCGAACTTCGGTCTGGAACTCCATCTTTTCTGTTGCCATTTTAATCTCCTGTTTTAGACGAAAGACTAGAGACGAAAGACGAAAGATTAATTTGGCGCTTTGCGCGGTATATAAGGTTTCGTGTTAAGGTCGCTGTTTTTCGTTCACTGTTAAAATTTTAAGCGGTTGTAACCATTGGCTAGTTTCAAAATGAAACAAAATGATTGTTCCGCCTTGTTTTCGCGTTAGTATATGCAAGAACCGTGCCAATGGTTTGTGAAGAAAAAATGACAGAAAGATTGGTTTTTTATACTTGTATTTTTTAAATTGTATGAAAACCTATTTTTTGGAGCAAAATATGAAAAAGTTGTTTTTCCTGTTGATTCTTATGGCTGCGGCCCAGTCATTTGCAATTTATGTTGATGCTGGCCTCGGTATTGGTGATGCGTCATCATCTGTTAATGGTAATAGCTATGAGGACCATTGCCCCAAATGCAGTGATCTTGCTGTTACCCTGAATGTTCGTGTGGGCGAAAAGATTCTTCCCAATTTATGGGTTGCTGGGGAACTTTCCGGTGTCGGAAATCGCTACGGGGCAGACCTTGTTGACGGATACGGTCACAAGGAAGAATTCTATACTCAGTTCAATAGCTATTACCTGGGTCCTAGCGTCATATTCTACCCAATAGATCATCTCCACTTGTCGGCTTCGCTTGGCTTTTCCTGGACGGCAAATTCTTCTAACTTCTTGTCTGAAACGTACCAGGATGGAAAAGGTGTCGCTTTTGCATTGTCGGTTGCTTATGATACCGGAAAATCAAATGGTGCTTTACTGGGGATGAAGTTCTACACGTCTCATGTGTCGATGAGTCCTTCTCAGAAAAGCTTGTCAACGACCGGTCTTCTGTTCTTTGTGAATTTTGTGCATAAATAGTTTTGAAGCTTAAATAGCAATAAAAGAAAAACCCGCTTTGTTGAGCGGGTTCTTTTGTTATATGCAAAAGCTTGACTACAAGAGGATCAATCCCAGGATGCCGACTGCCCAGACGTACCAGGCGAAGTGCTGGAACTTGCCTTTTTGGACAAAGTTCATAAGCCACTTGAGGGCGATGACACCGAAGATAAATGCGACGACCATGCCGACCAGGAGTTCCGGGGTGAATCCGCCGGCGTCAACGCACTTCAAAGCTTTTTCCGGGTCGAGGAGTGCCTTTTCTGGAGTCATGTTTTGGCATTTGATCCACTTGATGCAATCGAGGAGGGCTGCTCCGCCGACGGCGGGAATGCTCATGAGGAAGCTAAATTCGCCAGCGTACTTGCGGTTCACGCCCATGAACATCATGGCGCTGATGGTCGAACCGCTACGGCTGATGCCCGGGATGCAGGCGATGCCTTGCACGGTGCCGGTCACGAGAGCGCGCCACCAGTTCATCTTGACGCCTTCGTTATCCGGGTGCTTGGCGCCGGTCGGTCCCCACTGCGATGTGAAGAGCAGAAGGCCGGTGAAAAGTTCTGCAACGCAGACGGCGCGCGGGTTTTCGAACAGGCCTTCGAGAGCGTCCTTGAAGCCGAGGCCGATAAGCGCTGTCGGAATGCTTGCGAGAATGATGTAGCCTGCTTCGCGGAGCTGGTCGCGGTCACGGCGGAGGCAACCGACGATGATGTCCGTTATCTTCTTGTGGAACACTACGAAGATTGAAAGCAGTGTGCCTGCGTGGAGCATGATATCGAAGAACATGCCTGCTTCGTTCATGCCTAAAAGTTCGTGCCCGAGCACTAAATGGCCGGAGCTGGAGATGGGGAGAAATTCGGCGAGGCCCTGCAACAGGCCGAGAATGATAGATTCGAACATAGTAAGGTAAATGTAGCTTTTAGACGAGAGGCGAGAGACGAAAGACGAGAGAATTTGAGTTATTTGATTGCGCGAAGCGCCATTATTCCTCTTTCGTCTCTAGTCTGTAGGACCGAAGGTCCGTTCTTTCGTCTAATGTTACTATCTTCACTGCCATGTGCAAGCGTTTTCTCCTTTGTTTTCATGATCTTAGCGTCTGGAACTACCAGAAAGTGACCCCGATTCTTGAAGAACTCAAGGATTTGGTTGGAGGGCCTTTTAGCTTACTCGTGATTCCCGATACGGAGAATGCTACAGATGATGCCGTTAAGGGTTTTCGTGCGACTCTCGCCAGATTCAAGTCCGAAGGCTTTGAACTTGCGCTGCATGGCTTTAAGCACAAGGCTGAATTTAGCCAGGGCCGCAGTTACGCTGGGCTGGTGGGCATGAATCTCACGGGTGGCGAGGCTGAATTTGCGGGGCTTTCCGAGTACGAATCGAGCCGCCTTTTGCAAGCGGCTCTAGAATCCTGGAAAAAACTGTTTGCCGATGAAAATGGAAATGCAGAAGCGCCAGTGGCGTTTGTTCCGCCGACTTGGTTTAGCAACAAGTTCTTGTCAAGGCAAGTCCGTGCTGAAAAAATGTTGTACGAAGACCGCTTCTCGCTTACGACCGCCGAAGGCGTTCGCTATGCATCGCCGGTGGCGAGTTTTGCAGGCATTCCGAAATCTACAGAAGGTGCTGCTTTTGTGTATGCCGAAGGTATTTTGAAATTCCCGTTCGGCGTTCCACGCATTGCCGTCCATCCTGTTGATTTTCCGCGCTTAAACGACAAAATCCGTGATCTTATTCGGCTTGCGCTTGGTTGCAAGCGCCGCCTCACGCTTTACCGCGAACTTTAGAATCCCGGGATTAAGATTTCCTTTTTAGTCTTGCGCTTGGAATCGTCGGTGATTTCTATGGTGATCGTTTCGCCTGAGTCGGGGAGGGCGTCACCGAGTAAGATGATTTCGCGCGGCTCGGAATCGTATTCAGCTGCAATCCATTTGTTTTTGTACTTGACCGTAATTGCGTTTCCGTCCGGGATTCCAGCGTATCTCGAATAAAGTGGAATTTTAAGCGCTGACTGAAGGCGTCCTCCGACAAGTGTTTCTGTCCAATAAGGGAAGCCGAGTGAAAATCCGTCTTCATCGGAGATGTTGGCTAGATCTCTGAGTTCATTTGTTGTTGCGCAGCGGTTCTTTCCGCCTGTCTGCTTGTCGAAATAGAACCATCTGCGAGTTGTTTCTCCAAGCCAGTAAAGCGGGGCCGGGCTGTCGTCGTTTTCGATGCATACATTCCACTTGCCGTAGAACTGTAATCCCTTCGGATGGAATTCGTAAAAGTCTACGCTATCCGTTTGATTGCGCGTGACGGCGAGAACGCGTTGCGATGTATCGCCAACAACTGGAATGCCTGAAATCTTCTGGGAAATTTTCACGTTGCCGACTTTGGTGTACCAGTTTATGCTTGTCTTGTACTTGCCGTAAGGATAAATTGAAATGAGTTCGTTCACGCTGCGGCCAGTGCCTGTGGAGCCTGCATCGGCGCTGTAGCGGATAAATCTTGTTTCGGGGAACGTCTCGACGATTTTTCCAATCGGGAGTGGCTTACTGTGGTCGAAAATCTTGCAGAGGTCGTTGTTGATGGGCTGTTCATCCTTGTTCAGTGCGACGAACTTGTAACCCGATTCGCAACGGTAAATGTCGAGCATGCTCTTGCTCAAGAACGTATAAAGCGGCGTGTTCTGGTTTTTGGTAAGGACAAACTTGCCGTTGCTTTTGCAGGACTTGTGGAAATTGAATTCTCGCTTGATGATGTGTCCGCTAAAGTCTTCGATTTCGAGCCTGTAAGTTGAAATAGGACCGAGCTTAGCGTTGATGTAGTGCCAGTCGCCTGCGGTATCGGCTTCTTCTGCCCAAAGAAGCTCATTGCGGATATCAATCATCTTTTTATAGCTGAGGTTGTCCATGACTTTGCTATAGATTTTGTCGTTATAGCGCCACAGTTCGAGTCGGCGGATGGCCATCGGATTTTCTTTGGGTTCGCGGCTGTAGTCGGCAATCTTGATGGCCATGGACAAGTTAAACTCGTTCTTGACGGGCGTTTCGACGCAGCCGTTGCGGAGAGCGTCGTCGGTTGTGAGTGTAAGTTCGTTTCCTTGCCAAACGGCGACTCCAAAAATTTGCGGTGCTATGGTGTCGAGACATTTGACGCCGAGTTGGCAGGGCGAAGTGATGTCGTCTTTGTTCAGGCGGACTTCAAGATGCAAATGAGGATTTCCGATTCCTGTGCTTCCGGAAAATGTGAGTGTGTCGCCTTTGCGGAATCTGGTGTTTGGCTTGATGGAAATGTCGTTACTCTTGGTGGCGTACTGCTTTTGCTTGATGAGGTCTTCTATAGTCTGTGTGAAGCTGCTCTGGTGGGCGAATACCCAGGTCTTGCCGCTTTCGCCTTCGAAGAACATGACCTTGCCATAACCGAATGGCGAAATCTTGATTTCCCTGACGTAACCGTTCTCTGGAGCGTAGATTGGCCAGCCTTCTTCCATTTGTGTGGAATAGTCGATACCGGCGTGGTAGCGGGTGCCGCGATTTTCGCCGAAGGAAGATGTAAGATAGGCGTCGCGGTTGAACGGATCGTAAGAGAATGGTTCGACGTACGATTCAGAAATCAGCTCGGCAGGAGGGGCTGCTCTTTCGGAAAAGTCCGTATTGTCAAGCTTCGCTCCTCGTTGAACTGCGATGCAGTCCTCATAGGCGAACGCGTCCATTTTGGAGGCGTCGCAGACGGTGTTTGCGTTATCGGCGAAGCATAAAACGCTCCCGATGGAGAGAACGAGCGGAATTTTTTTTGTAAGCCTGACCATAGTGTTGAATAAAATACAAAAATATTATTTTATAATGACGGGCTTGTCCAAAAAAGTAATAGATTTTCGTGCTATTCTACCGATGTATTTGTTTTGGTTATAGCGGGGGGAGAATTTTGTACAAAATGAAAAAGACCCGCTTTTTAAGCGAGTCTTTTTAGTGGAGCTAAGGAGAGTCGAACTCCTGACCTCCTGCATGCCATGCAGGCGCTCTACCAACTGAGCTATAACCCCGAGGACGCGCACAAATATAGAATGAGTTGATGCGCGTGTCAAGGGTGCTTTGGAAAAATTTTAAAAAAATTTTCCAAAAATTAGGATTTCGGAATTATGAATTCGGAATTTAATAACTCCTAATTCCGAACTCCGATTTCCTAATTTCTAATTAACTAGGCCTTTTCGATCGTGACGGATTCGATGATCACGTCGTCGTACGGGCGGTCCATACGGTCGGTATCGACGCCGGCGATTTCGTCGAGCACTTCGAAGCCTTCGTAAAGCTGGCCGAATACGGAGTAGCCGTCAGCCGGACCCGGGCCGCACTGGTCGTGGTCGAGGAAGTGCACATTGTTGCCGTGGACGATGAAGAACTGGCTGCCGATGGAGTGTGGCATAGCAGTCTTTGCCCAGCTGAGAGCGCCACGGACGTGGGTGAGGCGGCTGTCGTACTTGTCACCGATGGTGGAACCCGGACCCTTGGCGGCGTGGCCACCGGTGCCGTTTTTACGGGTAAAGTCACCGCCCTGGATCATGAAGTCCTTGATGATGCGGTGGAACGGAGCGCCGTCGTACTTGCCCTGCTTTGCAAGTTCGATGAAGTTTGTTGCACATTCGCCGACGATTTCTTCGAAAAGGCGGAGTTTCATGGTGCCGTGGTTGGTTTTCATGATGGCGATGGTTTCGCCTGCCTGCGGTTTGTCTAACTGATTAAATGCCATTTGGGGGACTCCATTAATTGTGATTAGTGGTTAGTAAACAGTGATTAGTTTTTGGCAAAAAGCTGTTTTCGCCTTATATATACAAATATAGCGGGTGTTTTACAACTTTCCAAAGCAAATCGCCCCTAAAAAATCTACATTCTCGTTGTCATCTGATACTTATGTTATGACTGAGGAATGAAAAATGAATGTAGTCCTTCTAGAACAGTATGGATCCCCTCCCAAACGTAGATACGAGAAATTATGGTTCCCCTACGCTTCGCTTCGAGGATGACGGGGTCGAGGATGACTCATTTAAGTTCTGGACTCTATATTCTATGAACTGAAACCTAATCACTGACAACTTCCTACTGTCTATTTATTAATATGAACGATAACTGCAAAAAAGTAAGCGAGCTTCTTACGGCGCAGACGATGGAATTTGCGCTGGACGAGATGGCGGCGAAGATTGCGAAGATGCATCCGTCCGCCGAAAATATGATCGTGCTCGGCATGGCTAGCCGCGGTATTCCGCTTGCTAAAAAGCTCACCGAACGCCTGACCCAGAAATTTGGCAAGCCCATCGAAATGGGTAGCCTCGATGCCACGTACTACCGTGACGACTTCCACTACCGCAAGAAGGTGGCGACAGAAATGCGCTTTACTGAAATGCCTGCCTCGGTGGAAGGCAAGACGGTCATTCTTGTGGATGACGTGCTCTACACGGGCCGATCGGCACTTGCTGCCATGCGCTCCATTTTGGACCTTGGTCGTCCGGCGGCTATCCGCCTTTGCGTACTTGTGGATCGCGGTCACCGTGAACTCCCGATTGCACCGGATTGCGCAGGCCTTACGGTCGAAACCGCTAGGAACCAGGAAGTCCGCGTGGCAATTGAACCCATTGATAAAGAAAATTCCGTTTATCTCGTAGAAGTGGAGGCGTAAAGTGAGCGCTTTGGAAATTAAACACCTGTTTGGACTTCGTGGAGTGTCCAAGCATGATATCCGCCTGATTCTGGACCATGCAAAACAGTTCCGCGAAATTCTCGAACGCCCGGTCAAGAAGGTGCCGAGCCTCCGGGGCATGACGGTCGTGAACTTGTTCTTCGAGAACAGCACCCGTACACGTACCAGCTTTGAACTTGCCGAAAAGCGCCTCTCTGCCGATACGGTGAACTTCGCAAGCTCGAATTCCAGCGTCAAGAAGGGCGAAACGCTCGTCGATACGCTCAGAAACATCGAAGCCATGAAGATTGACATCGTGGTCGTCCGTCACAAGGGGACGGGGGTTCCTAAGTTCCTTGCCGATAACAGCAACGCGATTATCGTGAACGCTGGCGACGGTGCCCATGAACATCCGACGCAAGCTCTCCTCGACATGCTGACGATCGAAGAGAAGCTTGGAACGCTCGAAGGCAAGAACGTGACGATCATTGGCGATATCCGCCACAGCCGTGTGGCTCGCAGTAACCTTTGGGGCATGTCCACGATGGGCGCTCACGTGACGCTCTGCGGACCTTCGACGCTTGTACCGCGCAACACGGACCTCATGAACCACGTGACGTGGGAACCGGACGTGAAGAAGGCAGTTGCAAACGCCGACGCTATCATCGCTCTTCGCTTGCAGAAAGAACGTATGGATGACGCTCTCCTCCCGAGCATGCGCGAATACCGCAACACGTTCGGCATCACGGAAGAACTCCTCGAATGCGCTAAGGACAAGGTCATCATCATGCACCCGGGTCCGATCAACCGCGGCGTGGAACTCGATTCCGACATCGCCGATGGCGAACATTCTGTAATTCTTGATCAGGTGACCAACGGTGTCGCCGTCCGTATGGCCGTTCTCTTCCTTTTGGCTGGAGGTCGCAACAATGAAAATGCGTAAACCTTGTAAGGGTCGTCTTGTGAATGTCGTTCTGAAAAATGCAAAGTTCTGGAACGGCAAGTCTTTTGAACTTCAGAGCGAAGTTCGCCTGAACGCTTGCGAAAACGCCGAAACGGTTGAGTTTGACTGCAATGGCGCGCTTGTGATGCCGGCCCTCTTTGGCCTTGGCCTTGACTTTATGGAACCGCTCCGTGACGATGTCTACACGTTTGCCGATGGCTTCGATGCTATGCGCAAGGGTGGTTTTTACGGTGGCCTTTATGAAAGCGCTGCAAACCCGATTGACGATGCTGACAAGTTCACTGCGATGGTGAACCGCTTCAAGTCCGAAGAACGCGGCGAAGAAGCTTTCGATATCAAGTTCCTCGGTGCTTACAGCAAGGGCTTTGGCACGGATAGCTTGGCTGAAATGGTCGAACTTGCCGAAGCTGGAGTCGCAGGCTTTGGCGACGGTAACGGTGTCATTCCGCATTCCCGATTCCTCCGCCTTGCGATGGAATACGGCAAGATGACGGGCAAGCGTTTCTTCTTCCAGCCGATGGACAAGACGCTCCGCCACAGCGGTTGCGTTCACGAAGGCGCCTACTCCGACATGCTCGGCATGAAGGGCATTCCGCGCATTGCCGAAACGATTGCCGCCTACACGGTTCTTGAAACTGCTCGATTCCTCCAGGTGCCGGTACACTTCAAGCAGGTCACTTGCGGTGAAACTCTTGAACTTGTCCGTAACGCCCGCAAGAACGGTATCGATGTCACTTGCGATGTGAACTTGTACCACCTGCTTTTGGACGATTCCTGCCTCGAAACGCTTGACTCCGCATACCATATCCTCCCGCCGATCCGCTCCGCTGCAGACCGCGAAGCTCTGTGGCAGGGCATTGCCGATGGTACGGTCAATGCGATTAGCGTGAACCACACGCCGGTACTCCGTCAGGATACGGTTGTGAACTTCGAAGACTCCGTGCCGGGCGCACTCTCCCTGGAAGTTGCTCTCCCTGCTATTTGGAACAAACTTGTTGCTAAGGTGGGCGAAGTTCGTGCTATCGAACTCCTCTCGACCGCTCCTGCTCGTTTGGCGGGTGCAGAATCAGCCGGCGAAAGCGTGGTGGTGCTCGCTCCGGAAAAAACGCACAAGGTTCTCGAAAGCGACTTTGCAGGCCATGTCTGCAATTCCCCGCTTACGGGCAAGGAACTGCCGTCTTCCATCCTCGCAAGCTACATCAACGGGGTCTGGACAGAACTGTAGTGAGGTCTGATGACTAGCGAGTTTCAAGAAGTCTGGAGAATTTTCCAGTACTATATCCTTCCGGTTCTTCCGTTTGTCGCATTGGTGCTGATTGAAGTTCAGCTCATGTACAACCGTCGCGAAAATGAGGTGATGTTTGGTACAGATGCGTTCAACGAGAAGATCAAGGCGTTTGAATTTACGCCCAAGGAAGTACGTACCCTGGAAAAGCTCGTGCGTTCGTCCAAGTTCGAAAACAAGGACGCTGTGCTGAACTCGTCAGGACTTTTTGAAGCCGCTGTCTCGGAATTTTATCGCATCCGCAATGTGTTTTCCGTCCGTGACGAAACGCTTGAAGCGATCGCGGGCTTGAGACGCAAAATGGATTTTACGGGATCCAATCCTTTGACGATGGTCTGCTCGACGAGACAGTTTAACGTGGATGATCGCGTGGATTTGGAATTTGAAAGTGGACAGGTCTTTAAGCGTGCAAAAATTCTTGAACGCTCTGAGAAAACCTGGAGTGTGAAGATTGATGGATCTGTTTCTCTAGCCAAGACATTGCAGGGTTCGCGTGTGCTGATCCGCTGGACTCGAATGAACGACGCCGTTTATTCAAAGAGGCTTGTGGTTCTTGCCGCTACCCCTGATAAAGTTGTTTTTACGCATTGCAATCAACTGGATAAGGAACAACTGCGTAAGTGGGTCCGTGAAGTTGTCGATTTCCCGGTGACCGCAACATTTCCGAATGGGGAAAAGCATTCGGGAATGCTTTATGACCTTTCTGCTGGTGGTATTTTGCTTGGGCTTGCTGTTGATTGCAAGCCGGACCAGGAATTCTCGATTTCGTTTGAGCTTCCGACGTTTGGTGTGCAGACCGTGGATGTTAAGGTTCTGAACAACCTGGGACACCGGAATCCTGATTATCCGCTGTACAATTCCATTGCGGCGGTGTTCACCGGATCGTATGCATGGACTCAGGAACGAGTCCTCCAGTACATTTTTGAGGTTACTCGTAAAACGAAGTCGAAGAAAAACGAGGTAAATAGCGTAACAACTTAGATTTATGTGATTTAGAATTGATTTTCTCTTGACATTCGATGTTTATGAAAGTAAAATTTACATAGTATTGTTACTTATCGGAGTTTATTTTGGCTTTAGGATTGATTGCTAGAATTCGTGGAGAGCGCGAAACTGTTGGCATAGATGTTGGCCACTACAGCATCAAGTACGTTAAGGTCTATCATGATGCTAACGGTAAAAGGATTGTGCGCGAAGTGGATTTGGAACCTGTACCCGCAGGCTCCATCATCAATGGTCTTATCCAAAGACGTGATTCCGACGATTTGACTGCAGAAAAGGGTGCGAAGAAAGAAAAGGACGGTTTCGACAAGTTGGGCGAAGCCTTCTCCAAGCTTTTGCTCCGTCATCCGCTTGATGAAAATGTGGATGTTGTTGCTTCCGTGAACTGCGGTGCCGGTGAAGGTGGCGTACTCGTCGATCGCCTCTCGATCAAGGTTCCGAAGAACGGTAACGAAGAAGCCATTATCGTTCAGACGGCGCAGTCTCGTCCGCCGTTTGACGATCAGGACAACGTGCTGGACTACGAGGTCGTATCTCGTGAAGGCGACGAAGTCAAGGTGAATGTGGTTGCGGCAAAGAGTTCCATGCTTGATTCCTGGGCGCAGTTCTTTACGCGCAAGGGCATTAGACTTTCGGCGCTGGATGTCGATATCTTTGGTCTTCTGAATTCGTTTGTTATGACGGCTTCGGACGAAGAACGCAAGAAGACAACCGCTATCTTCAATATTGGCGATAACAAGATGAGCGTGGGCTTTATTCAGGATGGTGCGTTCCATTCCGTACGATCTATGAATGGCGGTTCGCTAAATGTTATCATCAATAAGCTGTCTTCAAGCCTCGACATTCCTGCCGAAAAATGTCATGAAATGTTTGAGAAAAACGATTTGAAGGTTATTGAAGGCGTGGCTATTTCGGTTCTCGAAGATGCGATGAAGGTGGCTTTCGAAGAACTGATGTCCCAGATTACTTTTGGTATCCGCTATCATTCCTCTGCGGAAGATTCCCGTCCGCTCGAAAGGATCTTGATCGGTGGTGGTGGTGCTGCCGTTCCGGGCCTTCTGGAATATATTGCCGAGAAGACTGGCATTGAAACGGCTACAGTGAACCCGTTCCGCTCTGTGGAATGCGATTCCAGTGTGGTCGATAAGGAAGGCATGTCGGTTGCCCTGTCTAACATTTACGCCCCGGCTTTGGGACTTGCAATGAGGAAGTTCTAATGGCTACGAAGAAGAATAAAGGCGCCAACAAGGCGCTTGCGATTACGATCAACCTTTTGCCAAGCGATCACCGCAAAAAGCAAACGGACTTGACTTGGCTTACGGACCGCCGCGTGGTGTGGCCGACAGTCTTTTTCATTGTCGCTATTTTTGTGGCCTTGTTTGTTTACGCTTATACGTTGCAGGAAATTTCTAGCAAGACTGCTGAACTCCAGTCTGTGCGTTCTGCAGTTGAACGTGAACGCCCGCTGCTCAAGAAAATCAGCGAACTTGAAAAGAACCAGTCTATCATTAATACCAAGATCAATGCGCTTAAGTCTATTCAGATCAGCAAAAAGCGCTGGGTGGTGCTGTTCGAAAACATTTCGTCTGTATTGCCTCCAAACATGTGGCTTACCAGCGTTTCGCAGGTGAGCGAGTTCAACCTCGAAATGAAAGGGACGACATTCGACTTTTCCGAGGTGGCTGAATACATGGTCAAGCTCGAAAAACAGGTCAGCGTAAAGAAAGTCTCGCTGGTGACTATTTCTACAACGAAGGTCGATGGCGACGAAGCTTACAGCTTTACACTCAAGGTCGAACTCAATCGCGATCTTGGAGAGGAGGGTTGATATGGGCAACCTTAATATTGACTTTAAAGACAAGAAAAATATTTACTGCATCGTGATGATTGCAGTTATCTTGTTGGGTATATATGCTGGCTATACGTATATGTGGGATCCGTTCCAGAAAGAATACGAAAATCTGGAAAGCCAGAGAATATCGGCCCAGAAGGAACTGGATAAGATCAATTCCAAGAAGCATCGCGTGGCAGAACTAGAAATGCAGCTCGCACAGGCCGAAAAGGATTTCCAGAAGCTGAAGGAAATGTTCCCGGAAGAAGAAAAGGTGCCGCTCCGCTTGCAGGACCTCTATTCTGTGCTTCGCAGTTCCGGTGTGCAGATCCAGAAGTTCAATCCTGAAGGACGTTCCGAAAGGGAACACTACATCGAGAACCGCTATTCCATTGCAGTCAATTCCGGTTACCACATGCTTGGCTACCTGTTTGCCGAAATTGCAAACTTCAATTACCCGACTGCGATTACGAACTTGAGACTTTCTCGCTATTCCGGCATCGCTGCCGAGGTGCAGAAGGCTGAAACACACGGTTGGACTCCGATTACCATGTCGGTGAATTTCAACTTGACCACTTATACATCCAAGAAGGTTGGCAAATAATGAAATGCAAGTTCCTTCTTATGCTGTTATCGAGTGCCGTGGCTTTACAGGCTGCGCTGATTAAGGATGTTCGTTTCAATTGCGCGAACAATTGCCAGATGGAATTCCAGTTTGCCTCTGACAAGAATTTGCCGACATTTTATCAGAAATACGATAACGCTTCCAACACTTTGACGGTTGGTTTCTCTGAATCAGACTTTGCTCTTGGCGTCGGTAAGTACGATGTCGATCCGTCTTCGTTGTTTGTACGTTCCATGAGGGTTTTCAAGGAAGCGTACCGCGGCATGGATTTCTTGAAGATCGAGATCAAGGTCGGCGCTTCCGTCAATTCGGACAAAAACGCCATTGCTCTTAACAAGTCTAGTTTCCTTCTGAAGTTTGCGGGTTCGAACGGTAAGTCCTGGACGCTGTCGAAGCTTTATGCCGCAAATAAGAAAGCGGCAGAAAAGGCTGCCCGTGAAGAGGAAAAGCGCCTCGCTGCTGAACGCAAAGCGGCAGAAAAACAGGCTGTGTTAGACCGCAAGGCCGCCGAAAAGCAAGCCGCTCTCGATCGCAAGGCTGCCCGCGAAGAGGAAAAACGCCTCGCTGCCGAACGCAAAGCGGCTGAAAAGGCGGCTGCCCAGAATATGGCCCCTGTTCCTGTGCCCGTGGCCCAGGCGGGAGCTTCCGCGTTGCTTCCGGGAATCAAGGAAATGACAGTCCTTATCGGTTCTGGCATGGAACAGTTCCGATTGGAGGCGGATACTCGCCTTAGCATAGACAAAGTTTCTATGCCGAATGCATCCTTTGTGATCAAGATCTCGGTTAAGGGTCCTGAAAGGTCGCCTGTGTTTAAAGTGAGCGCCGGCTCTCTTGTGAAGTCGGTGTTCTGGGATATGGATGGTCTCAATATCCAGCTTTCAGCCGGTGCGAAGCCTGTGATTCTTGTGCAGGAAGGTGCATTGATCCTGCAGACTGCTGAAAATGCAATCCGTCGCGATGGATTTGTCTTCTGGAGCGCCCGTCCGAATGGCATTTATGTACGCGACTGGATGAAGTCGCCGGATGCGGTCTCGGAATTTTCGGACTTTGTGAAGACTTACGAAAAGGAAAGCAAGAAGGTTGTTTCTAGCGTTCAGACGTTCCATTTGCGTCCGGTCGTGCGAGAACTGATTGTTGTTGCCGACGAAACAGAATTCTATGCGGCTCCGAGTGAAAAGGCTCAGGTGATGCAGCGCGTGGTCTTTGGCGACCGCCTTGTGAATATGGACTTGAACGGGCTTTATCGCAAGGTCCAGGTGGGCAACAAGATTGGTTACGTGAACCGCCGTGCGGTAAGCTTTACCGATGAACTTTCTGCAGTGCAGATGGAACGCCTCAAGAAGGTGGACCAGGAACGCGGTGAAATGCTCACGCAGGGCATGAAACCTGTTGGAAGCGCCCTCGATGAACTTTATGAAGACCGCGTGACTTATAGTTCGTTTGGTCGTCGCGATCCGTTCGTAGAAATCAAGGGCTTGGTCGAGGAAGGTATCAACATCGACCAGGTGGAACTGGTGGGTATTATTTGGGAAGCCGAGGAGCCGGTGGCTATCCTCGTCGAAACCAAGAATCCGAGCGTGTCTTATACGATTAAGGAAGGCGATAAGATCATGAACGGAAAAGTTCTTAAAATTACACAAACTGATGTGCTCTTCTTGATTCAGGAATTCGGGGTGAGCCGTCGCTACTCTATGGGTCTTCCCGATAAATTTGGGGGTCAAAAGTGAAAAAGCTGACTAAAATTCTGACTATTCTTATCATGGTGGCAAGTTTTGCTACTGCGTGGGCTGCTCCTGCCGAAGGCTCCGTTGCTCCGAATAAGAAGTTATATGATTTCAACTTCGTCAACATGGACTACGAAGCCATTTTCCGCTCTGTGTCGGTGATTGCAGGTGTGGACATTTTGATTGCCCCGGATGTCAAGGGCAAGATCAGCTTGCGTGTGACCAAGAAGACCTGGCAGGAAACTTTGGACATTATTTGTAACATGAATGACCTTACATGGGTGATTCAGGACAAGTACATTTCTATCCAGCGCTTGAGCACGTATCAGGCAAAGCAAAAGAAAATTGCTGACGAAGAAAATCAGGCTGAACAGACGGCGCCTCTTGTCCGCAAGAATTTCCAGGTACATCACGCCAAGGCCGATGAACTTGTCAAGGTGCTTGAAAGCATGAAGTCCAATCGCGGTAAGATTTCTGTCGTGGAACGCACGAATTCCATCATCGTTTACGATACTGAAAGCAAGATCGAGCAGATGGGCAATGCCCTTACCGAACTTGACGTTGAAACGCTCCAGATCATGATTACGGCTAAGCTTGTTGTCGTGAACAGTGAACTGGCCCGTGAACTTGGTGTGGACTGGACTGCTGCGGTGGGGTCTGCAACCCTTACTCCTGGTACTGCTGCTCTTCCGGGTGCTGCTGAGGCCGGTGCAAGTCGAATCAGTGGTGCTATTAAGTCCTTCCCGAACGGAACTTCTCCGGCTGTGGGCAAGGCTAGTACCGCCATTACGGCAAGCCTCCTCGACAACAATCTCCAGATTGCCATTTCGAACTTGATGGGTGATGCTTCTACGGAAGTGCTCGCCAGCCCGCAGGTTTCTACGCTTGATAACACGGAAGCTCAGGTGTTCATGGGTGACAAGGTCTCCATCCGCGTGATTGACGATAGCGGTGAATCTTCGACCAAGATGGTTGAAACCGGTATCAAGCTCACGGTGACGCCGCATGTTTCTGGCGACAACCGCATCTTGCTCGACCTCCATCCGGAAAACAACTCCTATGGCTATGACGAAAAGGGCGAAGTCGTGATTTCGACCCAGGAAGCAAAGACCAAGGTGGTCGTGGCTGACGGTGAAACGGTCGTGATCGGTGGCCTTACCCGTAATGAAAACACGGAAAGCGAAAGCGGTATCCCGTTCCTCAAGGATATTCCGCTGCTTGGCAACCTCTTCAAGTATAGCCGCAAGTCTATCACGAAGAAGGACCTCGTGATCTTTGTTACTCCGAGAATCATCCGCAACTACATCGGCAATGTCGATATTTCTGAAAAGTCCGAAGAGACTTCCAGTGTTGCCGCTCCGGAACTCAAGCCGGTCGATGAAAAGATCATGGAATCCCCGGTGGTGACGGGTGAAACCCCGGAAGCTCCGGTTCCGGAAAATTCCCACGACGATGATGGCTGGAATCAGTAATTAATGAACTTGTCTCCCGGCCTCTTGCCGGGATCAAATAAGAATGCGAAAACCCTGGCTCTGCCAGGGCTTTTTTTTAGTCTTTCGTCTGCCAGTCGCGTAGCGACGTTCTGTATTCTAATTATCGCACGACGAGTGCGGCGAGCGCGAGTTCCTGGCTCATGCGGGTAGGGCACTTGCCACTCTTGATTTCGTAATTGAGGTCGGCGAGGCGGCGCAGAACGCGCACGAGGAGCGGCTTACGCCAACGGCGGCAGCACTCGGCGGCTTGGCCTTTTTTCACGAACATGTAGTAGTTCTTGCCGATCTTTTTGGCGGCTTCTTCGGGCGAGACGCCTTTTGCGGTAAGCGAGCCGTAGTTCAAAAGCGAGAGCGCGTAGTTGTACAGCGTGTTCGAAATACGGATGGCATCGACGCCGCTGTTCAAGAGTTCGTTCAGCTTCTGGACGTAAGCCTTGGCATTCTGCATGCCGAAGAATCCTTCGATCTCGTAGGTCGGGATATCGCGCTGGGAGACGACCATCGTTTTCACGAGGTCGAGCGTAATCTTTTTGCAGTCCGGAGCGTAGAGGATGATTTTCTCGACTTCTTCGCTCACGAGCTTGGTGTCGTTGCCGAGCGCTTCGGCGAGGTACTGCGATGCCGCAGGCTCGATCGCCTTGTTGAAGTGCGTCGGAACGACGGCTGAAATCCAGTCGGCCATTTCGTATTGCTTCGGAACGTCGAACTTTTCGACCTTGCCAACTTTTGCGAGCGCCTTGTAGAGTTCGCTGGAGGCGAGAAGCGTTTCAAAATCGAAGAGCAACTTGCCGCTTGCCGCGTGGGGGAGCCACTTGGCGAGCGCTTTCATGTCGTCGGTCTTGAGGGCTTCGGCTTTGCGTACGACGATGACCTGTTCTGGCGAGAACATCGACACGGAATCGCATGCTTCGATGATGACATCGGAGATGGAGGCGATGTTTGTGTCGGTGGCGTACAGCACTTGCTTGGCCATCGGATCTGAAATCCGGTCGCCAAGAGTCTCGGACAGAAATTTTTCAATCCGCTTGTCCTTGCTGAACTGGTCTTTGCCGATGAGCGTTACGAACATGGATTACTTGAAATCGATAATTTCGAACTGGTTCTTGCCCTTGGGCGTTACGACTTCGACGGTATCGCCGCGCTTCTTGCCCATGAGGGCTGCACCAATCGGGCTCTTAAAGCTGATCTTGCCGTTGAGGGCGTCGGCTTCTTCGGGAGAGACGAGCTGGTACACGATATCGCGCTTGGTCTTCAAGTTCTTGGCGGTGACTGTTGCGCCGAACTTGATAGTATCGGAGTTCGTATCAAAAGCAATCACCTGGGCACGGGCGAGCTGGTCCTGGAGCTTCGGCATTTCGATGTTATCGATAGCGGCGAGGCGCTCCTTCGCGGCATGGTATTCAGCGTTTTCGCTCAAATCGCCTTGTGCACGGGCATCAACTAATTCTTGAAGTACGCGGGGACGTTCAACATTTTTTAAATTTTCAAGGTCCTTAACGAGCTTGTCGTAAGCCTCTTGTGTAAACATGATCTTTTCCATGCTCCATAAGGTAAAAATTTTAACGGGCCTTGCGAGCCCAGAATCGCAAAGAAAGCTTCTTTTTAGGAGATACTATGTACACTGTGTTGGAAAAAGGCGGCGTTTGCTCCCCCAAGGGCTTTACCGCATCTGGAATTTGCGCCGGAATCAAGGCCAGCGGCAATGCCGATATGGCTCTTCTCAAGAGCGAAAAGGCTGCCCGCTGCTTCGCCGTTTTTACCACCAATAAGGTGAAGGCTGCTCCGGTCCTTTACGACAAGGCCGCTTTGGAACATGCCCACTTTGCATCTGCTGTGATCGTGAACAGCGGTAACGCTAATGCTTGCACGGGCGAAAAGGGTTATGCCGATGCTGAACGCATGGCAGTCCTTACCGAAGAAGCCTTGAAGCTCACGCCGAAGAGCGTACTTGTTTGCAGCACGGGCGTGATTGGCCACCTGATGCCGATGGACAAGATCGAAGCCGGTATCCCGAAGCTCGTGGAAAAGCTCCATGAAGATGCTTCCGAAGAATTCGGCCGCGCTATCCTCACGACGGACCTTGCTCTCAAGAGTCACGCTGTGGAAATCAAGACGGAAAAGGGTGTGGTGACCATCGGTGGCGCCTGCAAGGGTTCTGGCATGATCCACCCGAACATGGCTACGATGCTTGCCTTCATCACGACTGACCTTGCTTTGCCGATTGACTTCTTTGCTGAATTCCGCGCCAATATTGCTGACTCCTTCAACGCTATTACGGTTGATGGTGACACCAGCACGAACGACACTTGCATCATGCTTGCTAACGGCATGAGCGGCATCAAGTACGAAGACCTCTCCCTCAGCGAACAGGGCGAATTCCGCGCTGCTTTGACGCTCGTGATGCAGAGCCTTGCAAAAGACATTGTCCGCGATGGTGAAGGTGCTACAAAGCTCATCGAACTCCGCATTGAAAAGGCTGAAAGCCACGAAGAAGCTCTCCGCATGGCACGTTTCATCGGTACGTCGAACCTCGCCAAGTGCGCTATGTTCGGTGAAGACCCGAACTGGGGCCGTATCCTCAGCAGTGCTGGTTCTAGCGGCTGCAACATGGTTGCCGAACACACGGACCTCTACTTCGGTGAAGTGAAGGTTCTTGAAGGAGGCCGTCCGGTACAGCTGGATGAAAAGCAGACGGCTGCACTGCATGCCGTGGTTCGTCAGCGTGAATACAAAGTAACGCTCGTGCTGAACATCGGCCAGGCTTCTGCAAGCGCATTCACCTGCGACTTGAGCTACGGCTACGTGAAGATCAACGCAGAGTATACTACGTAGTAGGAAGTAGGCAGTAGGAAGTAGACAGTGATTTGTCTTCTTTGACCTAGTCTCCCCGGACATCGCCGGGGTAGCCTTTTTTAAAGCTTCTCGGATATGCTCCGGGAAGTTTTTGTTTTATCTGTCATTCTGAGAAATCTTTGATTTTGAAGAATCTAGAGATGTTTTGAAATTAAATTATATTTATCTTTTCGTATAAGTTTTTGATGGAGAATGGAATGTCCATTTTGATGAAAAATGTGCTTGCTACCGTGATGCTCTTGGCTTTAATGTCTTTTGCACAGAGTGATGGAAAACAGCAGGAGCGTTTTGTTTTCCATACATTTAGTATTGCGCTTTCGATGGATTTGGGCGGAACGTGGACCCAGTATAGCAATTTAGAATACGAAGATAGCTTTACTCGTGATCGTGATTTAAACATGGATATGACTATGGGACTTCAATTGAAGTGGACTCGTGATTTGGTTTATCAAAATGGTTTGTCTTTTGAGGTCGGAGCAGGAATTGGTTTTATTAATTTCCCTGTGAATGAATCCAAAAATTATTCTTATTATGATCCGTATGCGCATATGAATCAAATTGATTCTCGTTTTGATTTGAATGCAAAAGTTGGATTGGGCTATGCTCCGTTTGCAAATGATTTCATATTAGCGGTACATGCTATTCTTGGTGTTGATATGAAATACTTTGGAAAATCTTACCAGGATTTCACTGAAGATATTTCAACGTGGCTGTTTAATTTTGTTGGAGGTGCCGATATTGTTGTGGGGTATCGAATTACGGAACGGCTTGGAATTAATGCGGGTGTAGATGTGGCTGTGAATTTGTTCGGCTTTGGATATAGAACGAAAGAATATAGTTATAGTAACGATAATTTTGAAACAATCGATTATAAACTCAATCATGTCTTTTCAGGATTTCAGATTGTTCCGCGCGTAGGCGTTTCGCTTAGATTTTAATAGGTGTTTCCTCTAGAGAACAGAAAAAATTGTAAAATCCTGCCGCTGGGTGGGATTTTCTTGTATTTTTAATTGAAACACAAGGATGGAATATGGATAGCTTTAATTTCTACAGCCCCACGGAATTTGTTTTTGGTAAAGACCGCGAAAACGAATGCGGTGAACTCGTCAAAAAGTATGGCGGCACGAAGGTGCTGATTCATTACGGTGGTGGTTCTGCCGTACGTTCCGGTTTGATTGACCGCGTTAAGGCTTCACTTGACGCTGCGGGCATCGCCTATGTGGAACTCGGTGGCGTAAAGCCGAACCCGCGTGATACGCTCATTTACAAGGGTATTGAGGTGGTGCGTGCAAACGGGGTTGATTTCATCCTTGCTGTGGGCGGTGGCTCCGTCATCGATAGCTCCAAGGGAATTGCTGTGGGCGCTCTTTACGATGGCGATTTTTGGGACTTTTATGCGAAAAAGTTGTCGGTCACGAAGGCGCTCCCGATTGGCGTGGTGCAGACGATTGCTGCTGCCGGTTCCGAAGGGAGTGGCGATTCCGTCGTGACGAAAGAAGAGGGAATGCTCAAACGCGACATTGGCGCGGATGTGATTCGCCCGAGATTTGCGGTGCAGAATCCGGCTTTGCTTTGCACGTTGCCGCCTTATCAGACTGCTTGTGGCATTACCGACATCATGGCTCATGTGTTTGAACGCTATTTCACGAATACTTTGGAAGTCGAGACGACGGACCGCCTTTGCGAAGCGCTGCTCATCACGATGCTCAAGGAAGGGCCGCGCGCCATGGCCGAACCCGCCAATTACGAGGCTCGTGCGAACATCATGTGGGCGGGTACGGTAGCCCACAATGGTCTTGTGGGCTGCGGGCGCAGTCAGGACTGGAACAGCCACGCGATTGAACATGAACTTTCGGGACTCTATGACTGCGCCCATGGCGCGGGCCTAGCAGTTATCATGCCGGCGTGGATGGAATACGTCGTTGACCATAATGTGATGCGTTTTGCGCAGATGGCAACGCGCGTGTTCGGTTGTCAAATGAATTTTGAAAATCCGAAAGCGACTGCACTCGAAGGCATTAAGGCGTTCCGCCGATTCCTGCATTCTATTGGCATGCCGATTAACTTTGCGGAACTCGGCGCGAAAGAAGAAGATATCCCGACACTTGTGGAAAAGCTGAATCCAGGCGATGGCTGGGGCTTTGTGCCACTCAAGGCGAAGGATGTGACTGAAATTTACACCATCGCTGCACATGCAACGCTTGATTAAATGGAAAAATTGAAAGAGTAAAAAACTCCTCGGTTATGCCGAGGAGTTTTGCGTTATAACCATTTACTAATGACTATTGACCAATAGCTAATTAGTCTTTAATGCAGCGGAGGCTTGCGCCGAATTCGGGATTGAACTTTTCGAACTTGGCGATATCTTTGTCATGGAAGAATACGAGGACTTCGCCTTCGCTTGTCCAGAAGTAAGCCTTTTTGCCGGCTTCGTCAAACTTGCGGTCCTTTATGGCAACATCGCTCTTGGCGAAGTGCGCACCGCCAGCCTTTGCGCCGAATCCGAGTTCATCCTTGCCGTTTCCGAAAATCGGAGATTCGGGCTTGATCGGATCCCAGCCGTAACCGGCCTTGAGAACGACACCCGGCTTTTTACCGGCGACTTTCAGGAGTTTTTGCCATTCGGCCTTGCTCGGCATGTGGAAACCTTCGAGGCAAGCCTTTTGCGCATTCTGGAAATCGTAGAGACGTCCCCAGTGGTTGCATTGTGAACAAATTGCACCTGAGGCGGTGGCGAAGTTCATGTTTTCGGCTGTCCAGAGCTGGTCGCCAATGACAATCCATTCGTAAGAATTTCCGTCACGAGGATCCTTGTAGCTTCCGCTTGTTGCGGGGCTGCCGTCTTCGTTGTATGTTTCGCCGAAAGCGACTTGCTTATTTTGCTTGTATTCGGCTTTCGTGGCGACCTTGCCGTTCTTGTGGTAACGGATAACCGTTCCTTCGATGTAGCCGTTCACGTACGGGAGTTCTGACTGGAGAGTGCCGTCCTTGTAATATTCCTTGGTCACTCCTTCGCGGCGGTCGTTCACGTAGCTGGATTCTCGCTTGAGTGTACCGTCATCGTAGTATTCCTTTTCAGGGCCTTCCTTTTTGTCGTTGACGTAGGTGGCTTCGAAGCGGACGTTTCCGTTCGGGTATTTTTCAACACGAACATCGTCGCAGGCGGTAAAAGCAATGGAGCTTGCCGCAATGAATAAGATGGCAGGTAGTTTCATACGATCCTCCTTAGAGTGTGATTTTTCCCGCGGTGGCGAGTAATCCGATTAAGTACAACATCCCGTCATAGTAACGCCAAAAACGGTAAGGCACGGAGAGCGCTGCAAGTCGTCTGACAAACGGCGTAATGCGTGGGTCATCGATCGGGAGCACTTGCGTTGCGGCGGCGTTCATGGCAATAAGCCCTGGCGTCGCGTTTCTCCCTTGGTGCGGATACGGCCCCCCATCGACGGAGTAGTCGGAGAGGTAAGGCGTACAGTTCTGGAAAAAGTGCAGAATGCGTTCGCAGATTTCTTTTTCGCTTTCGTGTCCGCGGAATATCGAATAGTCGAGGCTCAAGTTGAGCGCAACGCGCCATGCGTCTCCGCTAAAGTTGTTGCTTTCGGGGAACCAGGGCATGGCTTTGGGAGTGCCGTCGTATTCGGTATAGTCTGCGCAAAGCCCGGTGACCGGGTGTGCCGCCTTTTGCAAAAAGTCAATGCTTGCCTGAGCGACTTCAAGCCAGGATTCGTCATCAGTTGCTTCGGCGAACATGCGGTAGAACGCCATCGTATGGTAACTCGGGTCGGTGAAGTCATTGCCGAGAACGGGTGAAAACTTGATGAGCTTGCGTTCCGGGTCGATGATCGGACCTACAAGTTCATTTTGCGGTTTGTACTTGATGTCATGGATGAGTTCCTTGGCATCATTGAGGAGGTCTTCGCGATTGAATCTCTTTGCAGCGATAAGGAGGGCTGCGGCAAAGTATTCTTCGCTATCTGGGGCTGCCCCTGGGTCCATCATGGAAAAGTCGGTCGTGTTGACTTGCCATGAAAAATATCCCTTGTGCGGGCCGTCGTTGTTGCGGACAAAGCGCTTGGAAAAGTTCCAGAGCTTGTCGAACGTGACTTCGTGGTCGGTCAGCGCGGCGATGAACATGCCGTAGCTCATGCCTTCGGAACGGATGTCGTCGTGCCCAATGTCGATGATGTATGCCATGTCGTCGGACGCTTCGAAATAGATGCGTTCGTCGATCGGATCGCCCTCAAAAAGTTTGCTATAGGCATTCTGAATAAGCTGGTCCGCAAAATTGGGACCATATCCAGCTTCAACAAATAAATCTCGCGTTGGGTAGCGTTGCAACATCGTTCTCAAATCCAAAATTCATTAATTATTACAGATTTAAAATAAATAAAATCGTATATTAATGTTGAGGTTATTATGGTAGATATATTGATTTTGGGTCATGGACCGGCCGGTGTTTCGGCTGCCCTTTACGGTCTTCGTGCTGGACTCGAGGTTCAGCTTGTGGGTAAGGATGTAGGTGCGCTTGCAAAGGCTCACAAGATCGAAAATTATTTTGGTCTAGAAAAACCGCTCACGGGGGCTGAACTTGCCGAAGTCGGTAAGAAACAGGCGATTGCCCTTGGTGCGCAAATTGTGGACGATGAGGTGACAGACCTCATGTTCGATGGCTTTGGTTTTGTCGCAACGGGCTTGAACGGAACGTATCGCGGCAAGGTCTGCGTGATGGCGACAGGTGCCGCTCGTAAAAAGACTCCGCTCCCTGGAATGGCTGAAATGGAAGGCCACGGCGTGAGCTACTGCGCTGTTTGCGATGCTTTCTTTTATCGTAAAAAGAATGTGGCTGTGCTTGGTTCGGGCGAGTATGCGTTGCATGAAGCAACTGAACTTTTGTCTGTAGTCAACAGCGTGACGCTCCTGACGAACGGTGCTGAACTTACAGCGGCATTCCCCGAAAGCGTGAAGATTGAAACCCGCAAAATTACTGGACTCAAGGGCGCGGGACAATTTGAGGGCGTGAAGTTTGATGACGGACTTGATGCCAATTTTGACGGCATGTTCGTGGCCATGGGTAGCGCGAATGCAACGGATTTGGCATTGAAAGCTGGCGCAGCGTTCGATGATGGAAAGCTCGTGCTCGATAAGGATTTTCAGACAACCGTTCCTGGACTCTTTGCGGCAGGCGACTGCACGGGGGGTACGCTCCAGGTGGCTGTAGCCGTTGGCGAAGGCGCTATTGCTGGCCTCGCTGCGATTAAGTACTTGAGAGAACATCGGGAGTAAGGTGCGCTGCAAAATGCGCCGCATTACTTTACTCACAAATCCTGACGTTTGCAATTTGCATTGTCCGCTGTGTTTTTTGAACCAGCGGGCTTTACGTTATTGCGATGCGCGGAGTGCTGTGAATAGTAATGGGGAGCGTCTTTTTAATTGTAATAGAGACCGCCGCGCATTTGGTATGGGCGAGATGCCATTCGAAGTTGCGCAGGCAGCAATTGAAAAGTACGCCGCAGAACGAGATGTTTCGGGAAGACGCTTGCTGCGCGAGGTCATCCCATCGACAATGGGGGAGCCTCTACTTTATTCGCATTTTGATGAACTGCTGGAGTTGTGCAGAACGCTTGAAATTCCGCTGAACCTCACGACGAATGGAACGTTCCCTGGAAAGTGGGGAAGCGAAGCTGCGATGGAATTGCTGTTGTGTTCGTGCAGTGACATCAAGGTGAGCTATTTAGCGTCGGAACAGTTTGACGGCTGGAAAGCGAATGTCGAAAAGCTGGTGAATGTGCGCGATAAGTTGCGCGAGAATGCTGACTGCGCGAAAGTTGATTGCGCGAGAACTGCTGATGTGGAATGCGCGGGGACCGAGACTTTTTCAAGTGCGGATGCGAGAGTCGCGACGGTCTCGCTGCAAGTGACGCTGCATAAAAAGAATATGCACGATGTGCCGGAGCTTGTGTCGTGGGCTTCTGCGATTGGGATTGATAGAATCAAGTGGAATAAGGTGGTGGTGCTGAAAGGAGCTTCGCAGCAACTCCGTGAAATGTATATGCCAGATGATGCGTCGCTAGATTCGTTGCGCAAGGAGCTTCGGACGGGTGCGCTTTCTGTTTCGAATGTGAAGCATGAGGGAAGTTTGTTTTTTGATAATAGCGTTGACCAATGCGCTGTTGGTGGTAAATGCGAATCGTGTCCGTTTGCAGATGAAGTATGGGTTTGGCCCGACGGTCATGAGGACCATTGCCCGAATCCGGAACGGAGATTCGGGGGCGGGTGCTCGGAATAGCGAGATTGCCGAAACGGTCTTGCTATAATCTGCTGATGCGAGATGAGACAAAAATTTTACTTCGTTTCAACTTTTGCATAGGTTTTTGTCTGTGATTGCGAGGTTAGACAAAATGCTCACTTGCGTTTCGCATTTTGCCCTTCGGGTTACGCCTTGCGGCGTAATCTCTAAATCACTCAATATTCGCTTCGCTCATGGAGTGATTTAGTCGAACTCACGACTTCGTCGCTCGTTCAAATTCACGTGATGCCAAATAAGAAAAAGAGCCATCCTTCGGATGACTCTTTTCTTATCGGAATAGCGAGATTGCCGAAACGGTCTTGCTATTCCCGTTTCGCCCTTCGGGCTTGCCTGCAACTTTGTTGCAGGACAAGGCTTTCGCTCCACGTTTCACTTCGTTCACGGAACAAATTTGTCGAACTCACTTCGTGAGTTCTCATTAGCGTATTTCAGATATAAAAAGAAAACCACCCTTGTGGGTGGTTTCTCTTTTTATCGGAATAGCGAGATTCGAACTCACGACCTCTTGCTCCCGAAGCAAGCGCTCTACCAGGCTGAGCTATATTCCGTTTTGTTTTTGTCTTGACGCTTCGTCGTTGACGCGCACAATTATAGTTAATTTCGTTTCACTTTTAAAGGGGTAAGGGCAAAAAAAGTGAAATTTTTTTCATTATTTTTTCTTTTTTGCGGCTTGCGGGCGCGGCTTGCCGATTTTCATGATGCTGGAACCGGCGTTGTCGGGTTCAACCTTGTAGAAAACGACTCGATTTTTCCATTCGGAGCGCACTTTGCGGTCGATAATGCGCTTGACGTTGCCGTATTCCGGGTTGCCCCCACCGTGAATCACGCGCAGAACGCTGAGGCCTGCGATGAGGAGGTCATCAATGCGGCGTTCAACGGCTTCGGCGGCTTCTTCGGAGGTGAGGCCGTGAAGGTCTATTTCGTCTTCGGGGTTGGGGAGTTCCCAGGCGGCGGGGTTGCGGCGCATTTTCTTGCCACGTGTGGCGCGCTGCGGCCTTGCTTCAGCTTCTGCCTCGGCCTGGATTTCGGCAAGTTCGTCCTTGTCTTCCATTTGGTGGTTCTTGATCCACTCTAATTGAAATTCTTCTTCGGCATTTAAAGGCATTATCATTCCTTCTTTTTAGCGAAATATAAAAAATGCAACTTCAAATTTGTTGAATTTCTTAAATAGTAAAAGCGAGAAAAACTGTTTAATTAGAAAAATTGAAAAGAATCGTATTGAGAATAAAAGCGTCGGCCAAGTTTTTTTTCTTCGCAGTAGCGTGCAAAACGAGAGTCGCGGGCGACTGCTTGCAGGCGCTCATGACCGAGTGA